>NZ_JBDSQX010000018.1:0-21887 GCF_039929605.1 Roseateles sp.
GTGTACATCGCGTCGTCGAAGCCGTACCAGCGCTCGGCAAAGAAGATGTGGCCCGACAGTTCGCCGGCCAGCGGCGCGCCGGTTTCCTTCAGCTTGGCCTTGGCCAGCGAGTGGCCGGTCATCCACATCAGCGGCTTGCCGCCGTGCTTCTTGATCCACGGTGCCAGGCGCTGCGTGCACTTGACGTCGAAGATGATCTGCGCGCCCTTGTTGCGCTTCAGGATGTCGGCCGCGATCAGCATGATCTGGCGGTCCGGCATGATCATTTCGCCGTCCTTGGTGACGATGCCCAGGCGGTCGCCGTCGCCGTCGAAGGCCAGGCCCAGCTCGGCACCGGTGGCATGCACAACGCGCTTCAGGTCTTCCAGGTTCTCGGGGCGGCTCGGGTCCGGGTGGTGGTTGGGGAAATCGCCGTCGACCTTGGAGAAGATGTCGATGACCTCGCAGCCCAGCGCGCGCAGGATGGCCGGAGCCGAGGCGCCGGGGATGCCGTTGCCGCTGTCGACGACGATCTTCATCGGCCGGGCCAGCTTGCAGTCGTTGACGACGCGGGCGGCGTACTCCGGCACGATGTCCATCTTGGCGCCACGGCCGCGGCCCTTGGCGTAGTCCTCGGTCTCGATGCGCTGGCGCAGCGCTTGGATCTGGTCACCGTAGACGGCGGCGCCCTTGAGCACCATCTTGAAGCCGTTGTAGTCCTTGGGGTTGTGGCTGCCCGTGACCATGATGCCGGAGCTGCAGCCGTGCTTGGCCCGCGTGGCGGCGACGTAATAGAGCATGGGCGTGGTCACGGCGCCGATGTCGACGACATCCAGCCCGGTGGAGCGCAGGCCGCGCACCAGTGCGGCGACAAGGCCGGGGCCCGATAGGCGGCCGTCACGGCCGACCGCCACGGCCTTTTCGCCGAGTGCCTTGGCCTCGGTGCCGAAGGCGCGACCCAGGTGCTCTGCGAGCTCCTCGTTCAAGGTCTGGCCAACGACGCCACGGATGTCATAAGCCTTGAAGATGGAAGCGTGAACCTGCATGGACTGCCTTTGAAGCTGAGTTTGAAATCGCGGCGGATTGTAGGCACCGCCTATCTGGCGAGCCATCGCGCCGGCTGTCGATCCGTCACTCATGCAAGTGGCATGCCGCCGAGGCTTCCTACACTCGCGCCCCATGAGCTTCACCGAGGAATTCACCCAGGCCCTGCGCAACCAGCGCGTGCTGATGAAGCACCGCCCGGACAGGCTGCGCATCCGGCTGCTGATCTATTTCATCTGGTTCGTCTTCTTCGGCTTGTTCTTCGCCACCATCCACGGCCTGCAGAACGGCAGGCTGGGATCGGGCTTTTGGTGGGCAAAGGAATTGCCAGGCCACCTGCTCGTGAGCGCCTGCGTGACGGTCTGCTTCTTCTTCGTCTTCCGCGGCTTCGAGAGGTTCGCGCCGCAGCGCTGGCTGGATGCAATCGTCCGCTGGCGAGACTGGCGGGCCGGTTTCTTCTATTCGATGCTGTCGATTTTCTGTTCGGCCGTCGGCGTCGTCATCGGCCTGGCGGCGGTCGATCGCGTTTGGCTGACGCAGGGCTGGAACAAGGCACTGTCCCAGCCGGGTTTCTGGGGCGAGTTCCTGGGCATCTCGGCGGTCATCTCCGTCATCGTCGGCCTGCGCTACCGGGCGCGCTGGAAGCAGGAGGCCTTGCAGGCCCGCATCACCGAGGCCCAGCTGCGGCTGCTGCAGGGCCAGATCGAGCCGCACTTCCTGTTCAACACGCTGGCCAACGTGCAGAGCCTCATCGACTTCGACCCCGACCGGGCCAAGCTGATGCTGGAACGCTTCACCGACTACCTGCGTGCCAGCCTCGGCCAGCTCCGTGGCGACTCGACGACGCTGGCGCAGGAGTTCGCCCTGCTGGAGGCCTACCTTGGCCTGATGCAATTGCGCATGGGCGAGCGGCTGCGGGTGAGCCTGAGCTTGCCCGCCGAGCTGGCCGGCTTTGAGCTGCCGCCGCTGCTGCTGCAGCCGCTGGTGGAGAACGCCATCCACCACGGCCTGGAGCCCAAGATCGGCGGCGGCGAGATCACCGTCAGCGCGCGGCGCGAGGGCCAGCAGCTCTGCATTGACGTCGGGGACGACGGCCAGGGGCTGGATGCGCCGAAGCGGCGTGGCGGCAATGGCCTGGCCCTCGACAACATCCGCGCCCGCCTGACCGCCCGCTGGGGCCCCGCCGCGATGTTGGAACTGCTGCCGCGCGAAGGCGGCGGCACCCGCTCGCACATCAAGATTCCCTTGCCTCTGTTGAAGCCATGACCACCGCCCTGATCGCCGACGACGAAGCCCATCTGGCCCAGTACCTCAAGTCCCAACTGGCGCAGGCCTGGCCGGAGCTGCAGATCGTCAAGATCGCTGCTCACGGCATCGAGGCCGCCGAGGCAATCGCGGAGCTTGAGCCCGACATCGCCTTCCTCGACATCCAGATGCCCGGCCTCACCGGGCTGGAAGTGGCCCAGGGCATCGAAGGCGCGACGCGCGTCGTCTTCGTGACGGCCTACGACCAGTACGCCGTCGACGCCTTCGAGGCCCGTGCCGTGGACTACCTGCTCAAGCCGCTGAAGGCCGACCGCCTGGCCCGTTGCGTCGAGCGGCTGCGCGCTGAACCGCCGGCCGGTGGCGACGGCGCGCTGGCCGAGACGCTCAAGCGCCTGCTGCCGGCGGCCGGCACGGCGGCGCCCACGCGGCTGCGCTACATCCGCGCCGCCCAGGGTGAGCTGACGCACCAGGTGCCGGTTGACGAGGTGCTGTTCTTCCACGCCGACGACAAATACACCATCGTGCAGACGGCCACGGCCGAGCACCTGATCCGCACGCCCATCTTCGAGCTGGCCGGCCAGCTCGACCCGGACCGGTTCTGGCAGGTGCACCGCTCCACCATCATCAACCTCGACCATCTCGCAGGCACGCGCCGCGACGAGCAGAGCCGGCTCTTCGTGCGCATCCGCGGCAAGGGCAACGAACTGCCGGTCAGCCGGGCCTACGTTCACTTGTTCAAGGCGATGTGAGGGTGGTGGCCCGTCTCAGCACGAGCCCCCCGCAAGCGCCGTTCGCCGAGTGACGCCGCCGCCAGGGGCATGTCCGGATACGGCCAGCCGCACCGGACGCCGCCACCTAGACTGGCTGCATGTTGTCCGAAACCCTTCCGCCCGACGCCGCCTATGCCGTCCTGCAATCGCACGACGCGCGCTTCGACGGCCGGCTCTACGTCGGCGTCACGTCCACCGGCATCTACTGCCGGCCCGTCTGCCGCGTGCGCCTGCCCCGGCGCGAGAACTGCCGCTTTTTCTCGACGGCGGCGCAGGCAGAGGCTGAGCGCTTTCGCCCCTGCATGAAGTGCCGGCCCGAACTGGCGCCGCGCGCGCTGCCGTGGACGACGATGGACGCCTCGCGCACGCTGGCCCAGCAGGCCGCCGCCTGGCTGGACGCCTGTGACGACGCCGAGGCCAGCGTCGAGGGCCTGGCCGCTCACCTCGGCATCACGAGCCGCCACTTGCGCCGCATCTTCCAGACGGAGCATGGCGTGTCGCCGCTGCAATACCTGCAGACGCGCCGGCTGCTGCTGGCCAAGGCGCTGCTGACGGACAGCACGCTGCCAGTTCAGGAGGTGGCCTACGCGGCCGGCTTCGCGAGCCTGCGCCGCTTCAACGCGGCCTTCATCGAGCACTACCGATTGCAGCCGACGGCCCTGCGTCGCGAAGGCGGCAGCAACACGCCAGTGTCGCGGCTGCGGCTGACTTATCGCCAGCCGTACGACGTTGCTGGCGTGCTCGCCTTCCTCGCGCCACGGGCCGTTGCCGGCGTCGAGAAAGTGGAGGAGGGCGCCGTGACTCGCTCGCTGGCGGTGACGCACGCCGGCCAGCGCCATGCCGGGTGGCTGCGCGTCAGCTTCGCCAAGCCGGGCGAGGTCGGCGTGGAGCTGTCGCCCGCGCTGTGGCCCACCGTCGGCTCGCTGCTGCCGCTGCTGCGCCGCTGGCTGGACCTGGACGCCGACCCCGACGCCATCGCCACCGCCTTGGGCGAGACCGGCGTGCCGGGCCAGCGCCTGCCGGGCTGCCTGGACCGCTTCGAGCTGACCGTGCGTGCGGTGCTGGGCCAGCAGGTCACGGTGGCCGCTGCACGGACGCTCGCCGGCCGCTTCGTCGAGCGCTTCGGCGAGGTGCTCGACGAGGCGCCCGAAGGCTGCGGCCGACTGTTCCCGACGCCCGAGCGCATCGCCGCCGCCACGCGCGACGACATCGCCTCGCTCGGCATCATCGGTCGCCGCGCCGACAGCCTCATCGCGCTGGCGCAGGGCTGGCCCAGGCTGGCCTTTGCGCGCCGCGAGGGCAGCGCCGAAGCGGCCGCCGAGGAACTCACCACCATCCCCGGCATCGGCCCCTGGACCGCCGGCTACATGCTGATGCGCGGCTGGAGCTGGCCCGATGCGTTCCCGCCCGGCGACGTCGTGCTGCGCAAGGCGCTCAGTGGCTCAGGCAGCTTGCTAGCACCCAAGGCTTACCTCGAAGCGGCGGAGCGCTACCGTCCCTTCCGCAGCTACGCCGTCCTGCACCTCTGGAGACATTCATGAAGCACCACATCCTGCAACGCCGTATCGACACGCCGCTGGGCCCGCTGACCGCCGCCCGCAGCGCCGCCGGCCTGTCGGGCCTGTGGTTCGACGATCAGAAGCATCACCCCGGCGCGTTGGCCGTGCCCGATGACGATGGCAGCGACCCGGTGCTCTCGGCCACCGCAGCGGCGCTGACGGCCTATTTCAGCGGCAAGCCTTTCACGCTGCCGCCGCTGGACCCGGCCGGCACCAGCTTCCAGCGTGAGGTCTGGCAGGCCCTGCTCGCCATAGCGCCTGGGCAGCCGTCGACCTACGGCGCGCTCGCCGGGCGGCTGGGCCGCGCCAGCGCCGCGCGAGCACTCGGCGCGGCCGTCGGTCGCAACCCGATCTCGGTGTTGGTGCCCTGCCACCGCGTGGTGGGCGCCGATGGTTCGCTAACTGGCTATGCCGGCGGGCTCGAACGCAAGAAGGCGCTGCTGAGCCTGGAAGAAGCCGCCGCATGAAGCCTTTCGACATCGGCGAGTTGGTGCTGCTGGCCGCGCTCTGGGGCGCTTCCTTCCTGTTCATGCGCGTGGGCGCCCCCGAGTTCGGCCCGATCGCGCTGGCCGCCGTGCGCGTGGGCCTGGCGAGCGCCATGCTGATCCCGCTGCTGGCCTCACGCGGGCAGATGGCCGAGCTGCGCACGCACTGGCGGGGGCTGCTGATCGTCGGCGCGCTGAACAGCGCCATCCCCTTCGCGCTGTTCTCGTTCGCGGCCTTGTCCATCACGGCCGGCTTGTCCAGCATCGTCAACGCAACCACGCCGTTATGGACGGCCGTCGTCGCCTTCGTCTGGCTGCGCCAGGGGCTGACGAAGCTGCGCGTGCTCGGCCTCGTCATCGGCTTTGCCGGCGTGGCCTTCCTGGCCTGGGACAAGGCCAGCTTCAAACCCGGCGCCGATCACAGCGGCCTGCTCGCCGTGGTGGCCTGCCTGGGCGCGACGCTCTGCTACGGCTTGGCGGCCAACGCGACCAAGTGCTTTCTGAACGGCGCGTCGCCATTGGCCGTTGCCACCGGCAGCCAGTTCGCCGCCGCGTTGATGCTGGCGCTGCCGGCTGCCTGGCTCTGGCCGGCCTCCCCGCCGGGCGCGAGGGCCTGGGGCGCGGTGCTGGCGCTGGCGGCCTTGTGCACGGCGCTTGCCTACGTCCTGTACTTCCGCCTCATGAGCCGTGTCGGGCCGACCAATGCGGTGTCGGTGACCTTCCTGATCCCGCTGTTCGCCATCCTGTGGGGCGCGCTCTTTCTGGGCGAGGTCGTCACGGCGCAGATGGTGAGCGGCGGCGCCATCGTGCTGGTGGGCATCGCGCTGGCGCTCGGGCTGGTAAAGGCCAAGCCGCGCTGACTCCGCCGCGCAAGTCGGGTCGTGGGCGTCATGGTTGCCGCGCAGCAGCTGCCCGCCTGCCTTTATGCCTTCCACCAGGCTGTGTCGGAGCCGGCTGTGCGGTTCGGATGCTCTTGTGACGAGCCTTTCGACTCGCTGCCGCGTTGCCGGGAGTCCGCCCCGGCGGGCGGGTAACTTTCTTCTGCGGGGCCAGAAGAAAGTCACCAAAGAAGAGGCCCTGAACCGCACTCGAGTGCCACGTCGCCACCAGCGGCGTGCGAAAACGGCCGCTGTCATTGCGCCCACACGCGACCCGCTGCGCTCTCGCTGCTGTCCTTGTCACCAGCACCATTCATCGCACTGTTAGCCCGCTTAACGCGCGGCTGCACGCCGTGCTCACGAGAACAGCCAAAGACAGCGTCGCTCGGGCGACGCGGCTATTTGGTATTTGTTGATGAGCCCGGCGTGCAGCCGGCGTTAAGCGGCACGAAGGGGCGATGTCTGGTGCTCGTCACAGGGACAGCAGCGAGAGCGCAGCGGGTCGCTTCGGGGCGCGATCCAGTGCCAAGCCCGCAAGGCCGCTGGGGTGCGGATTCAGGGCCTCTTCTTTGGTGACTTTCTTCTGGCCCCGCAGAAGAAAGTTACCCCGCTGCCGGGCGGGACTCCCGGCTGGGCCTTCGCCTCAAGCTACAGCACCGAATTCAGCAACCGTTGGGTGGGTCGATATCCGCCCTACAGCTGATGACGCCGACCGATCAACTTAGGGCTGCCTTGCGAAGCTCCTCAAGTTGACGCACGGCTGCGCTGACAACGAGCCAGGGTGTGGCATCTGCGAGCGGCTGAAAACTCTGTTCGGACAGGCTCGCACGACGCTGCTGATCCTGCCAGAGGGCAGAGCGGTCTATTCGGACACCAGGCGGCGCGCCGTTAGACAGAATGCTGGCGACACGCTCCGCCATCTGTTGCATGAAGCGCCAGTGAAACGCCTTGACCTCATTCACAAAGTCCACACGACTTAGCGAGAAGCTGCCGCAGGATGCCGACCACACCGGGACACCGTGCGAGTGGACGTCGCGGTTATCCCACTGAATGTGAACCTCCTGCTCGTCTGACCACATCCAGATGCGCGCCGATGGCGAGAGGTACAGCGAATCGAGTCGTCGCTCGCCGAGCCACGTCCCGGCGTTGTCCAGCAGGTCGAAGTGGGTTTCAGCGTCTATCAGCCGGTCATCCAGCGATGTCCAGGCGTCCCAGTAGCCTACTTGCGACTCGGTCTTCAACGCAATGAACTCGCGCAACTCCGGGGGCACCGGTCGCAGCACATGCGGCAGCATGTCCAGCACGTCCTCGTGCAAGCGCACGATTTGGTAGTCGCAATATCGAGTCGCACCTGCTTCATCCTGAAATTGCTGGCTGTATTCCAGCAACATGTGCTGCCCCACGTTCAACCAATAGCAGCCATCTGACAGCCCAAACCAATGCAGGTTGGGATCTGCTGCTGTGCCCCAGGGCTGAATTTCTTCCAGCGGGCGCAACCGGAACTCGAACAGTGGCTTGCTCACTTCGGCTTGGTGTCGGGCCCATCCAGCCGGATCACCCGCCTCGACCGGCTTTCCGTGTCGTCCAGTGACTCGCTGATCAGCCGGTTGTGCTGCTCCCAATCCTCGGCCGTGCGGATGATGCTGGGCTTGATCAGCACCACCAGCTCGCGCTTGCGGCCGTTGTTGGCGCGGTTGCCGAACAGCAGTGAGGTGATCGGGTTGCCGTCGGCCCCCGGCACACCCGAGCCGCGCCGCGTGGCTTCCATCTGCATCAGGCCGCCGATGGCGACGATGTGACCGTCAGGGATGCGCACCACCGTGTCCGTTTCGTTGACGCTGGCGCTGGCCAGCGGCAGGCGGAAGTTGCCGACCGAACCCAGGTCGACCTGCTTGACCTTCTCGGTCACGTTGGACACCGAAGGGTGGATGTGCAGCGTCACCATGTCCGCGTCGATCTGCGGCGTCACGTCCAGCGCGATGCCGCTGAAGAAGGGCGTCAGGATCAGCGTCGGGATCTGGTTGGTCGTGCCGTTCGTGCCGGTGTTGCTCGAGTTGCTGCCGCTGTTGCTGCCGCTGATGCCGGTGATGAAGTAGTCGTCGGTGCCGACCTTCAGCACGGCCTTCTGGTTGTTCAGCGTGGCGATGCGCGGGCTGGACAGGATCTGCGTGTCGCCGTGGCTCTCGATGAAGCTCAGCAGCGCCTGAAAGCCGCCGCGCGCCAGCGCCAGGCCCAAGGCGCCGCCACCCGCCGAGGGGACGGGAATCAGGTCGGGCCAGCTCGGGCTTTGCGTGCCGCTGGACAGCGTGGGCAGGCCGCGCGCGTTGCTGACGAGCGGGTTGATGATGCTGTTGACGCCGGTCGGGATGGAGGGGTTGACGCTGGTCTGGCCGATGGCGCTGTTGTTACCGATGCGCGACCAGTCGATGCCGCTCTGGTAGCCCTCGCGCAGCTCCACCTCGACGATCTTGGCCTCCAGCATGACCTGGCGCTCCACGGCCACGCGCGTGGCCTTGAGCCAGGTCTCGACATGGCGCAGCTCGTCGGGCATGGCACGCACGGCGATCGTGCCGGTCTGCGGGCTGGTGATGACCGTGCGGCCCTCGCCGTTGCCCACCAGCGCCTTCAGCGCCACGGCCGTCTCGCCCCAGAAGTCGCTGGTGACCTTGGTGCTGAGCTGGCTGCTCTCCTGCTGCTGCACGGTGCCGGCGCTGCCGGGCGTGGCTGTGTTGCCATTGCCATTGCCGCTCCCCTGGCTGCTGGCCGGTGCGGCGCCGGAGCTGACGCGCACCTCGCTGCGGCCGCTGCGCTGCAGGGCCAGTGCGTTGATGGTGAAGACGCGCGTCTGCAGCGTGGGCGGGAAGACGGTGATGCGGCGGCCGTCGATGGAATAGTCGAAGCCGTAGACGTCGCGGATGGCGTCCAGCGACTCGCGCAGCGTGACGCCCTTGAGCGTGACGGACAGCTGGCCCGCCACGGCCGGGTGCACGAGCATGCTGTAGCGCGTGTCGGTCACCAGGGACAAGAAGACGTCGCGCGCCGGGGCGCCGTTGACGATGAGATCGAAGCGCGGCTCGTGGGGCAGGGCGGGTACCGGCGCAGGCACCGGAACGGCCTGCACTTCAGGCGCCGAGGCGGCCGGCAGCGGCGCCGGTGCTGCATTGCGCTGGGCCTGCAGCTCGTCGCGCAGCGACTGGCTGGGCTGGGCCACGCGCAGGGGCTTGTCGGCGCAGCCAGACAGGCCGGCGACAAGCAGGGCGACGGTCGCGCTCAGCAGCAAAAGACGGGGAGGACTGTTGATCGGGGCCTTCATGGCTGCTTCTCCTTGGAATTCCTGGCGGCTGGCTTGGGCGACGCAGGCGCAGCGGGCGGGCGCTTCTCGACCCCGCTGTACAGCGGCTCGCGCCTCACCTGGCCGGCCTCGCGCAGCCAGACGGCCTGCTCGGTGACGCGTTCGATGCGGGCGCCGTCAAGCTGCTCGCCCACGGCATAGCGTCGGCCGCGTTGCACCACATAGCCGCGCCCGTTGGCGAAGACGACGTGGCGGATGCCGTCACGCGCGGGCTCTGCACCCGACGCCGGCGCGGACGCGGACGCGGACGCGGCCTCGGCGATGGCGTTGCGCAGCGTGATCGGCAAGGCGGTGGGGTCGCGGCCGGCGTCCTGGGCTTGAACCACGGCCGACAGCGCGGCCAGCAACAGCAGGGCCATCCATCTCATGGCTGCACCTTCAGCAGGAAGAGCTGCGCGCGCAGGCGCGGCGGTTCGTTGGTGCCGGAAGCGCTCAGGTGCATGTCGCCCCAGCGCAGGCCGGGCAACTCGCGCTCCAGCGTCTGCAGATAGCGCTGGATGTCGCCGTAGCGACCCAGCACCTGCAGCTCGACGCCTTGCCAGCTCATGCCCGGCATGCTGGGCAGCATGGCGGCCGGGGAGGATGCGTTTGCGGCGTTTGCGGCGTTTGCAGCGCTTGCAACGACGCTGGGCATGGCCACGGGCGTGTCGTCCAGCAGCGCCAGCCGCTCCAGCACCAGGCCGGGCTGCTGGGCCAGCAGGCGCTGCAACACGGCCGACAGGCCCTCGCCGCCGCTGACCGAACCGGCCTTGCGCAACTCGGCTTCCAGCCGCAGGCGCTCGGCCCGGGCGGCGTCGAGCTGGTTGCGCAGCTGGCCGGCCGGGTCGTTGACATTGCTGCTGGCGGCCACGAACTGCTCGCGCAGCTGCGTCACCTCGGCCGCCTGCCGGGCCTGCGCCTCGGCGCGCTGCTTGTCGCGGGCGGACAGCGGGGTCAGCACCTGGCTGTCGAACAGCGCCGCCAGCACGGCGGCGATGCACAGGAAGATGAAGGCGCGCTCGCGCAGGCTGAGGGCGTCGATGCGCCGGGCCTGGCGGTCCCAGCGCGCGCGCAGCGGGGCGAGGTTGATCGGCGTGGACGCCTTCATTGCGTGCCTCCCGCTGCCGCATGGGCCGGCGCGCTGACGACACGAAACGCCCACACCGGCACGCCCGTCTGCGCCACCGGGCCGTTGGCCGACAGCAGCGGGTTGCTGCCCGCCGTGGTGCCGGGCGCGCCCAGGCGCTCCACGCGCAGGGCCGACAGCTCCTGGCCGGCCAGCAGCGGGTGGCCGGCCAGCTGGCCCAGCCAAGGCCGCAGCACGGCCGTGTTCAAGGTGCCGCCGACAAGTTCGACCCGGCCGGGCGAGTAATGCAGCTCACCCAGCCAGGCGGCCTCGGGCAGGCTGCGCGCGATGAGTGCGAGCAGGTCCGAATGGCGCTGCCCCGGCCTGGCGCCGCCGCCTTCGGCGCCGAGAGCCCGCAGCAGCGCGCGGCGCTCGGCGTTGCCAGTCTGCAGCGGCAGCAGCTGTAGCTGCGCGGCGGCGCCGTCCAGCGGCACCGGCAGCCCGGCGCGTGCCACGGTGAGCTGCTGGCGCTCGGTGGCGTACTGGGCCAGCAAGGCCTGGTGCTCGGCCTCGGCGCGGCGGTCCCGCTGCTGCAGCCACAGCGCCCCGGCAAGGCCGACCACCAGCAGCAAGCCGGTCATCTGCACCAGCGTCAGGGCGGAGAAATAGCGCTTGGGTGCCAGCAGGATGGGCGTGAGGAGATTGATCTGCTGGGCCATCAGAGTTTTCTCGTCTCCGTGCGCAGTGCGGCGCCCAGCAGCGGCAGGCAGGCGGCCAATGCTTGCGCTGCGTCGCCCTCGGGCGGCGGTGCATCGGGGGCGAAGGCGGCCATTGGGTCTAACGCCACCGTGCGCTGGCCCAGCTCGCGCTGGATCAGCGAGGCCACCTCGGCGCCGTGCTCCGCGGTCAGCACGTAAAGCCGTGCCAACGGCAGATCGGGCCAGCTGCGCTCCCACACGTCGATGGAGCGCTGCAGTTCGACAACGAGGGGCGACTCCTGCGTGTTGCCGCTGTCGAAGGTGCCGCCGGGCTGGTACTCGAAGCCCAGCGGCAGATCGGCCGAGGCCGCCTCCACCTGCACGCCGCGGGCGCGGGCCAGCAGGGCGAGGTCGCCCTCCAGGCGGCGCGTGTAGAAGAGCTCGTCACCGGCGCAGACGACGAGCAGGCAATGCTGCTCGTCGATGAGGACGGCGGCGCAGGCGCGCGCGGCGAGGTCGTCGGCGCGGGCCTGGGCGGCCAGCAGGTTGCGCAGTGCCGTCTCCCAGATGTCGACGACGCCGATGTGCTCGCTGAAAGCCGCGGCACCACTGGTCAGCGCCTTGATGGCGCTGTTGCGCGCCGCGATGACGAAGAGCTGGTGTGAGCTGGCCGTGTTCGCCCGGGCCACATCACCCCCCACGTGCATGACATCCAGCGTCAGCTCGGCGATGTCCACGTCCACCATCTCCTTGATCTGCCAGCGTGCCGCGGCCTTGAGTTCCTCCTGCGGCACATTGGGCGTGTCGACCTTGAGGATCTGGTAGTCCGCCGGGTCCAACAGCGCGATGGTTTCGCCGGCGGGGACGGGTCTTGCCTCCGGCAGCAGGCCCCAGCGCAGCAGGCGCGTCGGCTCGTCGCCGGGCGCACCGTCGGTCAGCACGAAGGCGTGCTGGCTGCCGACGCGGCGCACCAGCAGCCGCTGGCCGGTGCTGCGGGGTTGCCAAGGCCAACGCATGTCAGTGGCGCTCACCCGAAACGTGCGGGCCGAGCGCCGGGCCGCTCCCAAGCCGGCCCGCGCTGGCGATGTGCTCGCGGCCCAACGCCGCGAACATCGCCGTCCCCTCGGGGGCTGAGCCCGGACACACCGCGCCCAGTGGGCGCGGTGTGCCTGGAGAAGCGTTGCGGCTCACGCCGCAGCGCGGTCCCAGACCGGGCGCGCCCGCGTGCAGCGAGTCGAGACTGGGCGAGGGGTCTCGGTTCATCATCAATAGTTCTCCCGCTGGTAGAGCACGCCGTCGGCACCGCGGTAGACACCCCAGGTGGCGCGGGCACCCGGGTCACTGAAGGCGTTGCCACACCAGGGGCCGCGCAGGGCGGTCTGGCTGGCGCCGGCTGTGGCGGCCTTGGTGGCCGTCCAGCCGGCTTGCGTCTTGAGGCAGGAGAGGTCGGTGGGCGGCGTGGCCGTGTCCAGCGCAATGGTCACGTCCAGGCTGCCGACATGGCCGGGGGCGGGGGCGGCCAGCGTGATGCTGCCCTTGCCGCTGGCCACCGTCACCGACGTGCCGACCATGGCCGCGTCGCTCGCCACCAGCGTCTTGCGCAGGTTGCCGAAACTGAGGTTGGTGGCGCTGATGCGGGTGCAGGAATCCAAAGCGTTGCTGTTGTAGGCCGTACCGTTCCAGAACTGCGCTTCGAGCGGCAGGTTGAGCTGCCGGTTGGCTGCACCCATGCCATTCTGAAGCCGCAACCGCCCGAAGCGCAGAGGGATTCTGCCCACCTTGAAGGTGTCGGCGCCGGCAATGCCGTCGGTGTTGAGGTCCAGCGACAACATCGTCACGCCGTCGAGGTCGACCGGTGCGACGCCGAAGTCGGCGCTGTCGAAGGGGCCGACGGGCGTGGTGGTGCGCGGGACCCTGGCCGGCAGCGTGACCGAAGCAACGCCGTTGACCCAACCGGCGGCGCTGCTGCTGGTGCCCAGCGTCAGGCTGGCGTTGCCGGTCTTGAACTGCGTGGCGCCGTCGACACCGGCGAGCCTGAAGTTGGCTGCGGCGGCCAAGTCGAGGCGGGCAAAGCTGCCGGCGTAGTTCTGCGTCGTCGCACCGCTGGCGTTCCGCGCGGTCAGCGTGAAGCCGAGGCTGAAGTCCTCACCCAGGTAGGTGAACGTCGATGCTGGCGAGCACGACGCGCCGCTGCGATGCGTGGCCACCGCCGCCGAGAGCGCGAACGACGCCGGCACGAAGCGGCCGACGTTGCCGCTGGCCGTGCCGGTGATGTTGCCAGCGCCGAGGTAGCTGCCGTCGGCCAACGCAGCGGTCAGCGTGACGATGCCGACCTCGGGCCACGCGAAGGTGGTGCCGGTCGCGACGCCGCCGCTGAAGGCGCCGAAGGCGCTCGGGTTGCTCACGCCCGGCGCGTTGCCACCCGCCGGCTGCACCAGCGCGGCGGTGAGCGCCACGCCTTCGGCTGCCGTCTCGCGGCCGTAGTTCGGCGTCGCGTTGCCGTTTGCATCCACGGCCGTCACGGTGGCCGAGAACGGCGCGCCGGCCGGCATGAAGGCGCTGCCGCTGGCCGAGGACGCGCCCGGGTTGTTGCCTGGGCTGGCGATGGCCGAGGTGGCGCAGGAACCGGCCGCGTAGCTCGTGCAGCGGATCGCCGACAGCACGAAGCCCGCCGGCTTGACGACGAAGCTGTTGCTGCTGCCGCTCAAGGCCGCCAGCAGCGTGCCGCCCGCAGCCTTGCTCGCGAGCAGCGTGACCTTGCCGACGTCCGCGTAGTTGAAGCTGAACGGCGCGTTGCCGTTGGCATCGAAGCTCATCGTCACCGCAGTGCTGGCGCCGCTGCTGCCGTTGGCGTTGCCGGCCACCGCCACCGCGCTGCTGCCGGTCAGCGTCATGCGGTTGCCGCTGGAGCAGGTCGTGGGGTCGTTGCACTGCAGGCCCCAGTTCACCGTCGTCGAGCCCGTCAACGCGGCTTCGCAGGCCTTGGTCGTTGTGTTCGTCTTTACCGCCCGCAGCACCCAGCTGCCCGACGACGCACCGGCAGTCTGCGTCGGCACGGTGGTGGCGGCGCCGTTCACGCTGTTGGCGATGATGAAGCCGGCGGTGCTGAACGTGGTGGAGCAACTGTTGGCGGCGCTGCAGCTCGCGCCGTCGGGGCAGCAGCGGCGCCCTGACGTGGCCAAGGTGGTCTCGCCCGACAAAGTCACCGTCGCCGTGCTGCCGGCGCTGGCGGCGGCGTAGCCGAGCGTCGTCGTCGCGGTGCCGCTCGCATTGAAGGTGACGGTGCTTGAGCCCAGCGTGCCGGCCGTAGTGCCGAGCGTCGCCGTCTGGCCGGCGAAGTTGGTGACGGGATTCGTGCACGGGCTGGAACTGTCGGCGCAAGCGGTCACCGTCAGGGTCGACGCCTGGCAGGCCAGGCTGGCGCTCGGCACCGACAGCTCGAAGTGCTCGACCACTGGCGCCAGGCCGGCGCGTGGGTAGAACGTGGCGCGGCCGTTCACGGCGGCGGTGCCGTCAACGGTCGCCAGGATCATGCTGGTGTCGACCTTGTGCTGCAGGTAGTAGGCCGCGTAGTTCGTCGCCTCGAAGCTGATCGCCGATGCATTGGCAAGCCCGCTGCGCAGGCAGAACGTGGCGTCCGCCGGGTACGGCGCCGCCGCGCTGTAGGTGTTGAGCTTGAGGACGAAGTTGTTGTGGCGCAGGTAGTAGCCGGGGAGGTTCACCGACTCGAACGACCAGCATGCCGGGTTCGTGATCCCGGGGCGGGCGATGAAGGTGCTGTCGTTCCTCGTCAGCGAGTCACTGCTGGCCGACACCGGCACGATGTAGCCGATGTAGTTGCTGTGGCGGATGTAGGAGCCCGGCACGTCGTACGACTCGAAGCTGTAGCGCGTGCCTGAGACCAGCGTCGGCGTCGTGCCGGCGCAGGTGGCGGGCATGGCGTAAGTGCTGTTGTTGACGACGCAGCTGCTGGTGCAAATGCCGCCGCAGCAGACGCTGTTGACATTGCTTTGATAGCCCAGCGTGATACTGGCGCTGCCGGTGGACTTGACGCAGGCCGAGGCCGTGGCGGCCTGCGCGAAGCTGATGGTGCCGCTGCTGGTGGTGAGCGTGCCCGCGACGCTGGCGCCGTAGCCGATCGACACATTGCCCGCGCCGCCGGTGATGTTGCCGCCGACGTAGGAACTCTGGCCCGTCGTGATCGCGCCGGTGCTGCCGAGGTTACCGTTCACCCTGGCCTGGAAGCCGAGATCCACGGTGCCAGAACCCGCGCTCAGGTTGCCGGAGACGACTGCGTTCTGCACGAGCGTGATGCTGCCGCTGCCCGTCACGCTGCCGGCCACCGTACCGCCCTCGCTGATGCTGATGGCGCCCGTGCCGCCCGACACGTTGCCGCCGATGCTGCCGTTCTGGCCGGTGGCGATGGTGCCGGTGCTGCTGGTGGAGACGTTGCCCGACACGGTGGTCTGGTAGGCCAGCGAGATGTTGCCGCCATTGGCCGTCACGTTGCCGGTGATGACCACGCCGCCGCCCGCGTCGTTGACGCTGGTGGCCGTGATGTTGGCCTTGATCTGGGCCTGGTAGCCCAAGGTCAGCGTGCCGTTGACGACGAAGTTCAGGTCACTGGCATTGCCGCTCTGGTTGATCTGCGAGATGTCGGTCGTGAAGTTGCCGGTGACGGTGATCGTGGCGGGCTTGGTGCCGCTGATCGTGACCGTGTCGCCATAGGCCAGGCTCGTGCCGCCGACGCAGGTATAGGTGCCGTTGCTGCCGCTGCAGCCAGGCGGCATGCTGCCCGGAAAGGTGTACGCCACCGCGCCGGCCAGCGTGGGCAGGGCCAGGGCGACGGTCGCCAGCCACGTACGCAGCGCTGTCAGCCAGCGGCTCATTTGCTCAGGCTCCGGCTCAGTTGCCGCTCGGCATAGGTCTGCTCAGCGGTGCCGGCGTTGGGGCAGGCGCCGCTGGCCGCGATGTTGCAGGCCGTCGCGACCAGTGTGTAGAAGGCCAGTGTCTGGCCATCGTCGCTAACGGTACCGCTGGACGGCGTGCGCGTGCAGGTGAGGGTGACGGTGAAGTCGGCGAGCTTGTCCGGCAGCGTGAAGCTGCGCGTGGCAAAGCAGGCCGGCTGGCCGGCCGCGCGCAGGATCTCGTAGCTGCCCGACTCCAGCCCGGCAAACGCCGCCTGGTAGGCCTTGGCCGCCGCCAGCTCGCCGGCCGAACCCATCTGCTGGCGCTGGCTCAGCGACGCCAGCGCCGCACCCAGCGCGGCCAGGGCCACCAGGATGAAAAGCATCGACATCATGGTGAAGCCGCAGGCGTTCATGTGAGCCCATTGAAATTGCGGGCCGAGCGACGGGCCGCTCCCAAGCCGGCCCGCGTTGGCGATGTGCTCGCGGCTTGATGCCGCGAGCATCGCCGTTCCCTCGGGGAACCGACCGGGTCTGCCGGCGTTCAGCCGGAGCAGGACTGGGCGAAGGGCTTGGTCCATCATGGCAGGTTGTCGACGTGGACGGTGTGATACAGCGTGACGGTTTCGCTCTGGGCACCGAGCTGGATGCTCATGGTCACGAGGGCATAGCGTGACGTGATGGCGGGGACGTCGTAGCTGAACGAGCAGCTCTTCACGTGGCGAGCCAGCACCGCGGCGCTGCCCCCTGCGGGCGGATTGGGCTGGCTGCTCACGAAGCCGTAGCCGCTGTAACGCGTCAGCGTCTCGGCGCTGGTGTCGCAGCGGTAGGTGACGGGTTGCTCGATGGCATAGACGCGGTAGGGCGGCGCCTGCAGCGAGTTCGGCAGGGGCGCACCGCTGATGGTCATGCTGGTCGCATTGCCGGCCGCTGTGGACGAGACGCGCACGTTGGCCAGCGTGTAGGCGTCGGCATCGGGCACGCCGGGGCCGAGGTTGTACCAGGCCAGGCGCTGGCTGCCGGTGGTCAGCTTCAGGGCCGGCCCGACGATGGCGAAGGAGGTGTCGGCGGTGCCGAACAGCAGCGGGTCGCCGGCCTCGGTGCCGACCGCGTAGCGCGCCGCACCGCTGACCGGAATCAGCTCCAGGCTCTGGCCCGTGATACGGGCGCTGTTGGGCAGGGCGGCGGCCAGGTCGCGGCTGATGCGGCGCAGCGCCGTATCGGCCTCGTCGCCGAGCCGGGCGCGCGCGGCGCTGGCGAAATAGGCCGTGATGGACGGCACGATGAAGACGGACACCATGGCGACGACGATGCCGGTGATGACGATCACCATGACCGCCTCGATCAGCGTAAAGCCCTGCTCAGAACGGTGACTGCGGCGCATAGCGGGTTCGCCAGCCTTGCAGCACGATGCTGCTGCTGTCTGGGCCGGAAACGGTGACGGTGATCTTCAGCGCGTCGCCACTGGCAAGCGTGAGCGTGTCCAGCGCTGCGGCGGCGACGGCCACGCTGGCCGTGTAGCCGGACAGGCCGGTCACGGCCGTGTTTGACAGGTCGCGGATGCCGGTCGTGGAGAAGCCGGCGTAGTCGTTGACGTTGTCGAAGTAGTTGGTCGGGCCGTAGCGCGTCTCGCCGCTCTCCGCGCCGCTGCTCTCGACCGTCGCGGCGCAGCCCAGCGGCACGACCGCCGCCGACGTGGCCACCTCGACGTTGGCATCGTCCGGGTCGCACCAGGTGAAGGGCAACAGCTGCACCTCGCGCAGCAGCGACTCGGCAATGGCGAGCTGCTGGCGGCGGATCATGGGGTCGGCGCTGGCCGTCGTGGCGGTGACGAAGACCCGCAGCATCGCCGTCAGTGCAATGCCCACGACGACGATGAACATCAGCAACTCGATCAGCGAGAGGCCCTGGGCCCGGCGGGGGAGGTGCATGCGCTTCATGCTAGCCCAGCGGCCGCGTGCGCCAAGCGTCAAGGAAGGGGGTAGATCAGGCCCGTGTCGGTCTCGACACGGTAGGCCTGGCTGTAGCTGCCGTAGGCCACCGTCACGCTCAGGCTCGCGGCCGTGCTCGTCGCCGTGGCGCCGCCGTTGGCGCTGTTGAAGGTGATGGTGCGGCTGCCGCCCTCGGAGATGCACGGCGACTCGGTGGCCGGGCAGGGCAGGGAGCCCAGGCTGGCGCCACTGCCGTAGGCCCAGCTGACGCCGGCGCCGGTGACGGTGGCCACGATGGGCCGGCGCTGCTGCAAGGCCAGCCGCAGCATGCCTTGGTGGCGGGCCATCAGGTCGTCGCCAAACGAACGCAGCCGCCACAGCGTCGTGTCCAGCACCTTGGGTAGGGCGAACACCGCCAGGGCGGCTGTGATCACGATGACGAGGATGAGCTCGATCAGCGTGAAGCCACGCGACGTGCGTGGCATGCCGGTCAATCGATGCTGGTCGCGGTGAAGTTCGACGTCTTGCCGTTAGCGGTGACCACGCAGTCGGTCTTGGTCGTATCAGCAGGCGTGATCGCCGCGGATGTGATGACGTAGCCGGTCGGCAGACCGCCTTGCAACGCGGCGGCGACGGCAGTGCAGTTGGCGACGGCAACAGTCTTCGGGCCGACCGTGGCTGCCGTTTCGCCCTTGGCCTTGCGGCTGGCGTAATTGATTGCCGAGGCTGAACTCAGCGAACCTGCCACGCCGTTGACAGCGGCCTGCTTCGCGTCGTCGTCCACGTTGACAAACTTGGGCAGCGCGACGGCAGCCAGCACGCCCAGGATGACGATGACCATCACCAGCTCGATGAGGGTGAAACCAGCTTGTTGTGACTTGTTCATGGGGGCTTTTGCGCCGAAGCGCTGTCGTCGGGGAGTGACTGCACTATCGGCCAGCGCCGGCCGGACTGGACGTGAATTGCGCACGGCTTGCTTCTCAGGCTTGAAACGAGCCTGCAATCCGTTGCAAGCTTCACGCCGACGCGCTGCTCAGCGCCCCTGCGCCGCCTGGCCCAGGTTCCACAGCGGCAGGAACACGCCCAGCGCCAGCACCAGCACCAGCGCGCCGATGACGGCCAGCAGGATGGGCTCGATGGCCGCCGACAGGCCCTTGATGGCGTAGTCGGTCTCGCGCTCGTACATCTGCGCGATCTCGGTCATCAGCGTGTCCAGCTCGCCGGTCTCCTCGCCCACCGCAATCATTTGCAGGACGATGGGCGTGAATACGCCGGTGGCCGTCGCACAGCGCGAGATGCTCTCGCCGCGCTCGACGCCGTCGCGCATCTGCTCGATGCGGGCGCCGATATAGGCGTTGTCCACCGTTTGGGCCACCACCGTCATGGCCTGGCTGATCGGCACGCCCGAGCTGTTGGCCAGCGCGAAGCTGCGCGCGAAGCGGGCGAGCGTGGCCTTGAGCACGATGTCGCCGGCGATGGGCAGGCGCAGCTTGAAGCGGTCCCAGGTGTAGAGGCCGCTGGCGGTTGCGATCCAGTTGCGCCAGGCCAGCCCGAGGCCGATGCCACCGGCCACCACCAGGGGCCACCACTTCAGCGTCCAGGCCGAGAAGCCGAGCAGGATGCGCGTCATCAGCGGCAGCTCGGTCTTGAAATGGGCGAAGACGTCGGCGAACTTCGGTAAAACGAAGACGTTGATGACGACCAGCGCGATGGCCATCGCGATCATGACCATGATCGGGTAACGCAGCGCCTGCTTGATGCGGGCGCGGATGTCGAGCTCGAACTCCAGGTGCTCGGCCAGGCGCTTGAAGACCTCGGTGAGCTTGCCGGTCAGCTCGCCCACGCGCGTCATCGCGATGAAGAAGGGGCTGAACACGGCCGGGTGGCGGGCGAAGGCGGTGGCCAGCTCGCGGCCCTGGTCGAGGCTGGCGCGCACGTCCTGCAGCAGGCTGACGATGCCCGGGTGGGTCGTCGAAGCCTCCAGGCCGGCGAGCGCCCGCAGGATGGGCACGCCGGCCTTCTGCAGCGTGTACATCTGGCGCGTTAGCACGAGGGAATCTTCCATCTTGATGGGACGGGCGAGCAGGGCCTGCAGCCAGCCGTCGCCACCGGCCGCGCTGACGGCGTCCAGCGTCGGCTCGATGCTGACCGGCACGACGCCACCGGCCATCAACTGGGCGGCCACGGCGTCGGGGGTGACGGCATCGACGATGCCCTCCACGAGTTCGCCGCGGCCGTTGCGGCCCTTGAAGGCGAAGTTCATGGAGTGAACTTAGGACTGCAAGACCAAACACAGCCACAGAGGCACAGAGACACAGAGGGAGCGCCATGGCACCCTCTCTGTGTCTCTGTGCCTCTGTGGCTTTGTTCTGTATTCATTCCGTGTCGACGCTGATGCGCACCGCTTCAGCCAGTGAGGTCTTGCCTTCGCGCACCAGCGCCAGGCTGCGGTCGGCCAGCGTCTTGCCCTTGAGCGCCCTGCGCGCGGCGGCCAGGAAGCCGCCGGCATCGCTGTTCTGGATGGCCAGGGCCATGTCCGGGTCTAGCTCCAGCATCTCGTAGATGCCGCGCCGGCCCTGCGTGCCGGTGCCGTTGCATTCCGCGCAGCCGCGGCCCTTCACGCTGGTGACGGGCGCGGTGTCGCCGTTCAGCGCCATCACCTGCTCCACCCACGCCTGCTCCTGCGGCGTGGCGCGGTGCGGCTCGGCGCAGTGCTTGCACACGCCGCGCAGCAGGCGCTGGGCCAGCACCGCCTGCAGCGACGTGGCCACCATGAAGGGCGGCGCCCCCATGTCCAGCAAGCGGAAGGGCGTGGAGACGGTGTCCTTGGTGTGCAGCGTGCTCAGCAGCAGGTGGCCGGTGATGGCGGCGCGCAGGCCGATCTCGGCCGTCTCGGCGTCGCGCATCTCGCCGACGAGGATGACGTCCGGGTCCTGGCGCAGCGCGGCGCGCAGCACGCGGGCGAAATCCAGCTCGATCTTGTCGTTGACCTGCACCTGCGTGAGGCCGGGCAGGCGGTACTCGACCGGGTCTTCCACCGTGATGATCTTCAGCTGCTCGGCGTCGATCTCGGCCAGCGCGGCGTACAGCGTCGAGGTCTTGCCCGAGCCCGTCGGGCCGGTGACGAGGATCATTCCCGAGTCGCGCCCCAGCAGCTCACGGAAGCGCTTGAGCATGTCCTCGGGCATGCCGATGTCACCCAGGCGGCGCAGCGCCGAGCCCTGGCCGAGCAGGCGCATGACGACCGATTCGCCGTACTGGCTGGGCATGGTGGACAGGCGCACATCGAGCGTGCGGTCGGACAGCCGCAGCGTGAAGCGGCCATCCTGCGGCAGGCGCTTTTCGGAGATGTCCAGGCCGGCCATCAACTTCAGGCGCTGGGCCAGGGCCGGGGCGATGCGCTTGTCGGCCTGCATCAACGTCTGCAGAAGGCCGTCGACGCGTGTGCGGATCAGCAGCTCGCCTTCCTGCGGCTCGATGTGAACGTCGGACGCGCCGGCACGGGTGGCGTCCTCGAACACCGACTGCAGCAGCCGCACGACCGGCGCGCCCTCCTGGCCCACGCTGGCCTGCAGCGAGCCAAAGTCCACCGCGTCGCCGACGTCGCGCTCCAGTGCCTTGGCCAGGCCGGAGATCTCGTCGCTGCGGCGGTAATGCTTGTCGAAGACGGCCGGCAGTTGGCTGTCGGCGACGACGGCCATGGCCAGGCGGCGCTTCAGGATCTTGGCCAGCTCATCGAAGCCGAACAGGTCCAGCGGGTCGGCCATGGCCACCAGCAGCGTGTCCCCGCGCTCCTCCAGCACCAGCGCACGGAAGCGCCGCGCTGGCGTCTCGGGCAGCAGGCGGACGAGGTCGGTCTTGAGCGGGAAGGTCTTGAGGTTGACGAAGGGCGCGCGCAGCTGGCGCGCCAGCACATGGGCGAGGGCCTCCTCGGTGATGAGGTTGGCCTCGATGAGGATGCGGCCCAGCTTCT
>NZ_JBDSQX010000019.1:0-104988 GCF_039929605.1 Roseateles sp.
GCGCTGGAGATCGCCACGACGATGGCGATGGAGCCGCAGCTGATGCTGCTGGACGAGCCGACGCAAGGCATGGGGCATGAGGACGTGGACCGCGTGACGGCATTGATCAAGCGCGTGGCGGAGGGCCGGACCGTGCTGATGGTGGAGCACAACATGAAGGTCGTGGCGAGCATCGCGGACCGGATCACGGTGTTGGCCCGTGGGGCTGTTTTGGCTGAGGGGGATTACGCGACGGTGTCGAAGCATCCGGCGGTGTTGGAGGCTTATATGGGCACGGATGCGGCTGAGTTGGTGGGGGCGCATTGATGACGCTTTCGCTCGCTGCTGTTGGTTGCTTTGCGAAGAGTGCGTCTGCTCGCTGCATTGCCGGGAGTCCCGCCCGGCGGCGGGGTAACTTTCTTCTGCGGGGCCAGAAGAAAGTCACCAAAGAAGAGGCCCTGAATCCGCACACCAGCGGGTCAAAGGGCTTGGCACTGGATCGCACCGCGAAGCGACCCGCTTCGCTCTCGCTGCTGTCCTTGTCACCAGCACCACTCATCGCGCCGCTAGCCCTCTTAAGGCGCGGCTGCACGCCGTGCTCACGAGAAACGCCGAAGACAGCGTCGCTCGGGCGACGCGGCATTTGCATTCCTGGTAAGCCCGGCGTGCAGCCGGCGTTAAGCGGCATGAAGGGGCGATGGATGCTGCTCTCCATAAGGACAGCAGCGAGAGCGCAGCGGGTCGCGTCTTCCCGCAATGACAGTGCACGTTTTCGCGCGCCGCCCGTGGCGTCGCCGCGGTCGTGTGCGGTTCAGAGCCTCTTCTTTGGTGACTTTCTTCTGGCTCCGCAGAAGAAAGTTACCCGCCCGCCGGGGCGGACTCCCGGCACGACACTCGGCACAAACCAAACGCAACGAGCAAGCTGACAGAGCCATGGCCACTCCAGCACTCGAAATCACCAACCTCAACGCCTGGTACGGCGAAAGCCACATCCTGCATGGCATCAACCTCAGCGTGCAGCCCGGCCAGGTCATCACCCTGCTCGGCCGCAACGGCGCCGGCCGCACCACCACGCTGCGCGCCATCCTCGGCCTGACCGGCGCAAGAAAAGGCTCCATCAAGATCCACGGCGACGAGACGATCAGCCTCTCCACGCACCGCATCGCGCAACTCGGCATCGGCTACTGCCCCGAAGAGCGCGGCATCTTCGCGTCGCTCACAGCAGAAGAAAACCTGCGCCTGCCCCCGCCGCTCAAATCCAAGCGCGGCAAGGTCATGAGCGAGGCAGACATCTACGCCATGTTCCCCAACCTCGCCGAGCGCAAGCACAGCCCCGGCACACGGCTGTCCGGCGGCGAGCAGCAGATGCTGGCCGTGGCGCGCATCCTGCGCACGGGCGCCGACATCCTGCTGCTGGACGAAATCTCCGAAGGCCTCGCGCCCGTCATCGTCCAGGCCCTGGCCCGCATGATCCGCACGCTCAAGAGCCAGGGTTTCACCATCGTCATGGTGGAGCAGAACTTCCGCTTCGCCGCGCCGCTGGCCGACCATTTCATCGTCATCGAGCACGGCGAAGTCGTGCTGTCTTTCCCCGCAACAGACCTACCGGCCCACCAGGCGCGGATGGACGAGCTGCTCAGCGTCTAACCCAACAACCCACTGGAGACAAAACCATGAAGAAGACCCTCATCGCTACCGCCCTCGCCACCTGCGGTCTCGCAGCCAGCGCGCAAATATCGGGCGACGTCATCAAGATCGGTTTTCTGACCGACATGTCCAGCGTCTATGCCGACATCGACGGCGCCGGCGGCGTGGAGGCCATCAAGATGGCCATCGCCGACATGAAAGGCATGACGGCCGGCAAGAAGATCGAGTTCATCTTTGCCGACCATCAGAACAAGGCCGACGTCGCCTCGGCCAAGGCGCGTGAATGGATAGACACGCAGGGCCTGGACCTGCTGATCGGCGGCACCAACTCCGGCACCAACCTGGCCATGGCCACGGTCGCAGCGGAGAAGAAGAAGCCCTTCATCTCCATCGGCGCCGGCAGCTCCGCGCTGACGAACGCGGCCTGCACGCCCTACACCATCCACTACGCCTACGACACCGTGGCGCTGGCCAACGGCACCGGCGGGGCGGTGACCAAGGCGGGCGGCAAGAGCTGGTATTTCCTGACGGCCGACTACGCCTTCGGCGCCGCGCTGCAGGCCGACACCACGGCCGTCGTGCAGAAGAACGGCGGCACGGTCAAAGGCAGCATCAAGCACCCGCTGAACGCGAACGACTTCTCCAGCTTCCTGCTGCAGGCGCAGAGCTCGGGTGCGCAGATCCTGGGCCTGGCCAATGCCGGCGGCGACACCATCAACGCCATCAAGGCGGCCAACGAGTTCGGCATCACCAAGGGCATGAAGCTCGCGGGCCTGCTGATGTTCATCAACGACGTGCACTCGCTGGGCCTGAAGACCACCGAGGGCATGTACCTGACCGACTCCTGGTACTGGAACCAGAGCCCCGAGGCACGCGCCTGGAGCCGCCGCTTCTTCGACAAAATGAAGCGCATGCCGTCGTCGCTGCAGGCGGCGGACTACTCGGCCGTGATGCACTACCTGAAGGCCGTCGAAGCCGGCAAGACCGACGACGGCGACAAGGTCGTCGCCAAGATGAAGGAGATGCCGATCAACGACTTCTACACCAAGGGCACCATCCGCAAGGAAGACGGCCGCGGCATCCACGACATGTTCCTGATGCAGGTGAAGACGGTGAAGGAATCGACCGAGCCGTGGGACTACTACAAGGTCGTGACCCGCATCCCTGGCGAAGAAGCGTTCACGAAGCTCGCCGACAGCAAGTGCCCTCTGGTGAAGAAGTAATGTCGGTTGTGCTTTCGGGCCGTGCGCCGGGCCGCCCCAAGCCGGCCCACTCAAGCCGCATGACGGGCGCTCCCCGACATGCGGCTTGGCCCCCTCGGGGGGCGGATCAGGTACACCTGAGCCGGGGGCACACATGACTGCTGAGTTTTTCGGTATTCCTCTGCCGGCCCTCTTGGGCCAGCTGCTGCTCGGCCTGGTCAACGGCTCGTTCTACGCGATGCTGTCCCTGGGCCTGGCGGTCATCTTCGGCATGCTCAACATCATCAACTTCGCCCACGGGGCGCTGTACATGATGGGGGCCTTCTTCGCCTGGATGGGGCTGGAATACCTGGGCCTGAACTACTGGCTGATGCTCGGTCTGGCGCCGCTCGCCGTCGGCCTGATCGGCATCGTCATCGAACGCACGATGCTGCAGTGGCTCTACAAGCTGGACCACCTCTACGGCCTGCTGCTGACCTTCGGCATCACCCTCGTCATCGAGGGCGTGTTCCGCTCGTTCTATGGCGTATCGGGCCAGCCTTATCAAGTGCCGGACGCGCTGCAGGGCGCCACCAACCTCGGCTTCATGATCCTGCCCAACTACCGGGCCTGGGTGGTGGTCGCGTCGCTGGTGGTCTGCTTCGCCGTCTGGGCGCTGATCGAGAAGACCTCGCTCGGTGCCAAGCTGCGCGCCGGCACCGAGAACCCCAAGCTCGTGCAGGCCTTCGGCATCAATGTGCCGCTGATGGTGACGCTGACCTACGCCGGCGGCGTGGCGCTGGCGGCGTTTGCCGGCGTGCTCGCCGCGCCCATCCTGCAGGTGTCGGCGCTGATGGGCAGCAATCTCATCATCGTGGTGTTCGCCGTGGTCGTCATCGGTGGCATGGGCTCCATCCTCGGCTCCATCCTGACCGGCCTCGGCCTGGGCATCGTCGAGGGGCTGACCAAGGTGTTCTATCCCGAGGCCTCCAACACGGTGGTGTTCGTCGTCATGGTCCTCGTGTTGTTGGTGCGTCCCGCCGGCCTGTTCGGAAAAGAGAAATGAACTCAGCACAGCCACAGAGACACAGAGGCACAGAGAGACGGCGCCTCATCGCGACCCATCCCGCTGTCTCTGTGTCTCTGTGCCTCTGTGGCTGTGTTATTCGGTCCTAGCGCAAACCATGCCTTCTTCACGCACCACTGTCCTCGGCTACGCCGCCCTCTTCGTCGGCATCGCGCTGCTGCCCACGTTGGGCGTCTACCCCGTCTTCGTCATGAAGGTGCTTTGCTACGCGCTGTTCGCGTGCGCCTTCAACCTGTTGATCGGCTTCACCGGCCTGCTGTCCTTCGGCCACGCGGCCTTCCTGGGCACGGCGGCCTACGTCACGGGCCACGCGCTCAAGGTCTGGGGCCTGCCCACGCCGGTGGGGCTGCTGGTCGGCATGGCCGGCGCGGCCAGCGTGGGCCTGCTCTTCGGCCTGTTGGCCATCCGCCGCTCGGGCATCTACTTCTCGATGATCACGCTGGCGCTCGCGCAGATGCTGTATTTCTTCTTCCTGCAGACGCCGTTCACGGGCGGGGAGGACGGCCTGCAGTCCGTGCCGCGCGGCCACTTCCTGGGGCTGGATCTAGAGAGCGACATCACGCTGTTCTACGTCGTGCTCGGCATCTTCATCGCCGCTTTCTGTCTGATCTACCGCGTCGTCCACTCGCCCTTCGGCCAGGTGCTGACGTCCATCCGCGAGAACGAGGCGCGTGCGACGTCCTTGGGCTACGACACCGCCCGCTTCAAGCTGCTGGCCTTCGTGCTGTCCGCCGCGCTGGCCGGGCTGGCGGGCGCCACCAAGACGCTGGTGCTCGGCTTCGCGACGCTAAGCGATGCGATCTGGACCACCTCGGGCCTCGTCATCCTGATGACGCTGGTGGGCGGCATGGGCACGCTCGTCGGCCCGATGGTCGGCGCGCTGGTCATCATTGCGCTGGAGAACAAGATCGGCGACTTCGGTAGCTGGCTGGGCGAGCTGACCGGCGTGGCCTGGTTCAACAGCCTGGGCGAATCGGTCAGCCTCGTCACCGGGCTGATCTTCATCGTCTGCGTGCTCGCCTTCAGGCGCGGGCTGGTGGGTGAGGCGATGGCGCTGTTCGAGAAACGGAAGGCTTCTTCCTGAAGACGAGCACGTTGCCGGCCATCACCAGCACCAAGCCGGCCAGCGCCGGTGCCGTCCACACATAGCCCTCCGCCCAGGCCGATACGTTCAGCGCGACGACCGGGAAAAGCACCGTGCTGTAGGCCGCGCGCTCGGGGCCGAGGCGACCCACCAGCGTCAGGTAGGCGGTGAAGCCGATCACCGAGCCGGGAATCGCCAGGTAGAGCAGCGCGCCGACGTAGCGCGGGCTGGTGTCGAACGCAAAAGGCACGCCGGCTACCAACGCGTAGCCCAGCAGGATGGCCGTGCCGACCGCCATGCCCCAGGCGTTGGTCTGCACCGGCTTCAGCCCTTCCTTCTGCAGCGCGGCCGACAGCAGGTTGCCAGTAGAGAAGCACAGCGTGCCGCCCAACGCCCAGGCCAGGCCGGCCGCCGTCGCGTGCCCGCGGCTGATCTCGGGCCAGAACAGCAGCACCAGACCGGCCAGCCCCAACGCGCCGCCACCCATCACCTGCGGCGCGATGACGCGGCCGTGCACGATGCGCGCTAGCAGCGCATTCCACAGCGCCGCGCTGGAGAACACGACGGCCACCAGGCCACTGGCCACCGTCTGGCTCGCGTTCAGGAAGCAGACGAAATTCAGGCAGAACAGGCACAGCCCCTGCGCCAGCACCCAGCCCAGCGCCTTGCCGCGCGGCACGACGAGTTGGCGCCGCCAGATGAGCCAGGCGAACAGCAGCAGCGCCGCCAGGCCGAAGCGGTAGGCGATGGACAGCGCGATGGGCACGGAGCCCAGCTGCCACTTCAGGGCGATCCATGTCGTGCCCCAGATGAGCACGACCAATACGTAGAGAACAGCATTCATGCCGCCATCGTGGCGCCGCAGCCGGCGGCGCGATTGCACATTCCTGCGCATCGTCGACCCCGTCACGGCGCGCAAAACCGCATCGGCCCTAGCATCGCGGCATGCTTGATCTGACCGCCGGTTCGACGGCCCACCAGCCCGTCTTCGACGTGCTGGGCCGCTCCCAAGCGCGCCGTGAGCGCGAGGTGGCGCTGGCGGATGGCCTGAGCCTGGTGCAGTGGCGCAACGATGGCGGCCGCATGGACTACCAACGGCCCGGGCACCACACCTTGTCGGTTTACCTGCAGGGCGGGCGCCACACTCACTTGATCGAAACGCCGCGCGAGACCGGTCAACCCGGCTGCCACTGCGTGCTGCCGGCCGAACACGAATCACACTGGAACGTGGCCGGGCCGCTGCGCTTCGTGCACCTCTATTTGTCGGCCGACGCCTGGGCAGACCGCATCGTCCGCCTGCTGGATGCCGAACCCCGCGCTATCACGTTGGAGCAGCGCATCTTTGGCGAGGACGACACGCTGGCCGCCTGGGCGCAGAGCGTGGCCGTTCGGGACTGGCAGGACCCGGCCGAGCGCCTGCGCATCGACGCGCTGAGCCAGGCCGCGCTGGACCACCTCGTGCTGCAGGCCGCCCAACCTCGGCAGCGCCAGCGGGCGGAGCGCAACAGCGGCGGTCTGTCGAGCGCCGCGCGGCGCCGCGTGCTGGAATTCGTGGACGCCCATCTGGACAGCGCCGACCTCAGCCTGCCGCGCCTCGCCACCCAGGCCCACCTGTCGGAATTCCACTTCGCGCGCATGTTCCGCGTCTCCATGGGCTGCACGGTGCACGCCTGGGTGGCCGCCCGCCGGCTGGACCGCGCCCGGGCGCTGCTGTGCGAGACGGCACTGCCGCTGGCCGACGTGGCCGCCGCCTGCGGCTACGCCGGCGCGAGTCACCTCAACCGGCACGTCAGGGCCGCCACCGGCGCGACGCCGGGCCAGTTCCGAAGCGCCTTGCGCGCGTGACTGCTGACAACACGGCGTCACCATTCACTTTGAGTTAGGGGGCGCGTCGGCCGGCGATGTCGCTCACTATCTCGCCATGGTCACGTCAGCCCGCTTCAAGTTCACCGCCACGCTGCTCGTGTCGGTGCTGGGCTTCGTGCTGGCGCTGATCGTGCTGCCGGCCAGTGGCCTGCTCGACGAGCCGCTGGTCATGCTGGCGCCGCAGCGCTGATCACGTCCGCCGCCCTGGGGAATTTCTCCCCCCGCTGACACCGTTTTCCGTCCCTACACTGCGCCCCGACTCCAGGGAGACTCGGGATGGCATCCAGGCTTGTTCAAGGCGCAATTGCGGCCGTCGTCGTGGCAGGGGCGGCAGCTGCCGGCTGGTGGGCCACTCACCGTGCGCCGGCCATGCCCAGCAGCGCCGAGATCGGCGCCGAGGAAGCGGCGTTTGCGTTCAGCGAGTGCAAGGCGCGGCTGCTGGACGGCTCGCCGGCCATCGCCGTCATGTTCACGCAGGCGCTGGACCGCCGGCAGGACTTCAGCGCGCTGCTGACGGCTGCCGAGGGCACGCCCGGCGCCAAGGCCGACCCCAACGACCCCAGCAGCAAGGCCACGCCGGCCGACCCCGCCAGCTTCAAGCCGCTGGCCGCCCGCTGGGTGCTGGGCGACAACCCGCGCGTGCTCTACCTGCCGTTCGCCACGCCGGACCGCGCCTACCGCATCGCGATGAAGGCCGAACTGGCCTCGCACAGCGGCAACAAGCTCGCCACCGCGCAAACCTGCGAAGCCGCCAGCGAGGCGATGCCGCCGAGCTTCTACTTCGCCAGCAAGGGCCTCGTGCTGCCGGCCGGGCAGAACGGCGGCCTGCCGGTCGTCAGCATCAACACGGCCGAGGTGGACGTGCAGTTCCTGCGCGTGAAGCCCGAATCCCTGCCCGCCTTCCTGGAACAGGTGGGCGGCCGGCGCGAGCGTGGCAACGCGAGCGCCAACAATGAGGACGGCGAGTACTACGACGGCGGTTATGGCGGCTACGGCGACAACCAGCGCCGCCTGAAAGGCACCGTCAACGGCTGGGTGCTGGACGAACTGCGCGCCATGAGCGACAGCGTCTACATCACCCGCTTCAAGACCGACGAGCGCCCCAACCGCCGCAACGTCAGCTTCCTGCCGGTTGAGAAGATCAAGGCGCTGCAGGAGCCCGGCATCTACATCGCCGTGATGAGCCAGCCCGGCCGCTTCGGCTGGGACTACCAGGTCACGCACTACTACGTCACCGACATCGGCCTGCACCTGCGCCGCCACGCCGCGCAGCTGGACGTGTTCGCCACGTCGCTGAAAAGCGGCAAGGCGCAGAGCGGCATCGAGCTCAGCCTCGTCGACGAAGCCGGCAAGGCGCTGGCCCAGGCGCAGACGGATGGCGACGGCCATGCCGTGTTCACCGGCAGCAGTGACAAGGCCCGCGCCGTGCTGGCGAAGAAGGGCAACAACGAGATGTCCATCCTGTCGCTGCGCGATGCGGCGCTGGACCTGTCGGAGTTCGACGCCACCGGCCACCCGTCGCGCAGCAACAAGGTCTTCGTGTATGCGGGCCGTGACCTCTACCGGCCGGGCGAGAGCTTCACGGTGTCGGTGCTGTCACGCGACGCCGATGGCCGCCTGCCAGCCAAGCTCATCCCGCTGACGCTGACCGTCAAGAAGCCCGACGGCAGCAAACTCGTCGAGCAGCTCGTACAGCCAAGCAAGGCAGGCCAGGGCTATTTCCAGCAGGCCATCACGCTGCCCGCAGACGCGCCCACCGGCGGCTGGACGATCCAAGCCCGCGTCGACCCCGCCGCCAAGCAGCCGGATGCGCAATGGGCCTTCAAGGTGGAGGAGTTCCTGCCCGAGCGCATGAAGCTCACGCTGACTGCGCCCGACGCGGCGCTGACGGGCGAGGTGAGCCTGCCCGTGCAGGTGCAGGGCGACTACCTCTACGGCGCGCCCGCCGCCGGCAACCGGCTGCAGGCCACCGTGTCCACCGAGCGCCTGGCCAACCCGCTGGGCCAGAAGCTGCCCGGCTACCTGTTCGGCGACTTTGCCGACGACAAGGCCCGCACACGCACCGACGTGCCCGAGCAGGAGCTGGACGCCGAAGGCAAGGCCGAGGTGGCCCTGACGGCCAAGCTTGAAGAACGCCACTCGCCCATGCGCGTGCGCGGCGCCTTCAGCCTGCTGGAGAGCGGCGGCCGGCCGGTGGTGCGCAGCATCGAGCGCACCTGGTGGCCTGCGCCCGCGCTGGTGGGCGTGCGCCCGCTGTTCGACCGCAACGTGGCGCCCGAGGGCGGCCTCGCCGGCTTCGAGGTGGTGCGTGTGGACGCCACCGGTGCCTTCAAGCCGGCCAAGGATCTGAAGCTCACGCTCACCTACGAGGAGCGCCAGTGGTATTGGCGTTATGACGACGGCCGCGGCTGGAACTCCGGCTTCAACACGACGGACGAACTCGTCGAGGCGCGTTCGCTGAAGCTGGCCGCCAAGACCACCGTGAACCTGCCGGTGAAGTGGGGCCGCTACCGCCTGGAGATCGAAGACCCGGAAACGAAGCAGACGCTGCGCTACGGCTTCTACGCCGGCTACGGCGCGCAGGACGCCGACGACATGGGCAACCGCCCCGACCGCGTGCAACTGCAGCTCAAGGGCTCGCCCTTCAAGCCGGGCGATACGGCCAAGCTCACCATCAAGCCGCCGCATGACGGCGAGGCCATCGTGACTGTAGAAGGCGACAAGGTGCTGTGGAGCAAGCGCGTCGGCGTGAAGGCCTCGGGCACCGAGCTGGACATCCCCGTGGATGCCGCCTGGGCGCGCAACGACCTCTACGTCACGGTGGCCGCCTTCCGCCCCGGCAGCGAGGGCGACCGCGTGACCCCGGCCCGCGCGCTGGGCCTGGTGCACCTGCCGCTCAACCGCGAGGACCGCAAGCTGAAAGTAGCGCTGGAGGCACCGGCCAAGACGGTGCCGTCCACCGCCCTGCCCATCAAGGTCAAGGTGCAGCAACTCGCGGGCAAGCAGGCCATCGTCACCGTCTCGGCAGTGGACGTGGGCATCCTGAACATCACCAATTTCAAGACGCCCGACCCGGCCGACTTCTTCTTCGGCAAGCACCGCTACGGCGCCGACATCCTCGACCTCTACGGCCGCCTCATCGAGAAGATGGACGGCAACGTCGCCCAGCAGCGCTTCGGTGGCGACGCCGGCAAGCGCGACACGCAATCCATGCCGCGCAAGGTGCTGCTGGTGGACCTGTTCAGCGGCCCCGTGGTGCTGGACGCCAAGGGCGAGGCGACGATCCAGGTGAAGCTGCCGGACTTCAACGGCACGCTGCGGCTGATGGCCGTCGTGAGCAGCGCCGACAGCTATGGCTCGACGCAGGCGGACACCGTCGTCGCCGCGCCGCTGGTGGCCGAGCTGTCCATGCCGCGCTTCATCGCGCCGGGCGACAAGGCGACCATCGCGCTGGACGTGACCAACCTCAGCGGTTCGCCGCAGGAGGTGCGCGTGGCGCTGAGCGCAACCGGGCCGGTGCGCATCACCGGCGACGCGACCTCGATCAAGCTGGCCGACAAGCAGCGCCAGATCCTGCGCTTCCAGGCCGAGGCACTGGATGCCTACGGCCTGGCGCCAATCAAGCTGACCGTCAGCGCGGGCACGCTCAGCCTCGTGCGTGAGGCGGCGCTGCAGGTCCAGCCCGTCACGCCGCTGACGCGCGAGAGCCGCCGCATTCGCCTCGATGCCGGCAGCACGCAGGTCATCGACAAGGCGCTGCTCGACGCCTACTGGGCCGGCTCGGCCACGTTGGGCCTGAGCGTCTCCAACACGCCGCCCATCGACATCAAGGAGCAGGTCAAGGGCCTGCTGATGTACCCGTATGGCTGCCTGGAGCAGACGACCTCCAGCGCCTACCCGCTCGTCTTCATCGACGACGAGGCCGCCAAGCGCTGGGGCCTCACACCCGTGCCCCGCGAGGAACGCGCCAAACGTCTGGAAAGCGCCTTCGCCCGCCTGGCCGGCATGCAGCAGGCGCGCGGCGGCTATGGCCTGTGGGCGGCCAGCAACCCGTATGAAGGCTGGCTGAGCGCCTACGTCACCGGCTTCCTGCAGGACGCGCGCGACGCCGGCTTTGCGGTGCCGGAAGGGCAGCTCAAGAAGTCGCTCGAGAACCTGACCGAGCAGTTCCAGCGCAGCCCCGGCCAGCAGACCACGCCGCCCAAGGAGCCGCGCCGCACTCCCAACGGCGCGATTGCCGACTACCGCGACGCGGAGCTGCTGCGCATCGCCCACCAGCGCTTCGCCGAGGCCGCGCACGCCGGCTACATCCTGGGCCGCGAGCAGAAGGCGCCTCTGGCCACGCTGCGCACGCTGCACGACCAATACCGCGCCAACGCGCTGTCGCCGCTGCCGCTGGTGCACCTGTCGCTGGCGCTCAAGGCCATGGGCGACGAGGCCCGCGCCAAGGTCGCGCTGGACGACGCGATGACGCGCACTTACGGCTACCAGCCCGACGACGCCGGCAACTACTGGTGGGGCCAGTGGCTGGGCGACTACGGCTCGCGCGTCCGCGACCGGGCGCTGGCCTATGCGCTGCTGTTGCGCCACAAGGTGCCGCACGACAAGCGCGAGAACCTGCTGTTCGACCTGGCCGACGATTTCAGCAAGCGCAACTACTACTCCACGCAGGAGCGCCTGGCCCTCTTCCTCGCCGTGCAGGCCGCCACCAACGGCGCGGGCAAGGACGACGGCTGGAAGACCACGCTGGGCGTGGGCGCGAAGAGCGATGACTGGGCGGGCAGCGGCACGGGCCAGCAAAGTTTCGAGATTGGGCAGCTGCGCTCAGGCCTGACGCTGAAGAACGACGGCGAAAAACCGCTGTACCTGGACGTGACGGCCCAGGGCTACCCCGTCAAGCCGCTGGCACCGAGCAGCGATCGCATCTCGGTGGAGCGAGCGATGTTCACGACCGCCGGCAAGCCGGTGGCCACGTCACGCGGCTTCACCACCGGCGAGATGTTCATCGTCCGCCTGCGCGTGAAGGCCGCCCAAGCCATCAAGGACGGCCTGGTGGTGGACCGCATCCCGGCCGGCTTCGAGATCGAGAACCTGAATTTGAGCCAGGGCCCGCAAGCCGGCGAGTTCACGGTGGAGGGCGTCAACGTGGCGCAGGCGAATGCCAACGAGCGCATCGTCCACACCGAGTACCGAGACGACCGCTTTGTGGCTGCGGCGCGGCTGGGGCAGCCGCTGGACCTGTTCTACCTCGTGCGCGCGGTGACGCCGGGCAAATACGTCGTGCCGGCGACGTTTGCGGAGGATATGTATCGGCCGGAGATTCGGGGGGTGGGGAAGGCGGAGGGGGAGATCGTTGTGGTGGACAAGAAATGAGCTTCATACCCTTGAAGCTCCGGCTGATCGCGCTCGGCGTCCTCGCTGGGACCAGCGTTGCACGAGCCGCCATCGACTGCACTCCCGACCTGCGCCTGGAAGTAGACAAACTGCCACCTCAGCGCATCGTCGTTATTGGCGAGCAAACCCACGGCACCCAGCAGGCGCCGGCGCTGCTGGCCGGCCTGCTCTGCGGTTTTGCCCGCGCAGGCCAGCCCGTCATCTTGGCTTGGGAGGCCTCGCGCGATGGCCAGCCTGCCCTCAATGCCTTTCTCGACTCAGCAGGCACGACCGCAGACAAGGAACGCCTGACCGAGGCTGCATTGCGAGACCCCTCGGGCAGAACCAGCTTGGCCATGCTTGACATGCTGGATCACGCGCGTCGCCTGCGCCAAGCTGGCGCACGCGTGGGCGTGGCCATGGTGGACAACGCCGAAAGTGATGTGCTGGAGCCGCTCTACGCTAACGAAGACAAATACGCGCTGTGGTCCCAGGAGCGTCGCCAGGCCCTGATGGCCCAAGCAGTGCTTGCGCGGCAACGGCAGTACCCGGAGCACCGCCTGCTGTTCTTCACTTCGCATGCCGGCCGCACAGGTGGTGAATTGGGTGTGGGCTACGAGTCCGCAACACTGCTGTTGTCCCGCCTGACGCCGGTTCACGTGATTGACCTGATCGACGAGGGCGGCGAAGCCTGGTCCTGTCGCGGCCGGACCCTCCCTGAAGCGGTTTGCAAGGCCTACCCGTCGCGTGGCCGCACTCGCAAGGATGCTGACCAGACCTTGAATCTTGGTCCCGTGACAGCCTCACCGCCGGCATCCCGTAACCCGCTGCCGATCTATGTTCCGGCGCCCGAAAGGCCGAGTCGCGAGTGAAGGCGGGTAGGGCGGGTCGCGACCCGCCATCTGCGGCCCTTGAACCACATTGAATTCGGCCTTGCACACTTACCATCTGCACGCCGGGGCCATGGCCCCAAGGAGTGATCCATGACGGCAATCGAAGCCCAACTGATCGAGCGGCTGAAGAAGCTGCCACCCAACCGCGTGGCTGAGGTGGTGGACTTCGTCGACTTCCTGACCGCCCGCGAAGAGCGCGCCGCCGCTGCGCAGCGACTGACTGGGGGCCTCGCGAAGCTGGACGCCTTCCAGCTGCCCCCGCTGCCCGAGGACGAGATCGAAGCCGAGATTCAGGCGACGCGCGCAGAACGCCGCAGCCCGCAGGGCGCCTGATCAACGCCCGGCATCGTGCGCCTCGTGCTGGACACGAATCTGCTCGTTTCGGGCGTCATCGCCAGCGGCTTGCCCAAGCGGTTGCTCCAAGGTGCCTTGTCCAGCGAGTTCGAGATCTGCACCAGCGAAGTCTTGCTAAGCGAACTGCTGGACGTGCTCCAGCGGCCCAAGTTCGCGTCGCGGCTGAGCCAGGCCGGGCTCACGGTCCAAAGCGTTGTTGAGGACCTGCGCCGGATCGCCGTCATCGTCACACCCGCGCAAACCCCTCGCGTCGTGCCCACCGACCCCGACGACGACCACGTCGTTGCCGCCGCCTTGGCCGGCAACGCCGACCTGATTGCCTCGGGCGACCAGCGCGACCTGCTTCCGATGGGGAGCTATCAGGGCATTCCCATCGTCAATGCGCGGGAGGCGGTGGCGCGGTTGGAGGCAGGACGTCGTGCCAGCGAATAGCGGACCGCATCCCGGTCGGCTTCGAGATCGAGAACCTCATCATCAGCCCGGGGCAGCCGTTGGAGCTGTTCTATCTCGTGCGCGCGATGACGCCGGGCAAGCACGTCGAGCCGGCGACGTTTGCCGAAGATATACATCGGGTGGAGATTCTGGGGTTGGCAAAGCTGATGCGTAAATCACAGCGGTGGACAAAATATGGCAACAATGAAAATAAAAATTTTCGGTTGCGTTAAATCCACCGTGATTTATTCGTTCTAACTATTTTTGAGATACGGAGTTGATATGTTTGGCTGGGGTATTGGGTTTGTTGCAGTAGGAGTTCTATCGTTTGTATTGCCGATGCTGGGTCGCCAATTAATTTTAGTGACGTTGCTTGGTCTTACGGGATTTGGATCAGCGGTTGCCGGGCTAGTGTTAATCGTTCTTGGCTTTGCCTTGCTATTTATTGCGTCGCAAAGAGGAAGCAATAAGTCACCGCAAAGCGTGGGGTACGCCAAATCACAAAGCGCTTCTCGCGTGAGCGACGATGCTTCAGGAGCAGACACTACAAAGCAAGTGCAACATGAAGGAATAACTGCTAACGAAAACTCAAGAGATGAGTGGTTTATCCAACAGACAGAGGCTCTGCTCGCTCCGTTGGCGCAGGTGGTGGATGTTAAGCTCACGGCTTTGGAGATATTTAAATCCACCAAGAAGGAGCTGGCGGCACTCAAAGACGTTGACATGTATTCAAAGTGTGTCGGCGATCGAATTGTCTCGATTCCTTCCGACATGCTTTTGAAGAGACTCGCTGCGGGCCTAACTAGAGAAGATATTCGCAACTACTGGAATCAGCCGCCGCTGATGCAAAGAATTCAGTCTAAATCCCAAGACTTCTCGATCTTTATCGCAATTAAGAATGCCGAAATAGCGAGATTGGATGTTATTGAGGTAATTCGCAATCGGCGAAAAACCAGATTGTGGCTCGGAGATCCAGACACATGGGATCCATCAATGCCCGTAAACAAAGGCTTTTCCGACGAGGATGCCGACATCTATCCTGAGTTTACAATGCGAGTGGGAATATGGGCTAGCAATGTCGCACCCAGCGAGCAAACCATACTACCCTCAAAGTATTCATCATTCAACGCAATGGTGCGCCACCTTATTCGAAACGGCATAGTATAAATATATTAGATAAACGCAGGGATGCGGGGTCCGCAAGGATGCGAACAGGGATGCGGGGATCGCGGGAATTCGGGGGGCCAGGTCTCAACTATTAAGTCCAGCCCCCTCATGCGACTGCGGGAAGTCAAACCGCCTCTCCATGGGAACTTCAGCACCCGCGCTGCGTCACCCCTGCCAAGGGTTCCACACGGCCCGGGGTCAAGCCACACGGCCGGGGTCAGGTCTCAACTTTTAAGTCCAGCACCCCGTTGAATTCCCGCTTGCAGTAGCACCCGCATTTCCTAACGACTCCACCATTCGAAAGGAATTGCCATGCCCGACGCCACCCTCAATGCCAAGGGCCAGACTACCATCCCCAAGGAAATCCGCGAGCGCCTGGGCCTGGAAGCCGGCGACAAGTTGACCTTCACCACCCTCAGCGACGGCACCGTCGTCATGCGCGCCAAGACCGGGCGCCTGCTCGACCTGGCCGGAAGCCTGACGCGCCCCGGACAGCCCACAGTGAGCCTGGACGAGATGAAGCCGTTTCGCAGCTGACGCGGGAACGAGTCCTTGAGCATCGCCATCGACACCGACGTCCTCGTGCGCCTGCTGGTGCGCGACGACGAGGCGCAGTTCCAGACGGCAAAGCGTCTGGTCGAGCAAGCTGAAGCCGCTGGCGAGCCCTTGTTGATCATGCTCACCGCGCTGCTGGAAACCGAATGGGTGCTGCGCAGCCGCTACCGCCTCGACAAGGCTGCTATCGCCGCCACGTTCGCACGGCTGCTGGAAACCGACGGCGTCGTGCTTGAGCATGAGCCGACGGCCGAGGAAGCGCTCTACATCTGGAACCAGCACCCCAGCGCCGATTTCGCGGACTGTCTGCACAACGCGCGGGCAGCGCAACTCGGGCGAACTCGCTTCGTGACCTTCGATGCCGGCGCAGCGAACCTGCCGCGTGGCGAACTGCTCGGCGCCCCCGCCTGACCATGCCGAACCGGTGAACGACTGCGCCACGGAGCCCGGCTGGTGAGCTGCGCACAAGAAGAACGTCCAGGTACTCCGGACGCGGACGCACTACGAACCAGTGCAGGCGAAGCTGCGGCGACGCCACAAGTCAAACCACGCCGCTCCATTCGCCGCAACAATCCCCCTTTTAACGGGAGAACACAACGATGGGTGCCTGGTCTCACCAACCTTTCGGTAACGACACCGCGAGCGATTGGGCCGATGTGCTGATGGACGCGACCAATCTGTCCTATGTCGAAGCCTCGCTCGACCGCGTGCTGGACGCCGAAGGCAGCTACCTGGAAGCCCCCGACGCCGAGGAAGGTATCGCCGCCGTGGCCGTGCTGGCCCAGTTGCTGGGCCGCAGCAAGCCCATCGAGGACGGGCCTGAGGGCCTGAACGCCTGGATCTCGGGCATCGGCGTGCGCCCGTCTGCTGCGCTGCTGGACAAGGCGCGCCGCGTGGCCGAGCGCGTGGTGGCCGAAGACTCTGAGCTGGCCGAGCTGTGGGACGACAGCGAGGACGCCGCCGAGTGGCGCGCGTCGGTGGCCGCCTTGCTGCTCGCATTGAAGACGAGCTGAGGCGCCTGGGCAAGACCGGCGCGGCGGCGCGCCCCGTGTGGCGTGTCTGCTCGAAGGAGGCCATCGCCGACGACGCCAGCTCGCGGCTGACCTGCAGTTCAAGCAGGCCGTGACGCGCCATGCGGCTGACTGCAGCACTGCGCATAGCATCAAGCCATGCGCGCCCTGCTCCTGCTCACCCTGGCATCACTCGCCACCGCCGCCCCGCTGCCGCCAGCGGCGCGTGCGGAGGTCGACACGCTGCTGACGCGCCTGCAGACCTCCGGCTGCGAGTTCAATCGCAACGGCAGCTGGTACAGCGGCGCAGACGCCAAGGCGCATCTGCTGAAGAAGCTGGGCGTCCTCGAAGGCAAGGACATGGTGAAGACCGCCGAGCAGTTCATCGAACGCGGCGCGACCGGCAGCAGCATGAGTGGCAAGCCCTACCTCGTGCGCTGCGCGGGCAAGGCGCCGGTGGAGAGCGCGACGTGGCTCAAGGGCGAACTGCAGCAGGCGCGCGCCGGGTCCGCCCCGCGTTGAGCGAATAGGGGCGGCCTCAGCCGCCCGTCCGAGCCCCCGACCCGCAGGTCAGCGGCGGCGCCGTGTCGCCGCGAGCAGCAGCAACCCGGCACCGGCGAGCACGAAGCTGCCCGGCTCCGGCACCGTCGCGATGTTGTCGAGCGCAAAGCCGCCCGTGCCCGAGAAGCTGACGGACGTCAGCTGCGCCCAGGCGCCGTCGAACGACAGGCTGCTGGTGCCCGTCAGGTCGAAGCTGCGCGAGGCTACTTGCACGTCGCCCAGCATCCCCGCCACGAGCAGCGTGCCGGGGCCGAAGCCGAGGTCATACGGCGCCACGTCGAGAGACTTCAGCCCAAACGAAGCGCCGCTGGCCAGGCTGAACATGAAGGGCGTCGCGTCGAAGCCGCCGACCAGCGCGCCGTCGATGGGCAAAAAACTCGCCGCCGGGCCGCTGACGATGAACTCGCCTTCCGCGTAGGTGGCCACCCCGGTGTCGTTGTCGATGTCGATGACACCGGGGTTGTCGAAGTTGACGAGGCCGGCATGGGCCGCCCCGCCGCTGCAGAGCGCGGCCGCGAGGGCCACGGCGCTGAGGATTCGATTCATGGCTGTGCTCCTGGAGAGAGGTTCAGTTCGCGCCCGGCTTGGGCGTGTTGAGGTAGGGGAAGCCCGGCAGCAGCGGCACGACGGCCTGGTCGACGGCGTCGTGCAGTTCCAGCGACGTGGCGCCCAGCGGCACCGAAGCGCGCGTGCAGGCCGCACCAAAGAGCGCGCCGCCGTTGTTCAGCCAGCACAGGCCGCCCATGACGGCCGCGAGCGACACGTCGACCACGTCATCCTTGGGCCGGCGGCCGTTGGGGAAGCCGGCAAAGTCGGGCGGGCTGTCGCCGTCACGCAGCGTGCCGACGATGCCGAGGCGGTTCTGCATCGCGAACGGGCGCGCGGGAATGGCGGTGTTCAGGCGCAGCATCTCCGAGCCCACCACGTTGGCCGGCTGGTTCACGCCGGGGATGCCGGTCAGGAAGGTGGTGACGAGGTCGGCGCGCGGCAGGTTCTTGGGCGCGGCATCGCCCAGGGCCAGCACGGTGGACAGCAGCGCCGGCAGCGTCGGGTTCGTCACGTAGTTGATGAACTGCCCGTCGCCCATCGGCACGGAGGCGTTGAACTTGTCCTTGTCGGGCAGGCCGATGACGACCTCGTTGACCAGCGGGTGGCCCAGCCGCGAGACCTGCACCCAGGCGCCGCCACCGCGCACGGCCGTGTCATAGCCACTGGGCGGCGCGGCGTTGACGAGTTGGCTCTGGCGCACGCTGGCCGTCGTCCAGGCGCCTATGACGGGCTCAGCCCCCTGCGTGAGGCAGCTCTTGTGCACCTCCAGCGCCAGCGACGTGACATTCTTGTCCTGGATGGAATTGGCCGCCGCCGCGTTGATGAGGCTGCGGTTGGTGATGACGCTGACCGGCGCGTTCACCAGGTCGAAGATGGCGCCCAGGTTGACCGCGAAGGCCTCTTGGCGCTGGCCGACGAACACCTTGGCTGGCATGGCGCAACCCGGCAGGCTGACGCTGTAGATGTGTTGCGCCGCGTAGGCCGGGTAGTCGGCAATCGTCTTGGTGCCGATGTTGTCGACCGGCTTGTCGAACAGCATGCCGCCCATCGGGTTGGCCACCGGCGTGGCCGTGCCCGTGCGGCGGTCGCCGCGCACGAGGGTGAGGCTGAACTTCTCGTTGACGTTGAGCGTGGCCGCATTGGGCGCACTGACGGTGCCGGCCTGCGTCAGCGGAATCGGCACCATCTGGTTGCCGATGGGCAGCGCGATGCTCTTGAGGGTGTTGGTGAACTTGAACTGGAAGGTCAGGTCTTCCTTGGCGTCGCCGTTGTTGTCGACGTGGATCTCGTAGATCGCGTTCGGGTCCAGCTTGAAGTAGTTGGGGCCGCCGTAGGCATCCTGCAGCGGCAGGTAGTTGGCGATCAGCGTCACGTAGCCGGCCCGGCCACCCGTGCCATTGGCGGCCACGCCTTCGTAGCTGCTGAACATGTAGAAGTCCGTGCCGTCCACGCGCGGCATGCCGCCGATGGACGGGGCCTCGCGGTGGCTGGAGGCGTGGGCGGGCAGGGTGGCCAGGCTGACGAGCACGCTGGCGGTGATGAGCGCAACGGTGGGCGCGCGGGAGGGAAGTTTCATGGGGGCTCCTGTTCGTGGTGGACCGCAAACAGTTGGAAACAACCAGCGCTGCGGCTCATGGCTTACGCAGCGCGCGCCGGCTGGATGCAGGCTTTCAGGCGATTCGAGGGTTCAGCCTGGGTTCAAGCTAGGGGGCTCGCCCCATTGAGCACGCCAGTCTTGACAAGCATTACTCCCACGAGCCAAATTAGCCAGAATTAGCCAACCACCAGAAGCCATGAACGCCGTCAACATGCTCGAAGCCAAGTCGAGCCTTTCTCGCCTGGTGGACGCCGTGGAAAGCGGCGCCGTGCCGGAGATCGTCATCGCACGCAATGGCAAGCCTGCGGCGAGGCTGGTGGCCATGTCTGCCCGGCTGTCGCCGGCGCGCGTGGGCGTCGCCAAAGGCTTGATCGAGGTGCCCGACGACATCGACGCGCACAACGGCGACGTGGCCCGGCTGTTCGGCGTGCACAGCGCATGAACCTGCTGCTGGACACGCACATCGCGCTTTGGGCCATCGCGGACAGCCCGCGGCTGCCGGCCCGGGCGCGAGAGCTCATCCTGGCGCCCGGCAACGCGGTCTGGGTCAGCGCGGCATCGGTGTGGGAGATTGCGATCAAGCATTCCCTCGGCCGCGGCGACATGCCGGTGTCGAGCGCGCAGGCCCTGTCGTACTTCGAGCAATCCGGCTTTCATCTGCTCGCCGTCTCCGGTGAGCACGCAGCCGCCGTGGAGGCCCTGCCCGCTCACCACGCCGACCCCTTCGACCGCATGCTGGCCGCGCAGGCTTTGACCGAGCCTCTGCGACTGCTGACGCATGACGCGACGCTCGCCCGCTACAGCGACACCGTCATCCTCGTGTGAGCGCACCAAGACTTCGCCACATCGAATGGACGGTCGCTGCACTGTTGCTCGCAGTCCTCGCCCTCGACCTCGCCTTCCCCCTCCCCCAGCCCACCGCCGACTCGCCGACGCTCACCGTCCTCGCCGCCGACGGCACGCCGCTGCGCAGCTGGGCCAGCGACGACGGCGCGCAACGCAAGCCGACGACGCCCGAGGCCGTGTCGCCGCGCTACCTGGAGGCGCTGCTGCACTACGAGGACCGCTGGTTCCACTGGCACCCGGGCGTCAACCCCGTGGCCTTGGCGCGCGCGGCCTGGCAGTGGGCGCGGCATGGCCGCATCGTGTCGGGCGGGTCCACGTTGACGATGCAGGTCGCCCGTCTGGTGGACGACAAAGCGACGGGAAGAAGCATCCCGGCCAAGCTGCGCCAGATCGCCCGCGCGCTGCAGCTGGAGCTGCATCTGAGCAAGCACGAGATCCTGTCGCTCTACCTGAACCTCGCACCGATGGGCGGCCCGCTGGAGGGCGTGGAGACGGCCAGCCGCGCCTACCTGGGCAAGAGCGCGGCCGAGCTGTCGCAGGCCGAGGCCGCGCTGCTCGTCGCGCTGCCGCAGTCGCCCACGCGGCTGCGCCCCGACCGCGCCGTGGCGGCGGCCCAGGCCGCGCGCGACAAGGTGCTCACGCGCATGCAGACGCTGGGCGTGTGGAGCGCGGCGGACGTGGCCGACGCCAAGCTGGAGCGCGTCTTCGCGCCGCCGCTGCGCGCCCGCTGGCTGGCGCCACTGGCCGCCGAGCGGCTGCGCCAGCAGGTCCGCCGCGCCGGCCGCAGCGAAGCCGTCATCCAGACCACGCTCGACGCCGGCCTGCAAGCCCGCCTGGAGCAACTGCTGGCCGACCGCCTCAACAGCCTGCCCGAGCATGTCTCCATGGCCGCCCTCGTCGTCGACAACCGCACGCTAGAGGTGCGAGGCTATGTGGGCTCGGCGGACTTCACCGACACGCGGCGCGGCGCGCATATGGACATGGTGCGCGCCCATCGCTCGCCCGGCTCCACGCTCAAGCCCTTCCTCTATGGCATGGCGCTGGACGAAGGCCTCATCCACTCCGAGAGCCTGCTCATCGACGCGCCGCAGAACTTCGGCGGCTACGCGCCGGGCAACTTCCAGACGGACTTTTCCGGCCCGGTCAGCGTCAGCGAGGCATTGCAGCGCTCGCTCAACGTGCCCGCCGTCGACCTGCTGGAGCGCCTGGGCGCCGAGCGCTTTGCCGGCCGGCTGCGCAACGCCGGCCAGCGCCTGCGCATGCCGGCCAACGCGGCACCCAACCTCAGCCTCATCCTCGGCGGCGGCAGCACGTCGCTGGAGGAGCTGGTGGGTGCCTACACGGCGCTGGCCCGTGGCGGCGTCTCCGGCAAACCGCGCCTGACGCCCGCCGACCCCACTCAGGAAACCCGGCTGATGAGCGAAGGCGCCGCCTTCATCGTGCGCGAGATCCTCGAGAACGGTGGCCGGCCAGGCAGCCCCTTCCGTGAAGGCACCCAGCGCGTGGCGTGGAAGACGGGCACCAGCTTCGGCTTCCGCGACGCCTGGGCGCTGGGCGTGACGGACCGCTACACCTTCGGCGTCTGGGTGGGCCGGCCCGACGGCACGCCCAACCCCGGCCACTTCGGCGCCAACACCTCGGCCCCGCTGCTGCGCGACATCGCCGCCGCCCTCGGCCCCGCCGAGTCCCGCCAACAGCTCGGGCCACGCCACCAACCGGCCAGCGTGAGCACCGTCGCCATCTGCTGGCCGCTCGGCACGGCCGCAGCCGCCACGCCACCCGGGCACTGCCTGCAACGCCGCACCGCCTGGGCGCTGGACGGCGCCGTGCCGCCCACGCTGCCCGACCGGCTGCAGCCCACCAGCCTCGTGCAGGCGGTGTGGACTCAAGGCCAGCAGCGCGTGCGCCCCGACTGCGCACCCGACGCCGCACGAACCGAGGCCGTGCGCTGGCCCACGCTGCTCGGCCCCTTTCTCGACGCCGCCCAGCTCGACCCCACCGAGCGCCTGCCCTGGGCGCCCGGCTGCGCGCCGCGTGCGCTCAGCGCCCAGGCGCTGCGCATCGTCGGCCTGGAGCCCGGCACCGTGCTGCGCCCCACGCCGGGCCAGGCCGCCGTGACGCTGCGCCTGCAGGCCATCGGCGCCCAGCAAGGTGTGAGCTGGCTGCTAGACGGCACGCTCGCCGGCAGCAGCGACACCGCCGGCACCGTGCAGACGCTGACGCTGCGCCAGCCCGGCCCGCATGCACTGACGGCGCTGGACGGCCGCGGCCGCTGGGCGCGTGTGGGCTTTGAGCTGCAGCCAGGCCAGACGCCGCCGCCGCGGCACGCCGCTTTGCCCTAAGCTGCCAACCCGGCGCATCGCCCAAGCCCGCGCCAGCAAAACAAAACAGGGAGAACCATGCGCCTCGCCACCTTCATCGTTGTCGCCCCGCTGCTGTCGCTGGGCCTGCTCGGCCCCTGCGCCGCTGCCGACGAAGTCGCCGCGCCGCCCGCCGCCGCAGCCTCCGAGGCCGCCAAGCCGGCCCCGACGCTGCACAGCCGCATCTACCAACTGCAGCACCGCCTGATACCGGGCTGGGTGCACAAGAGCTCCGGCGCCTTCTACACGGCCCTGGTGGTCGGCGACCTGACGCGGCTGCGCGCAGTGGCCGGCGAACTCGTCTCGCCCGAGTACGCCGCCGGCATCAAGGTCACGCCCTACCCCGATCTGGAAGGCGTGCTCATCGAGTACCCCAAGCCGCTAACGCCGCCGCTGTGCTACTTCGCCTTCGTGCGCGCCAACGCCAAGAGCAGCAGCGGTTACGACATCTACACCTATGAGAAGACGGTGAGCCTGCCGGGCATGGAGGCCGTCTACGGCGTCGTCGGCACCTGGTCAGCCGACGGCAATCAGCACAGCAACATGGGCGGGCGCGAATACAAGGACGCCGAGTCCTTCGTCCGCGACCTCAAGCTCGACAAGCAACCGAGCAAAACTGCCGAGAAGCCGGCCTGACGAAAGCAAGTCCGGCCACCCTTCGCTAAGCTGCCATGCTCCACCCCGAAGATGTGGCATCCGCTGTCCGCGCTGTGCTTTTGATATGAATGAGCTGTTGATCTGGATCCTCGCCGCCACGCTCGTGGTGGGCATCGTCTTGCTGGTGTGGCTGGGCCGTCGGCGCCAGCAGCGTGCGCGCGACCATGCGGCCCGCCGTGAATCCCACCGCGTGGCGCTGGAGCAGGCCGAGCACGTCGCACGCGCCCAGCGCCTGACGGCCGAGCGAGAGCACGCCAACGCCGAGCCCGTTCCGCTTGCCGGCGCCATCGAGGCCGTCCGCCTGGCCGAGCAGGCCCGCGGCAACGCCGACGCAGGCCGTGAAGGCGCCGACATCTCCCGCCGCATCGCCGAAGGCGAGGCCGCCCGCATCGCCCGGGACCAAGCCCAGCACGACGCCGCCGAACAGGCCGCCCAGGAAGCCGAACGGGCCGAACTGGTGGCGCAGCAAGCCCGCGAACAGGCCGAACGGGACACGGCGGCGGCCGCCGAAGCCGCCGCAGTTGCAGCCGCTGCCGCCGCGCGCCAAACCGAGGAAGCGCAGGCCGCTCGCGCCGCCGCTGAAGCGCGCGCCCGCGAGGACGCCGAGCGACTGGCCCGCGAAACTGCGGAGCGCGTCGAACGGGACGCCGCCGAGGCCGCTGCTGAAGCGGCCGCCCGCCAGGCCGCCGAGGCCGAAGCCGCCCGCCTCGCCACCGAAGCGCGCGAGCAGCAGCAACGCGAACAACAAGCCCGTGAACAGGCCGAGCGGGAGCAAGCCGAGCGCGAAGCCGCGCTAGCCCTGGAAGCCGCACGGCTAGCCGAAGAAGCCCGCGAGCGCGCCGAACAAGAGGCCGCCGCTGCGGCCGCACGTCAGGCTGCTGAGGCTGAGGCTCAAGCGCAGGCCGAGGCCGCCCGCGCCGCCGCCGCCACGGCCGCCACAGCAGCCACCCGCGAACTGCGCGCCGACGAAACACTGGTACTGGTCGCCGACGACTCCAAGATCGTGCGCGTCAAGCTCAGCCGCCTTCTGGCCTCGCAGGGCTACCGCGCGACGCTGGCAGAGAGCGGCGAGCAGGCGCTGGAGCTGATGGCCGCCGAGCGCCCGCACCTGCTCATCACCGACGTCGAGATGCCCGGCATCGACGGCTTCGAGCTGACCCGCGTGGTGCGCGCCGCAGCCGTCACGGCCGAGCTGCCCGTCGTCATGATCACGTCCTCCGACGACAAGCAGGAGCAGGCCCGCGCGGCCGGCGTCACCAAGCTGCTCGGCAAGCCCTACTCCGAGGAAGCGCTGATCGCCGCCATCGAGGCTGCGCGGCTGGCCGTGCGCGTGCCGGCCTGAGCCTCACGGCTGAGCCTGCCGTCACGGCGGCAGGCCCGAGAGCGCGCTATAGGCGCCCCATCAAAAACAGCACGACGACGATCAGCAAGATCAGACCGAGGCCGCCCGTGGGCCCGTAACCCCAGCTGCGGCTGTGAGGCCAGGCAGGGAGGGCGCCGACCAGCAGCAGGACCAGCACGATGAGCAGAATGGCGCCGAGACTCATGGCGATCTCCTTGTTGTTGAGGGGTTTCGAATCAGGCGGCGCGGCCCGATGCGGGTGCGCCTTGTGCCTGAGCGGACTGTCCTCGCAAGGCTGACCGCAGGGTGTAAGACGCGACCGCGACGGCGCCCACCGCTGCTCCTACCGACGGCCCCGGCCTTGCCGCCTCATTCACGGCTATGGTTGGGCATCACGAGACGCTTCGCCGGCACCGGCGCACCGCTGCGACCATGGAATTCCAACGCTTCACCGCTCCCGACCTCGTGGCAGTTGAGGCCAGCATCGCCGAGCAGCGAGCGCAACTGGCGCTGGCGCTTCAAGCCGGCGACGACCTCGGCCTCGTCGATCACACGGCCGACCTGGCCAGCCTGCTGACGACGGCTCGCGGCGAGGCCGAGGCGCTGCAGTTGCTGCAGGCGCAGCTCGATCGCGCCGAGCAGTTCAGCGCCTCGGAGGTGGCCGGCTGGTTCTGGAACGCCTACGCCACGGCGCTGCAATACAACGGCCTGCGCGATGAGGCCACGCCAGCTTTCGCCAAGGCGCTGGCGCTGTCACGCGCCGGCGGCTGGCTGCGCCTGCAGTCCTTCGTGCTGCAGCACTGGGGTCGCAACCTGGCCGAGCAAGGCAACCTCGATCAGGCGCAGTCGACGTTCGAAGAAGCGCTGAGCCTTCGTCGCCAGCTGGATGACCCGCGCGCCGCCTTCACCGAACGCGCGCTGGCCGGCCTGGCCGAGCTGCGCGAACTGCGCAAGCAGAGGCTTCACGGCGCCTGCCACTGCGGCGCCGTGCGCCTGACGCTGCCGTCCCTGCCCGAGAAGGCCACGCGCTGCAACTGCTCGCTCTGCCGCCGCCTCGGCGGGCTGTGGGCTTACTACGAGTTCGGCACCGTGACGGTGGAGGGCCATCCCGAGCACACGACGGGCTACGTCTGGGGTGACAAGACGCTGCGCACCGTGCGCTGCAGCCACTGCGGCTGCGTGACGCACTGGGAACCGCTCGTGCCCGAGGCCGGCGCGCGGCACGGCGTGAACCTGAACAACTTCGACCCGCAAGTGGTGGCGGCGGTGCAGGTGAGGCGCTTCGATGGGGCGCAGACGTGGACTTTTCTGGATTGAGACGCGGGAGGAAAAGAAAGGCGGGAACGCCATAGCGCCCTCGCTTGACACCGGTGCGAGCGGCGCGAACGACGTAGTCCGAAGGCGTGCGTTCGTTGGCGCACAGACGCTCCACCGCAGCCGGTCCAAGCTCCCTCTCGGGAGTTTCAACACATGGCCATTCACCACGCGCTGTCGGGAGAGCTGATCAACATTCGGCCGCTCGGCCGCGCAATCGCCGCCGCCCGGACCACCACGCTGTACAAGACCCAGCGCCTTGAGGTGTTTCGCATCATCTTGCTCGCAGGCAAGGAGATGCGCGAGCACGCGGTTGTCGGCGAGTTGACGGTGCAGTGCCTTGAAGGCAGCGTCGAATTCTCTGTCGGGACCAACCGCGACGTCATGCGGGCGGGCGACCTCAAATGCCTTGCAGGCGGAAGTCCTCATGCCCTCAGGGCCATCGAAGACACGTCCATCTTGGTCACCTTGCTGCTTCACGGTGCTTGAGCGGTGTGCATCGTTGGCCCATGTTCGATACGGAGCTGCCCCGATGCATGACGTCGTCGTCTGCATCGTCGAACTATCGGGGCCGCCTGGGTTGTTCGGCTGCTTTGCTCTTTCACGGGTGAATGCGCGTGCGCGCCATTCACGAAGCCCTCGCATGCACTGGGAAGGTTCGCATGAAGTACTCCATCTATCGCTTCAATCCGGAGCAAGACCGCAAGCCCTACATCGGCGACGGCGACCGCGTGCTGCTGGACGTGGCCCACACGACACGCATGAACTGCACCGAGGTCTGCCCGAAGGGGCTCGCGCCGCCACAGGCGATTGAAAGCATCCGGCTGACGATGGCGGGGGTTGCGCTGTGAGCGCCGCAGTCGAGACGCAGAGCGTCGCAGCGCAGCCAGTGGCCGAGGACGACGGCCCGCTGTCGTGCTGGTGGTTGCGCGCCGTGGCGATCGTGATGGTGTTCGGCTTTGCGGGGCTGATCCTGATCACGACGCTCTCGTACCGCAACGCGCCGCCAATCCCGGCACGGGTGGTCGATCCGAATGGCGCGTTGGTGTTCACCGCCGACGATGTGGGCGAAGGCCAGGCGGTGTTCCTGCGCTACGGCCTGATGGCCAACGGCAGCATCTGGGGGCACGGCGCCTACCTCGGCCCGGACTTCTCGGCCGCTGCCCTGCACCGCATGGGCTTGGTCACGGCCACGGCCATCGCGAGCGAACAGCAGCACCAGGCTGTCGGGTCTCTGAGCCGCAGCCAGGCCGCGGCGGTGCAGGCGGAGGCGATCGTGTCGTTGAAGACGAACCGCTACGACGAGGCCTCGGGGACGCTGCAGTTCACCGACGCACAAGCGACGGCCTTCAACGAGGAAATTGCGCATTGGGCCGGCTACTTTCACGACCCGGCGCGCAACGCTGGACTGAAGGCGGACCTCATCACCGACCCGACCGAGCTGCGTCAGTTCACCGCATTCGTCACGTGGGCGGCCTGGGCGTCGGTGGCGGCGCGGCCAGGCGAAGCGCACTCCTACACGAACAACTTTCCCTACGACCCGAGCGTCGGCAATGTGGCGATTTCGGGCGCGCTGCTGTGGAGCGCCATCAGCCTGATGGTGTTGCTCGCAGGAATATCCGCCGTGTTGCTGGCGTTCGGCAAGTTCGACTATTTGGGGTGGATCACCCGCGGCCATGACGTCAAGCCGCAGATGCTGCCCGGGCGATCCAGCCGCGGGCAAGACGCGCTCGTGAAATTCTTCGTGGTCGTGGCACTGCTGCTGTTGGCGCAGGCGCTCGTGGGCGGCGCCGTCGCCCACTACCGCGCCGATCCGGGCAGCTTCTATGGCTTCCAGCTCGAACGCATCTTTCCCAGCAACTTGATGCGCACCTGGCATCTGCAACTGGCGATCTTCTGGATCGCGACCGCCTACGTCGCCGCTGCGTTGTTCCTGGGCCGCTCACTGCGAACCGACGAGCCGCGCTGGCTGGCCGGTTGGACGCATGTGCTCTTCGCCGCGTTCGCGGTCGTCATCTTCGGCAGCCTGCTCGGGGAATGGGCCGGCATCGCGCAACTTCTCGGGTCGCTGTGGTTCTGGCTCGGCAACCAGGGCTGGGAGTACCTCGAGCTCGGGCGCGTCTGGCAAGTGCTTCTGGTCGTGGGGCTGTTCGTCTGGTTCGCGCTGCTGTGGTCGCTGGTGCGCTCGCGTGCGCTGGCCGACCGCGCCGCCCAGCCGATCGTCAGGATGTTCCTGGTGGCGGCACTGGCGATCCCGGTGTTCTACGTGCCGGCCATGTTCTTCGGCGCCAAGACCAACTACACCGTGGTCGACACCTGGCGCTTCTGGATCATCCATCTGTGGGTCGAAGGCTTCTTCGAGTTCTTCGCGACGACCGTTGTGGCCCTGACCTTCTACCAGCTCGGCCTGACGCGCCGCAACGTGGCGCTGAGAGTGATCTACCTCGACGCGATCCTGTACTTCCTCGGCGGGCTGATGGGCACCGGCCACCACTGGTACTTCACCGGCCAGACGAACGCCAACATGGCCCTGTCGGCGCTGTTCTCGGCGCTGGAGGTGGTGCCGCTGACCTTGCTGACGCTCGACGCGTGGGACTTCGTGCGCACGACGCGCGGGGACCGTGACGCTGCGGGCAAGCAGATGGTTATCCCGCACAAATGGACGTTCTACTTCCTGATGGCCGTGGGCTTCTGGAACTTCGTCGGTGCGGGCATGTTGGGCTTCTTGATCAACCTGCCGATCGTCAGCTACTACGAGGTCGGCACCTTGCTGACGCCCAACCACGGGCACGCCGCCATGATGGGTGTGTTCGGCATGCTGGCGATCGCGCTGATGGTGTTCGTGCTGCGGCAGACGAGCAGCGAGGCGCGCTGGCCGGGCATCGAGAAGTACATCCGCTGCGCCTTCTGGGGCACCAACGTCGGCCTGGCGATGATGGTGTTGATGAGCCTGTTTCCGGGCGGGCTGCTGCAGGTCTGGGACGTGCTGGAGAACGGCTACTGGCATGCACGCAGCCTGGACTACATCGGCAGCGAACGATCGCACCTGATCGAGTGGCTGCGCATGCCGGGCGACGTTGTCTTCATCGTGTTCGGCGCCGTTCCGCTGGTGATCGCGGCGACCAAGTGCTACTTGAATCTGCGTGCACAGCGGTGAGCGCAAAGCCGTCGAACTCTTGCGCCGCGCTTGACTCTCTGCGGATTCGACAACAGCCGCCCAACGCGCCTGCGCGGCCAACGCGGCGAACACGGCGCTGCAGCGTCATGCGGCCCCGGTGGCCGGCGCCATGACCGGGGCCGGCTTAGGTTGAAAAGCCCGCTTGACCTTGCCATCGTGGCAAGCTTGACGATGCCGACATGAACACAGCCATCTCCGCGCCCATTCCTTCCTCCGCCCTGCACGACGTGACGCTGCAGGTCGGTGGCATGACCTGCGCGTCCTGCGTGCGCCGCGTCGAGAAGGCATTGCAGGCCGTGCCCGGCGTGCAGGCCGCCAGCGTCAACCTCGCGACCGAGAAGGCCTCGGTACAGGCGCTGCCCAATGTGCCGGTTGCGGCACTGACGGCCGCGCTGGGCAAGGCCGGCTACCCGGCCACCGTGGTGGAGGCCGCCGCGCCACCTGCGGCTGAGCCCGCCGGCGGCCTGCCCGTCTGGTGGCCGGTGGCTGCCGGTGCGGTGCTGACGCTGCCCCTGATGCTGCCGATGCTGCTGGGCCTGATGCTGCCCGGCTGGCTGCAGCTGCTGCTGGCCACGCCGGTGCAGTTCGTGCTCGGCGCGCGCTTTTACCGTGCCGGCTGGCACGCGCTGCGCGCCGGCAGCGGCAACATGGACTTGCTGGTGGCGCTGGGCACGTCGGCGGCCTACGGGCTGTCGCTGTGGCTGCTGCTGAGCCACCCCGGCCATGCCCATCTGTACTTCGAGGCCTCGGCCGCCGTCATCACGCTGGTGCTGTTAGGCAAGTGGCTGGAGCAGCGCGCCAAGCGCCAGACGACCGACGCCATCCGTGCGCTCAACGCGCTGCGGCCCACGACGGCGCGCGTGCTGCGCGGCGAGGCGGAGGTCGAGGTACCGGTGGCCGACGTGCGTGTGGACGACGTGGTTGTCGTGCGGCCCGGTGACCGCATCCCGGTGGACGGCGAGATCGCGTCGGGCGAGAGCCATGTGGACGAGTCGCTGATCACCGGCGAGAGCCTGCCCGTGGCCAAGGCGCCGGGCGACCGCGTGACCGGCGGCGCCATCAACGCCGAGGGCACGCTGACCGTGCGCACCATGGCCATCGGCGCTGAGACGACGCTGGCGCGCATCATCCGCCTCGTTGAATCGGCGCAGGCCAGCAAGGCACCCATCCAGCGCATCGTCGACCGCGTCAGCGCCGTCTTCGTGCCGGTGGTGCTGGCCATCGCCGCACTGACCTTCCTCGGCTGGTGGCTGCATGCGGGCGACGTCGAGCAGGCGTTGATCAACGCGGTGGCGGTGCTCGTCATCGCCTGCCCCTGCGCGCTGGGCCTGGCGACGCCCACCACGCTGATGGCCGGCACCGGCGTCGCCGCGCGGCAAGGCATCCTCATCAAGGACGTCGAAGCGCTGGAGCTGGCGCACGCCGTCACGGTGGTCGGCTTCGACAAGACCGGCACGCTGACGCTGGGCCAACCCGGCGTGGTGGCCGTGGAGCCGGCCGCAGGCGTGGACCGGGCCGAGGTGCTGGCGCTGGCCGCCGCGTTGCAGCGCGCCAGCAGCCACCCGCTGGCCATGGCCGTGCAGCAGCAGGCGCAGGCCGAGCGGCTGGCCGTGCCGGCCGCCACCGAGACCGGCGCGCTGCCCGGCCGTGGCGTGCAGGGCCGCGTGCAAGGCCGAGCGCTGGCGCTGGGCAGCACGCGGCTGCTGCGCGAGCGCGGCCTGCAAGCCGGTGCCCTGGCAGAAGTGGCACAGCGGCTGGAGGACGAGGGCCGCACGGTGTCATGGCTGCTGGCCGACGACGCGGTGCTGGGTCTGCTCGCCTTTGGCGACCGCGTGAAGGACACGGCCGCGGCGGCCATTGCCGAGCTGCACTCGCGCGGCATACGCACCGTCATGCTGACCGGCGACAGCCACGGCGCGGCGGCCGGCGTCGCCCAGGCGCTGGGCATCGTCGAGGTGCACGCCGAGGTGTTGCCGGCCGACAAGGCCGCAGCGGTGCAGCGGCTGCGCGAGGGCGGCACCGTCGTCGCCTTCGTGGGCGACGGCCTCAACGACGGGCCGGCGCTGGCCGCCGCGTCGGTAGGCTTTGCGATGGCGGGCGGTGCCGATGTGGCGACCGAGGCGGCCGGCATCACGCTGATGCGCGGCGACCTGCGGCTGGTGGCCGACGCGCTGGACATCTCGCGCCGCACGCTGGCCAAGATACGGCAAGGCCTGTTCTGGGCGTTTGCGTACAACGTCATCGGCATTCCGCTCGCGGCGGCGGGGCTACTGAACCCGGTCATCGCCGGCGCGGCGATGGCGTTCAGCAGCGTCAGCGTGGTGGCCAACGCGCTGACGCTGAAGCGCTGGCGCGGCACGGCCAAGGACAACCGGCCATGAACATCGGCGAAGCCGCGCGCGCCGCAGGCGTGTCGGCCAAGATGATCCGGCACTACGAGAGCATCGGCCTGTTCGCGGCGCCCGCGCGCACGCAGGCCGGCTACCGCGTCTACGGCGAGCGCGAGCTGCACCTGCTGCGCTTCATCCGGCACTCGCGCGACCTGGGCTTTTCGCTGGAACAGATACGTGCGCTGCTGGGCCTGTGGCAGGACCGCGCCCGCCCCAGCCGCGAGGTGCGTGCGCTGGCCCAGGCCCACCTCACCGACGTGGAGGCCAAGCTCGCCGAGCTGCAAGCCATGCGCGCCACGCTGCAGCAACTGGTGCTCAGCTGCCACGGCGACGAGCGGCCCGACTGCCCGATCCTGGCGACGCTGGAGAACGGCGCGGGTTGACTAACGACCCACTCGAACGCGCTATCGTTGGCCATCGCCATCCCCTGCAGGTTTTCAAGATGCGCCTCTGCCTCCTCGCTCCCCTCGCCGCCCTGGCCCTGGCCGCCGCGCCCGCCGCCCAGGCCACCTCCTTCTCTTCGTCTGCTGCGGGCGCCGGTTCGGCCTCGTCGGGCAGCGTGTCCGACTCCTTCAAGGCTTCGTCCGGCAGCAGCGCCGGTGGCGACAGACGCGCCGAAGGCCGCTACCGCGTCACCGAAGTGGCCCAGGCCGATGCCGGCAAGCTGCGGCTGACGCTGGCCCGCGACGGCGCCGCCAACGCGAACGACACCGTCGAGCTGACACTGCCTCAGCAGGCGCTCGCCGCACGTGCCGTCAACGTCGGCGACGAGGTGCAGGCCACACCCCAGCCCTATGGCACCGCCTTCGCGCATGCCGACACCGGCCAGGCCTTCTTCTTGGTGCTGGAAGACGCCTGGGCACGCGAGCTGGCCGCCAAAGTCGTGACCCCTTGATCCGTTCGCCGTGGGCGGCCGGCCTGCTGGCCGCCGCCAGTGCCGCCCACGCCGGGTCGTCACTGCCGCAGGGCTGCGACCGCCCGGTCTCCATCACGGCGGGCCAGCAGGATCGCCTGCTGCGTTTCGCCGCCGTCATCCGCGCAGCACTCGCCGCCTCGGGCGCCCAGGCCGCGCTGATCGCCCGCTCGGGCACCGACCTGTCCCGCTTCGGCCTGCGCTACTCGCACGCCGCCGTCGCGCTGGCCGACGGGCTGGACACCCCCTGGGCCGTGCGCCAGCTCTACTACGCCTGCGCCGAGGGCCAGGCACGCCTGTTCGACCAAGGCCTGGCCGGCTTTGTCACCGGCAGCGACGACGCGCAGATCGGCTATGTCAGCCTGCTGCTGCTACCGCCCGAGGCCGCCGCGCCGCTCGCCGCCGCCGCGCTGGACAAGGGCATCGCACTGGGCCTGCTGAACGCGCGCTACAGCGCCAACGCCTACCCCTTCAGCACCGACTTCCAGAACTGCAACCAGTGGGTGGCCGAGCTGCTCGCCGCGTCCACTGCCGGCATGACAGCGCGTGCCGACGCCCAGGCCTGGCTGCGGCGCGAGGGCTATGCGCCCGGGCCGGTGCACGCCTCACCCTGGCTGATGCTGGCGGGCCACTTCGTGCCCTGGCTGCATTTCAGCGACCACCCGGCCGAGCAGCTCAATGCGGGCGCGGTGCAGACCAGCCTGCCCGACAGCGTCGAGGCCTTTGCGCTGCAGCGCTGGCCCACGACGCGGCGCATCGAGTTCTGCCACGGGCCGCAGGGTGTGGTGGTGCGCGAAGGCGGCGCGCCGCTGGCGGCAGGCTGCGTGGCGCAGGACGGTGACACGGTGACGGCGTTCAATTGAAGACTGCGCGCTTGTCTTGCCGGCACTCGTTCAAACGTCGTGGTGGCATGCACGTCGCTGAGCCCAGGCTGTTTGGGTGGCGGCGGCTGACCCATAAAAAGGAGTTGAGATGCTGCGATACCTGATCTCGTTTGACGATGGCGCCATGGACCACATACCGGCGGCCGACATGCCCGCGGTTGGCGAGGCCGCTCACGCTGTCGTTCGTGAAGCCAAGGCGGCGGGAGTCTGGATCTTCGGCGGCGGACTCCTGCGCCAGCAGGCGGCGATCGTCGGCACGGACGGCAAGGTGACGGATGGACCCGTGCCGGAGACCAAAGCGGTGGTCGGGGGCTTTTCGATCATCGAAGTGCCGGCACGGGAGGATGCCCTCGCGTTGGCGGCGCGGCTCGCCGGGGCGTGTAGGTGCGCCCAGGACGTGCGCGAGATCATGTTCGACCCGGAGTCGTGAGCGGGAGAGCGACGGTTGTACTGTGGGGATCAGCGTTCGCGCTCAGCGGGCGGCGATGCTGTCCGCTGCAGCAGGTGGTTAGCCGTCATTCTGGGCAAAGCTTGGGCGCTGCCGCATACCAGCTCTCGCTGGAGCGAGTAGCGCGGTCGAGGTCTATATAACCTTTGACGCTGAGCTGGGTTTATGGCGAGGCGCAGTCTGGCCTGTCACATAACGAGAGGAGGATTGCTGGCTTCAGTCGCCATCGTGATCACGCTCAACCCACTCGGCGATTTGTCTGTCGAACTCCTCATACCGAGATTCGCAAAATAAGCGAGAGAGTTGCTCCATGTGCGGCCGGCCGACCATGCCGAACGTCGCCGTTTCTTCAACCATCTTGATCTGGCCAAATCCGAACAAACTCTTGCGCGGCGCCGTCCATTCGACGGCAATGAAGTAACTGTCGCTAAGCTTGCCTTCGCTCGCGCAAGCGGTGATCCAGAGTTTGCGCTTGTTGGCCTCGTTCATCAGGATCAACGCGGCCATCGGCCCCTCTTGTGTCTCGTCCCACTGACGGTTCTGTTCTATCCAAGGGAACGCATCGAAGGCGCGCAGGAAGGTGTCCACATCGGTTGTGCCCTGTTGATCAACTTGCTCGACGGCGTAGCCAACTCTTTGTATCGCCCAGGTCAGCATATAGAGCCTCTGTAAAAGTACTGCGAACCGGAAGTCTGACGTGGCATATTCACCGTGCCAAGCATCATCCACTCTCGCGGAGAATTGTGATTGCGGAGCGGAACCTTGCTTTTTAATGACGGCTATTGGTTTATCCAGCACGCCGTGCCGCATAACTCTGGCGACTGCTGTTTAACTAAGCCAGCCAGAATCGCTGCAAAGCCTTGTCCGACCAAGAAATACTGCGGCGCTGAGGATGTCGACGTCATCAAATTCTTGTGAACGCCGGCAGGCATGCACACCAGTCTGACTGCCTCATCAGCCCTGAGCAACGCCGGGTATTCACTGCCAGACGAGGCTGTCGGGCTTCCGCCAGGCGCGCACTCAATCTCGCGCCGGAATCTTCAGCCCCCGCTGCACCGCCGGCCTCGCCAGGAAGGACTGCAGCACGCGGTCCACTTCGAGGAAGTCGTCGTAGCCGACGATCTCCCGCGCGCCGTAGAAGCCGATGAGGTTGTTGACCCAGGGGAAGGTGGCGATGTCGGCCACCGTGTACTCGTCGCCCAGCAGCCAGGCCTTGCCCTTGAGATGGCCGTCCAGCACGCCGAGCAGGCGGCGCACTTCGGCCACGTAGCGGTCGCGCGGGCGCTTGTCTTCATAGTCCTTGCCGGCGAACTTGTGGAAGAAGCCGAGCTGGCCAAACATGGGCCCGATGCCGCCCATCTGGAACATCAGCCACTGCAGCGCCTCGTAGCGGCGCGCCGGCTCCTGCGGCAGCAGCTGGCCGGTTTTGTCGGCCAGGTAGATGAGGATGGCGCCGCTCTCGAACAGCGGCAGCGGCACGCCGCCGGGGCCGCGCGGGTCGATGATGGCGGGGATCTTGTTGTTCGGGTTCAGCGACAGGAACTCAGGCGTCAGCTGGTCGTTGCTGTCGAAGCTGACGAGGTGGGGCTCGTACTCCAGGCCCAGCTCCTCCAGCGCGATGGCGACCTTGACGCCATTGGGCGTGGGTAGCGAGTAGAGCTGCAGGCGGTCCGGGTAGGCGGCGGGCCATTTCTGGGTGATGGGGAAGTCGCTGAGCTGGGTCATGGCGGGGGGCCGGTTTGATGCAGGATGAGCGCGACTTTAGAGGTGCCGGCATGGCCGCAGGCCGGCGGGGATTTGCAGCTTGATCCCGGGAGGTGCAAGCGCGCGCCAAAATCCCCGCATGACTTCCGCCGCCCCCGCCGCCGCACCCCTGTCACGGCTTGCGCTCTACCTGCAGCTGATCCGCTGGGACCGCCCCGCCGGCTGGCTGCTGTTGCTGTGGCCGACGCTGGCCGCGCTGTGGGTGGCGGCGGATGGCTTCCCCGGCTGGCATCTGCTGGCCGTCTTCACGCTCGGCACGGTGTTGATGCGCTCGGCCGGCTGCTGCGTCAACGACGTGGCCGACCGTGATTTCGACCGGCATGTGGAGCGCACCGCGCAGCGGCCCGTGACGACGGGCGCCGTGTCGGTGAAGGAGGCGCTGGTGCTGGGCGCGGTGCTGGCGCTGCTGTCCTTCGGCCTGGTGCTGACGACCAACCCGCCGGCCATCCTGCTGAGCTTCGCCGCGCTGGCCGTGGCCATCGCCTACCCGTTCGCCAAGCGCGTGCTGGCCATGCCGCAGGCGGTGCTGGGCATCGCGTTCTCGTTCGGCATCCCGATGGCGTTTGCGGCGACGCTCGGCGGCGCTGAATGGAACCTGCGCTCGGTGCCGCTGTCGGCCTGGGCGCTGCTGCTGGCCAACCTGTTCTGGGTGCTGGCCTACGACACCGAGTACGCGATGGTGGACCGCGCCGATGACCTGCGCATCGGCGTGCGCTCCTCGGCCATCGCCTTGGGCCGCTGGGACGTGGCCGGCATCATGGTTTTCTACGTCACCTACCTGGCCATGTCGGCCGGCCTGGGCCTGCGGCTGGGCCTGGGGCGCTGGTTCCTGCTGGGCATCGCGGCGGCGGCTTGCCAGGCGCTGTGGCACTACACGCTGATCCGCAGGCGCAGCCGGGCCGAGTGCTTCCGGGCCTTTCGCGCCAACCACTGGCTGGGCTTTGCGGTGTTTGCGGGCACGGCGGTGGACCTCGCGCTGCGCTGATGCGCGAGAGTGCAAAGTAACGCACGATCCACAGGCCTGCGTTGCCCGGCGCGGCATGGAATTGCGCTTACATTGCCCCGCGAATGGCAGGGAGATAAGAAGTGATGTTGAAAGCGATCCACGGTGCCGCCACGCTGGCCACCGTGTTGGGCCTGGCACTGAGCGGCTGCGGTGGGGGTGGGGGTGGCGGCTCTTCGGTAGGCAATGCCCCGGGCTTTGGTACCCCGACCGCAACCTCGCCCGACCCGGCCGGGCCTTCGGCCAGCTTCGCCCAGCAATGCGCGCCCGGCAACACGCTGGCCGCCGCCAACCTGCGCACCTCCTCGCTGAGCACCGAGAAAAAGTGGCTGCGTTCCTACTTCGACGAGGCCTACCTGTGGCGCGATGAGGTGCCGCGCGTGGACCCAAGCGAATCGCGCTTCAGCGGCAGCGACACCTATGCCGCCATCGACAGCTATTTCGAAGCACTCAAGACGCCACAGCTGACCGACTCGGGCGCGCGCCGCGACAAGTTCAGCTTCACCTACCCGACCGCCGATTGGAAGGCGCTGAGCGAGAGCGCCGTCGAGGCCGGCTACGGCATCGGCTGGAGCTGGGGCCGCTCGACGCCGCCGCGGCGCATCCGCATCGCCTTCGTCGAACCCGGCACGCCGGCGGCCAACGCCGGCCTGATGCGTGGCGATGAACTGGTCAGCGTGGACTCCGCCTCGGCCGACACGTCCAGCGATGCCGACCTGAACACGCTGTACGCCGGCCTCTACCCCGCTGCGGGCACGACGCACGCCTTCGTCTTCCAGCGCGCGGGCAGCACGCTCACAAGCAGCCTGACCGGCGCCAACGTCATGATGAGCCCGGTGCCCCAGGCCCGCGTGCTGACGCTGCCCAGCGGCGCACGCGCCGGCTACCTGCTGTTCAACGACCACAACCTGCCGGCCGAGAGCCAGCTGATCAGCGCGGTCGAGAACTTCCGCGCCCAGGCCGTCAGCGAGCTGGTGCTGGACATGCGCTACAACGGCGGCGGCTATCTCTTCATCGCCAGCCAACTGGCGACGATGATCGCCGGCACCACGCGCACGGCCGGCCAGGCCTTCGAGACGCTGCGCTACAGCGCCAAGCGCAGCAGCGAGAACGAGACTGAGTTGTTCCGCACCACGTCCTGCATCGCCGTCAACGGCTACTGCACCAGCTCGGCACCGCTGCCGACGCTGAACCTGAGCCGCGTCTACGTGCTCGTGCAGTCGGGCACCTGCTCGGCCAGCGAGGCGGTCATCAACGGCCTGCGCGGCATCAACGTCGACGTCGTCCTCATCGGCGGCACGACCTGCGGCAAGCCCTATGGCTTCACGCCCAAGGACAACTGCGGCGTCACCTACTTCCCTATCGAGTTCGTCGGCGTCAACGCCAAGGGCTTTGGCGACTACTCCGACGGCTTCGTGCCCGGCAGCGGCCCGACGGCGCGCTTCCTGCCCGGCTGCACCGTGGCCGACGACCTCGACCGCCCGCTCGGCGACACGCAGGAAGCCATGCTCGCCGCCGCACTGAACCACGCGGCCACGGGACAATGCCCCATCGGCACCGTCGCCTCGGCCAGCGTGCGCGCGCTGAGCAGCACGGCGGGCGAAGGCGGCGTGGCGGCGCACGCCTGGCGCAACCCCGCGCGCAACAACCGGCTGCTGCTCCCGCGTTAAGCCTTCTTGTTCACGCCACCCGGAAAGCGCGAGCGGATGGCATCGGTCCAGCTGAGAAGCCCCAACGTTTCCGCATGCGGCATGCGCGGGCTCTCCAGCAGGCCGGCGCGGATGCAGGTCTGCGCCTCGGCGATCTCGCCCTCGAAGCCGTTGATGACGTAGGGCGCCTCGATGCGTTCGGCCGGCGCCTTGCGCGTGACCAGCTCGACGGCCTCGGAACCCCAGAAGTCCATCGGGAAGCGCAGCCCGGCCTGGGAGCCCAGCGCCTCGAACGCGTTGACCGAGGACGCATCGAAGCCGCAGCGGAACTGCGACGTGACGTCGCCCGGGAAGTGCATCGTCACAACCACGGCCGCGTCCACGCCGGTGGGCGCGAGCTTGGTGGCCACGTCGATGGACAGCGGCTCGGGGCAGGCGCCGTCGTTGCACTGCTGCAGCACCCAGCGCGTCACGGCCAGGTTGTAGATGCCGATGTCCCACAGCGAACCACCGGCCAGCGCCGGGTTCCAGTTGCGGTGCTCGGGGTCGTAGCCGGACGAGAAGCAGAAGCTGGACTGCATCGCGCGCAGCTCGCCGATGGCGCCTTCGCGCAGCATGCGGCCGGCGACGTCGTAGGCGGGCAGGAAGCGCGTCCACAGCGCCTCCATCAGGAACACGCCCTTCTCGCGTGCCAGGGCGATGAGCTCCTGGCCCTCTTCGAGCGACGTGACCAGCGGCTTCTCGCACAGCACGGCCTTGCCCGCCAGCAGCGCGGCGCGGATGTACTCGCCGTGGTGGGAGTGCGGCGTGGCGATGTAGACGGCGTCGATGGACGCATCGGCCAGCAGGTCGGCCAGGTCGGTCGTCACGCGCGCCGGCTCGCTGCCCGCGCGCCACTGCTCGGCATAGGCCTGGCCCTTGGCCGCGTCACGCGCAAACACGACCGCGAGACGGGCACCGGGCACGGCAGCGAGGCCGCCGGCAAAGCGATTGGCGATGCCGCCGGGGCCGATGACGCCCCAACGGAAGATGTCGTTGTCATGGGCCATGGCTGATCGCCTTTACTAAATCGGATTGCGTGAGGATGCCGACGAGCCGAGCCTGCTCGCCGACGATGGGAAGGTGGTGGTGGCCGGTGGCCGAGAACAGCGGCACCAGCTCGGCGATGGCGCGCTCGGCGCTGGCCACGCGTACCTGGCGCGTCATGATCTGGCCGACGACTTCGGGCTTGGTGGAGTGGCTGGACGGCGAGGCTTTCAGCAGCGTCTGCAGCCGGCCCGCCAGGCCCTCGCGCTGCTCGGCATCGGCCGCGCGCATGAAGTCGGCCCGCGTGACGATGCCGACGATGCGCTGCACGCGGTCCACCACGGGCAGCGCCTTGATGCGGTGCTGCTGCAGCAGCGCCCAGGCCTCGGCCAGCGGCGTGCCGAACTCGACGGTGATGACGGGGCTGGACATGATGTCCACGCAGCGCAGGCCGCCCAGCCGGTTGCGGTAGCTCAGCAGCTCGGCCTCGTGCAGCAGGCCGACGAGGTCGTCGCGCGGTACGTCCAGCACCTGGTTGTAGCGGGCCAGCACGGCGTCGAGTTCGGCGTCGCCAAAGCGCGGCGGCGCCATCTGCGCACCGGGCGGCGCGGGCGGCTGCGGCTGCACGTTCTGCGCGTGCGGGTAGCGGCGGCCCGTGAGCGTGTTGTAGGCCATGCCGGCCAGCACCAGCAACAGCGAGTTCAGCGCCACGGGCACGAAGGCGAAGTGCCAGTCCTGCTGCGCGGTCAACACCATCAGCAGGCTGGCCGCGCCGCCCGGCGGGTGCAGGCAGCGCAACAGGAACATCAGGGCGATGGCCAGCGCCACGGCGACGGCGGCAATGCCCAGCGCCGGCAAAGGCAGCCACAGCATGCAGGCGATGCCGACGAGGGCCGACACGGTGTTGCCGCCGACAACCGCCCAGGGCTGGGCCAGCGGGCTGGCCGGCACGCCGAAGACGAGCACCGCGCTGGCGCCCAGCGGCGCGACCAGCCAAGGCAGGCTGGCCGCCATGCTCGCGTGGCTGAGCAAGCCGGCCAGCAGGATGCCCAGGCCGGCGCCCGCCACGACGCGCAGGCGCTCGCGCGCATTGACGGCCTGCGGCGCGGGCCGCAGCGCGTTCAGCAAAGCCAGCAAACGATCGGGCAAGGAGGCGGCAGTAGACATGGGCGGCGGCAAGGCGCAAAGCCGGGGCCGCCGATTGTGTCCGCCACCGGCGCCCGCGCCGGATCAAGCGGGTTTCAGATGACTCAGGCTTTCCCGAGCAGGGCGCTCATCTCCGCCTTCAGCACCAGGGCCTGGGCACGGCGCTCCTTCGTGGCGGCGCGCTGGTAGGTCGTCTCGGCCTTCTCGCGCAGCGCCACGGCACGTACCAGCGCCTCCTGGTAGCGCTCGACGGTGTAGGTGTTCTCGGTGCCGATGTAGACGCTGCGCGCCAGCGGCGTTTCACCAAAGCGGGGTAGGGTTACCGCGAAGCTGCAATCACGGACACGACTTCCCGCACGTTGGCGAACGATGGGGCCGGAGATTCCCGACGGCAGGTCGCTCTGCTTCTTGCGGCTGGGCGTGCGGCGCAGGCGCGAAGGCGCCGGCATCGTCGCGATGCGCTTGAGCAATTCCTTGGTCGCCAGGGCCAGTGCGCGGCGTGCGCCGCTGCCGTCCTGGCTGTGGTCGGAATAGAGCTTGGTGCCGCCATAACGCAGCTGCCAGCCATGGGTGGAAAGATGGTCGATGCGCTGGATGCACTGAGGCACCAGAAAGCGCTCGCCGGAGAAGATTGCCACGTCACGGGTTTTCATGTTTAACCTCAATATTTTTCTGCCCGCCTGCACCATTGCGGCCGGTCGTCTAACGCCCCTCTGCTACGGCAGAGTTTATGAGCGTTCGCAGAGGGGTCGCGAATTTATGACTCAGTGAAAACATTTACATCGCCATAAAGTCAGCTCGTGGACAGCTAACCCCCCAGTTCGGGGGTGGGTGACTATCTAGATGCGCCCTGGCCGCTGTCGCCGCAGCGCGGGTGCGAACAGCTCCATCACGCGCAGCTGCGAGCCGCCACGGCTGAACACCGAGTTGCGCGACCACAGCATCTGCGCCGGCATGGCCTGCCCCGTGGCGGCTTGCCATTGGCGGGCGGCGTGCCGGCGCGTGTGGCCGTTGCGCGAGAGACGCCGGGGCTGCAGCTCGCTGCGCTGGATGCGGTAGTCGTCGTAGAGCAGATGCGCCAGCGGCTTGGTGCCCAGGCCCTTCAGCGCGCGCCAGGGGCCGGTGGTGGCGCGCTGGTGCACGGCCGAGCGCGCCCAGATCAGCGGCTCGCCGTCCACGCGCAGGATGACCTCGCGCACGATGGTCAGCCCGCGCGGCGGCAGGCCCAGCGCGGCGCGTTCCAGGGTGCGAAACGGCGCGACGCGCTGGCGCAGCAGTTGCACCTCGAAGCGCCCGCCGAGCTTGGCCAGGCGGCGGCTCAGGGAGCCCGGCGCCCGCAGCCAGTCGCGCAGGCTGTCGCGCGTGGCGATGCCCACGTTCAGCCGCCGAACTCTTTGCCCAGCTCGGCAGCCCGCCTCTGCGCGGCCAGCACGGCGCGGCGAATGGCGGCGTCGACCGCGTCGGCCTGCAGCGAAGTGACGGCCGCGTAGGTCGTGCCGCCCTTGCTCGTCACGCGCTCGCGCAGCGTGGTGGGCGATTCGTCGGAGGCCAGGCCCAGCGCTGCTGCACCCGCGCAGGTGGCCAGCGCCAGGCGCCGGCCCTGCTCGGCGGTGAGGCCCATGTCCACTGCGGCAGCCATCATGGCTTCGACGAAGAAGAAGAAATAGGCCGGGCCCGAACCCGACAGTGCGGTCACGGCGTCGAGGTCGTCCTCGCGTTCGACCCACAGCGTCTGGCCGGTGGGCGCCAACAGTTGCTCGACAGCCGCGCGCTCATCCGCCGACACCGCCGGCCGCGCGTACAACCCGGCGATGCCCTGGCCGATCAGCGCCGGCGTGTTGGGCATGGCGCGCACAACGCGCTCAGCTCCCGTCGCTTTGACGATCGAGCTCGACAGGATGCCGGCCATGACCGACAGCTGCAGCGCGCCGCCCAACCAGGCCTGCAACGGCGCGGCGGCCTCGGCAAACAGCTGCGGCTTGACGGCCCAGACGACCGTGCCGGCGCCGGCCAACGAGGCGTCGCCAGCGGCGAGCGCCCGGATGCCGAAGTCGGCCCGCAACTTGTCGCGCTGGGCCTCGAACGGCTCGACGACGATCACGTCCGCCGCCTGAACATGGCCCGCGCGCAGCAGGCCGCCGAGGATGGCAGCGGCCATGTTGCCGCCGCCGATAAATGCCAATGGAGTCGCCATGGGCGCCAGTCTAGTGGTGCCCGAGACGGCGATCAGGCACGCACCAGCGCCCGGCGGTCGGCGTCCACCTTCTGCGCCACCTGGGCCTGCAGCGCCTCCACGCGCGGCAGCGTGCGCACGCTGGCCAGCGCGGGGTCATGGGCAATCCACCAACTGCGCCGCCAGCCCAGGGCCACGGCTTCCTCCAGCGCCGCCGCAGCCGCCTGCGGGCGCTGGCGCAGCGCCTCGATGCGGGCGCGCAGATAGGGCTCGGTGTGCCAGACATTGCCCTGCTGGCGGTAGCGCTTCAGGAAGGCCTCGGCCTGGGCCAGCAGCGGCTCGGCACGCGCCGGCTCGCCCAGCGCGAGGTAGACGGCCGCCGCGTCGATCAGCACATGGCGGCCCTGGAACGCGTCCCAATTGCCCCAGGCCGGCAGCGGGTCGGCCAGCATCAGGCCGACGGCCGGCTCCAGCAGGCGGCGCGCGCGCGGCAGGTCGCCCAGGCGCACCCACAGCAGGGCCGCGTCGATTTCGAGGTCACGCGCGCCACTGCCCGGCAGCTGCAGGCCGGTGAGGGTGCGGCGCAGCGCGGCCTCGTCACCCAGCAGCAAGCGCGTTGCCGCGAGCTGGGACTCGGCGGGATGGGAGGCCTGCGACTGGGACTGGGCGAAGGCATGGCGGGCTTCATCGGGCAGGCCCAGGTCCAGGTAGAGCCAGCCCAGCTGAAGCCACAGGGCGTCGCGCTGCGGGTCCACCACCAGGGCCTTGCGGTAGCCGCCGACGGCTTCAGCCAGTTGGCCCCGGGCATAGCCCACCAGGCCCAGTCCCCAGGGGCCGTTGGCATGCTGCGGCGCCAGCACCATGGCGCGTTGGTAATGGGCACGGGCCTCGTCGTAGCGGCCGGCGTAGGTGGCTGCCAGGCCCGCCAGGTGCTGCACCTGCACGGCCAGCGGGCTCAGTTCGGCGGCGCGCTGCAGCAGCGGGCCGGCAGCAGCGGGGTGGCCGTCGTCCATCTCGTTCTTGGCCGTCCAGGTCAGCAGCGTGACGTCGCTGGGCGAGCGCTGCAGGGCCGGCGCCAGCCAGCGCCGCGCCTCGTCGTGCAGGCTGAGATTGGCCTTGAGGTGGCCCTGCAGGCCTTGCGCCAGCGGCAGCTCGGGCGCCAGCTGCAGCGCGCGGTCGATCAGCGGCTGGGCGCGGGCGTCCATGTCGCGCAGGCTCAGGCCGCTGCCGTAGTGAAACTCGGCGATCCAGGTGGCGGCCTGGCCGACATAGGCCGGCGCAAAGCCGGCGTCGCGGTCGATGGCGCGCTGGAAGTAGTCCCGCGCCTTCAGGATGCCGGGCATCTGGATGCTGCGTTGGTGCTGCAGGCCGGTCAGATAGAGCTCGTAGGCATCGGCGGGGGTCGCTTGTGAGGCCAGCCCTGCCACGGGCGCGGCGCCCAGGGCGAGTAGCGCATGGTTGGCCACGCGCAAGGCCAGCCGGCTCAGGTCGGCCAGCTCCACCTCCAGCGCCTCCTGCCACAACAAGCGCTGCCCGGGCAGGCCGTGCAGGCGCAGGTTCAGTGCCAGCCGGGTGGCGGTGCGGGCCAGCTCGCCGCCCAGCACATGAGTGACGAAGCGCTGCTCGGCCAGCGGCAGCAGGGCGTCCGGGCTGTGGAACTGGAAGGACGTGGCGCGCGACAGCACCCGCACCTGCCGGTGGCTGGCCAGCGCGCCGATGACCTGCTCGGCCAGGCCGTCGGCCAGCGGCTGCTCCAGCTTGTGGGCCGACGTGTCCTGAAACGGCAGCACCGCCAGGCGCACGTTCTCGGGCAGCACCCGGCCGGCCAGCTGCCACCAGGCCGCCAGCCCGCCCACGCCGGCCACCGCCGCCGCCCCGCCGCCGATCAGCCAGCCGCGACGAGAGCGCCCGATCGCCGCGATTGGCACGACAGGAATGACGGGCGCGAGCACCGGAGCGGCCTCGGGCAGCCGTTCTGGCGCTTCGACCAGCTCCCCGGCGGCGGGTTCAGCCGGTACCGGCGTCCGCGCCATCCGCACCGGCTGCACCACCGCCACCAGCCGATAGCCCTTGCGCGGCACGGTCGCGATGTAGCGCGGCCGGCTGGCCTCGTCGCCCATCACCTGGCGCAGTTGCGACACCGCTTGGTAGACCGAACTCTGCGTCACGACCAGATCCGCCCAGACCTCGGTGAGCAGCGAGTCGACCGTCAGCACCTCGCCCGGGCGCTGTGCCAGGGCCACCAGCAAGCGCATGTTGCGGGGCTCGATCTTGAAAACTTCGTCTCCACGGCGCAGCTCATCCAGCCGACTGTCGGCAAGCCAATCCCCGATCAGCCACTGCTGGGAGGGCGATTCCGGCGTGTCAGGCGCCGTGGGCGACTCCTCACCCCCCGGTTTCAATGGATCCATAAGCCGTTGTTTTAATTGACGAAAGTTCTTCTTGAGAGAAGCCTGAGGGAAGCTTGAGGACAGCGTAGTGTCGGGCGGCCAGCATCGCCGCATCTTCACTTCCCTGCAGGCGAGACCTCGTGTCCAAACTTCTGACTCGAACCCTGGCCGCCCTGGCGCTGTGCCTGGCGGCACCCCTGGCCTCGGCCGCGCTGGTGACCTACACCGTGCAAGGTGGCTTCACCGGGGCGGCCACCGGCGACGCCGCCATCGCCGCTGCCCTTGACCCGCTCCTGGCGGGCCAGTCGCTGAGCCTGACGGTGACTCTTGACACCGCCGCTGCCGGCAGTGCCGCGCCGGGCGGATTCACGCTGTACGGCGCCGTCACCGCGTCGACGGCCAGCTTTGCCGGTTTCGACAGCACGAGTGGCGGCTGCCCCAGCGCGTCGGACTTCATCTGCAAGGTGGCGGTGCACGACGGGGTCGGCGGCTTTCTCGATCCCGACCAGTTGCACATCTTCCCGGCCATTGCGCATGCCGACGCCCTGGACGCGGCGGCCGGCCTGGGCCGCGTGCTGGAGCTGCAGTTCTTGATGTTCTTTGCCGATCCTGCCGGCCTTGCCCTGGCCGACGACGGCCTGGGCTTCGACCTGTCGGGTCTGAACCCGGCCCGGTTCACCGGCCAGCTCGCCGTGTTCGCCAGTGGCACCAGCCTGGGCGACCCCTTCGACCGCGCCGACTTCGCCTTCGACATCAGCCGCATCACCACTGGCGACGCCCAAGCGCAAGCCTTGCCCGAACCCGGCAGCCTGGCCCTGGGCCTGCTCGCGCTGGCCGGCGTGCGGCGGTGCCTGCCCACGACCCTCAGGAGTTCAACATGACATTCACCCACCCGGGCCTGCGCGCCCTGCCCGCCGCGCTTGCGCTGCTCGGCCTGCTGCAACCGGCCGCCGCCGCCACGTCGACATGGACGGGCGCCAGCAGCGCCAACTGGAACGACGCCGCCAACTGGCTGGAGGGCCTGCCCGTCGCCGGGCCGGACACCGAGCTGGTGTTCGACGCCGCCGCCCGCGCGGCCAGCTTCAACGACCTGGCCAGCGGCTTCGTGCTGCACGGCCTGACGCTGGGCGCCAGCGCCGCCGCCCCCACGCTCAGCGGCCAGGCGCTGCGCTTCCGGGGCGACGGCGCCTTCGTGCGCATGCAGTCGGACGGCGGCCACGGCCGGGTGCAGAACGCCCTGGTGCTGGACAGCACGCTGCAGCTCGACGGCGGGCCCAGCCTGACGAGCCAGCTCTTCCTGCAGGGCAGCATCAGCGGTGCCGGCGGCATCCAGGTGCTCAGCGGCAAGACGGTGCTGAGCGGCAACAACAGCTTCAGCGGCGCCACCACGGTGGCCAGTGGCGCCACATTGGGCGTGGCCGGCCTGGGCTTGAGCGGCAGCAGCGGCGTGCAGGTGGCCAGCGGCGGCGAGCTGCAACTGGTGGGCACGGGCAGCAATGCCGTCACCCAGGTCAGCAACGCCATCCAGCTCGGCGGCCTGCTGTCCAGCAGCGCCAAGAAGGTCAACAACTTCCTGGGCCAACCGGTCGCGGGCGCCTTCATCGGCAGCGCCATCACGCTGAGCGACGACGCACGCGTGCTGGCCTTGGGCGCTACCGGAGGCGGCTTGCTGGCCACCGAGCTGACGGTCGGCGGCCCCATCAACCGCGCGGGCCACGCGCTGACGCTGCAGACCACGGGCGTCAACAACCAGCTGACGGTGAGCGGCGCGATCAGCGGCAGCGGCGCGTTGCTACTGCGGCCCGACGGCGGGGAGATTTCGGTGGGCAGCGTTAGCGGCGACGGTGCGCTGCGGGCGAGCGGCAGCGGCGGCGCCGTGAGCCTGGGCGCGGTCAGCGGTGCCGGTGATATCGAGGTCGCGTTCGACACCGGCTCCTTCGGCCAGGTCACGGCCGGCGGCGTCATCGGCGGCGCCCGCAACGTCAACGTCAGCGGCGGCACGCTGGCGCTGGGCAGCCTGGCGCACAGCTTCGTCGGGCAACTGCGCATGTCGGGCTCGGGCCAGATCGTGGCTAGCAACGAGAGCAGCCTCGGCGCGGCGGGCAACAGCTTGCTGTTCGACCACGGCGGCGCGCTGCAACTCAGCAGCAGCGCCTCGCTGAGCCGCGCCATCCAGACCACCGGCGGCGTCGGCAGCGTGCTGGTGGCGGGCAACATCACGGGCACGGTCAGCTCGGTCATCAGTGGCAGCGGTGGCATCGCCTTCGAAAACTTCGGCATCCGCTCGGCGGTCACCCTCAGCGGTGCCAACAGCTTTGCCGGCGGCCTCGGCATCGGCACGGGCATCTTGCTGCGCTTCAACGACGACACCAACCTCGGCGCCGCGGGCGGCCAAGTCACGCTGGCCGGCATCCTGTCCCTGCCCGCCGGCTTCGAGCTGAACCGGCCGCTGGAGGTGTCGGGCAGCGGCGCCAGCATCAGCGCGGCGTTCGCCGGCCGGCATGTCATCAGCGGCAACATCACCGGCGCTGGCACGCTCAACCTGGGCGGCAACGGCGCCGCCACCGTGTTCGCGCCGCGCGGCAGCAGCAGCCAGACCGGCGGCACCAAGGTAGTGGCCGCCACGCTGGAACTCGGCAGCGACGGCCAAGTCGGCGCCGCTGGCGGCGTGCTGGACGTGGGCCGCGCCAATGGCTTCAGCAACCTCGCGGGCGCCCTGCGCGCCACCGCCGACCTGAGCATCGCCGCCACGCGCAGCACCAGCTTTCGCGACATGACAGTGGACACCAACGGCTTCAACGTGGTGTTCAACCAGCCCATCAACGGCCTCGGCATGACCAAGGCCGGCGCCGGCACCTGGACGCTGAACACCGCCAACACGAACAGCAGCAACAGCCACCGCGTCGACATCCAGCAAGGCACGCTGGCCCTGGGCGTGGACGAGGCCCTGGGCGCGCGCAGCACCGTGCTGCTGGCCGACACCGCACGGCTGGCGCTGGGCGGCCACACGCTGGCCGTCACCGAAATCCAGGGCGAGGCCGGCTCGGTCGTCGACCTCGGCAGCGGTGGCCAGCTCAGCCCGCTCTTCGGCACGCTGAACGGCACGCTCACCGGCCAGGGCAGCCTGGTCATCGGCCGCAACGGCTTTTCGTCTGGCGACGTGACGCTCAACGGCGCCAACAACTTTGTCGGCAGCGTGGAGGTGAACAACGGCAGCCGGCTCAGGGTCGGCCATGCGCAAGCCCTCGGCGACGCGGGCAACCTGCTGAAGCTGGACAACGGCACGCTGGCCACCAGCAGCCAGCTCAGCGCACCGCTGGTGATCAGCGATGCGACGAATGTGCAGATCGGCGCGGGCGGCGCGGGCTTCCGGGCCGAGGGCCAATCGCTCATCATCGAACGCAGCCTCGGCGGCAGCGCGCCTCTGCGCATCCAGGGCGGCAGCGGCCCCGGCAGCGCCGACAAGATCGACGTGCGCCTGGCCAACGCCGGCAACAGCTTCACCGGTGACCTGGTGCTGGGCGACCCGCAGGGCTTCGGCCTGGGTGTGGTGGGCATCACGGCCGATGGCTCGCTGGGCGCGGCCGGCAACAAGCTCGTCCTCGGCAAGAGCTTCTTCGACGGCGAGAGCACCCGCTCGGCCCAGGGCGGCCTGCGCGCCTGGGACTCGCTCACGCTGGCCGCCAGCCGCACGGTGCTGCTGGGCGGCCGCTCGGGCGAGCAGGCCGGTTTCATCGACACCAACGGCTTCACCGCGGTGCTGCAGGGCGGCATCGGCGAACAGGCCTCCGAGATGGGCCTGCTGAAGACCGGCGCCGGCACGCTGGTGCTGAACGGCACGAACAGCTACACCGGCCTCACGGTGGTGGAAGAAGGCGCGCTGGGTGGCCATGGCGAGGTGGAGCAGCTGGCCGTGCAACACGCCGAGCTGGCGCCGGGCGAAAGCGCCGGCCTCTTCAGCGTGCGCCAGGATCTGAGCTTCAGCGACGCGGCGCTGCTAACCCTGGAGCTGGGCGGCCTCACACGCGGCAGCGGCTACGACGCGCTGAACGTCGGCGGCAGCGTGGACCTGGGCGCAGACGCCGTGCTGCGCTTGAGCTTCATCGGCGGCTTCACCGCGCAGGCTGGCCAGCAGTTCCAGCTCATCGACGCCAGCGGCGGGCTGTTCGGCGAGTTTGCCAACGTGGCGGACGGCGGGCGGCTGCTCACCACCGACGGCGCCGGCAGCTTCCTCGTGCACTACGGAAATGGCCAGGGCCTGAGCTTGAGCGACTTCAACACCGCCGCCGTGCCCGAGCCCGGCACCTGGGCGTTGATGCTCGCGGGCGTCGGCTTGCTGGCGTGGCGGCGCCGCCCGCGCGGCATCTAAGACGTTCGGGTTCAAGACATCACACAGGAGACAGACCATGGCTATCGCTCGACCCAACCGCACACTGATCATCGTCAACCACCTCGCCTCGGGTGACACCGACTACCTCTACCGCTTCATCGAAAGCGCCGGCCGTGCCACCGTGGAAACCACGCTCGGTGACGACTACGCCAGCCTCGTCAAGCTGTACGGCGGCAACGCCACGCGGGCACGGTTCGTGGCTGCGTTGCGCCGCGAAGGGGCCAAGCTGGCGGTCAAGCGCATCGATGTCGTGTTCATGCTGCACGGCTCGCCCGGCAAGGTGTATTTCCATGAGGGGAGCGCCGAGACCGACGCGCTGGCCGATGACATCGCCGCGCTGAACGTGCGCAGCAAGCTGCGACTGATGTACTCGACCTGTTGCTACGGCGACAGCCACTCGACCGACTGGCTTCGCGCTGGCTTTGACACGGCCATCGGCGCCAAGAAGGTCAACGCCAACGCTGCCGTCGAGATCGCGCCGCTGCTGAGCCTGTGGCAATTCAACTTCAAGGCCAGCGAATGCCTCGCGCCCACCATCGCGCCCACCGGCGCGAACGACACCGTGGCGCGCGCCTACGGCCGGCAGCAACAGCTGAGCTGGGCGGGCGATGTGAACAGCAGCAAGGTGATCCGCGGCAACGCCAACCTGCGCATCTCGACTTGAGACCGGGCAAGGGCGCGCACAGCGCCCCGCCGCGCTGACAAGAACGGGAAACGAGTCAGCGCGGCCGGGCGGCTATCGTCTGCCCCATGACGCCGCCCCGCCTCCACCGCCGCACCCTTCTGCTGTTGACTGCCCTCACCTTGACCGCCTGCGCCGGCGGCCCTGCGGTGCCCAAGCCCTGGGCCGAAACGGCCACGCGCGAGCTGAACCTGTCGCTCGCGACCTTTGACGTGCAGGGCCGGCGCGTGACCGTCACGCGCAGCGCGGGCGCGCCGGCCACGTCGCCGGTCGTCGTCTACCTGCCCGGCCTGGGCCAGGAAAGCGATGCCGGCCAGCGCTGGGCCACCGTCTGGGCGCAGGGCGGCTACACGGTGCTGGCCGTGCAGCCGCTGGAGGCCGACGCGTCGGCCTGGCGATCCGAGCTGTCGCGCACCGGCGAGTTCCGCGAGCTGGGCCTGCTGCACTACGGCGACGCACTGCGCGGCGACCGCCTGGCCGCGCTGCGCCGCCTGCTGCCCGCCCTGCGCGCGGCGCAACCGGCACTGGACTGGGCCCACGCCGCGCTGGCCGGCTACGAGACCGGCGCGCAGACGGCGCTGGACGCTCGCGGCGACGCCGGCTGGCAGGCCGTCATCGCCGTCAGCCCGCCGGCCATGCAGGCGCCGAGCGTTGGCGCCGCGACGCTGCTCGTCACCAGCGACGTCGATGCCGACCCGCTTGGCCTGCTGCACCGCCCCACCGAGCGCCGCCAGGCCTTCGACGCGTTGGCCCCCGGCAGCGGCTGGCTGCTCAACCTCGGCGGCGTGCCGCACGCGGCGCTGGCCGGCACGCTGGCGCCCGAGGGCTGGCATGAGCAGGACCAGCACCACACGCGCGCCGCTGGCGGCATGGCCGGGCGCGGTCGCGGGCAAGGCGAAGGCGGCGGCCCCCAAGGCCCGGCCGGCGGCGGCAGGCGCGGCCCGCGCAGCGGCAGCGCGACGGAGGCGGCCCAGATCGACGTGGGCGAGGGCTTCCGCCTGAGCCGCGCCTTCCTCGACGCGCAACTGCGCGGCGCGGCGATGCCGGCCAGCGCGCTACTCAGCGCGCGCTGATTCGTGCCGATTCAGCGACCAGAAGCGCGACGGCGACGGCCCGGAGAAATGCAACCACAGAGCCACAGAGGCACGGAGAAGCCCGGCGAATGCCTTCCTCCGTGTCTCCGTGTCTCTGTGCCTCTGTGGTTGCCTTTGATGTCTGTGCAGCGGCGTCAGTCCGCATCTAGCCCCAGGAACCCGCCGCTCTGGTGCGCCCACAGCCGCGCATAGATGCCGTTCATCGCCAGCAGCTCGGCATGCGAGCCCTGCTCGACGACGTGGCCGGCGTCCATGACGATGAGGCGGTCCAGCGCCGCGATGGTGGACAGGCGGTGGGCGATGGCCACCACCGTCTTGCCCTCCATCAGCGTGTACAGGCTCTGCTGGATGGCGGCCTCGACCTCGCTGTCGAGCGCGCTGGTGGCCTCGTCGAGCAGCAAGATGGGCGCGTCCTTCAGCATCACGCGGGCAATGGCGATGCGCTGGCGCTGGCCGCCCGAGAGCTTCACGCCGCGCTCGCCGACGAAGGCCTCGAAGCCGGTGCGGCCCTTGGGGTCGGAGAGCGTGGCAATGAACTCATCCGCATGCGCCCGCTCGGCCGCGCGCCGCATGTCCTCCGCACTCGCGTCGGGTCGGCCGTAGAGGATGTTCTCGGCCACCGAACGGTGCAGCAGGGACGTGTCCTGCGTGACCATGCCGATGTGGCGGCGCAGCGAATCCTGCGTGACGCTAGCGATGTCCTGGCCGTCGATGAGGATTCGCCCGCCGTCGGGCGCCAGGTCGTACAGGCGCAGCAGCAGGTTCACCAGCGTGCTCTTGCCCGCGCCGCTGCGGCCCACCAGGCCGATCTTCTCGCCGGGCTTGATGGTGAGGTCCAGCCCTTCGACGACGACCTTGCCGTTCGGATAGGCGAAGCGCATCGCCTCGAAGCGCACTTCGCCGCGCGGGACTGTCAGCTCGGTGGCGCCGTTCGCATCCGCGATCGACTGCGGCTTGGACAGCGTGGCCAGGCCGTCCTGCACGGTGCCGATGTGCTCGAACAGCGACGCCATCTCCCACATCACCCAGTGCGAGATGCCGTTCAGCCGCATCGCCATCGCGGTGGCCGCCGCAACGGCGCCGACGCCGATGGCGGACACGCCCCACAGCCACAGCGACAGCACCGCCGTACTGCCCACGAGCAGTGCCGACAGGATGGAGTTGACGATCTCGAAGCCCGTGACCAGGCGCATCTGGCCGTAGGCCGTGGTCATGAAGTCCTGCATCGCCGACTTGGCATAGCTGGCCTCGCGGCGGCCGTGGGCGAAGAGCTTGACGGTGGCGATGTTGGTGTAGGCGTCGGTGATGCGGCCCGTCATCAGGCTGCGCGCGTCGGCCTGCGCCTGCGCGATCTTGCCCAGGCGCGGCACGAAGAAGCGCAGCGCCACGAGGTAGAGCGCCAGCCAGACGGCGAAGGGCGCCATCAGCCGGGCGTCAAAGCTGGCGACGATGGCAACCATCGTGCCGAAGTAGACGGCCACGTAGACGAGGATGTCGACGACGATGAGCCAGGTGTCGCGCACGGCCAGCGCCGTCTGCATGACCTTGGTGGCGATGCGGCCGGCGAACTCGTCGCCGAAGAAGGCCAGGCTCTGATCGAGCATGCGGCGGTGGAACAGCCAGCGCAGCCGCATCGGGAAGTTGCCGAACACGCCCTGGTACTTCATCAGCGCCTGCACGGACGCCAGCAGCACGCTCACGCCCAGCACGCCGAGCAGCAGCAGCAAGACGGGCTGCGGTTTGGCCCACAGCTCGGCGGGCTTCATGGTGGAGAGCCAGTCGACGAGCGAGGCCATCAGGCTGAACAGCAACGCCTCGGCCGCCGCGATGCCGGCGGTGAACACCATGATCACCGCGAGGTGCTTGCGCACGCCATCGGCGCAGCGCCACAGGAAGGGGAAGAAGCGCGTCGGCGGGGCGGTGCCGGAGGTTTCCGGATAGGGGTCAATGAAGCGCTCGAAGCGCGTGGCCAGGGGCTGGAAAAGCGACATGTGGGTAGTGTCGCTGGGCAGCGCTGTCAGGGCGGGGGGCAGCTTGACGCGGGATTTGGTCGTGAGAGATCTAGGGCGTAGATCAAAGACCGGAGCCTCGCCGTGCAAGCTAGCCCCGCACAGGCGCTGATGCTGCGGCCAACGGGTTCGTCGGCTGACCGTTCTGCAGCGATCGCCGCCGGTGGACGCGGGCAGGCTTCGTTGCGTCTGGGGAGAGCGTTCTCCCACATTAACGCCCGGAGCGCTCGCCGCAATCTCGCCGTGACGCCGCGGCCGAAGAGCCACGGTACTGGCGCCTCATCAGTCCTCATCGGCGAGGGGAAAATGCAGCCACAAATGGCGAAGCAGGATCTGGCCTGGTGCTTCACCATTGCGTAGGGTGAAGGTGCGAGCGTGTCGCGACAGCGCAATCGCTGGACCGCCGCCCTCGCCGCTGACAGGTTCAATGGGTGCATACGGCGCGGCGGAGCCGGAGTCGGCACTCCAAGTTGCTGCCAATGAGGTGCACGGATCGGCTGCCTCAGCGCCGATGACATAGGCCAGCATGCCCGCATGCGGCATGGCCCAGGCATAGATGCCTTCCTGAAAGCGACGGACGCCGTTCTTCACGTAGTCATCCAACGCACGACCGCGTCCGAGAATCTTGCACTCGAAGAACAAGGCGTTCTGATTGCTCGACGGGCGCGAGGACAGGCGAGGAAAGGTGAGATCGGGTCGTTTCTCCAGGAACTTGCCCGTGTGGTCGTCTATCTCTTGCCCTCGAATCGGACACAGGTACGTGGCGGGGCTGAAGCCAGCAACCTTCCCGGCGTTCAGCAACTCGCACAAGGCATCTTGAAGCATCGCCGTGATCTGCGGCTCCGTTCCAGCGGTGAGCACCGCCTGACAGTGGGGATCCCTCGTGATCTGCGACCAGGCTCCAGCGATCGCACGCTCGATGGTCTGTATCTGCTTCCTCGACCAAGCACTGAACGGAGGCGGGGGGCCTTTTGGCGCAGTGCCGAGATTGAGAAACATTAAACGGCGAGCTCAGTGCAGGAACGGTCGAACCAACAGGCCGTCATCGACCAGGTCAAGCGCGAGCAGGCGGGCCTGGCTGCGCGTCCAATACCTGGCGTGCCGAATACGGCCAATCAACCAGTCCTGATCTCCCAGTTGCAGTCGAATCTCCGAGGCTTGCAACGGCTCGCTAGCAAGCTTCAACAGTCGCCGCACAAGCCCCGGGTCGGGCGAGCGTTGGAGGTCAACGCCCATGCGAAGGAATTGCCACGGTCCATCATCGTTGCTGATGGCATGCGGCCGGACGCTCAAAGAGAGTTCATCGAGTTCGGCGAGCGTCAATGCGAGAACTTGCGCGAAGGCTTGTACAGCCTCGCCATTGCGCGGCACTTCGCAGAGCCCAGCGGCGAGAGTCTTCGGATACGGTGCTTCATGCGCAATGACATCTTCTATCAACTGCTGGTCGAAGTTCGAGAGTCCGTAGACCTCAGCCGTCAGTCGGTTCACCTGTTGCCATGGCGCACCTCCTGCACGAATGCGTTCGGCCAACTCAGAGAGCTTCGTCGCTATCTCACCAACGAGGGTCGTCATCGGCGGGACGGGGAGATCCTCGATGTCGGCCACGTTAAAAGTCTCACGCTCGACGCCGAACTGAGAACTCGTCATCAGTGACCAGTAAAGGAAGAGATCCGAGTAGGAGACAACGTACATGAAATCTGCCACCACCTTCGGGCAGCGTGACACTGGGAAGCCATAGAACGAACGGCTGTACGCAAGGTCGCCGTCCGTGGAGACAGCACCGCGCTGAGCCATCGCGAGCTTGGGTGCCTGCCTGAAGAGCACGTGCGGTCCGCGGTAGATGACCGGATCGCGAGGCCTTTCCAGTTTCAACTCCGGGAACCGCTGCTCAATCTTCTCCAGGCCGGCCACTTCAACCGCGTATTCGGGCTTGTCATCTCCTTCGAGGATAGGTAATCCGTGCAGGGCATCAGCATGCTGCTGTCGATTGCCGGCAATGAAGCCTTGTCGCAGGGCCACCCCCAATTGCTCGAAGTAGTCGCGCAAAGAGATGCGCGGCGCACGCCCGAGCCGGCCGACCAGGTCCAGATCCAACGCCGAACCGCGGGCAAGCGTCTTAAACACATGTCGTTCGCGCGCAGCCAGCGTCAGCGGCACAGCCATTGCCGAGCGCGGATCCAAGCGGAACTCACCGTTCTGGCCGAGTGCCGGCTCCAGACGAGGCGAAAGGTAGTAGAACGAGTCGTCAGGCTGGGGAAGCTCGTTCAGGGCCACGACCGCACAGAAGGGTTGACTGTTGGATGGCCAAATGTGGCGCTCCTTGCGGAGAAACATCCCATTCAAGACGCCGGTCACTCGCGCGAGAGAGAACCACCGGGCACGCACCTCAGTGGCTTCGTCGCTGAAGAGTAAACGTGCGTGAACGATCATGCCAATGACGCCGCCTGGCCGGCACCATTGCAGTGAGCGCCACATGAACGCCACGTCAGGCCATTGGTGAGGCACCGGGCTCTTGCCCGTCAGTGAATCCATGCCCCCCACACTTTCGGGCCTCTGAGGCGCAATCGACTCCAACTGCTTCCTGAACTTCGCGTCAAGGCTATTCCACGGGGGGTTGGCCAGCACGATGTCGAAAGGACCCAACGCGCTCAGACGAGCACTCAGGCTGCCGAGCTTGGCATCGACTGCGTCACTGAGTCGGTCGGCCTCGACGCAGTGAAGCGTCGAATCGAAGAGGCGCTCGAACTTCAGGTCAGACAATGGCTGCGGTTGCGGGTCCAGCTCCAGGGATGCCAGATAGAGACTGAGCGCCGCTACTTTGACTGAAGTCGGGTTGATGTCGAGACCACAAAGCTGCTCGGTCAAGATCTTCCGGATTGCGGCCCGCTGCGGACGTCGTCCGGTGTGTTGCCATCGCTCCGCGACGAGACGGCGGAACGCCAAAACGAGGAACACCCCCGCGCCCGCTGCCGGATCCAGAACCCGTGCAAGGTGACGCTTGGGTGCAGGGGTGGCCGCGAACACGCCATCAACCAACAGTTCCGCGATGTCGCGCGGCGTGTAGTGGATGCTCGTTGCATGCGCGTGCTCGGGCGTGAAGCGATGCGCGAAATGCTCGTAGACCTGGCTGAGGACGTCCACTGGGATGTGCTCGAAGCGCAGACCGTCCCAGTCCAGCGAGAGTTGCCCATCGGCTGACCGCGCCATGATGTTGCTCAACGTGGAGCAGACCTTCTCACTCGCTTGCCCGAGCCCTGACAGGTAGCCGCGGTAGTCCTTGGTTCCGAGGTCCAACAAGTCGCCGTTGAACGTCCGATCGAGCCACTCAAAAGTGCCCACAAGGGCATCGACGGTTCCAAAGAGGTTCTCCGGGCGCAGGGTTCCTGCGACGATCTTGTCGACCTCGTGTGGCTTGACGATGCCCCGATCTACGAGAAACCGCGTGAACAGTGCGCGCCCGATAAGAGACAGTACCTCCCCATCTGAAAGAGTCGATCCCGGGACCGCGTCCCGCAGACCATCAGCCGCCTTGGTCAGCAGATCGAAGAGCAAGTCGTCGAGCCAAAGTCGGTTGGCCCGCTCCTGCGGCGTCAGTTCGCGCCCGCCATTGAGGAGCTTGCGCACGCTCAAGGGATCCTCGCCGTCAATCACCGCATCCACAGTGGGCGCCTGCCCCTCGGCATAGAAGCCCACGCGATAAACAGTCATCGTCCCGGGGCGAACGACAGCTAAGTGACCTGCATCGGCACGGCAGGCCAGCGACCGCATCAGCTGGACGATAGACGCGTCCGCACCCTGCGGTGCCGGAACGCTGCTTCGCACCACGTACAGGGCGGCCTTACCCGAGACTTCGACTACGCCTTCCAGCGAAGCCCTTCCATCGCCGGTGGGATCTTGCGACGCGGACAGCAGGTCCATGTACCGCAAATGACGTGCGGACGGACTCTCCTGGAAATCTACGAACGCCTCGGCGGGAACGCCAAGACGCTCTGCTGCGCTAACTTGCGCGGCGGCCACGGATGGGGTCCCTTACAGGCAGTTGGTTCACGGACACCAGCCCCAGCGCGAGCTCGCGCTGCACGGGCATCTGCAGGCCGATGAACGCGTAAACATCCTTCCAAACTGGCTCGGGATCAATCGAGATGGATACGCCTCCTGCAGGCTCGATGGCGGCCTCCCAGACGCCTTCGTTGACCCGATTCAAGAAGAGTCGCGCGGCGGGCGAGTTGAGAGATGAAGGTCGGTTCACGTGGTCGTACAGCGATGCAGAGAAACGCGCGATCGTGGTCACCGGCAAACCCATGCCTCGGTGTAACAGTGCGACCAAGCTAAAAAATGCCAAGTCCGTGATAGCGAACCGTCGTGCAGTGCGCGCTTGCGTGAGCGCTTGATCGAAGGGCGGGAGCACGCTCAACCAACGCTGCAAGTCCGTCCGGGTCAAGCCGATAAGGCTCCGGACGTGCATTGCGGTGAACTGAAGCCCTGCCATCCGGGCATTCTAGGCAGAGCTGCATCTAGTTTGAAGCAGCTCTGAGCGCTTTAACGTGTAATGTCGTGCGGCAAGAGGGGGTCTACGTCGGTTCTGGCGCGGGCGTTTTTTGGTTCATGACGAGCCGCCAGTGGTCGCTTGAACTTCGGTTCTGGGGTGACGGAGCTCTGGGCAAGGACATCAGCAACGGGCCGGACTGAGCCACTCACCCTCTCCCGCGAGCGATGGTTGGTAGGCCGCAAACCCCGCCGACCAAGTCGAAGGACTGCTCTCGATGCTGGGCAGTCGGTCTATGCCTTCATCGCCGACGGGAGGTGAAGGCTGCAGCGGCCGTTCCGGCCGAGGCCCGCGAACGTCTGAATTCAGCCTCAAAACGGTGGTTCTAGTGCAGGAGCTTCACGCCCCAGCCGGCAGGCGCAACTCCCGGCTCTCGCGCTCGGCCGCATAGGCCAAGCAGGCCAGGATGTCCGCCGTGGTCAGCTCCGGGTAGTCGCTGACGATCTGCTCGGGCGTCTGGCCCAGGGCAAGCCAGCCGAGCACGTCACCAACTGCGATACGCAACTCGCGGACACAGGGCCGCCCTCCACGGCGTTGGGCGTCGATGGTGATCAAAGGGTCTGCAGCCATGGCGCCAATGCTCGCACAAGCGCCCGGGGTCCGCATCAATTCACCGCTGCTGCGGCTTGGCTGCGACCGCCTGAGAGCCACTCGTTGCCGCCGCCACCGTGCCAGTTTCCGGTGCGAAGCAGTCGGGCCGTGCTGCCAGTGTCCACCGACAGGTTTTCATGGCTGCGGTCGTTCGAGCCCCCCACCGCGAACGTCTCAGATCAGCCTGACGCTGCGTCGCACGGCTTTCTCTGACAGGCCTCTGATGCTTCGACTCAAGCGCTAAGACAACGCTGAACAAGTCCCTCGCGCGCAGCGCATCGCGGGGACTTATTCGGCGTCGCCCTAGCGCCAAGACCCCGCCCCCCTAACGATCAAACCGTGCGGGCCATCGGCAGACACGGCCAGGGCGTGGGTCTCTTCGCTCAAGACGCCCAGGGGAGTGGTCGCCAGCACTGGAAGTTCCTGGGGAGCTTCGTGATGCAAGCGGCACAGTGGTTCAGCGTTTGCCCGGGTCTAGCGTCAGCAGGACGATGTCGTTGCTGCGCATCGGCACAGTGAAGTTCAGCAGGCCGTTCTTGCCGATGTTGACGGTACGCTTTACTTCGGGAAGGTCGCGGGTCAGTGACTGCAGCTTGGCAAGCTGCGCCGCATCGAGGTTGACGGGCGAACCCATCTCGAGGTAAGCGGTGTAGGCGTCGTTGGTCTTGTAGCCGACGCGGCGCAGCTCGAGCCGATAAGCGCCCGGCTTCAGGTTTCGCAGCGCAAGCTTGAGCGCCGGCGCCGGGCCGTTGGGCACCGGCTTGGCGAAGAACACACCGTTAGCGGTGGTCTTCTGGTCGGGATGCTGCCAGTCCCATGCCACGACGGCCGTTTTGTCGCCGTCGACCGTGGCCAGTACCTTGTCGTCGGCGCTTGGGATCTCGGTGCCGCGCAACGCGTTGAGGTACTTGTATGCGAACCAAGTCGCCTTGCGCAGGCCATCGCGTGTCATCAAGCCGAAGCCGCCATGGAAGGCGCGGGGCGGCGGGCCTGGCTCCTCGAACAGGTCGCTGTAGGTCCAGTAGCTCATCGCCTGCGCATAGCCTCGCGTGGCGCGCAGCTTGGTCAGGATCCACGGCGCGCTGATGTAGCTGTCGTGCACCTTGTCGTACGGGTTGTAGCTGGTGCTCCACTCGGTGAGGTACAGCGGAATGCCGGGGAACGGCGAGGCTTCGATCTCTTTGCGATTGCGGCGCACGTCGCCGACGATCGCATCCGGGTTCGGATCCAGGATGCGGTCCGACTTGCCGAACTCGTCGAGGAAGCCTTCCGTGACACCGTAGGTGTGGGTGGTGACGAAGTCGACCGGCACGCCTTCCTGTTTGGCATAGGCCAGCAGCTCGGGCACCCAGAAAGCGCCGGCCGTGGCAGGGCCACCGACCTTCAGTTCGGCGTCCACCTTCTTGAGCGTGCGCGCAGTGTTGGCGTACAGCTCGAAATAGGCCTTCTGGTCGGCCTTTTCCCAGAAGCCGTCGAGGTTGGGCTCGTTCCACACTTCGAACGGCCACTTGCGCACTTCTTCGATGCCATAGCGCTGGATGAGGTGGCGCGCGAAGGCGTCGATCAACTCAGTCCAGGGCCCCGGCTGCGGGTGCGAGGTGTTGCCCTTCTAGTAGAAGATCTTCAGGTCGGAGGTCTTCATCACGGCGGGTGTGAAGCCGAGCTCGATGAAGGGCTTGACGCCACTGGCCAGCAGGCCGTCGTAGAGCTTGTCGATGCCGGTCCAATCGAACAGCAGCTTGTCGCCGTCCTTCTTCACCGTGCCGTAGACGTCGTGAAAGATGTCGTGGAAGCGCACGTAGCGAAAGCCCAGTTCGTCCGCCGCCGTCTTGAGTTGCGCGATGTTTTCGGGGCGGCCGGTGGTGCCCGGGTAGTCCGCGCCCACAGAAAGGTCGAAGAAGCGGTCCATGGGCTGGGTGGCTGCCGCGCGGTCCAGCGTCACCGCGCGAGCGGCGGGCGGTGCGGCGAGACTCGCGGTGCTCAGGCTGAGCGAAAGGAGCGTCGCCGCGAGGCTGACAACGCTTCGGGGCAGGGAAAGGGATGTGTTCATTGGAGGATTTCGGAGGACTTCGGAAGAGAGGGGCGGCAGGCCCGGCGCCAGAAGCTGGACGCCAGCCTGCCGAACCATGCGCTCAGTTGCTGTAGAGGAAACCGCGGCCGTTGCCGCTGATGTAGATGCGTCCGTAGATACCGACGGTGATGTCCGTGGAAGCGAGCCCGTCGGACTCGACGCGCAGGACGAGCGCGCCCGTCTGGCCCGCGCGACTGCGCACGCCTGATAGGAACCATGATCATGAAATCATCAACCGCAAGCAACGTGCCCACCCCGGTCCGGAATCGGCCAAGGAATTCAAAAAGAAGGCCCGCCAGGCGGCGGGCCTTCGGACCCACTCAAAGGGAATTACAGACCCGAAATCGGAGCAAGCTCGGAATTGCCTAGCACGGAGTCAAGCAGGTACCAGTCCAGGACCTCACCGGTCGTCTCGTGGAAGAGGTCGTGTTGGATTACCCAGGCCGTGCCACTGAACCCAAGGCTGGCGATCTTATTCTGCACGTACTTGTTCCAGTGCGTGGTTGACCGGTAGTTCTGGTCCTTGTATGAGCCGGTCAGGCCGAGGCTCGCCGGCTTTACCCCAGCGCGATATTCGCCGATCAGCACGGGGATACCCCGGTCCGTGAAATACTTCATCTTGGCGAGCTGAGTATCAATGAGGCTTTCGTCACTTCCCGCCTTGACATTGCGATTCGTGAACTGGTTGCTCACTTTATAGTTATATCCCCAGAAGGCGCTCCAAGTCCCCCACGACTCATCTGTATCCATCAAGGTGTAGTCAAAGGGATCATAAAAGTGCACTTCGACCACCCGCTTATTCGCCGGATCCGTAGGTAGATTCTTTCCAAAGTTAAGCGTGTTATCGATATTGGTGTTCGGCCCTTGGATGACCAGCCAGCGAACAGCATTGCCGCCGCCGTTGGCGCGCATCGCGTTGATCCAATTCTGCTGGTATTGGTAGAGCACATTGGTCTTCGCCTGGGTTGGCGCGTCAGGTTCGTTGGCAACAGCGAAGGCCAATTTGTCGCTGTCGTACCATTTGAAGGTGTTCGCAACCTGGGTCCACATGTTGATCAACTTGGCGTTGATCGCAGAGTCGTAGGAGTTGAAGCCGTTGCGTTCGAACCAGCCAAGGTCATAGTGGTCGTTGATGATGACGTACAGGCCATCGGCAAGGGCCCAGTCGACCGTCTGCTTGACCTGGGCCATGAACGCGGGATCGATCGTTCCGTTGGTGGAATGGATATCCCACCCAACTGGTATGCGCAGGGTCTTGAACCCCCTATCCCTGATGGAGTCGATCAGCGCTTTGGTCGGCGCCGCCGCTCCTGGCCAGAATGCTTCGAGGGTGTTTCCCAGGTTGATACCGGGATTCGGAAAGACTTGGGTCTGCGCGCTGGGCACGGTGATCACGAACGCCTGGGTGGTCTTGGCGCCGCAGGCGTTGGTGTAAGTGGCGGTGGCCGTGCAGCTGGCGGCGGGCGTGATCAACTGCTCGCGGGCCGAACCCGACGTGCCGCAGCCGCTCCAGCTCCACGAGCCGCCGTTGATCGGCTGCGGGCCGAGGATGGCGGAGTTGCCGGCAGTGACCGTGGCCGATGACGTCTGCGTCCAGGAGCCGTTGGCGCTGATCCACGGCGACACAGCGGTCGGCGCGCAACTGGTGCCGCGTGTGGCGCTGGCCGAGCCGGAGTTGTAGCTGCCGGCGCTGGTCGTGAACTTGACCCAGTACCAGTAGGGCGTGCCGGTGTTGGCCGCGGCGTCGGCGTAGGTCCTGGCGCTGGTGGCTGGCACGGCGATGCGGGTGCGGCCGGCGGGGTCAGCGTCGGTGTCGCGGTAGACCTCCAGGCGCGTGACGGTGCCGTTCACGGTCCAGTTGAGCTGGTTGTTGTTGGCCGAGCCGCTGGCGCTCAGGCAGACGGTGGCGCCGCCGCCGCTGCCGCAGCTTTGCGCCTGCGCGAGTGTGCCTGCGCTTGCTCCGAAAGCAAGGAGCAGTGCTGGTATCAAGGTTCTCATGTTCTACCTTTCTAGGTGAAGGTGCTCGGCCGGTTGTCTCCTCCGGACTCGAGCGTTATGGAAGGACGCAGCTCAGTACATGGGCTTACATCCCGACAACTCGATGGATTGGGGTGGCAGCTTCAGCACCAGGCCTTGCGGGCCGGGCTTCGCGGAGAACAGTGCCGGCACGACGGCCTGCGGCTGCTGGAATATGTTGTGGGTGAGGCGCACGGTGAAGATCAGCGGGAGCTTCCGGTTGGCCCGATGCGGTAGTAGTCAAAGTCCACACGGCCGCCGGCGGTCTTGGTCGAATAGAAGAAGAGGCCGTAGCGATAACCCATGAAGTGCGTTGGGTAGGAATAGGTCAAGCGCGAGGGGCGTCCGATGGGTGTCCAGGATTTGCCGTCGAGGCTGTAGGAGAAGCGGGCGACCTCGGGTGCGGGATCAAACTCGCTTTCGACCTTGAGGTGAACGGTTTTGCCAGACAGGGGAATGGACGCGATTTCCTCTGGCTTATCGGAGTCGGCGCTCACCATGACGAGCGACCTGACGCCGTCGGTCATCCTGACGCCGACAAAACCGTACTGTTTCTGGAAGACCGTGAGGCCGGCCACATCGCCGTTTTTCATGCCGCTCACATCGATGCTTGTCGTGGCGGAACTGGCAGGGCCAAAGGTGCGCTGGGTGAGGGTATTCGTCGCCTCGGGCAGCGTGGAAACGATTCGGCTGGTCATGAGGCTCAGGTAGCCCGGACGCTTGGTGAGCGACCAGTCATTGGGCCGCGGGTTGTGATTCCATTGCCAGGCGAGGGGCAGTGCAGGGTCGCCGGGCTGGCGGTCGAATTCGTCAGAGGCGACGATGCCCGAGGCGCCGGAGACGCCCTGCACGCCTGCGGGAATGTCGAGCGTCATGGGCACTTTGCCGTTGTCGCCGAGCACCGGCCAGCCGTCCTTCCAGGTCACGGGGACGAGGTAGGGAATGCGACCGACGGCACCGTTGCCCTTGAAGAGATAGGCAAACCATTTGCCGTCCGGGGTGTCGATGAGGCCGCCCTGGGCGATACCGCGGTCATCGAGCGCGATGCGACCCTCGTAGGGCCCGTCGATGGTGTCGGCGCGGTGGACGATGACGCTGGGCGCCCAGCGGCTCCCGGGCGAGGCGATGTTGAAGAGGTAGTAGCGGCCGTTGATCTTGGAAAGATGCGAGCCCTCGCCATTGAGCCCGCCCAGGTCGGAGCCGAAGATGGTGTTGACGTTTTCGATGAGGACCTTGTTCACACCGCCCGGCTTGATGCCGGAGAGATCGGATTTCAGTTCGACGAGCGTGATGCGACCGCCGCCGTAAACCATGTAGACGCGACCGTCGTCGTCGAAGAACAGGCTGTGGTCATGCAGCACGGGCTCGAAACTCGTCTCTTTCCACGGGCCGCGCTCGGGATCGCGCGTGCTGAAGATATGGGTGCGTCCGCTCGTGTAGGAGAAGGTCGAGGCATAGAACACGCCGTCGTGGTAACGCAGGCTGGGGGCCCAGGAGCCGGCAGCGTAGGCGTTCTTGCCGTTTTCCAGGCGCAGAGCGTCGTTGTCGGCAAGGGTGTCATAGGCGTAGGAGGCCATGCGCCAGTTGACGAGGTCCGTCGACTTCATGATCGGCAGGCCCGGGCTCATGTGCATCGTCGTGCTGCTCATGTAGTAGGTTTTTCCTACTCGGATGATGGCGATGTCCGGGACGTCGGCCCAGATCAGAGGGTTGTGGGCAAGGCCCACCTGCGCCTCCTGGCGGGCCGGTGCCGCAGAAACGGGCTCTGACATGACGGCGGTGAGGACGAGGGCGATCAGGAGGGAAAACATCGAGCGGCTCATGGGGCGGGCGGGTCCGGCTGTCCGGGTTTGGGTTCCAAGTTGCTTGTCTGCGGAAGTCATGCTTAGCGCGCGTAGAGCGCAAACGCGAAGTCCGCAGGGCGGCCGCTTTCCTTGTCCTTCAGCGGCCGGTCATCGAGGGTCGCCTCGCCGTCGGCATAGACGTCGCTGCGGCTGGCGCGCAGGTTGATCGTCAGCGCGTCTTTCTGGCCCTGCAGCGCCAAGGCGTAGCGGCGACCGGCCTGCAGCACGACGGACGGATGGGCGTTGAAGTCGAAGCTCAGCAGCCCGGCGCCTTGCGGCCGGTAGGCGATGGCCAGGCCCTCGCCGGCGCCGAGCAATTCGGTGCCCGCCTCCACGTCTCGCAGCGACAGGCGCAACGTGTGCGTGGCGTCTGTACCGTGGCCGTCACCGGCGTACAGGCTGAGCCGGCCCAGCGGGATGTCGGCGCGCGGTACGAAGGTTTGCACCAGGCGGCTGGCGCCGCCGTCGCGGTTGAAGCCGATGGGCTCAGGTGTCTGATCGAAAGGCCGGGTGACCGAGGCCAGCGCCGGGCTGCCCGGCCAGGTCTCGGGATAGCCCTGGGCGAACTGCTGGACGGCCACGCGCGGGTCGGAGCGGCCTGGGTCCGCCGGCGCCGGTACCTTGCCCTTGGGCGGCTGGGGCGGCTTGCTGATGCCCGCCTCGGTCTGCGTGACGGGCCACATGCGGCCGTCGGCGTCGTAGTGGAGGTACTCCATCGCCACGGAGCGGCGGGAGGTGGCGCCGGTCTCGCCGTCCAGGCTCAGCGCGGCATTGTGATAAACGAGATAGGACTGGCCCTTGAAGTCGTCGATGACGCCCGCGTGGATGGTGAAGCTGTTGGGTACCGAGCCGGTCAGCAGGCCCTGGTAGGTCCACGGGCCGCGCGGGCTGGGCGCTGTGGCATAGGACAGGTGCTCAAAGAGACCCTGGTGCGCCATGGACGCGTAGGTCATGTAGTACGTGCCCTTGCGCTTGGACAGCCACGGTCCCTCGGTGTAGTTGGGCAGTGCAATCTTCTCGATGGGGCCGTCCAGCTCGGTCATGTTCGATTTGAGCTTCGCCAGGTAGAGCACCGGGTTGCCCCAGGCGAGCCAGGCGGTGCCGTCGTCGTCGATGAAGACGGTCGGATCGATGTCGCTCCAACCGTAAGGGCTGGGCGTTGACGCATCGGTAATCAACGCCGAGCCGCGCGCATCCTTGAACGGGCCCAGCGGGTTGTCGGCCACCGCCACGCCAATGGCCTTGCCTTGGTTGGTGTTGTCGTGCTGCACGGTGGCGTAGAAGTAGAAGCGGCCGTTGCGCTGCACCACCTGCGCGGCCCAGGCATCGCTCACCGCCCACTTGAAATCGGTGGGCTTCATGAAGGCGCCGTGGGCGGTCCAGTGGCGCAGGTCCTTGGACGAATAGGCCAACCACTCCTTCATGAGGAAGAAGTCGTTGCCCTTGGCCTCGTCATGGCCTACGTAAAGGTAAACCGTGTCGCCCACGACCAGCGGTGCGGGGTCGGCGGTGAAGCGGTCGCGCAGCACGGGATTGGCGCCTGGCGCCGGTGCGGCGGCGCACGTGGCGGCCGCGCAGTAAAGAACCGTGTGTTGGAGCAGTCTGGCGAGGCGCATGGCTAAGTGAGAACCTTCAATTCGGTTGTTTGCGGGTGCGCACCGGGGGATTCATGGGAATGGCGGCGACGTTCATCGCATGGCAGGGAAATGCAGAGCCAGGGCACGGCCCTGGTAGTCGGGGGCCAGAGCCTGTGCGACCAAGTGCAGCGGTCGCAACTTCCCGGCGGCATTGAGCGCCGACGGGTGTTGCGCGGCTTGGCGCGTCGGCAACGTGAGCGTGCTTGCTGAAGTGCAGGACCCGCAAGTTGATCGCGTGATGGACATGACGGTCGGATGCTCGCTAATTGATTCGGCGCCGAATCAACGGTTCAAAATGAATGCGGTCTTACCGCTGAGGGCAATCTTAGATTGTTCGACAAACGAACAATCTAGGGAAACACCTAGCAACCGCCGCACCGACCGCTCACGGGACGCTCGGCGGCGCACCTCCGAGCCCCGACAGGGTCCGCCCGGAAACGGTTTCGACGGGCAGAACAACGTCGCGAGGAGCTGGGTAACGATCCAGGCAGAGCGCCACGGGACACCTTCTCAGGCCGCTCGTGACAACGTTCGCTCCGACGTCTCGACGGCAGGGACCTTGCCAGCAATTTGCAGATCCACCTCCGACCACCCGGCGGCGGACGGCGGATCGGTTCTTGGTTTTCCCTAATTAGTCCGAGCGTCGAACAATCTACGATGCTGGCGCGGCACAGCCGCAATCATTTTTCTCAAATGATTCGGCGTCAAATCAAAGGCTTACCCGTAGGCGTTCTATGTCCTCATCCAGCTTGAAAACGATTTTCTCTGCGGCGGAAGCCCCCATGCCGCCAATGGGCCGGAGCGGCTGGCACTGCCTTGGCCCCGCAACGACCGAAGCAGGATGCTTGGCGAATGCGAAGCTTATGGCTGAGCGCCTCTTGCCGTTTGGCTACGACATCGCCATGGTCGGGCCCCAGTGGTATGTATCGCAGGCGTCAGCTTCGGGCTGCCGACTGTTTGCAGCGTTGGAACTGGATGCCCATGGCCGACCGCAGCCCGCAGCAGACCGGTTCCCCAGCGCAATGGAAGGGCTCGGCTTCGCTCCGCTCGCATCTCAGGTCCACCGTCTCGGCTTGCGTTTCGGTGTGCACTTGATGCGCGGTATCCCCCGCCAAGCGGTCGGGCGAGGTCTGCCGATCGCTGGCAGCCCATGGCGTTGCGATGAGATCGCCAACCCAGCCTCGGCCTGCTCCTGGACCACCGACATGTGCGGCATCAAGCCCGAACACCCGGGCGCTTTTGATTGGTACCGCGCCTGGTTCGCTCAGCTCGCAGCATGCGGCGTAGACGCGGTCATCGTCGACGACCTTGCGTCATCGAGCGGACAGGCTGAAGAAGCCTTGATCCGCCGCGCGATCGACGCCATCGGCCGCCGCATCGAATTGGCCTAGTCGCTCAGCCCATCGTCGTCGTATCCAGCGGCTGCTGGGCCTGCTAACTCATGAATTCGCCATCAGGCCGCCACCGTCAGCGTGACGTGCTTGAGATCAACGCTGTTGGGGCCGACCATCATGGTGAAGGTTCCCGGCTCGACGATGCGCTTCATGTCCAGGCCGTAGAACTGGAGTTCTGCTGGCGTGATCGTGAAGGTCACGGTCCGCTTCTCGCCAGGCGCCAGCGTCACGCGGGCGAAGCCCTTGAGTTCCTTGACGGGGCGAGTCACCGATGAAATGTCATCGCGGATGTAGAGCTGGACGACCTCGTCGCCCGCGCGCTTGCCGGTGTTGGTGACGTCCACAGAGACCGTCACGCTGTCGGCCGGCCCGATGGTCGCCTTCGACAGGCGCGGCTCTGACAGCGCGAACGCGGTGTAGCTGAGGCCGAAGCCGAAGGGATAGAGCGGCGTGTTGTCGCTGCCGAGGTAGCCGCGGTTGGCCGTCGGCTTGGCGTTGTAGTACACGGGCAGCTGCCCCACATGGCGAGCGATGCTGATCGGCAGCTTGCCACCAGGATTGGCGCGCCCGAACAGGATGTCAGCGGCCGCGTGGCCGGTCTCCTGCCCGAGATACCAGCCCTCGATGATGGCGTTGGCCTTGGCGTGCAGCAGGTTGATAGCCAGCGGTTTGCCGTTGAGCAGGAAGACGACCGTCGGCTTGTTCAACGCAAAGATGGCGGCGGCCAGGTCGTTCTGCTGGCCGATGAGCTCCAGCGAGTCCCGGTCGCCCAGGTGGGTGTCCGACCACGCCTCGCGGGTGGTCTGCTCGTTGTCGCCCAACACCATCACGATCGTGTCTGCCGTCTTGGCCGCCTCGACCGCCTCGGCAATGAGGCGGGCATTGACCGCCGGGTCGATGAAGCGCACCTCGTCCGTCTCCCACTCGCGCTTCTCGGTCAATCGAACCGCTTCGCGGTATTCGAAGGCGAAGCCCTGGGACTTCGCTTCGCCGGCCAGCGCGTCGTGGATCGACACCACGTGGCGGGGAATGTCGGAGTAGCCGCCGATGGGCGTGTCTTTGGCGTGCGTTCCGAGGAGCAGAAGCTTGCCGACTCGTCCGGCATCCAGCGGCAGCACCCCGTCGTTCTTCAGCAGCACGACCGATCGCACCGCCGCTTCGCGCGCCAGCGCTACCGCGTCGGGTGTGGCGGTCAGGCCGTCCGCCTTGCTGGCATCGACGTAGGGGTCTTCGAACAGTCCGGCGAGGAACTTGAGCTCCAGGATGCGCCGCACGACCACGTCGATCTCGGCCTCTTTGATGCGACCGGCCTTCACCAGATTGACGAGCTCGGGGAAGCCGCCGGCGTCCGGGGTTTCGATGTCGACGCCAGCCGTGAAGGCGCGGTAGGCCGCCTCCGTCATGTCAGGCACCAGCCGGTGGCGCGCCACCAACTCCCTGATCGCGAAGTAGTCCGAGACCGTGACGCCCTTGAAGCCCCATTCATCGCGCAGGATGGTCTTCAGCAGCCACGGGTTGGCATGTGAAGGGACGCCGTCAATCTCGTTGTACGAGGGCATGACGGCGGCGATCGGCGTCTCGCGGATGATCTTCTCGAACGGCGGGAAGAAGACTTCGCGCAACACCCGCTCCGAGATCTGCGCCGGCGCGGTATTGATGCCGCGCTCGGGCTGGCCGTGCCCCGTCATGTGCTTGAGCGTCGCCAGCACCTTGCCCGGTGCGAGCTTGCGCTCGGTGCCGGAGAAGCCGGTGACGGCCGCCTTGCCCAGCACGCCCATCAGGTAGGGGTCTTCGCCGAAGGTCTCCTCCACGCGGCCCCAGCGCGGATCGCGGCAGACATCGACCACCGGCGCCAAGGCGAGGTTGGCCCCTCGCGCCCGCATCTCCCGGGCGCAGACCGAATAGACCCTTTCGAGCAGCGCCGGGTCGAAGGAGGAGGCCAGGCCGATCGCCTGCGGGAAGCAGGTCGCGCCGCGCGCCGCGTAGCCATGCAGGCTTTCCTCGTGCATGAACAGCGGAATGCCCAGACGCGTACCTTGCACGGCCCAGGCCTGCGCGGCATTGACGTAGGCCGCCGTCTCGGCCGCTGTGCGGTTGGCCTGGGCGGCATCTGCGCCGGCATTCGTATTGCCCACGCCCTTGCGGTCACTCGGGCGGGCAAGCATGCCCAAACCGTGCGGCAGGGCCTGCGCGGCCCGCGCCGCGTCGAAGTCGCCGTGTTCGTTCTGCACACGGTTCTTGCCGATCCAGATGCACATCATCTGGGCCACCTTCTCCTGCAGCGTCATGCGGGAGAGCAGGTCGTTCACGCGCAGCTCCACCGCTGCGGCAGCTCGCTTGTAGAGCGGCTGATCGGGCGGGGCCGCCACCGCATGGCCTGCCGTGGTGAGGCCGACAGCACCGACACCTTGGACAAAATTGCGACGCGTCATACCGGCAGTACTCATGGGGATCTTTCGTGGCTGTTCAGTCTGGGCGCGCACCAGCGCCCGGAGCCGCATCAGTTCACCGCCGCTGCGGCTTGGCTGCGCGCCGGCTCCAGTACTGGAAGGCGCCCTCATGCACTTCCACGTCCACCTCGGCGACCCGCTGGCCGAGCCGCTCCTGCACCTCGGCCACGGCCTGGTTGTAGACCAGTGGCGCGATCTCTTCGAGGAAGAAGCCGAGCAACGCGCCGGCCGCGAGGTTGCCGACATGCTCGTCCAACTCGGCCTCCAGGTAGCGCTGCAGCGACGCGACAGCCTGCTCGCGTTCGGGCCGTTCCAGCTCGATGGCCATGGCGCTTACTGACTGGCAGCGGAAGCCGGGGGGGTGGGCACGGGCACCACGACGCCGGGCGACAACGAGATCTCGTCGACCAGCGTGACGCCGGTGACGAAGTAGCGCGTCTCGCCGAAGCAGGAGCCGGGCAGGCCGACCTTCTCTTCGTAGTGCAGGTTCACGCGCCGGCCCATGAGCTTGTTGATGGCCTGGGCCGTGGCCTCGTCGTGCACGGTGAAGAAGAACTTCTCCACGCTGGCCGTGCCGGGCAGCGACACCAACGCCTGTTCGCCCTCCCAGGTCTTGCAGACCCAGCCCTTGCGCGAGAACTTCTGCACCCAGCCGGCGCGCTCGCCATCGGAATAGCTCCAACGCCAGGCAAAGACGAACCAGGCCGTGACGAGCAGCAGCAGTGCGACCGGGGACAGGGCAATCTTCAGGCGCATGACGGTGTGGGTTGAGCGAAGGCGCGGCGATTGTGCGCGACGGCACGGGCACTATCGCCATCGCATTCACACAAAAAATGAATGCGCACAGCCAAAGGGGAACCATGACTATCACGTTGTCGGTTGACGAACCGGTGGCTGACCAGGCTGGACCCGCAGCGTCCGCCATGGGCAAAAGCCTGAACCCAGCAGTGCGGAACTCCCTGGAAACGCTGGCGGGTGCCGAACAGCGGGCGGCTGAGCTGCGCGAGTTCGAAGCCTCGGCGCTGGCCACGCCGGGTCGCCTGGGCGGCTGGCGCTTCAATCACGACCAGGCCAATGCGCCTCAGCTGTCCTGACGGCCGAAGCGCTCCGCCGATCTCGCCTTGGCCCTGGCGGCCTCGACCTCGCGGTTCTTGGGTTCGGCCGCCGTCACCAGCGACGCGATCAGCGCGCGCGCCTCGTCGGCGATGGCCGCCACCGCATGGTCGAACGCCGCCGCGTTGGCTTGCGACGGCACGTTGAAGCCGCTGAGTTTGCGCACGAGCTGCAGCGCCGCGTCGCGGATCTCCAGCTCTGTCGCAGGTGGCTCGAAGTTGAAGAGGGTGCGGATGTTGCGGCACATGGTGCTGGCCTTTCTCAGCGGGCTTCGGGGTGCCGCTCCCGCCACGCCCGCAGCGCGCGGCGGTACTCGTCCATCGCCAGGTCGTGCAGGTCGAAGATGCAGGGGTCGCAGCCGTTGCCGCAGCAGGCATCCAGGTCGGGCTGGTGCGGCGGCTGGGGCATGGGGTCGAGTTCGGGCGCGGCAGTCATCGGTGTGGATTTTCAACGCAGCGAAGATGGCGGCCATGACGTTTGCCATCAAGGCCGAAATCCTCGACCCGCAGGCCACACACTTCGACTTCCCCGCGCAGAAGACGATGTACGGCGGCAAGCGCATTGCCGTGGGCGACGTGGTCTACCTGTTCGCCAGCGAGAACGAGGGCGGCGCGGGGCTGGTGGCACGTGGTGTCGTCACATCGGCTGAAGCCACGCCGCGCAAGCCCGGCCCGGAGCGGCAGACGCCGCGCGTCAGCATCACCGTGAAGCGCACGACGCTCGCGAAACACCGCCTCGGCCGCGCGGAACTCAAGCCGTTTGCCGACTGGAAAAACTGGGAGAGCGACCGCCCCGAGACGGAGTTGAACTTCAAGTTCTACCGCCAGGCGACGAACAAGATCGTCGGCCTGTCGGCGGCGGCAGCGGCCTTCCTGGAGCTGCGCTCATTCGCTTCAGTGAATGGCTGCGCGCCCGCCGCGACGTGAATGCCGTTCCTAAACTCGGCCGCCCCTTGCTTACCCTCAACGCCATGACGCTCAAGCCACTGCCCCGCACACTCGCCCTCGTCATGGCCGGCCTGATGACCGCTGCCGCTCAGGCCCAAACGATGGAGCCATTCCCGGTGCACATCGATGTGGATGCCGGCCGCACCGTGGGCGAGCTCAAGCCCATTTGGCGCTTCTTCGGCGCCGACGAGCCCAACTACGCGACGATGAAGGACGGCCGCAAGCTGATGAAGCGGCTGGGCGATCTGAAGCCGGGCGCCGTCTACTTCCGCACCCACAACCTGCTGAACACCGGCGACGGCACGGCGGCCTTCAAGTGGGGCAGCTCGAATGCCTACACCGAAGACAAGGACGGCCGGCCCATCTACGACTGGACCGTCACCGACCGCATCCTCGACAGCTACCTCGAACGCGGCGTGCGGCCCTACCTGCAAATTGGCTTCATGCCGCAGGCCTTGTCCAGCGCCCCGGGCGGCACGCCCTACCAGCACAGCTGGCGGCCGGGCTTTGCCTACGACCTGATCGCCGGTGGCTGGAACGCCCCGCCGAAGGACTATGCCAAGTGGGGCGAGCTGGTCTATCAGTGGACCAAGCACTGCGTGGAGCGCTATGGCCGCGAGGAAGTGCTGCGCTGGTACTTCGAAGTCTGGAACGAGCCCAACGGCCCGGCCTACTGGACCGGCACGCAAGACGAGTTCAACAAGCTGCACGACCACGCCATCGCTGCCGTGCGCCGCGCCCTGCCAGAAGCCCGCGTGGGCGGGCCGGACGTGGCGGGGTCGGGCGGCGCCTTCATGGACGCCTTCCTGAAGCACATCGTCAGCGGCACCAATCACGCGACGGGGCAGATCGGCACGCCGACCGACTTCCTCGCCTTCCACGCCAAGGGCAGCCCGCGCTTTGTCGACGGCCGTGTGCAGATGGGCATGGCGACCCAACTGAACGGTGTCGCCAACGGCTTCAAGAAGATCGCCGCGGTGCCCGAGCTGAAGGGCAAACCCATCGTCATCGGCGAGAACGACCCCGAAGGCTGCGCCGCCTGCCCCGGCCCTCAGAACGCCTACCGCAACGGCACCATGTACTCCAGCTACACGGCGGCCAGCTACAAGCGCATCTGGCAGCTCGCCGAGCGCCACCAGGTGAACCTGGAGGGCGCACTGACCTGGGCCTTCACGTTCGAAGACCAGCCCTGGTTTGCCGGCTACCGCCAGCTCGCCACCAACGGCGTCGACCTGCCGGTGCTGCAGGTGTTCCGCATGTACGCGGCGTTAGGGCCGACGCAGGTGCAGGCCACGAGCGACGCCGAAATGCCGCTGGACGAGCTGCTGGCCAACGGCGTGCGCGGCCGCCCCGACGTCGGCGTGCTGGCCACTCGCACGCCCGACGGCAAGGTCGCGGTGATGGCCTGGCATTACCACGACGACGACGCCGACGGCCCGGACGCGGCGGTCAGCCTGCAACTGTCGGGGCTCGGGCCGCAGGCGACGCGCACGGTGACGCAGCTGCGCGTCGACAAGACCCATGCGAACGCCTTCACCGCCTGGCAGGCGATGGGCTCGCCTCAGGCGCCGGACGCGAAGCAGTACGCGCAGCTGGAGGCGGCTGCGGTGATGGCGCCGGCCAGGCTGCCCGCATTGGCCGTGGCCAATGGCAGCGCGGCGCTGAACTTCATGCTGCCGCGTCAGGGTGTGACGCTGATCGTCATCGAATAGCCACTGACCGGCGGCGGCGCAGCACGTCCGCGCGGGCTTCCAGCGTACGCAGCTCGCGCTCGTATTCGTCTTCCTTGATCGCCTCGATGCGCGCGTGGATCTTGCGCAGTTCATCGAGCGGCTTGGACGCCGCCTGCACCTCGGCCGGCTGGCGTTCGGCCAGCTCAAGCAGCAGCTTGGTGATGACGCCGAGCTGGTCGCCGTAGCTGGCCACGTCGAAGGCCTGGGCCTCGATGCGCGCGTTGCCGGAGCGGGGTTTGATGCCCGCAAAAAACAGGTCGAGGCTGGGCTCGATGTCCTGCGCCACGTCGCCGCTGAAGGGCAAGCGCACCTGCGGCGCCCAGAACCAGAAAATCGGAAACATCGTCTTCTCCCTGCACGCCGAACAGCAGGCATGTGGGGGCATGGTGGCCGAGGCTTGTTGCGGCAGCAAGTTAGCCTTGGGGATGGACTCGCTGATCTCCGCCGCTGCCCGGGCGCTTGCCGCCGGCGATGCACTGCAGGCGCTCAAGCGCGTGGCGCTGCGTGACGACCCGCCCGCGTTGGCCTTGCGCGGCATTGCGATGGCGCAGCTGGGCGAGCTGGCACGGGCGCGCGAGCTGCTGCTGCGGGCAGCACGCGGCTTTGGTGCGCAGGAGGCGATGGCGCGGGCGCGTTGCGTGGTGGCCGAGGCCGAAGTGGCGTTGGCCATGCGTGACTTTGCCGAGTCGCCAAGCGCACTGGACGCCGCCCGCGCCACGCTGGAGGCGCGCGGCGACCGGGCCAATGCGCTGCAGGCGCGCTTGATTGCGGCGCGGCGCTGGCTGCTGCTGGGCCGGCTGGACGAAGCCGCCGCGTTGCTCAACGGCATCGACACGCAAGGCCTGCCCGCGCTGCCGACAGCCGTGGCCGCGCTCGCCCAGGCCGAGCTGGCGCTGCGCTCGCTGCGCATGGCCGATGCGCAGGCCGCGCTTGACACCGCCGAAGCGGCGGCCCGCGTCGCCGGCATCCCGGCGCTGCAGGCCGAGGCCGCGCAGGCCCGTGCCGTGCTGGACCAGCCGGCCGCACGCCGCGTCGGCAACGGCGAGCCGCAGGCGCTGCGCCTGCACGAGGTGGCGGCGCTGCTGGACTCGGGCGCCCTCGTCGTCGACGCCTGCCGCCACGCGCTGCGTGCGGGCGACACCCGGCTGCCGTTGGCCACGCGGCCCATCCTGTTCACGCTGCTGCGCGCACTGGCCGAGGCCTGGCCGGGCGACGCGGGCCGCGACGAACTGATCGCCCGCGCCTTCCGCCTGCGTCATCCGCAGGACCTTGATGAGACGCACCGCGCCCGGCTGCGCGTGGAAATCGGCCGGCTGCGTGCGCTGCTGAAAGGCCTGGCCGACATCGAGGCCACGCCGCGCGGCTTTGCGCTGCGGCCGGGGAGCGGGCGCGAAGTCGCCGTGCTGGCGCCGCCCATGGACGGCGATCAAGGCGAGCTGCTGGCGCTGCTGGCCGACGGCGCGGCGTGGTCCACCTCGGCGCTGGCGCTGGCTTTGGGTGCCAGCCAGCGCACCGTGCAGCGCGAACTCGCCGAGCTGGACGCGTCGGGCCGTGTGCGTGCCATCGGCCAGACGCGGGCGCGCCGCTGGCTGGCGCCGCCTCTGACTGGTTTCACGACGATCTTGTTACTCCCCGCTGCGCTGCCGCTTGCGTAGATTTGCGGTCATGCGCTGAACCCGGCGCGCTTTAACGGAGCCCCGCAATGAACCCCAAGACCCAGCCTGCCGAGATCGTCCGCGAGTACGGCCCCTTCGACGGCGTCGACAAGATCGCCGGCGTGACGCACGACGGCGAACGCGTCTGGATGGCCACCGGCGCGGCCCTCGTCGCCTTCGACCCGGTCAGCGGCGAGCCCCGGCAGCGCATCCCGCGCGCCGCCGACGCCGGCACCGCCTTCGATGGCCGCTACCTGTACCAGATCGCCGAGGCCCGCATCGACAAGATCGACCCGGCCAGTGGCAAGGTCGTCGCCTCCATCCCGTCGCCCGGCCAGGGCGGCGACTCGGGCCTGGCCTGGGCCGAGGGCAGCCTGTGGGTGGGCCAGCACCGCGAACGCAAGATTCATCAGATCGACCCCGAGACCGGCGCCATCCGCCGCACCATCGAATCCAACCGCTTCGTCACCGGCGTGACCTGGGTGGACGGCGAGCTCTGGCACGGCACCTAAAAAGGCGACGACAGCGAGATCCGCCGCATCGACCCGGCCAGCGGCGCCGTGCTGCAGAGCCTGGAGATGCCGGCCGGCACCAACGTCAGCGGCCTCGAATCCGACGGCGCTGAGTTGTTCTACGCCGGTGGCGGCGGCAGCGGCAAGGTCCGCGCCGTGCGCCGCCCGAAGCGCGCAGTCTGAGTTTTCCCTAATGCGACGACCGCCCGGTACCCGGGTGGAGCCGCCGCATGCCTGTCTCTCAACCCAAGGAGCACCGATGACCACCACCACCACTCACCCCGTCGTGACCCGCGACCGCTGGATCGCCGACCGCAAGCACCTGCTCGCCCACGAGAAGGACCTCACCGCCCGGCAGGACCGCCTCGCCGCCGAGCGCCGCGCCCTGCCCTGGGTGCGCATGGACACCGACTACATCTTCGACACCGTCGACGGCCCGCGCCGCCTGAGCGAGCTGTTCCAGGGCCGCCGCCAGCTGCTGGTCCAGCACTTCATGCGTCAATGGCCGCGCCACCATCACGGTAGATGCCGCCTTGCTCGCGCCCAGCGCCGTCGAAGGCAAACCGCCGTTGCTGGGCCTGATCATCGACATCGACGAGGCCTACACGCAATGCTCCAAGGCCTTGCTGCGCTCGCAGCTGTGGGATCCGGCGCGCTTTGTCGACCCCGCCACGATGCCGACGGGCGGCCAGGTATTTCGTGCCTTGCAGGGCGAGGCGTTTGACGCTGAGGCATACGACCGCGAACGTGCGCAACGCTATGCGCGGCGGGCGGGGTTCTATTGACGGTGGCGTTGGGTGGCGCGGGGGAACTCAGGCATTGCGTCTGCCCATAATCCCTTGGCACGCTTCTGCCACCTCTGAGCCGACACCATGAAATCAAACCCCGTACCACCCACGGTGCGCCGCACCGAAGAATGCATCCTCGTCCTGCAGGGCGGCGGCGCACTCGGCGCCTACCAGGCGGGCGTGTACGAGGCCATGCGCTCCATGTACGGTTTGTTTGATTGGGTGGCCGGCATTTCCATCGGCGCCATCAACGCGGCGCTGATCGCCGGCAACCCCTTCGAGCACCGAGTGGCGCGTTTGCGCGAGTTTTGGGAGCTGGTGAGTTCGATGCCTGGCGCGCCAGCCTACGGGCCGTCGATCGTCGGCCGCGAATTCCTGAACGACGCCGTGGCCAACCAGGCCATGCTCTTCGGCGTGCCGGGCTTCTTTTCACCGCGAGTCCCGCCGACGCCGTTCCAACCGAACGGCACGCCTGGGGCTATCAGCTTCTATGACACCACACCGCTGCGCCGCACGCTGGAGCGGCTGGTCGATTTCGACTTGCTGAACTCAGGAGCCACGCGCCTGTCGGTCGGCGCCGTGAACGTGCGCACCGGCAATTTCGAATACTTCGACACCGCACACCAGCGCCTGGACGTGCGCCACATCATGGCCAGCGGCGCGCTGCCGCCGGGCTTCGCGCCGGTGGAGATCGACGGTGAGCACTATTGGGACGGCGGCATCGTCTCCAACACGCCGCTGCAGTACGTGCTCGACCAGCCGGGCAAGAAGAACCGCGTCGTGTTCCAGGTCGACTTGTTCTCCGCCCGCGGCGCCTTGCCGACCAACATGTCGGAGGTGACGGAACGCGAGAAGGACATCCGCTTCTCCAGCCGCACGCGCATGAACACCACCGTGCAGCTCGACCGCCAGGTCATCGCCCAGGCGGCGCGGCGGTTGATCGCGAAGCTGCCCGCCGAACTGCGCCGCGACCCCGACGCGCTCAAGCTCGCCGGCCTGCGCTGCGAAGCGGCCGTCGACGTGGTGCACCTCATCTACCGCAGCAAGCACTACGAAGGCCAGTCCAAGGACTACGAGTTCTCGCGCCAGTCGATGCAAGAGCACTGGGATTCGGGCAAGGCGGACATGGCACACACCTTGCACGACGTGCGCTGGCTGGAGCACCCGCCGCACACGCATGAGGACACCGGCGTCCATGTGTTCGACCTGACCTCGGACAGCCCGTCCGCCTACACAAAGCCCGCGCCATGAACATTGCCGACGTGAAACGCAACGCCTTCGCGATGCCGCTGACCAACCCGGCGTTCCCGCCCGGGCCCTATCGCTTTGTCAACCGCGAATTCCTGATCGTCACCTACCGCACCGACCCCGAGGCGCTGCGCGCGGTCGTGCCCGAGCCGCTGCAGATCGACCAGGCCATCGTCAAGTACGAGTTCATCCGCATGCCCGACTCCACCGGCTTCGGCGACTACACCGAGTCCGGCCAGGTCATACCCGTCACCCTCGATGGCGTGCACGGCGGCTACGTGCACTCGATGTACCTGAACGACGAGGCGCCCATTGCCGGCGGCCGCGAGCTGTGGGGTTTCCCGAAGAAGCTCGCTGCGCCGTCGCTGACGGTCGAGCGCGACACGCTGCTGGGCACGCTCGACTACGGCCCGGTGCGCGTGGCCACCGCGACCATGGGCTACAAGCACCGCACGCTCGACCCGGTTGCGGTGCGCGAGAGCCTGCTCGCGCCCAACTTCCTGCTCAAGATCATTCCTCACGTCGATGGCTCGCCGCGCATCTGCGAGCTGGTGCGCTACTTCCTGGAAGACGTGACCGTCAAAGGCGCATGGACCGGCCCGGCCGCGCTTGAACTTGCCCACCACGCACTCGCGCCGGTGGCCATGTTGCCGGTGCTCGAAGTGATCTCCGGCACCCACATCCTCACCGACATGAGTTTGGGCATGGGCAGCGTTGCGTTCGACTACCTCGCCTGAGCCTCTCCCTCTCGCCCCTCCCCCACACAGCACACGAAAGCCACCCATGAAACTCAAGGACAAGGTCTGCATCGTCACCGGCGCCGCCAGCGGCATCGGCAAGGAAATCGCCCTCACCTTCGCCCGCGAAGGCGGCAAGGTCGTGATCGCCGACTTGAACAAGGATGCGGCACAGGCCGCAGCCAGCGAGATCACCGCCGCTGGCGGCACTGCGATGGCAGTGGCGATGGACGTGACCAACGAAGAGCAGGTCAACGCTGCCGTGGCCGAGGTCGTCGCGGCCTACGGCGGCGTGGACGTGCTGGTCAGCAACGCCGGCATCCAGATCGTCCACCCCATCGAGGAATTCCCATTCGCCGACTGGAAGAAGATGCTGGCCATTCACCTGGACGGCGCCTTCCTCACCACCAAGGCTTGCATGCCGCACATGCAGAAGTCGGGCAACGGCGGCAGCATCATCTACATGGGCTCGGTGCACTCGAAGGAAGCCTCGGTGCTCAAGTCGGCCTACGTCACCGCCAAGCACGGCCTGATCGGGCTGTGCAAGACGGTTGCGAAGGAAGGCGGCAAGTACAAGATCCGCGCCAATGTGATCTGCCCTGGCTTCGTGCGCACGCCGCTGGTCGAGAAGCAAATTCCCGAGCAGGCCAAGGCACTGGGCATCAGCGAAGCCGACGTGATCTCGAAGGTCATGCTGAAGGAAACCGTCGACGGCGAATTCACCACCGTTCAGGACGTGGCCGAGGTTGCATTGCTGTTCGCTGGTTTCGAGACCAATGCGCTTAGCGGCCAGTCTCTGGTAGTGAGCCACGGCTGGTTCATGCAGTAGCCAATTCAGGATTCCCGGATTCCCGGATTCCGGCGCGGTTCCTTCCTGAGGGTCTTGTTGCGACGCGGCTTGCCGGCGCCCAGCGCCATCGAGGGCAAGCCGCCGTTGCTGGGCCTGCTCATCGACATCGACGAGGCGTACACGCAATGCCCCAAGGCTTTGCGGTCGCAGCTTTGGGACCCGGCGCGCTTTTGTGGACCCTGCCTCAATGCCGACGGGCGGCCAGGTGTTTCGTGCCATGCAGAGCCAGGCGTTTGACGCCGAGGCGTAAGACCGAGAGCGTGCGGAACGGTACACGCGGCGAGTCAGCCGGCTTTGGGCGGCGCTTGGGTACGGCGGCAACCGGCGGCAGTTGACGGTCGCGGCGGTCCGCTTTGTTTACTTCATCGGGTTCACCGGTCGTTTCGGTCGATGTGTGGCGATGAGCGCGTAGACGTACTCATCGGCTACTGGGCGGAGGCCGGCGCGGCACACGCACTGCCCGTTGAGCATGCGGGAGCTGGCCGCCGCGTGCGACGGGGTCATGGTGTTCTCCGGCTCAGTGGGCGGGCCAGGGATCGGCCCAAGCCGGGATGGTCATCAAGCCATCTAGCCAGCGCACGATATGGGTGAACTGATCCATCGGCATCTCGGCCTCGCGCCAGTAGCGAGCCATCGAGCCCAATTGAAAGTCTGCGATAGTGAGACGGCCACAGGCTACGTGGCTGCGGCCTTTCAGGTGGGCGTCGAGCACGGTGGCGAATGTGACGAAGGGGTCGACGCTGGCCTTGAGCAGTTCTTGGTTGACCGTCCCGAAGCGAAACGTCGTCTTCACGATGTGCTCGAAGTAGAAGGGAGACACCACCGGCGCCCAGTGGCAGTCATTCCACGACAGCCAGCGCAGCACTTCTACCTGCTCAGCCGGCTTTTGCGCGGGCCACATATCCGAGCCCTGCTTGATGCACAGGTAGGCCATGATGGCCGCCGACTCCCACAACACAACATCCCCATCGACCAACAGCGGCGCCTTCTTGTTGGGGTTTAGCGCTGCGTATTCCGGCGTCTTGAGCTGCGCGGCGATGAACTCGGCCGGCACGCCGAGGTGCTTGGCGAGCGCAAGTACGCGCAGCGGGGCTTGCGCCTCGATCCAATGAATCTTCATGAGGGTCTCCGTTCGGTGGGCACGCTCAATCGACGAACAAAGGGCCTTCAGATCGACATCCGCTTGAAACTTTTTGAACGGCAAAACCCTAAGTCGCCGCACATGAGTCCAGGGAATCGTGCGGATTCGGCCAGCTCACGCCGAGGTAGGCACAGCGGCTCTGCTAAAAGCGATGTGACGCCTGCTTGGAAGTCAGTTGCCGGCCAAAAGCTGCCGCCCGTGAGAGTCGGCTATCAGGCGGTGTAGCTTGCCGAGCTTCGACTGTGACATGCTCAGACGTTGAGCAGCGATCGTTGACGATCAGCTCTCGGCACTACGAACATCGGAATCCATCCTATGACTTGCCCCTTGTGTGAGAACGCTTCAGCTGTCGTCGGACCAGATGCTTCAGGTCGGGGCGCCACTCTTATCAACTGCCCGCACTGCGGGAAATTCGGCCTCACGGGGACCTTGACAGCAACCCTGGCGAGCTTGCTCCTTTCAAGGGATGCCGCGCCGAAGTTAAGCCATGTCGTGCGCAAGGCGCATGAGGCAGAACAGCAACTGCTGCTGAACTCGTACACCGCTGAGGCCATTCTTCAAAATCCATTGCCGCGTCCTCGAGAACAGGCTGACTTACTCATTCAATGGGTGGCACGCCACTCTCCCGGACCAGGCGAGCCCGTTGAGCTCAGCCATGACCTGCAAGGCGCAGTTGTCGGCTCAAAGTCCCATGCAGGCTTCTCGATGCTCGTAGAGCATCTGAAAAACACTGGTCTAGTCGCTGGCCCGCATGAAACATATCTCTCCGGAGAGTCCGTCGCTCATGTGGCGCTCACCTTTTCCGGTTGGGACTACTACGAATCGCTGCGGTCCGGAAACGCAACGTATCGAAAGGCTTTCATGGCAATGCGGTTCGGAGACCCGACTTTGAACTCGCTGCTTGATCTCGTACTCAAGCCTGCAGCAAAGCGTGCTGGATTCGATCTCTTCAAGCTAGACGATCGACCTGTGGCGGGCCTCATCGATGACCGTATGCGCGTAGAGATTCGAGCCTCCGACTTCGTGATCGCTGACTTGTCGCACGACAACCTCGGCGCCTATTGGGAGGCCGGCTACGCCGAAGGACTTGGCAAGCCCGTGATCTACACGTGCGAGCGTGCCAAGTTTCAGACGGCAAAAACCCACTTCGATACGAACCACCATCTGACGATCGTGTGGGATTCAGCTTTGCCAGAGGAGGCTGGGCAACAGCTTGTGGCGACCATTCGCGCAACGCTTCCACATTTGGCGAAGCTCACCGATGCGTGACTCACGTAACGAGCTGCCAGACGCTGCAACGGACCCTGAGACACCTGCTGTAGTGCCAGTCGCTGCATCAGCAGGCAGCCCGGTAGGTTGGGGTAAACGCAGTGAACCCCAACGCATCCAGCAACGCAGCGACGGCCGACCAGCGTTACTGCCAATGTTGGGGTTCGAAGTCTCAGCCCAACCTACCTGCTATTGACGGCGGCAACCGCCTATCAGCCGCAGCTCGGCCCGCAGGGACATTGACTTCGCGTCAGGGATAAGGGGTATCCAGGCGCGCGGCCATGCGGCTCAACGCGTCGGCCAACGCTGGAAGGTCCTGTTCGACGACCAACCACACCGCCTGCAGATCAACGCCCAGGTAACCATGAACGATCACGTTGCGGAAGCCGGAGAGATCGCGCCACGGGGTCTCGGGCTCGGTGGCCTTGATGCCGCCTGACAAGCGTTGGCTCGATTCCGTCAGCGTCTGCAGGTTGCGGATGACTGCATCCTGCACAAGCCGCGAAGCGTCGAAGCGGGCGCGCTCACCACCCGTGTATTCGTGAATGCGCTTCAGGCACTCGCGCATGTGCGCCAGCAGCACCCGATCAGCGTCGGGCCCGGGCGTCACAGCGCAACGGCGTCGGCCAGCACGCGCTCCCGCAGGCCCGGGTGCAGGCTCGCTTCGGTGACCACATCGACGCGCCGGCCCAGCAACTCCTGCGCATCGAGCAACAGCCCGCCCAAGGCGAGGGCGCTGATCCCCGGCGTTAGCGTGACCAGCAGGTCAACGTCACTGCTGTCGGTCGCGTCATCACGGCTCATCGAGCCAAACACTCGCACGCCCGTCACACCACGACGCTGGGCCAGCGTGACGAGCGCGGTGCGGTGGGCTTCGATCAGCGGATGCATGGCCAGGAGTTTAGCGACGCGCACCTTGCCGCGAAGGCGCGCTCAGCGAGAACACCGCCTGAAGGCAGTGTTGTGGCCGGCGTCGCGGAGGGCGCCGGAATTCCAGCCGCGCCTCCAGCGGCATCGGCCAGCAGCGCCGCAGGAGGTTGACGCCGAGTTTCTGCATTGCTAAGCCGCGCAGGCTCAATGCCCGCCCGCCAACAACGCCGCATTCCCCCCCGCCGCTGCCGTGTTGACCGTCAACGTCTGCTCCGCCGTGAACCGGTAGAGCTGGCGCACGTGGCCGGCCGCAACGACCAGCGGCAGGATGGCGCCGGGGCGGGCGGCGAGGGCCAGGGACAGGGTGTGGGCGGCGGCCGGGTCTGACGAGGCCAGCGCGACGCCGGCCAATTGCGGCGCGGCGAGCAGGCCGGGCAGGGCGGAGTCGGGCAGCAGCGTCAGCGCGTTGACGGGCAGGCCGGCGCGCAGCAGGGCCTGGCGGGCGCGTTCGTCGTCGCTGAGCCAGATGGCGCTGTTGCCGGCCAGCAGGGCGCTGACCGCCGCCGCCAGGCCGGCGTCGCCCCGGCCCAGCACGGCGAAGGCGCCGCGGGCGTGGTGGCGCAGCGTGTTGCTCTCGCCGGTGGGGCCGGGCAGCACGATGTCGGCGAAGGCCGCCTGCGCCGCCGTGAAGAGGCCGCGAACCGCCATCGCCACGGGCGCGTCCAGCGTGTCGGCGGCGCGGCGCAGCGTGGCGATGCGGTCGTGCAGCGGGGTGTTGCGCCAGGTGGCGTCGGCGGCCACGGCGAGGGCGTCGGCGCGGGCGTCCAGCGCCAGCAGCGGTGCTGGCGCGTCGAGCACCGGCTCGGTGCAGAAGCGGCGCAGATAGTCGGGCCCGCCGGCTTTCGGGCCGGTGCCGGACAGGCCTTCGCCGCCGAAGGGCTGCACGCCGACGACGGCGCCGATGATGTTGCGGTTGACGTAGACGTTGCCGATGCGCGCCTCGTCAGCAAGGCGCTGGGCACGGCTGTCGATGCGGGTCTGGATGCCGAGCGTGAGGCCGTAGCCCAGCGCGTTGATGTCGGCGATGACTTCGTCGACCGAGGTCTCGAAGCGCACGACGTGCAGCACGGGGCCGAAGATCTCTTCGCCAAGGTGGGCGATGCGCGGCAGCTCGAAGGCGACGGGGCGGATCTGGCGCGGCATGGGCTCGGTCACCGGTGCTTCGGCGATGAGCTTGGCGTCGCGCTTGAGGCGCTCGACGTGGCGGCTGATGCCGGCGTGGGCTTCGTCGTCGATGACGGGGCCGACATCGGTGGCGAGGTTGGCCGGCTGGCCGACGTGCAGCTGTTGCAGTGCGCCCTTCAGCATCTCGATGACGCCGTCGGCGATGCTGGATTGCACGCACAGCAAGCGCAGCGCCGAGCAGCGTTGGCCGGCGGAGCGGAAGGCGCTTTGCACGACGGCGTCGATGACTTGCTCGGGCAGGGCGGTCGAGTCGACCACCATCGCGTTCAGCCCACCAGTCTCCGCAATCAGCGGAATAGGAGAGTTAGGTTTGGCGGCCAGCGCCTTGTTGATGATCTGCGCCACCACCGTGGAGCCGGTGAAACAGACGCCGGCCGTGTGCGCATGGGCTACGAGGCCGGCACCGACCGTCTCGCCGGGGCCGTGCAGTAGCGCCAGCGCATCGGCGGGCACACCGGCCTGATGCAGCAGCTCGACGAACTGCAGCGCGACGAACGGCGTCTGCTCGGCCGGCTTGGCGGCAACGGCATTGCCGGCCACCAGCGCGGCGACGACTTGGCCCGCAAAGATCGCGAGCGGGAAGTTCCACGGGCTGATGCAGACGAAGACGCCGCGGCCTTGCATCGCGGTCGGATCGGCTTCGGCCTGGTCGGCGTAATAGCGCAGGAAGTCCACGGCCTCGCGCACTTCGGCGACGCAGTCGGCTTGGGTCTTGAAGGCTTCCTTGATGAGCAGCGCGCAGAACTCGGGCAGGCGGGCGTCGAGGTCGTCGGCGGCGCGGCGCAGGATGCCGGCGCGGGCGGGCACGGGGCGCTCGTTCCAGGGTGTGAAGCCGGCGTGCAGGCGCTGCATCGCGGCGTGCACCTCGGCAGCCGTCGCCTCGGGCACGGCGCGCACGGCGGTGCTCTGCAATGCGGCCTGCAACGGCAGGCGGTGAGCGAGCACGGTGAGGTCGGCGCCGGTGGAGTTGCTGCGGCCCTGGCCTTGGTCATCCAGGTAGAGCGCGGGTGGCAGCGGCAGGGCGCTGGCGTCGCGCACGTCGAGCAGCGGCGAGCCGAGCAGTTCGGGCACCTGCACGCTGGGGTCGGCCAGTTGGTGGACGAAGGACGAGTTGGCGCCGTTCTCCAGCAGGCGGCGCACGAGGTAGGCCAGCAGGTCGCGGTGCTCGCCGACGGGGGCGTAGATCCGAACTGGCACGTCGTGGGTCGTCAGGCCCCCCGCTTGAGCGGGGGGAGCGGGGGGTGTGGTCGACATTGCCCCCGAAGGGGAGTGCCGCGAGAACTCGCGGTACACCCCCTCACCCATGCCGTGCAGCCGTTGCATTTCAAAAGCGGCGCCCGTTGCCCGGGCCATCTGCACGATGGCCGCGATGGTGCCGGCGTTGTGCGTGGCGAACTGCGGGTAGATGACGTCGGCATGCTGGATGAGCGCGCGGGCGCAGGCCAGGTAGCTCACGTCGGTGTGCTGCTTGTGCGTGAACACGGGGTAGTGCGTCAGACCCAACTCCTGCGCGCGCTTGATCTCGCCGTCCCAGTAGGCGCCCTTCACCAGCCGCACCATGAAGCGCAGGCCGTGCTTGCGGGCGATGGCCGCCACTTCGTCGACGACGGCGAGCGCCCGGCTCTGGTAGGCCTGCACGGCCAGGCCAAATCCCCGCCACGCGCGCCACTGCGGGTGCTGGGCGATGCGCGCGGCCAGCGTGTCCAGCACGTCCAGCGACAGCTCCAGGCGGTCGACTTCCTCGGCGTCGATGGTCAGGTTGATGTTGGCGTTAGCGGCCAGCTCGATCAGCTCCCACACGCGCGGCAGCAGTTCGGCAAAGACGCGCTCGCGCTGCAGCACCTCGTAGCGGCTGAAGAGGGCGCTGAGCTTGATGGAGATGCCGTCGGAGGCTTCCGGTGAATCGGCGCGCGCGCCTGCGGCAATGGCCTTGATGGCGCCGACGTAGGCCGCCAGGTAGCGCCGCGCGTCGTTCTCGGTGCGCGCTCCCTCGCCGAGCATGTCGTAGCTGAAGCGCAGCTGCTTTTGTGCCTTGCGCGCATCGTCCGCCTCGCTCATGGCCTCGCCGATGTTGCGGCCCAGCACGAACTGCCGGCCCAGCAGCTGGATGGCGCGCACCGTGGCGGCCACCACCGTCTGCGCGCCCAGGCGCTTGAACACGCCGTTGTCGTCTTCCGCGCCGGGCAGGAAACGCTTAGACATGGAAATGGCCGAAGCCGACAGCGCCGCCAACATCTTGTGCGGGCTGCCCGCGCTGGCGCCGTCAAAGTCCGCGCGGCCGAGCTGGTCGGCCGTCAGCGCGATGGCGGTGGGCGCGTCCGGCACGCGCAGCAGGGCTTCGGCCAGGCGCATCAGGGCCAGGCCCTCGGCGCTGGTGATGGGGTACTCGCGCAGCAGCGATTCCATCGCCCAGAACGGCGCGGGGTTGCGCCGCACCTGCTCCACCCAGGGCGCGGCCATGGCGATGACGCCGGGCCAGCCCAATGCCTCGCCCAGGCGTTCGGCCAGGGCCTGCACGGCGCCGGTTTCGGCCCGGTAGGGGTCGGGCAGGCGGGGCTGTTCGGGCGGGGCGGTGAAGGTGGGCACGGCTTACTCCTGGTGAGATCAGCAATGTATTCAGAGCCGTCTTGAATTAAATTCCAAGGATCGGTTGATCGACCGAAGAAAATCCATATGGATGCAGACACCAGACTCGACAAGACAGACGCCCGCATCTTGCGCGCCTTGCAGGCGGTTGGCCGCATTTCCAATCTCAAGCTGGCCGAGGAAGTGCACCTATCGCCCACCGCCGTGCTGGAGCGCGTGAAGCGGCTGACGCGCGACGGCTACATCCTGGGCTACGAGGCGCGGCTGAACCCGGCCAAGCTGGGCGCGGCCATGCTCGTCTTCATCGAGATCCACCTGGACCGCACGGTGCAGGACGTGATGGACACCTTCAAGGCAGCCGTCCAGGCCCGCCCCGAGATCCTGGAATGCCACCTGGTGGCCGGCGGCTTCGACTACCTGCTCAAGACCCGTGTGCGCGACATGGGCGCCTACCGCGAGTTCATCGGCAGCGTGATCTGGACGCTGCCGGGTGTGCGGGAGACGCGGACGTATGCCGTCATGGAGGAGGTGAAGGCGACGAATGCGTTGGCGTTTTGAAGGCCGATCTTGATCATGTCGATTTTCATGCCTTAAATCAACACGTCATGGGATCATGTCGATTGGCTAGACACATCGTCTCGCCGTGTCGATTACTTCAAGCTTCGTCGACAAATGACATACGACCCCCAGCAGCCGTACAACGCCCTGCCTGCACTGCCGCCGCAGGCAGACGTGGAGTCGCGCGCGGTGTTGAAAGCCTGCATTGCCGCCCGCGCGGCCGTCGCCGAGTTGAAGGCCGCCGGGCAGCTGATTCCAAACCAGGGCGTGCTGATCAACTCGATCCCCCTGCTTGAAGCGCAGGCCAGCAGCGAGATCGAGAACATCGTGACCACCACGGACCAGATGTTCCTGTTCGACGGCAGCAGCGAAGCCGAGGCCGACCCCGCCACCAAGGAGGCCCTGCGCTACCGCACCGCGCTGTGGGAGGGTTTCCAAGCGCTGGCCAGTCGGCCCTTGAGCACCAACACCGCCGTTCAGATCTGTCGGTCCATCAAAGGTGTCGACATGGACATCCGCCGCACGCCCGGCACGACGCTGAGCAACGACCTCACCGGCCAGGTGATCTACACCCCGCCCGAGGGTGAAGCCTTGCTGCGCGAGAAGCTCGCCAACTGGGAGCGCTGGATGCACGGCACCTTGGCCGGCACCGAGGACGTGGACCCCTTGGTGCGGATGGCTGTGGGCCACTACCAGTTCGAGGCGATCCATCCGTTCACCGACGGCAACGGCCGTACCGGACGGGTGCTCAACCTGCTCTACCTGGTGGAGCAAGGCCTGCTGGACATTCCCGTGCTCTACCTGAGCCGCCACATCCTGCGCAACAAGTCCGCCTACTACAGCGGGCTGCAGGCTGTGACGGCCTCGGGCGCCTGGGAACCCTGGCTGCTGTACATGCTCCAAGGCGTGACTGAGACCGCGACCTGGACCATGAACAAGGTGGTGGCGTTGCGGCATCTTCTGAACGACACCGCCGAACGGATGCGCAAAGAAGCCAGCAGCATCTACTCGCGCGAACTGGCTGAGCTGGTGTTCGTGCGGCCTTACTGCCGCATCGCCCACGTGGTGGACGCCGGCCTGGCCAAACGCCAGACAGCCAGCGCCTACCTCAAGGAACTCGCCGCCATCGGCATCCTGCGTGAGCACAAGGTGGGCCGCGAGAAGATCTTCCTGAACCCGGCGTTCATCGAACTGCTCAAGCGCGACTAGCGGCCGGGGGTCTCGAACTGGCTGCGCCCGGCTTCAACCCAGCGTCTTGCCAAAAAACCGCATCGCCCGATCCCACGCCTGCTGCGCCCAGGCCGCGTCGTACTGCGTCTTGGCAATGCGGCCCGGCCCCTGCGCCTCTTCGTTGGCGAAGGCATGGTGGGCGAGGTAGCGGTGGCCTTCGTAGTTGACGCCGACGTCCGCGAACTTGGCTTCCAGCGCGTCCACGCCGGCAATCGCGAAGAACTCGTCCTGCGTGGCCCAGTGCGCCTGCAGCGGGATGTTGACCTTGCTGGCGTCCACATATTCCAACGGCGGCATGCCGTACCAGATCACGGCCGCGTCGGCCTCGGGCACCAGCGTCGACGCCAGCACCGTCAGCGCGCCGCCCATGCAGTAGCCCGTCACGCCGACCTTGCCGCTGCCGAGCCCCAAGCTCTTCAGATAGTTCACCGCACCGCGCACGTCCTGCGCGGCGGCGTCGCCGAAGTTCAGGTCGGTCATCAGGTGGTGGGCCTCCTCGGCCTCGACGGTGCTCTTGCCCCGGTACAGGTCGGGCACCAGTGCCGTGAAACCGGCCGACGCGAAGCGCTCGGCCACGCCGCGGATCTGGTCGTTCAGGCCCCACCATTCCTGGATGACGACGACGGCGCCGAGCGGCTGCGCGGCCTCGGCGAGATAGCCGGACACGGCCACGCCATCGGGGCGTTGGAACTGGATCGTCTGGGGCATGCCGGTCTCCTGCAAAAGGGCTGGAAGCCGCAGCCTAACCTGGGCGACACCGGGTTATCCCCGGCCCGGCGAGAATGCCGGCTGACCATGAAGATCGACCGCATCGTTTCCACCCGCCTGCCCACGCCGTATGGCGAGTTCGCCATCCACGGCTTCCGCGAGAGCGACAGCGGGCAGGAGCATGTCGTGCTGAGCATGGGCGACCTGGCCGGCCAACCCGGCGACGAGCCGCCGCTGGTGCGCGTGCATTCCGAGTGCGTGACGGGCGAGGTCTTCGGCTCGCTGCGCTGCGACTGCCGGCCCCAGCTGGAAAGCGCCATGCAGCGCATTGCAGCGGTCGGCCGTGGCGCCATCGTCTACATGCGCGGCCACGAGGGGCGCGGCATCGGCCTGGTGCAGAAGCTGCGCGCCTACGCCGAGCAGGACGCCGGCGCCGACACCATCCAGGCCAACACCCAGCTCGGCCTGCCCATCGACGCCCGCCGCTACGACGCCGCCGCCTGCATGCTGCGCTCGCTGGGCGTGAACCGCGTCAAGCTGCTGACCAACAACCCGCTGAAGATGGCGGCGCTGGCCGAGTTCGGCATCGAGGTGGTAGAGCGCGAGGCCTCGCTCACGGCGCCGGGCCCGGAGAACGAGCGCTACCTGCGCACCAAGCAGGATCAGATGGGCCACCTGGCCGACTGGTTCGACTGAACCCGTTGGGCTAAGGCTGGCGCGCATAGCTCTGCGTCAACGCCTCCCAGGCGTGCCCATCGGGCTCGCGCCAGTAGGCGATGCGGCCGCCCACCGAGGTGTTCACCTGGAAGTCGTCCGGCCCCATCGGCATGCTGCGCCAGGCGATGCCCAGGGCTTGCAACCGGGCCAACAGCGCATCGAACTCCGCCTCGCTGACGCGGAAGGCGTAGTGCAGCGGCGTCACTGTGGCGCCGGCCTCCACTTCATCGAAGTCCAGCGTCAGGTCGCTCGACACGTAGACCGCGCTGAACGGCCCCACCGCAGCCTGGGCTGACCAGGGCACGCCGAGGATGGCCGCCAGGCGCTCGGCGGCGGCGCGGCGGTCACGGGCGGGGACGAGCAGGTGATCGAGGACGGCGGGCATGGTGAACCTCTCAGGCCTGGGCGCACTTGGTGACGGTGTCCCAGGTGCGAGTGGTGACGTCCTGGCCGAAGGTCTTCTCCAGCAGTTGCATGAAGACCGGGCCCTTCTCGTTGGGCACGTAGACGGACAGCACCTCGCTGCCCACCCGCGTCAGGATGCAGGCGTCGTGCCGGGAGATGGGCAGCTCCACCTCCGCCACCGCGCCGGGGTTGCGCAGAAAGGTCACGATGCGCTTGCCGCCTTCCGGCAGGTCGAACTCGGCGAAGGGGTCGGCCTGGATGAGCTGCTGCAGGTGGGCGCTGGGGCGCACGAGGGTCGCGAAGCTGCGGCCCAGGCCGTCCTTCATGGCCTTCTCCACGCGCTTCTGCAGCACCGCAGCCGGCAAGGTCCGCGCAATGGTGAAGGCCACGTTGCCGCTGCTCAGCAGCGTCTTCACATCGGCAAAGCCGGCGCCCTCCAGGCTGCGCTTGAGTTCGGACATGCTGCAGTTCATCGGGCTGACGCCTCGGAGCAGGGCGACGTAACGGGGCATGGGTCGAGGCGTGAGGTGGACGAGCCGGCAACGATAGCGCGAAGGACGCCGGTCCGGGCTGGGTGGCTGGGCGGCGGCATTGGCCGATGCAAAGTCGATCCGGGCCTATGCTGCCCCCAACCAACGGAGACATCACGTGGTCAACAACACCTTCAAAGCCGCGTTCCTGAATTCGCTCATGACGTCCGGAGCGAATCTCGAACTTCCGTACAACGACCTGGCCTCGCATGCCAACGACCGGATGATTGCGGCGCTGGAACTGGCGAAGCACGCCAAGGAAACGCAGCGGCACCTCAAGTTCACGGCGATCAGCGCCGGCATGTCGGGCATCAAGCACCTGGCTGAGGAGGGTGCCGGTTACGTCACCTTCTCGCTCGTGTACTGACGCTCACAGCCGCAGCGCCATGCCGGCGCGCAAGCCGGGCCGTTCGGGGGCTCTGACAATCGGCGCATGCCTTTTGCCGCGCCTCATGCTGTGTCTCTTCTGCGCGCCGCGCGTCTGGCGAGCGCCACCAAGCCGTTCTCGGCTCGCGGTGGCTTCAAGCGCGAACGCTGCGAGGGCTGCCGGCTGGTGCCGACGCACTGCATGTGCGCCTTGCGCGCCTCGGTGAACACGCGCGCTGCGGTGTGCCTGCTGATGGCCGACATCGAGCCGCTGAAGCCGACCAACACCGGTTGGTTGATCGCGGACATGGTCGCCGACACCTTCGCGTTCGGCTGGTCGCGAACCGAGCCCGATCCTGCGCTGCTCGCCCTGTTGAGCGACCCGACCTGGGATTGCTACGTCGTGTTCCCAGGCCAGTACGCCGCGCCGGAACGGGTGGTGCACGCCATTCAGCCGCGCGCCGCAGGCCCTGGCGGCACGATCAAGCGCCCGCTGTTCATCCTGCTGGACGGCACCTGGTCCGAGGCGCGCAAGATGTTCAGCCGAAGCCCCTACCTGAACCACATGCCGGTGCTCAGCCTGGAGCCCGCCGGGGCCTCGCAGTACCGGCTGCGCCGCTCACGTTGCGACGACCATTTCTGCACGAGCGAGGTTGCCGCGCAATGCCTGAACCTTGCGGGCGACAAGGCCGCCGAGAAGGCCCTGGAAGCCTACCTGGGCGTCTTCACGCATCACTACCTTCAGGCGAAGAACCAGTTGCCCATCGCCTGGGAAGGCGCGGCGCATCAGCGCTTGCGAGACGCTATTGCGTCGCCGCTTCACCCAGCGCAGCCAACGCCATCCGCGTCTGCTCATCCGTCGGAAACAGATGCTCCACCTTGAGTGACGCCAGCGTGATGTCCAGCGGCGTGCCGAAGCTGGTGATGGTGGAGAAGAAGCTCAAGGTCCGCCCGTCCGCCGCGCGCAGGCGGAAGGCGAGCACGGGCAGGTGGCTGGCGGTCTCGGCGGTGGTCCACGGTTCGAGCGTCGGGCGGAGCTCGTCGAGCAGCGCGCGCAGGCGCGGCAGGTGCTCGGCCTCGCGGCTGGCGCGGGCCCACATCTCGGTGCACAGCCAGGCCTCGTCCACGCACAGCGCGCGCAGGCCGCCGGGCGCGAACACGGCGCGCAGCAGGTTCAGCGGCTGGGCCAGCATGGCCTGCGCCGGCAGGCCGAGCAGCACGAGCAGCCGCGCGAGGCCGTCGTTGGCCATCACCACGTTGTAGTCGCCGTCCAGCACCAGCGCGGGCGCCGCGCCGTTGGCGTGGATGAGCTGCTCCAGCGCCGCGCGCACGGGCGCCATCTCGGGCGCGTCCAGCGCACGCTCGGTGTGGGCGGGCGCGTAGCCGGCGGCGAGCAGGGCCTGGTTGCGTTCCTCCAGCGACGCGCCGAGGGCGTCGAGCAGCGCGAGGAGCGTCTCGCGGCCGGCGCGGGCGCGGCCGGTCTCGATGCAGCTGAGGTGGCGTTGCGAGACACCGGTGCGCAGCGACAGCTCCAGCTGGCTGACGCGGCGCGACTTGCGCAGGGCGGCGAAGGTGGCGGTCATGCGGCGCATTCTGCGGCGGGCGCCGTCGTCGCCGCGATGACCTCCGGGGTCATTGCGACGGCGCGCGCCGCTGCCGACGATGGCGCCACTTTCAACCCACCGGAGATCGCCATGCGCACTGCCCTCATCCTCATCACCGCCGCCTTTGGTGCCTTCTCGCTGTACGCGATGTGGCAGGTCGGCTTCATCGGCCTCTGGCAAGGCGGCCTGGCCAACATCGGCGCCCAGCAGATCACGCTGGACCTGATCGTCAGCAGCCTGCTGCTGATCGGTTTCGTCGCCCGCGACTGCCGCGCGCAGGGCCGGCCCTGGTGGCCATGGGCGCTGCTGACGCTGGCGGCCGGCAGCTTCGGCACGCTGGCCTACCTGCTGCTCGCCGCGCCGCGCCAGCACCGCGCGCGCATGCCTGCGTCGGCCTCGGCCTCGGCCTGAAGGGCTCAGCCTACCGCCGCGTCAAGCCGCGCAGCGCTGGATGGCTTCGGCCAGATTGCGCCGCGCGGGCTCATCCAGGCGGGCGTGCAAGGCCTTGCAGCCGTACAGCCGTGGCCGCGCGAGAAAGCCGGCCAGGATCTGGCCGCGCTTCTCGTTGAACAACGCCCGCAGCACATGCGCGTACTCGACGCGGATCTGCGCCTCGTACTCGGCAAAGCTGCGGCTAGCTGTCGCTCGCAGCCGGCCGCCATTGATTCAACGCTGCCCAGCCACCCAGTCCACCAACGCATCCAGCACCGGCCGCCCCTTGGCCGCAGCCTCGGGGTGGTTGAGCAGCGCGACAAACACCCAGGTCTTGCCGCTCGCATCCGGCACGAAACCGGCCAGGCCCACGGCGTCGTGCAGCGTGCCGGTCTTGAGGCGTGCCTTGCCCGCCGCCGGGGTGTCCTTCAGGCGGCGCGACATGGTGCCGTCCAGGCCCGCCACCGGCAGCACGGCCAGCAGCTCGGGCGCCTGGGCGCCGGCCTGGCTCGCGCGCAGCAGGCCGGCGAGCTGTGCCGGGCTGATGCGCTCGCTGCGCGACAGGCCCGAGCCGTTGTCCAGCACCAGGCCGCGGTCGTCGATGCGGTGCGCGGCGAACCAGGCGCGGACGGTGCGTTCGGCGGCGGGCAAGGTGGGTTCGTCGGGCTGAACGGCCTGGGCGCCGAGCTGCAGGTAGGTGAGCCGCGCCAGCGCGTTGTCGCTGCTCTTCATGACGCCACGCAGCACCTCGGCCAGCGGCCGGCCGCGGTGCGTGGCGAGCACCACGGCGTCAGCCGGCGCGGCAGCCTCCACGTCGCCCGGCGCCATGGTGCCGCCCAGCTCGGCCCAGAGCTGGCGCACGGCATGCGTCACCAGCCATTGGCGGTCGACCAGCTGCAGCGGCGCGCGCTGGCTGCAGCCAGCCGGAAAGGCGCCCTGCAGCTTCAGCGTCCAGCCGTCGCCGGTGGGCTGCACGATGGCGGGCTTCCAGACCTCGTCCCAGTCCTTGCAGAGCCGCGTGGAGGGCTGCATCGCGCTGGCATCCAGCACCAGCCCGGCCAGCGCGGGCAGGCTGCGCGCCGACGCGCCAGCGGGCGTGGCCTGCAGTTCGAAGTCGATGACGCTGCCGTTGAAGTGCAGCGCGTCGGGGATGACGTTGTAGCCAAACTCGGGCGCGTCGTCGAAAGGCGGCAAGCCCACGTCCAGGCGCGTCGGGTTGAACAGCGTGCGGTCGACGACGAGGCCGCCGCGAATCTCGCGCACACCGCTCTCGCGCAACTGGCGCAGCAGCCACCAAAGGGCCGGCCAGTCGAGATCGGGGTCGGCACCGCCGCGCAGGATGAGCGGGCCATCGATGGTGCCGCCGACCGGCGCCGAGGCCGCCAGCAACTCGGTGCGACCACGGTGGTTGATGCCCAGCTTGTCCAGCGCCACGGTGGCCGTGACGAGCTTCATCGTCGAGGCCGGTGCCATGGCATCGTCGGCGCGGCGGGTCAGCGCGGCGCGCGAGCCGTCCAGCGGCTGCAGCACATAGCCCAGGCTGTCGGCCGGCAGACCCGCCTTGGCCAGCGCGGCCTGCACGGGGTCGGGCACGGATGTGGTGGCGCAGCCGGCCAGCAGCAGTGCGAGGCCTGAGGCAAGCGCCAACCACCAAGATGATGAGTTTCCCGGGCCGAGCGCCGGGCCGCTCCCAAGCCGGCCCGTCGGGCGATGTGCTTGCTCGAGTTCAGCGGCGCGAGACCGGAGGAGGGGCTGATTCATTTTCAACATGCGCCCAGCCGATGCGCGACGACACGGGCCAGCGCCACGTCTTCCAGGCCGATGCCGACGCTCTTGTAGACGACGATGTCCTGCGCCGCGCGTGGGCGCGAGTTGACGATCAGCTCACCCAACTCGACGAGGCGCTCGGGCGCGATGACACCCGGCGCGGCCTGCACGATGTCGCCGGCCTCCTGGCGCGCGGCCTCATGCCACTCGACGACGACCAACGCCGCACGCGCCAGCAACGTGTCGTCCAGCTCGCGGGCGGCGCGGGTGCTAGAGCCGACTGCCGCGATGAAGGCGCCTGGCCTGACGAGCGCGCCGTCGAACAGCGGCGCAGCCGAGCGCGTGGCCGTGACGATGACATCGGCCTGGCTCGCCGCAGCGGCCGCGTCGACGGCCTGCACGGGCAGGTCGAGCGCCGCCGCCAACTCGGCCGCGAAGGCCTCGCCGCCAGAGCGCGCGCAGACGAGCACGCGCTCAAAGCGGCGCACGCGCGTCAATGCCTCGGCATGTGCCCGCGCCTGGATGCCGGCGCCAAAGACGGCCAGCGTCTTCGCATCCGGCAGCGCCAGCAGGTCCGCCGCCACCGCGCTGGCCGCCGCCGTGCGTAGCCGCGTGAACTCGTTGGCTTCCAGTGTCGCAATGGCTGCGCCGGTGGCCGCCGAGAACAGGCTGACGAGGAAGTTGTACTGGCCATTGCGTGCCGAATAGACCTTGGTGCCGAGCACGGCGGGCAGGTCACCGTCGGCCTCCAGGATGGCGCCCATTGCGCTGATGGCGAGCGCTGCGCCGCCCTGCGTGGCAGTGGCGCGGTGGCGCGCCAGCACCTGGGCTTGGCCGCGGCCGTGCTGGGCGAAGGCGGCGTGCAGCGCGGCAACGGCGCTGTCGGGGTCGAGCACGGCCGCGACTTCGGCTTCGGTGATCAGGCGCATCAAGGTCTTTCGAAATCCTGCAAAGGGGGCAGCGCGCACTTTAGAAGGGCCGCGCGGCACCGGGGGTGTGCTTTCGCGGGTCACACATTCCCGCAGGTTATGTGCTGCGCACAAGCATTCATTGAACGGCGCGCAACACTGGGGGTGCTGCCCTCTGGGCGACCTCTCGCGCGCCCGTCAACATGGCGGCAGTCGAATCACAAAGGAGTCGTTGATGAAGTTGAATCGTCTGGTATCGCAGCTCGCAGTGATCGGTCTTGCCGCCCATGCCAGCGCGGCAATCGCGCAAACCGATGGCCAACGACTGCAGCGTGTCGAGGTGACGGGGTCGAGCATCAAGCGGCTGAAGGACGAGGGCGCGCTGCCCATTCAAGTCGTCTCCCGCAAGGACATCGAGCGGCAGGGCATCGTGTCGGCCGAGCAGCTGATCGCCACGTTGTCCGCCAACGGCAACGGGCTGGACAACCTGTCCTCCAATGCCGACGTGGTGTCCGGCCAGGCGCGGGGCAACAACGGCGCGTCGTCGGCCAACCTGCGGGGCCAGGGTGCGGCATCGACACTGGTGCTGCTCAACGGCCGGCGCGTGGCGGCCCATGGCCTGAACGGCGGCGTGGTGGATCTGAACTCCATCCCGATGTCGGCCATCGAGCGCGTGGAAATCCTGAAGGACGGCGCCTCGGCCATCTACGGCACGGACGCAATCGGCGGCGTCATCAACTTCATCCTGCGCAAGAACTACAGCGGACTCGAGGCCGAGGCGTTCGCGGACATGACCGAGGCGGGCGGCGGTGGCATTGGTCGCGTCAAACTCACCGGCGGGTTCGGCGACCTGGCGAGCGACCGGTTCAACGTGCTGGCCTCGGTGTCCTTCAGCGACGCCAAGCAGTTGCGCGGCGACCAGCGCGACTTCGTCAACACCTTCCAGCCGTCGCGCGGCCTGTCGGTCGACACGCGCGGCACGCCGTTCGCCACCGTCTTCGCCATCTCCAGCCTGTACAGCGCGCTCAGCCGCGACAACCTCACCACCGCCGGCCGCAGCACGGGCCCGATTCAGCCGGGAACCACGGTGGCCATGAACGGCATCAACGCGCTCGACGTGCCAGGCCAAGCCGGGTGCGCGTCCATCGACGGCCAGGCGCCCTACGACGAGGTGCTGTGGGCCACGCCCGCAGCCAAGTGGGGCTGCGCCTGGGACACCGGCCGCGCAGCGGTGCTGATGCAGCCGGTGAAGTCCACCAACGCCGTGCTGCGGGGCACGCTGGCACTGGGCGAACACCAGTTGGTGGCGGAGTTCGTCGGCGCCCGAGTGGTGTCCGACAAGAGCTTCTCGCCCAACCAGATTTCCAGCTCCACTTCGACGAGCAACCCCTTCTACAGCCTCGGCTACCCGAGCACCGGTGAGGCCTACAACGGCGTCTTCAACGCATTGGTGTCGCTGTTTCCCAGCATCGAGAAAAACCGCGGCCTGCCGCTGGCGCTGCGCTGGCGCTGCATGCCCTGCGGCAACCGCGAGATCGAAACCACGTCCCAGACCCAGCGCTTGCTGCTCAGCGCCGAGGGGCCGCTGTTCGGCAGCTGGGACTACCGCGCCGGCGTGTCCTCTGCCACCAGCGACACCACCTCGCTGCTCAAGCACGGCTACTTCTTCGGCAGCCCGTTCGCGGCGCTCATCAACAACGGCACGCTCAACCCCTTCCCGGCCGACGGCATCACGCAGAGCGCTGCGGCGTTGGGCGCACTGGACGGCACGCGCGCCGATGGCGTGACGTTGTACGGCGGCAAGTTCACGCTGCAGCAGGCCGACGTGACGGTGACCGGCCCCATCATGAAGCTGCCAGCGGGCGAGCTGATGGCGGCCGTGGGCGTGGACGTGCGCACCGAGAAGTACAAGTTCAACGGCAATGCGACCGACCTGGTGACGCAGGCGGCGATCTTCGGCGCGCCGTTCGACAGCGTGAACACGCTGGACACCGTCAAGCGCGATATCAAGGCCGTGTTCGCCGAGGTGCTGGTGCCGGTGTTCAAGGGACTGGAGGCTAGCGCCGCAGTGCGTCGCGACGACTACACCGGCTTCGGCGCCACCACCAACCCCAAGTTCTCGCTGCGCTACCAGCCTTTCGAGCAGTTGCTGGTGCGCGCGTCCACGAGCCGGGGCTTTCGGGTGCCCACCTTCAACCAGCTCTTCAACGGCGTGACCGAGTCCACCTACGCCGGCAAGGACCTCGTCGACCCGGTCTCCTGCGCCACCGGTCTCGTCGACCCGACCAAGCCCGGCTGCGAGACGATCACCCCCATCATCCTCACCGGCGGCAAGCCGACGCTCGGCCCGGAGAAAAGCAGGCAGTGGACCTGGGGCTTCGTCTATCAGCCGATGCCCGACGTGTCGATGGGCGCTGACTGGTGGCAGATTCGCAAGACCGGCACCATCCAGTCGATCTCGCTGTCCGAGCTCGTCAAGAACTACGCTCTCTTCCCCGAGAACTTCCTGCGCGAGGGCAACACGCTCACGGCCATCGACAACCGCAACGTCAACGCCGGCGAGACCATCACCAAGGGCGTGGACATTTCCTTGCGCGGCTCAACTGCACTCGGCGCTGGCCGGCTCACGGCGTCGCTCGAAGGCAGCTACCTGATCGACAAGCGCTCGCGTCTGCTCGCCAGCGCGGCGATGGGGCCGAGCGAGATCGGCGTCTTCACCCGCGCCGGTGACTTGGGCCTGCGTTGGAAGCACTCCATCAGCCTGGTCTACGAGGAAGGCGTGTGGGGTGTCGGCCTCGTCCAGCGCTGGCGCGCCGGCTACAAGGACGGCCAATTGCCCGGCATCGCCAACGGCAGCATCGTGCCGCCCGAGTGGAAGCCCAACGTCGGTAGATACATCACACACGACGCGAGCGTCAGCTACCGCGGCTTCAAGAACCTGGGGCTGACGTTCGGCATCAAGAACTTCACCAACGACGACCCGCCGTTCTCCGCCGCCTATGACGGCAACACCGGCGCCGGTAGCTCGTGGGAACCGCGCGTGGCCGACCCTCGCGGGCGTGCCTACACGCTCACGGCCAGCTACAAGTTCTTCTGAGCGGCTCCGATACTCCTGCCGGTTCCTGTGCCGGCGTTCACCGGCCTCGCCTCGGCGAGGCTGTTCTTTTGTCAGGCCGCAGACTCGGCCTTCAGCGCGGCGTGCACGGCGCTGCCGAGCGCCGGCAGCTTCCACGTCGTCGCTGCGTCGGGGTGCGGCACGTAGCGCGAGCCCAGGCTGGTGGTCACCGCGATCAGGTAGTGCAGATCGCCGTCGTGCACGATCCCCGCGTCGCTGCTGTAGTTCTCGGTGTTGCCGGTCTTGTGGGCGAAGCGGGCCGGCGGGGTCGGGATGCCGGGCACCCAGCCGGGCAAGGCCGTGAGCGCGCTGCTGGACAGGATCTCGTTGAGCCGCTGCTCGTCCAGCGCGCGGCGCACCGGGCCGAGGCTGTGGCCCAACAGTGGCGGCGTGCCTTGCCCGCCGCTTGGCAGCCAGGGCGCGGGCGGCGCATCGGCATCCAGCCGCCACATCAGCCGCAGCGCATCCCAGGCTGTCATCTGGATCTGGCCCACGCCCGCGCCGGCGCCATTGCCCCAGCCGCCATCGGGCTGGGTGTTGGCGAGCGCCAAGCCGGGCAGGCCTTCGGCGGCGAACAGCGCGTGCAGCTCGTTGTGCACTTCCACGCCGGCTTCACGGCGAATGGCGCCGCGCGCTTGCAGGTGCATCACCAGCGCCGACGTGGCCTCGTTGCTGCTGACGATGATCATGTCGTGCAGCCAGTCGGCCACCGGCCGGGTCACGCCGCCCCAGGTCAGCGGCAGGGCCCAGGCACTGCGGCCGGTGTCGACGAGCCGGCCCACGCCCACGGCCACCATCACCTTGAGCAGCGAGGCCGGGTAAGGCGACACGAAGCGCGGGCCGGTGCCGAACCAGGCAGGGAAGGCCATGCGCTGCCAGTCGGCGCCGGGCTGCCAGGCGCTGGAGGTGCCGGCCGCGTCCCGCACGTCGGCCTGGAAGGCGATGTTGGCGACCGCGCCGCAGGGGCCGTCGAAGCGCGCCACCAGGCCCTCGGGGTGCTCGCGCGAAAACAGCACGTTGGCGCAGACCGGCGCCAAGTCGCCCGGCCCACGCGGGAACACGGCCACCGCCAGGTCGATGCTCGGGTGCCAGCCCAGCGGCGCACCGTTCTGCAACGAGTCCGCCGTCGCCTCGAAGCGCTGCGCCAGCACGGCCGCGCGCAGCGCCTGGGCGAGGTCGTCGGCGGTCACAGGCTCAGGCCGTCCAGCGGCAAGGGGCTGGCTCGGCCAGACACCAGCTCGGCGACGATGTCGGCCGTCGCAAACGAGAAGGTGAAGCCCAGTGCGCCATGGCCCACGTTGAGCCACAGCCCCGGCACGCCGCTGGCGCCAACGATGGGTGCGCCGCTCGGGGTGGCGGGGCGCAGGCCGGCCCAGGGCACGGCGCGGTCGTAGTCCGCCGCGTTCGGGAAGGTGGCGCGCACCGAGCGCTGCAGCGAGGCGAGGCGCCCGGCGTCCAGGCTGAGGTCGTCGCCGACGAGGTCGACCATCGCGGCCACGCGCAGCTCGTTGCCGATGCGTGCGTAGAGGATCTTCTTCTCGAAGTCGGTCACGCTGACCTCGGGCGGGCGGTGGCCGGCGGCAATCGGTGCGGTCAGGCTGTAGCCCTTGAGCGGGTAGAGCGGCAGCTCCACGCCGACGCCTGCGGCCAGCGCGCGGCTGTGCAGGCCGGCGGCCAGCACGGTGGCGTCGGCCGCCACGTTGCTCTGGCTTTGGCCCTGGCTCGTGCGCACGCCGAGCACGGCGCCCCGGCCGTCCAGCATGAAGCCTTCCACCCGAGCGCCCAGCCGGCCGCGAAAGCGCTCGTGCGCCAGCAGGCGCTCATGCAGCGCGCGGCAGAAGGCGTGGCAGTCCGCCACCGCCTCGCCGGGCGTGAAGATGCCGCCGGCCAGCGTGGCTTCGCCTTCCTCAAACTGGGCCAGCGCGGGCTCCAGCGCCACGCAGTCGTCGTGCGACAGCGCCTGCTCGGCGCCACGGCTCGCGCGGGCCGCCACGCGGGCGAACTCGGCCGGCTTGCGGTAGACGACCAGCTTGCCCGGCGTGCGCAAGGCGATCACGTCGCCCAGTGCCGCCTCGTCACGCAGCCGCGCGAACGAGGCCTGGCTGAACGCACCCAGCGCCAACAGCCGCGCGGTCGTGCGCCGGTTTACGGGGCCGCGGCAGTTGCGCAGGAAGGCCAGCATCCACGACCACTGCGCCCAGCTTGCCTCGGGCTTGAAGCGCAGCGGGCCATCGGGGTCAAGCAGCCAGCGCAGCGCCTTCAGCGGCACGCCGGCGTCGGCCAGCGGCGACACGTAGCGGTAGCTCAACTGCCCGCCGTTGGCGCGGCTGGCACCTTCGGCCACCTCGGCCTCGCGCTCGATCAGCGTCACGCTGTGGCCGCGCTGCAGCAAGGCCCAAGCGGTCGTCAGGCCCACCACGCCACCGCCTATCACCACGCAATGCTTCATCCAACTTCCTGCCGCCAGCTCTGCAGGCAGGGTAAGGAAGCCCGGCACGCGTTGCCAATGAAAGCGGCGGCTGCGGCCATCACCGCGCGTTATGGCGCGGGGGCCGGAGTCAGGCGAGCACCGCCGCCATCGCCTCGGCGGTGGCCTCGACGTTGCGGGTGTTCAGCCCCGCCACGCACATGCGGCCCGAGCGCAGGATGTAGACGCCGAACTCGGCCTTCAGCCGCTCGGCCTGGTCGGCACTGAGGCCTGTGTAGCTGAACATGCCGCGCTGGGTCAGGAAGTAGCTGAAGTCGCGCCCCGGCAGCTTGGCCGCGAGCACATCGTGCAACTCGCGGCGCATGGTCTGGATGCGCTCACGCATCTCCTTCACTTCCTCTTCCCACATCGAGCGCAGCACCGGCGTGTTCAGCACCTTGGCCACGACCTGGCCGCCATGCATGGGCGGGTTGGAGTAGTTGCGGCGGATCATGAACTTCATCTGGCCCAGCACCCGCGCAGCTTGGTCGGCGTCGGGGCAAACGACGCTCAAGCCCCCGCAGCGCTCGCCGTACAGGCTCATGCTCTTGGAGAAGCTGTTGGCGATGAGGAAGGAGACGCCCTCGTCGGCCAGCAAGCGCGGCGCAAAGGCGTCTTCCTGGATGCCGTCGCCATAGCCCTGGTAGGCCAGGTCCAGGAAGGGCAGCAACTGGCGCTCGCGGATGACGGGCACCAGCGCCCGCCACTGGTCCTGCGTCAGGTCCACGCCAGTCGGGTTGTGGCAGCAGGCGTGCAGCACGACGATGCTGCGCGCGGGCAGCGTCTTGAACGTGGCCAGCAGGTCGTCGAAGCGCAGGCCGCCGGTGGCGGGGTCGTAGTAGGGGTAGGTCTCGCAGACATGGCCCGAGCCCTCGAAGACGGCGCGATGGTTGTCCCAGGTCGGGTCGGACAGATAGACCTTGCTGTCGGGGAAGTAGCGCTTCAGCAAGTCGGCGCCCACCTTGAGGCCACCGCTGGAGCCCACGCCCTGGATGGTGGCGATGCGGCCGGCAGCGATGGCCGGGTGGTCGGCACCGAACAGCAGGGCCTGCACGGCGCTGCGGAAGTTGGCGGCGCCTTCCATCGGCAGATAGGGCCGCGCACCGGCCACCTCGACGACGGCGAGTTCGGCCGCGCGCACCGAAGGCAGCAGGGGAATGCGGCCTTCGTTGTCGAAATAGATGCCGATGGACAGGTTGATCTTGTCGGCGCGGGGATCCTTCTGGAAGGCCTCGTTGAGGCTCAGGATCGGGTCGCCGGCGTAGGCGTCGACGTGCTGGAACATGGTCGGTCTCCTTTTGGAGACGGGATTATCCGAGCGGCTCCGGCAGGCCGTTTTTTTCAAAGCCAATGGATCCAGCGGCCGTGGGGGTGGCTCCAGGCCAGTGTCTGCTCGGTGAGCCGACCGGCGGCGGCGGCGTGTCGTAGCGTCCAAAGCGTCGCCGAGGAAGCCACCTCGCCGGACGGCACGATGGGCACGGGCGGGGCATCCTGCTGTTGCGCGCTCAATGCCGGCAACTCGCCGCAGATCCACGCCAGCCCGTGGCTGAGCGCCAGCCGGTCCGCCGTCGCGCGCAGCCGCACGACATCGACATCGCTCAGGTAGTACAGCACCCAGCTCGTCAGCAGCACCGGCTGCACGCCCGCCGGCAGGGTGTCGAGCCAGGGCTCGATGGCGGCGATGCAGTCGTCGGCGGGGGTCAATGTGACGGGCAACGCTTGCAGCTGGACGGCCGCACGAGCCAGGCGCTCGCGGCGGCGAGCGTCCTGCGGCCACAGGCAGGCCTGCAGCCAGCGCAGGCGGGCCGGGTCTGCGGCGTCGACCGGCGCCGGGTCCAGCCCATGGCGCGAGGCGAGGCGCCAACCGGTATCCCGCGGCAGCGGCGCCGAACCCAGCCACAGCGTTTCGATCTCGGCCGCGCGGCCATCGCGTGGCGCGCCACGTTCGTGCCAGGTGCCGTCGTCGGTCCGGTAGCGCAGGTGGTAATGATCCAGGCCCAGGTTGAGCCCGGCACTGCAGCCGAAGTCCAGCAGCGCAAGATCCCGCGCACCGGTTGCGCGGGCTGCGGCACCCAGGGCTGGCCAGATGGCGGCGCAGCGGGCGACTTCGTTGGTCTGAGTGGCGCCGTGGCGCAGGTGTTCGACAAGTACCGGCCATTCGCGCTCTAGACAGACCCGCAGCGCCTCCGCCAAGCCGCCATCAGGCGCGAGCTCGCCGCCCGCGCTCGGGTAGTACGCCGCCAGCTCGGGCGCTGCCCCGGCCAGCACGCGCTCATGCACCGCCGCCAGCAGCAGGTTGACCTTGCGTTGCTCGGGCGGTGCTTCGGCCAGCAGGGCCAGCGCGCGCTCGTCCTCGGCGGCGCTGCTGCACAGCGCGGCGTAAAGCGGTTCCTGGCTGCATTCCTCGCGGCCGAAGCGGCGCAGCAGGGTCGACAAAACATCTTTTTCCATGCGGCCGAGCATAGGCAGGCGCGCCGCCGCCTTGTGTCGGCCAGCCGACAATGGCGCATGGCCGATGACGATGCGCTGTGGCAGTTGTTTGCCGCCACCTTTCCCGGCCTGGCCCTGCCCGCGCACGTCGCCGCGCGCCTGCCGGCGTTGGTGCCGCGCCGCCGGCTGGCCGACGGGCGCAGCCTGTTCGTGCAGGGCCAGCGGACGACAGCGTTCTACGCGGTCGCGGCGGGAGAGATCGAGACGCGCCTCACCGGAATGGACGGCACGGTCTCGGTCATCGAGCACGTCGGCCCACCCCGCCTTTTCGGCCTCGCCGCCTTCGCGGCCGGCCAGCCGGCGGAATACGAGGCAGTGGCGCGTGGGGCCAGCGAGGTGCTGGTGATCGGCCGCGAGGCCTACACGCTGCTGATGGACGAGGCGCCCGGCTTTGCGCGTGCATTGCTGGCCGAGTTCGCGCGCCGCTACGACGGCACGCTGCGCCTGCTGCAGGCGGCCCGCCACCAGCGCGCGGCGGAGCGCGTCATGCTGGCACTGGCACAACTGGCCCGGGAGCGCGGCCGGGCTGCGGGCGGGGGCTGGCTGGAAGTGGCAGCCACCCAGACCGAGCTGGCGCGGCTGGCCCATCTGTCGCGCCAGACGGCCAACGAGCTGCTTTGCGCCGCCGAAGCCGCCGGCCACATCAGGCGTGGCCGGGGCCGTTGGTGGTGGCGGCCCGCGCCGGGCGTGAGCCGGGCCTGATCAGGCCTTCAGCGCCGCCTCGATGTCCCCGCGCAGCTTCTCCGGCGGGTCATTGGGCGCAAAGCGCTTGATGACCTGGCCGTCGCGGCCGACGAGGAACTTGGTGAAGTTCCACTTGATGGCCTCGGTGCCGAGGAAGCCGGGCTTCTCGCTCTTGAGGAACTTCCACAGCGGGTCGGCATCGCCGCCGTTGACCTTGATCTTGGCCATCATCGGGAAGCTGACGCCGTAATTCAGCTCACAGAAGCTGGCGATCTGGTCGTTGCCGCCCGGGTCCTGGCCGCCGAACTCGTTGCTCGGGAAGCCGACGATGACGAGGCCCTGGGGGCCGTAGTCCTGCCAGAGCTGTTCCAGGCCCTTGAACTGCGGCGTGAAGCCGCATTCGCTGGCGGTGTTGACCACCAGCAACACCTTGCCACGCTGGGAGGCCAGGTCCGCCGGCTCGCCGCGGATGGAGACGGCCTTGAAGTCGAAGACGCTTTCGCTCATGAACAAGCCTCCCTAGAAACACGCCGCCGATGCTAACGCTAAGGAGCCTGCCGGGCTTTGGGTCGGGTGCGCGCCGGGGCGAGTTGCGGGGCGAGGCAAGGCGCCGGCGAGGCGTGGGATGGGCCCCCACAACGAGTCGGCAACGCCGAATCACCCCGCAAATCGCCCCGGCCCTTCGGGTTGGGCCTGCAAGGGGGCTGATCCGTCGTTGCAAATGCTCGCTGGGCACTCGGCCCAGCTCCGCTTTGCGCCTAGGCTGAGCCC
>NZ_JBDSQX010000020.1:0-12444 GCF_039929605.1 Roseateles sp.
CTCGCCGCCGCTGAAGCCCAGGCCGTCGGTGATGGGCACCCAGGACGACGTGGGCTGGTGCCAGCGGTAGGCGCCACCGACGTCAGTGCGCGCGTACAGCAGGTTGGCGGTGGTCGGATGGAAGACGAGGCCGGTGACGTAGCCGCCACCGCCCCACTTCACGCTCGTCCAGGTGGTGCCCCCGGCCGGTGCGGGTGCGGGTGCGGGTGCGGGTGCGGGTGCCGGTGCGGGTGCCGGTGCGGGTGCGGGTGCCGGTGCGGGTGCGGGTGCGGGTGCGGGTGCGGGTGCGGGTGCCGGTGCCGGTGCCGGTGCCGGTGCCGGTGCGTCGCCACCACCACCCCCGCCACAGCCAGCCACCAGGGTCGCGAGGACGATGGAGAGAACGGTGGGTTTTTTGCTGTACATCATGGGAGAAAACCGGGTCTGGGTTGTTGATGGCATGGCGGCGGCGCTGTTCACCGGGCAGGCAATGGCGCCGGCATCCACAGCGATGTCTGCAAGGGACGTACTGGCTAAACGCCCACGACCACTGCGACAGGGCAGGCGTTCATTTCTTGCACAACTCGCTGATCGCGTTGGGCGCGGTGGCGGTGATCACGCCGAGCCGATAGGGCAGCTCGATGTACTCGTAGCTCTTGCCCTTTTCCTTGTCCAGACCCTGGTAGAGAAACTGCAGCGGCTTGCAGGGGTCGATGGCCAGCGTCTGGTCGATGCCGGCGCGGACCATCTCGCCGTGGGACACGCCTTCGGACCAGATGCGGCCGTCGAACTTGACGTTGTCTGCGCCAGCGAACAGGTTCATCGGTGCGCCGGGAACGGGTTGCCAGGTGCCGTCCAGGCGGTCCGCTGTCCAGGCGCGGAAATACCTGCCCTTGGGGCCCATCGCCTCGATCAGCGTCAGGTACTGGTTGGTGCCGGCGATCTTGTAGGTGTTGCTTGCTTCGAACATGTCGTCGCGCTTTTCATCCATGACGACGACGGGTTCGGAGAAGCCAAGAGGGAAACGCGCCAGCGTCGTCTCGGCGCGGTAGAAGCGGCCGTTGTCGCCGGTGAAGAAGAGGTAGCACTTCTTGTCGTCGCAGATGTTCCAGAAGTCGAGCCAGGCCGCATGGCCCTTCTCGTCTTTGACGCTCGCGGGGACGGATGCGTAGAAGGGCTGAGGCGCCGTCCATGACTTGGGGTCGGCGATGTTGCTGGTCGTGGAATACAGCGGGTCGCCGCCCTGGTAGATCAGGTACCAGAGCTTCTGCGGCGCGAAGTAGTAGACCTGGGGTGCGGCGCGGTAGCCGGGCCCGATGGGCGACTTGTCGAGCATGAACTGCGGGGCCTTCGGGGCCTCATCCCAGTTCGAGAAGCTCGTGTAGGCCATGCCCCAGCCGCCCTTGCCGGCCGTGGTCATGAAGACGTGATAGCGGCCGTCGTGGTGGACGATGGTCGGGTCCTTGACGCCGAAGATGTCCGCCCGGTCGGCCGGCGGTCTGATCAGCGGCTCGCTGGATTTCCAGTCGAAGGCGGTGGCCTTCGTTTCGCTGCCTGCGCTGCTGCCACCGCAACCTGCCAAGCCAGCCGCGAGGATCGAAATGACGAGGAGTCGTTTACTGCACTTGTTCATGATGGACGCCTGAATTTCCTTGTTTGATGGCACGCGCCGCGCGCTGCTCACTGCGCTGGCAGCGGCTCCAGCACGACGGCAGCGCCGCCCGCTGCGGCGAGCGACAGGCTCAGCACGTCCTTGCGTGTCACCTTGCGTTCGGTGCGCCGCACTTCGCGCACGACCTCGCCGTCCTGCCAGATCGTGGCGCGCCAGTTGCCGGGCGGCAGAAAGCCGAGCGACACCTTGTGCGTGCGGGCCTCGTCGCCCGTCATCGCGCCGATGTACCAGGTCTTGCCGTGGCGGCGCGCCAGCACGATGTCGCGCCCGGGCTCGCCGGCGATGAAGCGGGTTTCGTCCCAGGCGGTCGGCACGCGCTTGATGAAGTCGAAGCCGGGCTCGCCGCGGTAGGCGGTGGGGTCGTCGGAGACCATCTGCAGCGGGCTGTCGTAGACGACGTACATCGCCAGCGCCTGGCCGCGCGTGTTCAGCACCAGCGGCATCTCGGCGCGCACCTCGAAGGAGGCCGCTGTCGCGTTGCGGAAGCCTCCCGGCGTGTAGTCCATCGGGCCGACCAGCATGCGCGTGTACGGCAAGGTCACGTTGTGGCTGGGCGTGACGCGCGTGCTCATCTTGCTCCACTCGGCACCCAGCACCCCCTCCTGCGTGATGTAGTTGGGATAGGTGCGCTGCAGGCCGGCGGGCACGTAGGCACCGTGCATGTCGAGCAGCAGCTTGCGCTTGGCGGTGGCCGCTGCGAGGCGCTCGTAGAAGTCCACCACCTGCTGGTCGTCACGGTTCATGAAGTCGACCTTGATGCCCTTGATTCCCCAGCGGACGTAGGTGTCCAGCACCTCGTCCATGCGCGCGTCCACATGCACCCAGTGCGCCCACAGCAGCAGGCCCACGCCCTTGGCTGCGGCGTAGCGCGCGAGTTCGGCCATGTCGATGCCCTTCGCCGGGCGGGTGATGTCGGTCTCCGGGCTGGCATCGCAGCAGCCGCTTGGCCCCGAGGCCCAGTTGGCGTCGATGAGGTAGTAGGGGAAACCGGACTCGCCGGCGAAGTCGATGAAGCGCTTGTAGGCGCCCATGTCGGGCTTCATGCCCACCAGCGGGCCGGACCACCAGTCCCATGCCGCCTTGCCGGGCTTGACCCAGCTGAAATCTCCCTGGGCGGGCGGATTGAGGTTGCCGACGAGGTGCGACTCGATCAGCTTGCCGGCTTGGTCGGCCAGCATGACGGCGCGCCAGGCGGTCGTCAGGCCAGCCGTCGAGACGAAGGCCGGCCCGGCGCGGCCCGGCACGCCGGACAGATGCAGCCGCAGCGCGTCTCCCTCAAGCCGGAACGAGGCGCCGGCATAGCCCTGCAGGTGGGCCTGCGTGATGGCGTAGTGGGTTCGGCCCGACGGCGTGGCGCAAACCACCGGCACGTCGTAGGCTGCGCCCGGTTTCATCTGCGAGATGCGCAGGCGCTCGAACGGTTGCTCGTGCGAACCATCGATGGGCGTGACCAGGCACGACGGGTCGCCGGCCGGCACGAAGGCCGTGCGTTCGCCGCGCAGGCTGACCGGCGCCGTGCCGTCCAGCCGGTAGCGGAAGGCGACGCCGTCGTCGTAGGCGCGGGCATCGATGAAGACGCGGCGGCCGCCGCCAGCCTCGCGGAAGGTGAGCGTTGCGCCGCGGTAGTGGTCGCGCGCGCTCGCGGCCTTGGTCGCGACGAGTGGAATGACGCGGTCCTCGGCCAGGTCCTGGCGCGACTCCAGCGTCAACGCGCCGAGCGCTTGACCGTCCAGCTCCAGCCCTAGCGGCGAGGGCGCGATGACGGCTTCGCCACGGCGGCTGATGCTGAACTGGCTGCCGTCGTCGGCGATGCGCAGCGCGACGCGGCCGTCGGGCGACGCGATGACGGTGTCGGCCGCCTGGGCGCCGGAAGCGGCCAGGGCCAGCACAGCGGTGGCGAGGTGGGTGGTGGTCTTCATGGATGTGTGGGTTCTGTTGGTCTTCGTGTTCATGCTGCGAAGAGAGCGTTCATCTCAGTTATTCATTCCGCATTCGCGGCACCCGCGACGCATGAATGAGCATTCGGGCCGAGCGCCGGGCCGCCCCAAGCCGGCCCGGCGGGCGATGTGCTTGCCGGTCGATCCGGCAAGCATCGCCGTCCCCCCGGGGGACCGACTGGGCTGGCCCGCGTTCAGCGGCGCAAGACCGGGCGAGGGGCTCACTTTCATCCCAGCCGTACTTCCGTGGCGCGGCCGGTGTAGACCACCTCGCGCAGCGGTGTGGATTGCAGCGTCGGCCGCCCGTCGCCGAGGCGGTGGATGCGCAAGCGCTTGGTCGTGCGCATGCCAGCGAAGCGCCCCTTACGCGACGCCAGGCGCAGCGCGCTGCGGCGGTCGTCCCAGGTCATGCGGATCACGCTGAACCCGCCCTTCTCGTAGGCATAGTCCAGGCCGTCGTCCTCGTAGAGGTCGAAGGCGCCGTCGGCGCCGGGCACGACGTAGACGTCGAGCACCTCGCCGGTGGCCTCGGCGGTGGACTGCAGCACCGGCCCGAGCGGCAGGATGCTGCCTGCGCGCAGGTGCAGCGGGATGCGCGTCAGAGGCGACGCCACGTCATGCGTGCGGCCGCCGACGCGCCGTTCTCCCGTCCAGAAATCGACCCAGCCGCCTGCGGCCCGTGGCAGGTACACCGGCCAGCTCGACACCTCGGGCGCCAGGACCGGCGCCACATGCAGGGCACGGCCGAACATATAGCTGTGCGCCTGGTCCAGGGCCTGGTCGTCCTGCGGGAAGTCGAACACCAGCGGTCGCATGATCGGTGCGCCCTTCGCATGGACCTCATGAGCCAGGCTGTAGAGGTAGGGCAGCAGCTGATAGCGCAGCTCCAGATACTGGCGCGCCACGGCCTCCACCTTGTCGCCATAGCGCCAGAACTCGGTGTTGGTCATGTAGCCATGCACGCGCTGCAGCGGCAGGAAGGTCGCGTACTGGAACCAGCGGATCAGGCGTTCGTGGTAGGCCTTGTCGGTGTACTGGCCGTCGCCCGGACGGAAGAAGCCGCCGGCGTCGACCGTCCAGTAGGCATAGCCGGCGGCGGCCATGTTGAGGCCTGCGGGGATCTGCCGCTTGAGCGTGTCCCAGTCGTTGCCGATGTCGCCCGACCAGGTGGCTGCCGCATGGCGTTGCTGCCCGGGGAAGGCCGAGCGCGTCATGATCATCACGCGCCGGTCAGGCGCCGCCTGGCGCTGGCCTTCGTAGACGGTGCGCGTGACGTGCCACGGATAGGCCAGGCGCACGCGCTCACCGCGGCCGGCCGCTGTATGCCGGCCCACCAGGTCGTCGTTCTCTGGCTCCGTCGCGTCCTGCCACCAGGCGTCGATGCCGAGTTTGAGCAGGCGATCGCGCTGGTTGTTCCAGTAGAAGGCGGCGGCCTTGGGGTCGAAGAAGTCGACCCAGTCGGTCTGGTCGATGTAGTGGCCGGCGGCCGCAGTGGCGCGGCCGAGCTCGGTGTCACGCCCGATCTTGGCCCACACCGACAGCATGAACCGGCCGTTCAAGCCGTGCACCTCGCGCACCATCGCGGCGGGATCGGGGTAGTGGGCCTCGTCGAAGCGCATCGCGTTCCAGCCGTGGCGGCCCCAGTACTGCCAGTCCTGCACCATCACGTCGACGGGCAGCTTGCGGCGGCGGAACTCGCGCAGCGTGTCGACGATCTCCTGCGACGAATGGAAGCGTTCGCGGCAGTGGATGTAGCCATAGGCCCAACGCGGCATCATCGGCGCGGCGCCGGAGATTTCGCGGTAGCCCTCGAACACCTCATCCGCGCTGGGGCCGGCGATGACGACGTAGTCGATGGCGTCGGCCACCGGTGAGCGCCACGTCGTGCTTGCGCCCACGGCACCAAAGCGCAGAGAGGGCGCGTCGCCGTCGTCGGCGTGGACGCGCACGTGATGCTCGCCCGCCGGCAGCTCGACGACAAAGCCCACCGTCGGCGGCAGCCAGTGGTTCACCATCTCCACGCAGGACTTGCCGTCTATCTCCACCGAGTGGCGCGAGCCCATGGCGCGGCCGACGTCGAGCAGGAATGCGAAACGGCCGGCCGCGTCCGTTCTGAACCGGCCTTCGAAGCGCGTCAGGTTGCGCACGACCTGCGCATTGCCCGTGGTCGTCGTCACATCCACGACTTCGGCCTTGCTCTCGGCTTTGGTCTCAGCCTTGGCGCGGCTCAGCGCCACCCACTGCTCGGGCATGTTCAGCTCGGCCATGCCGTTGTTGTGCCAGAGCAGGCCGTAGCCGCGGCTGGACAGCATGAACGGCAGGCTGATCTGCGAGTTCACCTGCGTCAGGCGGCGCGGGAAGCCGCGCAGGTCCATAGCGCCGTCCTGGAAGCAGCCGGTGCCGTAGAGCCGCTCGCCGGCGGGTGACTCGAACACCTGTTCGGCGATGAACACGGGCTCGTCCCCCAGCCGCGACGGCGTCAGCCGCCGGGTGCCGGGCGCTTCGGCGAGCAGCAAGGCGCCGTTGCGGTCGAAGAAGCGCAGCGCCCCGGTGCCGTTGTCCACCTCGCAGCGGATGGCCGGCAGTTCCAGGCGGGTCGCGTCCGCGCCCGGCGTCTGCTTCATGAGGGGCTTGGCCCGGCCGGGTAGCAGCGTGAGGCTTGGCGGCGGCGCCTGCGTTGCTGCCTGCGGAGGAAGGAAGCGCACGCGCAGCGCCCGGTCGCAGAGCGCGCTGATCCGCAACGTGCCCTGAGGCGTCGTCAGCACCCATTCCGGCACGAGCGATGGCTGCGTGCGGCGGGCCGCGGCGGTCGGCACGCTGGAGGAAGAGGCGGCCATCGCGGCCGTTGCTGCCGCAGCGCCCAGTGGCGTGGCGGCAGCGGCGAGGGCGACACCCAACGCGTCGCGCCGGGAGAGGTTGGATGTGGTGTTCTTCATGGGGTCGCTAGGGTTGTGACGGGCAAGCTGCGCGAGCCGGTGCCGTCCATTCATGCTCACGTCAGGCTGTTGCCGCGGATCTTCAGCGCCACGGCGGGCGAGCCGGCCAGGCCTTCGGGCAGCTTGACCTCCAGCCCCCTGCGGGTGCGCTTGAAGGGCAGGCTGTCGGCGGAGCCCACGGCCTCGATGCGTTCGATGGCGCCGGGCGCCACGTTCGAGTCCTGCGCCAGCGACTGGATGCGCATCACGCCGTCCTTGGGCCAGCCCAGCGCGATGGCGTAGAGGGCGCCGCCCTTGGTCGTGAAGCGGATGTCTTCGGCAGTCAGCGGCTTGGAACTGCCTTCGCTGAACTGGCCGCTGCCCACTTTCGTCGGGCCCTCGCCGAAAGTGCGCCAGGGGCGTGTGCCGTAGATGGCCTCGCCATTGCGCGCCATCCAGGCCGCGATGTCTTCCAGGATCTTGCGCTCGTCGGCGTCGATGGTGCCGTCGCCGCGCATCGGCACCGACAACAGCAGGTTGCCGTTCTTGGAGACGATGTCCACCAGCCGGTGGATGACCGTGCTGGCGGGCTTGTACTGGTGGTTGTCGAAGAGGGAGCGGGCGTAGTGCCAGTCGCCCAGGCAGGTGTCGGTCTGCCAGGGCAGGGGCTCGATGCCTTCGCGAAAGCCACGCTCCACGTCCTCGACGAGGCCGGCGCGCCACTCGGCGGGCATCACCTTGGCATTGAGCACGGCCTCCAGCTTGCCGCCGTTCCAGGCCATGCTGGCGTTGTAGAAGTGGGCGGCGATGTCCAGCCCGGCCTGGCCGAGCGGCAGGCCGTGGTTGTCCATGTAAATGAGGTCGGGCTTGTAGCTGTCGATCAGGTCGCGGCAGCGCAGCAGCCAGGAGCGCGTGAACGCGGGGTTCTGAAGTGGCGGCTTCTCGTCCCAGTAGTAGGTGTTCTGGTCATGCCAGGCCTCGACGCTGCGGATGGTTTTGAAGCCGTCGGGCATGACGATGTTGCGGCCGGTGTAGAGGTCTTGCGGGTCCAGACCTTCCCACCATTTGCCCTTGCCGTCGGCCTTGGTCAGGTTGAAGGCGTCGTAGCGCTGGCCGGCGTAGGGGCCTTCCGCGTCATAGCCATAGGCCGACTGGAACCAGTGCCAGGCATGCGCACCATGGTTGCTGACGCCGAAGCGCAGGCCGCGCGCACGGGCGGCCTTCTCCCAAGTGCCGACGATGTCCTTCTTCGGACCGACGCGCATCGTGTTCCAGCCGTGGTACTTGGAGTTGAACGTGTCCTGGTTGTCGTGGTGGTTGGCGAGGGCGACGAAGTACTTCGCGCCGGCCTTCACGTACAGGTCCATCAGCGCCTCGGGCTCCCAGTTCTCGGCCTTCCAGCGGTTCTGGATCTCCATGAAGCCGGACTTCGTCGGGTGGCCGTAGGTCTTGATGTGGTGGTCGTACTGCCAGTTGCCCTGGATGTACATGCGCCGGGCATACCAGTCACCCATCTCGGGCACGCATTGCGCGCTCCAGTGCGCCCAGATGCCGAACTTGGCATCGCGGAACCAGTCGGGCGTTTCGTAGCCGTCGACGAGAGAGTCCCAGTTCGGCTTGAACGGAGTCGGCGCGGCCTGCGCGGCCGGCAGGCCTGCGGCGCCCATGGTGGCGGCCGTGGCTTGCAGCAGCGAGCGGCGGGAGAGTTTTTGTGTCATGGCTTGCGTCCTAGAAGAGATTGCTGTCGAGAACCCAGCGGCTTGCGCTGGGGCGAGCCGCAGATGAAGACGGTGGGGTAGGGCACGTTGGACATGGCCTTGCATGCCTACAAGGTCAGCGCATCCACACGCTCGGGGATCTCGCGGTCCGGCATGCCGCGCACATCCCTGGCCGAGAAGTCGCTGACCCCACGCAGCGCGAACAGCGGCGCGCCGCCCTGCCCGCGCCGCATATTGACGGCATGGAAGCTGGCATCGCTGACATCCTCCAGCACGACTGCGGTTCGCCCCTCCGGCTGGACGTAGCCGACCTTGACGTGATGAATCTCGATGGCCTTCACATGGCGCAGGTAAAACGCATACGCTGGCGCCTTGCCGAACATGCCGGGCTCCGGATACCCGTTGGGAAGTTCGGGCGGTACCCGCGCGCTCCAGGCCGCCTCGCCGCCGCCCTGCGTTTCTATCTGCATATTGCTGATGCGAATATCCTCGATCGGATGCCCTGGCAGCCCGGCGATGGTACTGGCGTGATTGACGTGCGCACCGGAGACGACAACGTTGCTGATATTGATGCGCTTGATGGAGCCCACCGGCGGCTGATTCGGTCCGCGCAGGCGCGCGCCCAAACGTATGAAGATCGGATCGTTCACCACATTGCGCATGGTGATGTTGGAAATCGTCAGGTTCTCGATGTGCGAACCGTCCACGCTTTCGATCGCCAGGCCGCGGCACTCGTCGAAAATGCAGTTCGTGATGGTGATGTTCTTGAAGTCGCCATTCGATTCGGTGCCCATCTTGATGCGGCCGTATCTCCCCGACCGGTACTCCGGCGCACTGCGCTTGAAGGTGCCATCTATCACGCTGCCCTCGTCGAAACTGCCCGAGACCATGCAGTCGGATATCGTGATGTTTTCGCAGTGCTGAATGCACCCCAGGCCGTAGCTGGCCTTGAGGCAAATCGCATCGTCCCAGGGCGTATTCAGGCTGCAATTCGTGACGCGCACGTTGTTGCAGCCGTCGATATCCATGCCGTCACGGTTGGTGTCGATGGTCAAGTGGTCGATCAGCATATTGCCGCAGCCGGTCGCCAATATGCCGAAATGGCCGCCATGCAAGATCGAGAAATCGCGCAAGGTCACGTTGCGGCATTCGCGCAGCGCAATCGCCTTGTCGGCCTCGCCGGGCTGGTCCGGTTTGTCGGTGTAGTAGCCGGTGTATTTGTCGTGGCCGCTGATCAAGCCTTTGCCATGAATCAAGCCGCCGCCGACGATAGCCACGTTGTCTAGGCCGATACCCCAGATCAGGCTGTTTTGCCAATGGCTGTGGCCGTAGTCCTGATAGTTGCCGCCGGCCTCGTTCGGCTCGGGCAGGTCGTAGCGCGCCACGCTCGCGTCAACCGCTTCGATCACCGCGCCCGCCTCCAGGTAGAGCGTGATATTGCTCTTGAGCCTGATCGACGCGGACAGGTAGCGCCCAGGCGGGAAATAAACAGTACCCCCGCCCGCAGCTGCCGCAGCAGCAATCGCAGCATTGATCGCCGGCGAGTCGAGCGTGCGGCCATCGCCCTTGGTGCCGAAGCGCTTGACGTCGATAAGCGAACTCGTTGGTATGGGCGGCGCCGCCAGCGAGCAGGCCGGCAGCGCGGCAACGAGCGCAACGGTCTGTGCCAGGAAATGTCTGCGTTGAGGTAGCACGGGGAATCTCCTGAACGCCATGTCTTGGTTGGCTGATTGAGTTGTCATGCGAGCCCTCCGCCCGAAACCTTCAAGGCCACGGCTGGCGTGCCCGCCAGGGGTTCGTGCATTGGCGAGAAAGTCGATTCAACCGGTGGCCCGCCTGCTTCATTTCGACCAGACAAAGCGAGCACCATCGCTGTCATCCGGCATGGGGCCGGGACTGTCGGCACGGATTTCGCCGGTCTTCGGAGCTATGCGCAGGAAGCGGTGGGTGGCCAGTGACATCAGCACCAGTTCACCCGTCGGCGTTTCAATCCATTGGAAGGTTTGTGCTGTACCGGCTCGGCGCACCGCGAGCGTCACCGCTCCGTCCTCACCGACCGTGACATAGCGCCTGCCAGAGCGCAGAGCGACGCGGCTCAATTTGCGGTCGGCGATCACGAATCGCGTCGGAGCACCCGAGGTCAGGCGTCCATAGCTGGCCGCCAGTCCGGTCGTTGCGCGAAACGATGTCAACCAGATCGATTGGCCATAGGGAATGGGCCGCATCAGGCCGTGGGTATGGGGCTGATGCACGTCGATGCTGTCGAAATCTGCAAAGCCGCCCTCTGCGCCGGTCGTGTTGTAGTTAAACAATCCATAGCGAACGCCCTGAAAGGTGAAGGTCTGGTAGACCAGCACGACCTCGGTGCCGATCGGGGTGAACGTGCTGCCGTCGAACGAATAGCTGAAGCGCGCCCGTTCGGTGAGGAAATCGCAGTCGGCCCGCAGCCAGATGCGTGTGCCGGTCATCTTCACGCGCACCCGCTGGTCGAGCTGCTGGTCATGAAAGACGACGTTGAGTTCGTCGGCAAGTTTCTCGACGCTCAAAGTCGCATACGGCAGATTGAGCAGCCCAAGTCCCGCCGTGTCGCCTGGCTTTAGGTTCGACGCATCGAGCAGGACGGTCGGCGTCGACATCGGCCCGATTCCTCGCTGCGTCAGCGTGTTGCGCGCGTCGTAGAACGAGGTCGCCGGCAGCGCGTGCAAGCGCAGGAATCCCGGGCGTTCCGACAACGACCACTTGTCGTCGACCGGGACATGGTTCCACTGCCACAGGGGCTGGAGCTGCGGCGCCGAAAAATCATCGCTGCGCTGAAAGGGCACTCGAATCGGCTGCGGTGTGGTGGTCTTGGGCTTCACCCAGGTCCGCGGTGTGCGCGTCAGGTTGCCCGGCAATCCGAAGTAAGGCCAGCCGTCCTTCCAGGTGATCGGAGACAGGCTGAGCAGGCGACCGACGGAATTGAAATCCATCATGGAAAAGCCCCACCACTCGCCCGCTTGCGTCTGGACGATGCCGCCCTGGTGCATCGCCAGGCTGTGTTTGGCGGCGGGGTCGGGCCCCCAGAACTCGAATGGCGGCTTGCGGTTGGCCAGGCGCTTGCTGGACGCCATGCCGAAGTCCTCGTGCAGGCTGATCGATTGATGGACCTCGTAGGGCCCCAGCACGTGATCTGCCCGCGCCGCCGGCATGCGAAAGCCGCCCGCGTAGTTGGCGCTGATGATGTAGTACTTACCGTCGATCTTGTAGAAATGCGCGCCCTCGCCCATGCCGGCGTCGGCGCTGAACAGCTGGCGCTCGGTGCCCGGAACGATGTCGGTCAAGTCGTCCGTCATTTGGGCGACGTACATCTTCTGATGGTCCCAGACGACATAGACCTTGCCGTCGTCGTCGAACAGCACAGACAGGTCGTGGAAGCTGCGCTTCATCGGCGTGCGCGTCCACGGCCCCTTCGGATCGGTGGCCGTGAACATCTGGGTCGCCTGGCCGTTGACGTTCGAGAAGATGTAGAACTTGCCCGCGTGATAGCGCAGGGACGGCGCCCAGATCCCTTGGCCGTAGATGTCCTTGCCGCCCTCCAGCCGGAAGGCCGGGCCGAGGTCGAGCTTGTCCAGCGCGTAGGCGACGAACTCCCAGTTGACCAAGTCCTTGGAGCGCAGGATCGGCAGGCCCGGCATGGCGTGCATGGTGGTGCCGGTCAGGTAGAACCAGTCGCCGACGCGGATCAGGTCCGGATCAGAGAATTCGTCATAGAACAAGGGATTGGTGAAGGTGCCGTCGCCGTTGTCCGGCGTCCAGGTCGCGGTCGACATGCCCTTGGGTGCGATCGCTACCGGACTCTCCCGATCCATCGCCGATGCTGGCGCCGCGTACGGAATCAGCGTCAAGACCGTGCATAGCATCAGCCCGGATACGGCAATGCGCAGGGCCCGCAACGGCCCGGCGGCGCGGTCCGGGGAGCGGCGTGTCCGGGGCGGCAGGTCTTGAAGACGACGTGGGAGTTTTGCTTGCATGGTGTCGGTGACAAGACAGGGCGCGGAAAGCTGAAGAATTCCGCGCCTTGCTTGCTGCTGGCGGGCGGTAGCCCGCGAGACCGTCTACTTGGCGTTGTCGACGATGGTCTTGATCAGGTCCGGGAAGTACTGCGCACCGGTCGAGCGGTTGAACAGCCCGAACTGGTGGTTGGCACCGTAGCCGTTGTCCCACCACACCGGCACGATGCCGTG
>NZ_JBDSQX010000021.1:0-31210 GCF_039929605.1 Roseateles sp.
ACCCGCCACTCGAAGGCGACCAGGCGCTCGACCTCGGGCAGCTGGGCGTCCGGCCAGAGCACGTCACGCAGGAAGCTGGCCGTCAGCAGCGTGAGCGCCAGGCCCAGCGCCAGGCCGGTGATGACGAGGGCGGCGGTGCCGGGCTCGGCCCGCAGTTGGCGCCAGGCGCCGCGCCAGGGGGTGATGAAGGACGGGAGGGTCATGGGCCAGTGTTTTGCAAGAGGCGGGCCAGGGCGTTTCCCCAGGCAAAAGGGTGGTTTGGCGGGCAGAACGTCCACTTGCGGACACCTCGACTGTCCGGTTCCGGACACCGCCTTCTCGGCGGCGGGCTGCGCGCTTAGAGTCGCGCCCTCACATGGCCAGCCTCCTCATCCTCGACGACGACCCCGACGTGGCCCTGGCCGCGCGGCTGGCGCTGCGCAAGCTCGGCTCAGTGGTCGTGCGCAATGACCCGCGCGACCTGCCAACCGCACTCGACGACATCGTCCCGGACGTGCTGCTGCTGGACATGAACTTCGCGCCCGGTGCCAGCGACGGCGCAGCCGGGCTGGCGCTGCTGCGCGAGGTCGTTTGCCGCCGCGATGCGCCGGCCGTCATCGTCATGACGGCCTATGCCGAGGTCGAGCTGGCCGTGCAGGCGCTGAAGGCCGGCGCGGTGGACTTCATCACCAAGCCGTGGGCGAACGAGCGGCTGGTGGCCTGCGTGCAGGCGGCGTTGGCCCGCCGCGCACCGGCGGCGCAAGTCGGCGAGCTGCTTGGTGATTCGGCCGCGATGCAGTCGCTGCGCGCGCAGATCGCGCAGGTGGGCGCCAGCGAGGCCAGCGTGCTCATCCTCGGCGAGAACGGCGTCGGCAAGGAGCTGGTGGCGCGCGCGCTGCACGCCGCTTCGCCGCGTGCGGCCGGGCCGCTGCTGGCCGTGGACATGGGCTCGCTGCCCGAGGCGCTGGTGGAAAGCGAGCTGTTCGGCCACCGGCGCGGCAGCTTCACGGATGCGCGGGAGTCGCGGCCCGGGCGCTTTGTCGCGGCGGCGGGCGGCACGCTGTTTCTCGACGAGATCGGCAACCTGCCGCTGGCGCAACAAGCCAAGCTGCTCGCCGCGCTGGAGCGCCGCGAGGTGACGCCGCTGGGCAGCGACAAGCCCGTGCCGGTCGACGTGCGCGTGCTGGCCGCCACCAACGTGGCCGAGGCCGAGCTGTTCGACGCGCGGCGCTTCCGCCCCGACCTGCTCTACCGCCTCAACACCGTGGTGCTGCGCGTGCCGCCGCTGCGCGAGCGTGGCGCCGTCGACATCGCGCTGCTGCTGCGGCACTACCTCTCGCAGTTTGCGAAACAACAGCGCACGGTCGAGCTGACGCCGGATGCTCTGGCGCGCCTCACCGCCTACCGCTGGCCCGGCAATGTGCGCGAGCTGCGCCAGGCCTGCGAGCGCGCGACGCTGCTGGCGCGCGGGCCGGTGTTCACGTTCGCCGATTTCGGCCTGCCCGATGTGGCAACGCCGGCTCCCGTCGAGCAGGGGCTGGACTTGGCCAAGCGCGAACGCGAGGCCGTGCAAGCCGCGCTGGCGCAGGCCGACGGCAACATCAGCCAGGCCGCCAAGCTGCTCGGCCTGAGCCGCGCGGCGCTTTACCGGCGGCTGGACAAGCATGGGCTTTGATCGCGCCCGCGTGGTTGTCGCTGCCGGCGTGCTGACGGCGAGTTCGGCCGGTGCCGGTGCGTCGCTGGATTCGCCCCGCCTGCTCGTCGCCTGCGCGCTGGCCGGCCTGATCGCCGCCGCCTTCGGCTGGGCCGCTTTGACACGCCTCGCCCACCGCCCCACGCCGCTGCCACCCGACCCGCCGCCCGCGCCTCGGCCGGACCTGGACGCCGCGCTGGAGCACGCACCGCTGGCGCTGTGGCGCCTCACGGCCGGCAGCCCGCCTCTCGCACTGAACGCTGCCGCCCGCCGCCTCATCGCCCCGGGGCGCGCGGTCGAGCCCGCCGCTCTGCTTGCGCTGCTGGACGCCGAGCCCGGCCGGCGCGTCATCACGCTGCCCACCGAACACGGCCAGGAGCGCGCGGTGCTGGCCATCTCGGCGCTGACCGTGAGCAGCGAGGCCTGGCGGCTGGCGGCGCTGGCGCCCATCGAGTCGGAGCTGGAGACAGAGACGCTCGTCGCCTGGCGCCAACTGGTGCAGGTGCTGACGCACGAGATCATGAATTCGCTGACGCCCATCGCCTCGCTGGCCGGCAGCGCACCGGCGCTGCTGGAGGCCGGCGAGCACGGGGAGCTGCAGGCCGCGCTCGCCGCGCTGGCCCGGCGCGCGGCGCATCTGCAAGGCTTCGTCGAGCGCTACCGCAGCGTCAGCCAGCCGCCCGCGCCGACGCTGGCCGACACGTCGCTGCTGCCGCTGCTGCAGGCGGTGCAGCGGCTACTGGCGCCGGCTTGGGCCGCAGCGGGCGGCACGGTCGACATCGCCGTGGAGCCCGAGACGCTGGCGCTGCGCACCGACGCCGCCCAGCTGGAGCAGGTGCTCATCAACCTGGCGCAGAACGCGCTGCAGGCCTGTGCCGGACGGCCGTCACCAACGCTGCGCATCGAGGCCGCGCTGAGCCGTGGCGCGCGGCTGCGGCTGACGGTAGCCGACAACGGCCCGGGCGTGGCGCCGGGGCTGGAGCAGCGCATCTTCACGCCCTTCTTCACCACGCGCGAGGGCGGCAGCGGCGTGGGCCTGGCCGTCGTGCGCCAGCTGGTGCACGGCCTGGGCGGCACGGTGCGCCACGCCAAGCGCCCGGGCGGCGGCGCCTGCTTTGTTCTGACGTTCTGACGGCAAGTTAGGGGGTGGCACGTGGCCCGCGGGTCACGGCCCTGTCACCGCCCCCACCTAGCCTGCGGCGACTGTCCGTACCGGAGCCTTTCGCCATGTCCAAATCCCTTCGCCTCGCCGGCATCTGCGTGCTTGCCGCCGCCTCGCTAGTCCTGTCCCAGCGGGCCTCGGCCCATGACCGCAGCGACCACTCGCGCGCCCGCGCCGAGAACGCGCCCCTCGTCATCGGCCACCGCGGCGGTGCCACGGGCTATTTGCCCGACCACACGCTGGAGAACTACGCGCTGGGCATCGCGATGGGCGCCGACTACGTCGAGCCCGACCTCGTCGCCACCAAAGACGGCCACCTGATCGTCCGCCACGAGCCCAACCTCATCGCGACCACCAACGTCGCTTCGCTGCCGCAGTTCGCGTCGCGCAAGCGCACGGCCGTCATCGACGGTGCGGCCGAGGTGGGCTTCTTCGCCAGCGACTTCACGCTGGCCGAGATCAAAACGCTGCGCGCCATCCAGCCGCTGGCGGACCGCGACCCGTCGTTCAACGGCCAGTTCGAGATCCCGACGCTGGAGGAGGTCATCGCCTTTGTGAAGCGCAAGTCGGCCGAGGAAGGGCGCCGCATCGGCATCTACCCGGAAACCAAGCATCCGACCTACCACCAGAGCATCGGCCTGCCGCTGGAAGACCGCCTGCTGCGCGCGCTGACCCGCGCCGGCTGGAACCACCGCAGCGCGCCGGTCATCGTGCAGTCCTTCGAGACGGCCAACCTGAAGTACCTGCGCAGCAAGTCCAGCCTGCGCCTGGTGCAGTTGGTGGATGCGGACGACGTCAACGCCGACGGCAGCCTGGCCTTCAACAAGCCCTATGACAAGCCTTACGACTGGGTCGTGTCCGGCCGCGCCGGCCTGTTCAAGGACCTGCTGACGCCCGCCGGCCTGGCCGAGGTGCGCACCTATGCCGACGGCATCGGCCCGTGGAAGGTCTACCTGCTGCCCAGCGCCTGCAAGACGGTCGCTGCCGGCGGCGGCTGCGCCGATGTGACCGGCGACGGCCTCGTCGACGAGCGCGACCGCCAGCTGCTGGCCCCGACCGACATCGTCGCCAACGCCCACAAGCTGGGCTTGGTGGTGCACCCGTACACCTTCCGCAGCGAGCAAAAGCGCCTGGCCAGCGACTACAAGGGCAGCCCCGTCAACGAGTACCTGACCTTCTACGAGCTGGGCGTGGACGGCGTGTTCGCCGACTTCGCCGACTCGGCTTTCGCCGCCCGCGCGATGTTCTTGCTGAAGAACGACCCCGGCTACGCGCGCTGCCTCGTCAACGGCCGCGGCTGCGTCAACAGCCACGACTGAGCGTGTAAACAGACGCAAACGCCGGCATGTCGTGCAGACATGCCGGCTTTCCTCGGTGGTGAGTGAGCGTGGCGGGTGATAGGCTCCCCGCTTACACACCCCAGGGATGGAGTCGATGTTTCACGAGTTGCAGGAGTTGTTGGGCGCCTATCTGATGCCGGTATTGATCGCGATACCGCTCGCCATCATCGTGCTCATTGCCGCCTTCAAGCGTGACGACTACCGGCCGCCACGCGAGTACACGCCCCCGCCGCTGCCGCCCCAGGGCCGCCGGCCTCGCGCAGCGCAGCCGCCCGTCGTGCTGCCGCCCATCCCGGGCTTTCCGGGCACCGGGCCGACCATGTCGAGCGCCTTCGTGTCGGCGCCCACGCCCATGCAGCCGCCGGCCGCCCCGGCGCCCGTCGTGCCCGAAGGCCCGGCCACGGTGCTCATCGCCGACGACTCGGCCGTCGTGCGCACCAAGCTCAAGCGGCTGCTGGAAGGCGCCGGCTTCGTCGTCGTGCAGGTCAACGACGGCAACGAGGCCACGGCCGCGCTGGAAGCCAAGCCCGAGATCGCCTTGCTCATCACCGACCTGGAAATGCCCAACAAGGACGGCTTCGAGCTGATCGCCGACGTGCATGGCACCCTCGCTACCGAGGACCTGCCCGTCATCGCCATCACCGGCCACGACGAGCTGCACGGCCGCGTGGGCCAGATCGAAGGCGTCTACGGCATCTTCAAGAAGCCTTGGAACGACCGCGAACTGCTCAAGCGCGTGGAGTCCCTCGTGCACCTGCGCTCGGCCGCCTCGCGACGCGGGCGGCGCGTGACGGACACGCGGCAGCCGGGCGTCTAAGCCTTCGTCGAAGCCACGGCCCGCAGGCTGAGCGCCGACGCAGCCGCCGCCAGCGCGCAGGCCATCAACAGCACCGGCAGTACCTGGCGCGTGGCGGGGTCGAACAGCAGGCCGGCCAGCGCCAGCGCGGCGCTGCTGACGAGGGCGTCGGCCAGTTGCAGCGCCGAGGTGTTGCTGCCTTGCTGATCCGGCGGCGACAGCCTCAGCAGCAGCACCGACAGCATCGGGAACGACAGGCCAATGCCCAGGCCCACACCCACCCAGCCGAGCAACACCAGCGCCGCCGGCAGCGCCGTGGACACCAGTGGCGCCATGACGACGGCCAGGCCAGACGCCGCCAGCGCGAAGCCCGCCGGCAACAGGCGGCGGCGCGCGGCCTCGCGGTGCACGCGCGCCTGCACGGCGCTGCCGATGCTCCAGGTCACCGCGCCGGCACTGAGCGCGATGCCAGCCTGCGTCAGGCTCCAGCCGAAGTGGCCGGTCAGCAGCAGCGGCAGGAAGGCCTCGGCGCTGGCAAAGGCCGCTGCGATCAGGCCGCGCAGCAGGATGACCGTGGGCAGGCCGCGCGCCGCCGTCAGCGTGCCCACCGGCAGCAGCCGCCGTGCCGCGAAACCCGCCCCGGCCAGGCCGGCCGCAAACAGCAGCCCGGCCACCATGCCGCTCTGCTGGCTGGCACCGTGCAGCGCCAGCGCGCCGGCGCTGGCCAGCAGCGCCCAGCGCATGGCGCCCCAGCGCAGCACCTCGCCCGTGCCCGAGCCGATGCGCTTGAGCGCCGGCAACATCAGCCCCGCCGCCACCGGCACCGCGGCCGCCACGGCCAGGAAGACCGCGCGCCAACTGAGGGCCTGCACGAGGAAGGAGGCCAGCGCCGGCCCGACCAGCCCGGGCACCACCCAGGCCCCGGCAAACAGCGCAAATAGCTTGGGGTGCAGCGCCGGTGGCACGACCCGGCCGACGCCGACATAGAGCGTCACGCCCAGCACGCCGCTGCCCAGGCCCTGCAGCGCGCGGCCCAGCACCAGCGCCTGCATGGCGGTGGCAAAACCCGCCACCAACAGCCCGGCCAGAAAGACCGCCAGCCCGATCAGCGCCGCACGGTAGGGGCCGCGCTTGTCGCAGAGCTGGCCAGCCATCGTCATGCCCAGCACCGAGGTGGCCAGCGTGGCGCCGAACGCCAGCGCGTACAGCGGCAGGCCGTTCAGCGCACCGGCCACGGCGGGCATGGCGGTGGCGACGGCGATGGACTCGAAGGCGAGCATGGAGATCAACGCCACGGCGCCGATGCAGGCGGCTCGGCGGCCGGGGGCGAAGAGGCTTTCGGCGGTGGCGGGGGGCGCGTTCACGGGATCGGCGAGGTTCATGGACGTGAAGCCTAAAAGTTCAAGCCCACTTCAAGTCAAGCAGGGCTTGAAGCCCTACGGGACAATCGGGGCATGTCAGTTTCAGTCCTGCACTGTGCCTCGGCCGGCTTCGAGTCGGCCTGCCGCATTCCCGCCCTGCCCGCCTCGCACCGCAGCCATGGCCTGCACGGCCACAGCTATTTCGCCACCGTGCGCACGGCGCTGCCGGCGGGGTGGGCGGCCTTCCCTGGCGGCGAGGTGGAGGGCTTGCGCGCCCGCATGGCAGAGGCCGTCGCGCCACTGGACCACGCGCTGCTGAATGACCACTTGGCCGAGCCCACCGACGAAAACCTCGCGCGCTGGGTGCGCAGCCGCCTGGCCCCCGACGTGCCCGGCATCGTGCAGGTGGGCGTGCAGAGCACCGCGCACAGCGGCGTGGACCTGGACGGCGCCGGCCATGCGCACGTGTGGCGCCGCTACCGTTTTCAGGCCGCGCACCAGTTGCCCAACGTGCCGGCCGGCCACCAGTGCGGGCGCATGCACGGCCATGGTTTCGAGGTCATCCTGCATGCGAATGCCGACCTCGGCGAGCGCTACCTTGCCATCGACTACGACCACCTCGACGAGGTCTGGGCGCCGCTGCACTTTGCGTTGAACTACCGCTGCCTGAACGACATCGAGGGCCTCGCCAACCCGACCAGCGAGAACGTCTCCGCCTGGCTGTGGCAGCGCCTCAAGCCCGAACTGCCGGAACTGAGCTGGGTGACCGTCTACGAGACCGGCTCCAGCGGCGCCAACTTCAACGGCCAGAGCTATCGCATCTGGAAGGAGATGACGCTCGACAGCGCCGTTCGGCTGCGTCACGCGCCCGGCGGCCACCCGCTGGCCGGCACGCACGGCCACACCTTCACATTGAGGTTGCACCTGGCCGCGCCGCTGGACCAGGTGATGGGCTGGACGGTGGACTTCGGCGACGTGAAGGCGCTCTTCAACCCCATCTTCAAGCGGCTGGACCACCACCCGCTGTACGAGATTGCCGGGCTGCCGGATGGGGACGTGGCCTCCATTGCGGCATGGGTGTTGAACGAGGGTGGCGACGTGCTGCCGCAGATCGACCGCGTGGACTTGTACGAGACCCGCGGCTCGGGCGCCATCGTCAGCCGGGCTGACTCGGAAGAGTTGATTCCGGTATGACGCGCGATTCGAGCGCCGGGCCGCCCCAAGCCGAATCGCATCCCCTCGGGGGATCGGCCGGCGTATTTCGACGGACGAGGGGTTGACATGTACGCAGTCAAAGAGCTGTTCTACACGCTGCAAGGCGAAGGCGCCCAGGCCGGCCGCGCGGCGGTGTTCTGCCGCTTTGCCGGCTGCAACCTCTGGACGGGCCGCGAGCAGGATCGTGCGACGGCGGTCTGCACTTTCTGCGACACCGATTTCGTCGGCACGGACGGCGAGGGTGGTGGCAAGTTCGCGACGGCCGACGCGCTGGCCGATGCGATTGCCAAGGCGTGGCCCGGCGGTGGAAAGCCGTATGTCGTCTGCACCGGCGGCGAACCGCTACTGCAGGTCGACACGCCTCTCATCGACGCCCTGCACGCCCGCGGCTTCGAGATTGCCGTCGAGACCAATGGCACGCAAGCCGCGCCGCCGGGGTTGGACTGGATCTGCGTCAGCCCCAAGGCCGACGCGCCGCTGCTGCTGACCTCGGGTCACGAGCTGAAGCTGGTCTACCCGCAGCCGCTCGCCCAGCCCGAAAGGTTTGCCGGGCTGGACTTCCAGAACTTCTTCCTGCAGCCGATGGACTCGGTGCTGCAGCGCGAGCACACCAAGGCGGCGGTGGCCTACTGCATGGCGCACCCGCAGTGGCGGTTGTCGGTGCAGATGCACAAGGTGGTGGGCATCGCCTGAGATGGTCGGGATCAGCCCGAGCCAAAGAACAGCGTCGCGAGCGACAGGGCTGACAAGCGCAACGACCCAATGCGCGAGTCACTTACGACAGTAGCCCTCGCCCGCTTTGACGACCAGGCAATCGCGCTTGTCCGCCAGCCACTTCATGCCCGTGTCCGCGCCATTGCCCGGCCGGATGGTTTCGGTCCTGCCATCGCGAAAAAAGACCAGCGTGCCACTGCCGGCCTTGGCATCGAAGCTGCGCGGGCCGTCCAGGTTCTGCACGGTGACGCGGTAGGTGCCAGGCCCGCCAACGATCTCCAACCATGTGCCTTCCGGCCCTTGCCATCTGCCCAGCCACGCCGCCGGCACTTCGGCGACCGGCGCCGCTGATGCCGCGACCGGCGGTGCTGGTGGCGCGGGCGCATCGGACGCGGTCTTGCTGCAACCCGCCAGCGCGGCCAGGCCGGCGAAGGCCATGACGAAACGGGTCCGGCTCATCGTCTGCATTCGCATCACTCCTGGCAGCATTCCAACGCCAGCAGCAGGCTGGTTCTGTGTTCCCTGGCGACATCACGCCAGTGCATGCCGCTGAGTGCGCCTTCGAGCGCCCAGAGCAGATTCAAGCTGGCCTTCGGCTCGACACGCTTGACCCATGCGTAGGCTTTGACGGCGCCCAAGCGTTGAAGCTGCTCGAACGACGTGATGCCGGCGGTGAGCAGGAACTGGGACGACCGGGGCCCCAGATTCGCCAAGGCCTCGAACGAGGCTGGCGGTTGCGCTGCCGCACCAGCTGGGACATCGACTTTCAGAACCTTGGGCTTGGGCACGGTTTCTCCGCCTGCGGTTTGGCGCTTGCAGGAATGTAGCCACCTCTGGCTGGAATCAGCGCATCGCCTGGGGCGCGGGACTCTCAGCAGCCGATCTCAACCGCCTGCAGCACCTTGCCGTCCTTCGCATCCGTCGCCACGGCAATCCAGCGGCTCTTGTGGCCCGCCTCCGCAGCGGTCACCCGCACGGGCCATTCGGCCTTCTCGCGACCGTCCCAGGCGGGCAGCCGCGCGTATTCGCGCACGACATGGTCGTGCGCCAAGGTTTCGCCACGGTTCTCACCCGCGCGGACCCGGCTCTGGTGGCCGTCCTCCAGCCGCGCCCACCAGACCTGGATGCGCCCCGGCGCTCCCGTCAGCGCTTCAGCACTCAACTTCAGTTCACCACTCGCCGTCCGCGCCCACGCCAGCCGCACCCGCGCCGGCTCGCTTGATACCGCCGGCAAGCTGGCCCCGCGCCAGTCCCGCCCGTTGACGACGATCTGCGGCGTGTAGGCATTGCGCGAACCGTTGACGCCCACGCCCTGCTGCTGGCGCTCGGTGAAGGCGGGGCTGGAGAACCGGTCCGGCCAACCCAGGCCGTTCCAGTAGTCCACATGGAAGGCCGCCGCGATGACGCCGGGCTGGCCTTTCAGCGCGCTGAGCCAACGGTCGGCCGGTGGGCAGGAGGAACAGCCCTCGGAGGTGTAGAGCTCAATGACGCGCGGCACGGCGGCGCCGCTTTGCACGGTGGCGCTGGGGCAGGTCTGGGCAGAAACGACGGGCACCGCGATGGCGAGGAGGAGAAGGAGCGGGAGTTGCTTCATGCCAGCTGAGTCGCACCGGCCCATTCAACCTGACAGTCCCTCTATATCGGGATAGGGGTGGTCAGACCTTCTGACCGAGCCCCTCCCACACCACCCGGCATGCGGGCCCGCACCGGGCGGTTCGAGAAGTTGCGGTCAGGAGAACTTCGGGACTCCCAGGCGGTCGAAGTGCGCCCGTCAGGACGACGGTTCGCAACCCCGCCACTGGTGCATCACCAACGTCGTGCACCCCCAGCAACAATGGCTGCCTGGTCCATGCTGGCACCCAGCTTTCGCAGTTCACGGAACATCGTGATGCCCCGCTTCCACTGCTTGAGCTATACAGCAGTCGGTGGCGAAGCGGCACGTAGCTCCTCAGATCTTGCGTCATCTGGTCGAGGCTTCTTCCTCGGCTGCTGCTCGTCAGCTGCCGGATTCGATCCCGCAGCTTGTCCAGCGCCTGTGCCCCACCGCCCGCTGGTTCCCCTTGCGGCGTCGCCATCACACAGTGCCCAGGAACTTGCGTCCCCACACCGGACCGACCGCCGTCTTGCCTTGCTTTGCCTCGCCAAGCCGCATGTCTCGTGGCCGTCCTTCTCGTTCGGCCCTTCACCTCGGCCTACAGCCTCTGCGGCCTACTTCGGCTACTACGGCCTCTACTGACGTCTCGCTGCGCGCTTCAACGTCGGGCTTTCACCCGCAAAGCGAGATCTCCCATTGGGTAAGAACGCACTCCTTCACTGCACAACCGCCGGATTTACGACGCTTCGCCTTGATTACGAGAGCTCGCGGTCTTTCGCCCGCTCGCCCTGTTCCGCAACACCTTCTTTCCGGTTCTGGTCCATCAGCTCGCAGCTTCGCTCCGCGCTTCCTCCCCACACTCGGCCGCCTTCATGCAGTTGCGCTTCGTTCCTCGTGACGACCTTACGGCGGGACTTGCACCCGCAAGAATGCGCCCATGCTGGGCGCACGAAAAACGCCTGCGCGGGCGTTGGTCGGTGTTAGGTTCGTTACGCCGTCACTAGCGCCGCGATGGCCTTTTGCCATTCAACGTAGGCCGCGGCCCGGAGGTGGGTGCCGTCATAGGTGAAGTCTGTAGAGAGCATGTCGTCGACAGCCAACAGGGCGTTGAGGTTCGTGAAGGTCAACCCCTTTGACGCGGCGTAGGGCAAAAGCCGCTTGTTCAGTTCAAGGATCTTCGAATTGGCCGCCGGGCTTCTGCTGAGCACGGTCGAAAGGATATGCACCTGCAGGCCAGCCTCAAGCAGCGCCTCGACCGAGGCCGTGTAATCGGTGAACGCATCATTGACCGAGCGGCCCGCGATGAAATCGTTCAGGCCGATGCAAATGATCGCCCTTTTGGCCTTGGTCGCCAGGATACCGGGGATGCGCTGGCGCAAACCGTAAGTCGTGTCGCCGTTGATGCCACGGTTCGCAATCGATAGCTGAGGGAACAGATCGTCCCACTCAACATAGCCGGTCAACGAGTCGCCCACCATAACCACGTCTGCCTGACGCGGGAAAAGTTCGAACAGCGAACGACGCGAAACGTGCAACGGCAAAACCAGCGAATCCACCGCTGCTGGGCCTTGGAGCCGCTTCTTGACCTGCACCAACTGCTTCAGCGGGAACAGCTTGTATTTCTGGATGCAAACGCCATAGAGAAATGAGCCGACCATCAGCACAGCGATGATGAACTCTTCGGCCCCTAAATATGACATGCGCAACCCCTAAATTCTTGTAAGACCATTCTTACGCGTGTCGTTACTGATTGCAACAAATGAATAGGAGGTTGAAAAGTGGATCCGACCATTGCGGGCGTCCAAGCCATGTGGTATATCGCGGGTATCGGCCGAGAAAAACAGTGACGTTGTCGACGCCGACAGTCGCCACTTGCGCAACCTCCGGGAACATCGCCGTGCGCGAGTCGTCGACAGCCATTGCCGCCGTCTCATAGTCGCCGGGGAGGCACGTTGGTCAGCGTGAGCGACAGTCCATCGCCCTCAGCGACGCGCCCGATGGATAGGCCATCAGGCGTTCGAAGCTGGAACTTGTGACCAGCAAAGTAGTGGCCGACGATCTCGGACCTTCCGGCACGAGTCACTTTTTGAGAGTGAGGTTGCGAGGCTTCCTCAGGTAAGAAACGCACTCCTTCACTGCACAAACGCCGGATCTACACCGCTTCGACTTGATCACGAGAGCTTCGCGGTTTTCGGCCCGCTCGCCCAGCTAGGCAGTGCCTTCTATCCGGTTCTTGTTCATCAGCTCGCAGCTTCGCTCCACGCTTCCTCCCCACACTCGGCCACCCTCATGCAGTTGCGCTTCGCTTCGTTCGCTGTGATCAACTTACGGCGGGACTTGCACCCACAAGAGTGCGCCCATGCTGGGCGCACATCGGGATAGGGCGGTCAGACCTTCTGACCGAGCCCCTCCCACACCACCCGGCATGCGGGTCCGCACCGGGCGGTTCGAGAGCTTGAGGTCCTTGACTTCACGTCTGGCCAAACACCAATGCCGGCCCTTCGCGTCGTCAACCCTGTACCTCAGCGATTACGAGGCGGGTCGTCGGCTTCGTCGCTGAAGAGACCGCGTGCGGCTTCACCGCGCGCGATGCCCTCCCGCCCGGATTGCTCCGGCATCTGACGCATGGCCTGTGACATCCTCATGTCCTCGGTCACTCACTCTCGTTCGGTCCTTCGCCCTTTTGGCTCAGCTTCAGCGGCCTCCGACTCGGACTACTACGACCTCTGCTGACTTCTCGCTCCGTGTCACCACGTCGGCCTTTCAGCCGTGAGGCGAGATCTCCCCAGGTAAGAACGCGCTCCTTCACTGCACAACCGCTGGATTTACACCGCTTCGCCTTGATCACGAGAGCTTTGCGGTTTCGTGCCCGCTCGCCCTGCTCGGCAGCGCCTTCTATCCGGTTCTTGTTCATTGGCTCGCAGCTTCGCTCCACGCTTCCTCCCCACACTCGGTCGCCCTCATGCAGTTGCGCTTCGCTTCGTTCGTCGTGACCAACTTACGGCGGGACTTGCACTCACAAGAGTGCGCCCATGCTGGGCGCACACGAAAAAAAGGGAGCCCGCAGGCTCCCTTTGCATGACCGGGTGAACCAGATCAGAAACGGTAACCGACGCCGAACTTGATCGCCACCGGGTCCAGCGTCGTCTCGATGGTCTGGCCCGTCGACAAGCTGCCCGTCGTCTTGATGAAGGTCTTGGTGACCGACAGGCTGGCGGACCAGTCCTTGGTGACGTTGTAGGCAGCACCGAACTCCAGCGTCGCGCCCAGGCGGCTCTTCATGGACAGCGTGGTGGGGTTGGCGGGCGAGCCGCCGGTGATGCCGGACAGCGCGGCCGTGGCCTTGGGCTTGAAGAAATAGCCGTAGGTGGGGCCGACGCCGACGAAGGGGCGGAAGCTGCTGTTGGCATCACCGAAGCGGTACTGGGCCAGCAGCGTCATCGGCAGCGACTTGACGGTGCCGAGCTTGCCTACGCCGTCGATGGCGCCAGCGCCGACGACGTCATGCTTGAAGGGCACGGCGATGGGCAGGTCGATGCTGATGTTGTCGGTCCAGAAGTAGGTGATGCCGCCGACAAAGGAGCTGGCCTTCTTCACGTTGACCTTGGTGCCGGCCAGGCTGGGCGCGGTGAGGTCGCCGCTTTCGACCTGCGGCGTGATCTGGGCCGCGCCGCCGTAGACGATGACGCTGCCGGCCGACTGCGCGTGAACGAGGCCGGTGGCGGAGAGCAGGGTGACTGCGAGCAGGGATTTGATGTTCATGGAGTTCTCCTGAAGGGTCACGCGGACTCAGAGCCAGCCTTTGCGAGCCAGTTCAAGGGACACCACCTGCGACAGCAATTGATTCCCGTAGGGGGTGGGGTGAACGCTGTCGGCGAACAGGTAGTGGCTGATATCGCCAGCGACGACGTTGGCGGCGCTGCAGACCAGCGACGACCCCAGCGGGTTCTTGGCCGGGCTGAGATCGCAGGCCGGCGTGGTGACATTGGTCAGGCTGAACTTCGCGGGATCGGCAATCTGGTCGCGCACGCCCTGAGCGGCATCGACCCAAACCACGTCGGCACCGGACAAACCTGTCTTGAGCTGATCGTTGAAGGTGTTGACCATCTGCAGGATCAGGCCCTGCGTGGCGGCGGGCAGGCTCTTGCTGAAGGGCGTGAGGCTGACATCAGGCAGGTTGATGACGACGACGTTCTTCGCTCCCTTGCCCACCACTAGTGCCTTGACGTAGCCGGCCAACTCGGCCCCGGCCTGGCCCATCGCGGTCACGCCTGCGGTGGCAGCCGCTGTCGGGTCACCACCTGCACCAATGGTCGCCTGCACCGTGGCGAGGTTGATGAAGACGTCATTGCCGCCGGCATAGACGAAAACCAGCTCGGTCCCTTTGTAGCTTCCGCCAGCCGCCGTCAAGTGGTTCTGCATCTGCGTGATGACGGGCACCGTGAGCTGGCCCAGCACCGCGTTGCTGCCACCCAGCAGCTTGTTGCCCGGGCCGACCGGGTTGGTCACCCGCGCCCCGCCCTGACCGTAGGCGAAGCAACCGACGTTGTTCGTGACGGGGACGGCGAATCCCTGGGAAGCGAGTCCATCAAGACCTTGCTGAGCGGGGCAGGGCTTGGTCAGGCCGTAGAGCGTGGCGATGCGCTCCAGCCAATGCGGGCCGACGCCGTTGACCGTGTACTGACCGCCGCCCAGAGCAGCGACCGTGCCCACCTTGTAGGTGCCCTGGTCGCTCAGGCTGTCACCGAAGGAGACCACGGCACTGGGGCTGAACTTGGGCGTCGTGTCCGCCGTGGCACCGCCGCCACCGCAGCCCGCCACAAGCAGGCCGCCCAACAGCGCGACTGAGGCCGCGGCGATCCGGGTGAGGAAGGGTTTCATCGTTGTCTCCTAAGCGACAGCTCGCTGGCAGCCGCACGAAATTCGGGGAGGGCCACTCTAGCCTCTGCTTTTTAGAACGGTCGTTCGTTTTTCCCCTCAATCGCGTAAAGAACCACGTTCGAAAGTGCGGAGCAAGTCTGTGGATGGACCTGGGACAACCGATCAGATATCCACAGGCCCGGGCTCATTCTGAAAGTTGTACCCAAACGCGAGCACCGGCACAAGGCTGCCACACACAGGCTTGTGCGGGCGCCAAGCGCTTGCTGCGCAATGACTTTTTGCCATTGTCCACAGCGCAGGCCGCCCTCTACTACGACCACTACGTTGAATTCTTCAAGACCGCTTAGGAATACATCGGACACTTTGGCATGGACATTTCGACCCTGCAGCAGCGCCTGCGCCGCTTCGCCGACGAGCGCGCCTGGCAGCCCTACCAGACCCCCAAGAACCTGGCGATGGCCATGACAGTCGAGGCCGCCGAACTGCTGGAAATCTTCCAGTGGCTGACGCCCGAGCAGTCCCTGAACCTCAGCGACGACCAGCGCCGCCATCTGGGCGAGGAGCTGTCCGACGTGCTGCTCTACCTCGTGCAGATCGCCGACCACGGCGGCGTGGATCTCGACGCCGCCGTCGAGCGCAAGCTGGCGATGAACGCTGTCAAACATCCGCCGCTGAAGAGGTCTTGAGGAGATGGGTGTGGAGACCATCGCCGTCATCGATTTCGAGACCACCGGCCTCGGGCCCACGAGCGGCGGCCGGGCCACCGAGATCGCGGCCGTGCTCGTGCGCGGCGGTGTGGTGGTGGACACCTGGAGCAGCCTGATGAACAGCGGCGCCTGGGTGCCGCCCTACATCCAGGCCTTGACCGGCATCAGCAACGAGATGCTGGCCGGTGCACCCGACTCGGCCCAGGTCATGCGCGAGCTGGCCCGCTTCACCGAGGGCTGCCCGCTGGTGGCCCATAACGCATCCTTCGACCGGGGCTTCTGGCAGGCGGAGATGGCGCGCGCCTGCATCGAGCCGGACTTGGCGCACGAGTTCGCCTGCACCGTGCTGCTGTCGCGCCGGCTTTGGCCCGAGGCCAAGAGCCATTCGCTGGGTTCGCTGGTGCGGTTTCATGACCTGCGCTTCAACGGCCGCGCCCACCGGGCGATGGCCGATGCCCGCGTCACGGCCGAGCTGCTGCTGAAGGTACGCGCCGAGGTTGCGAGCCGCTTTGCGATGGACTTGGGGTGTGCCCAGGTCGACCATGCGTTGCTGGCCCAACTGCAGCGCACGCCGCTGCGCTGGCTGAGGCGCGGCTTGATTGAACACGTGAAGGCGCGACAAAAGGCACAGGAAGCGGCGGCCTGAGTGCAGGAAATAATTCTGTCAAGGCCCCTGCTTGCGAGCTTGGGCAAGGAGAATCTCGCGCTTTCGTCCTCGCGTCATTGCCCAAAGAGTTCCATGTCCTTGATCCAGGTTCGCCCCGCCACCCTGCGTGATGCCAAGGCCATCGCCGAGATCCACGTCGCCTCCAGCCAGGACGCCTACAAGGCCCTGTTGCCGGCAGCCGCGCTGGACGCGATGTCGGTGCAGAAGCGCCAGGCCTTCTGGCGTGAAGCCATCGACCTTTGCGAGCCGCAGGTCGTCGTCGCCCATCTGGACAACAAGGTCATGGGCTTCGCCGGCTTTGATCGCTCACGCGACAAGGGCACGCCCGCCACGGTCGGCGAGGTCTGGGCGCTGTTTGCCGACCCGGTCCACTGGGACAAGGGCGTCGGCCTGGCGCTTTGGGATGCCACGCGCGACGGCCTCCAGGAAGAAGGCTGCACCAAGGCCACGCTGTGGTGCTACCTGCGCAACGAACGCGCACTGCGTTTCTTCGAGCTGGCCGGCTTCAAGCGTGAGCTGGGCAGCGCGCGCACGACGGAAGTCGGTGGCGCGCGCATCGAAGAGATCCGCCTGCATCGTTCGCTGGTCTAGGATTTTCGGGCCGAGCGCCGGGCCGCTCCCAAGCCGGCCCGCATAGGTGAGGTGCTTGCGGCTCGATGCCGCAAGCATCACCGTCCCCTCGGGGGACCGACCGGGCACGTCCGCGTTCAGCGGGGCGAGACCGGGCGAGGGGCTCACATGTAGCCGCCGGTAGCCAGTGCCCAGCCGTCCGTGGCGTCATCGTGACGCTGAACGTGCACGGGGCAGAGCTTCTTGGCAGCCGCGCGTTCCACCAGGTTCTCGGCCTGCTCGGGCGTCAGCTGCAGCGCAAAGCGCAGCCAGCGCTTCTGTACCAGCGGCAGGGCCCAGGCGTCTTCCAGCGCCCAGCGGATCTGCTGCGGCTCCTGCAGCTCGGTGGCGGCCAGCACGCGCGGGGCCAGCGCAAGCAGGAAGCGGTTGAAGTCGGTACGGAGTTGATCCGTCGGCAGCAGGGCTTCGAGCCGGCTCAGGCGGGCGCTCCAGCCGGGTGTGGCCAGCTGGCGCGTGACCAGGGCCTGCAGCGCCTGGATGGGGTTGAAGAGACGCAGACGATTCGGCGGCAGCACACGCAGCGGAATGCCGGCGGCTTGCTCATGGCTCAGCGGCGTGACGAAGCTGGCCAGCACGGCCAGGCGCTGCCAGTCCGCCTCGGCAAGGCCACCGATGCGGGTGATGGGGCCGGCCGCGCAGCTGGCCGCCATGTCGACGAGGCCCTGATGGCCACGGCTGCCCTTGGCCTGATTGGCGCGTTGGCTCATGACGGCCAGGTTGCCGGCCGCGTAGCCGGCATCGTCGCGGACGCGGTCGATGCTGCGGTTGTCGTCGGCGAGGGGCTCGCGGGTGATGGGGCAATGGCTGGCGTCGAGCTGGGCCAAGTGATGGGGTGTGAGCTGGATGTCCTCGAAGCTGCGGCCACGGGCCCAGGCGTGCGTGCGCAGGGCCAGCCACAGCTCGACCTGCGGGCTGGCCGGCGTGCGCACGGTGCGACCACGCGCAGACATCCAGCCGCGCTGCAGCGGCGACTGCGGGTAGAGGTGGGCGATGGGCGGCGTGATGCCGTGCAGCGCGTAGTCACGGCCCAGGGCCAGGCCGATGCGCTCGTGGGCGCTGACGAGGGCCGGGGTGTCGTCCATGTCCAGCGTGAACTGGACGAGGGCGGGGTGGCTGATGACTTGGGCATTGATGACGGCTTGCATGTCGGGCTCCGGGTTAAAGAGGCACGCCGTTGATTCGCGGGCCTTGCAAGCAGTCTGTGAGCCAGCTGGCTCATGGGATGATCCACCTCGAAAACCACTGTAAATATTTTCAGGACTGGCGATGGACCGCACCGAGCGCTTCTACAAGATCGAGCACCTGATTCGCTCGCGCGGCTGTGTGTCGTTTGCCGAGTTGATCGACGCGCTGGAGGTGTCGCCGGCGACGCTCAAGCGTGACCTGGCCTATCTGCGCGAGCGCATGGACGCGCCCATCGACTACGACGCCGGTGCCAACGGCTACCGCTTCGGCCAGCAGTGGCGCGGCGGCAAGCATGAGCTGCCGGGCATGTGGTTCAACGAGGCTGAGCTGCATGCGCTGCTGACCATGCAGCAGATGCTGGCCGGGCTGGACGAGCAAGGCGTGGTGGGTCGCCACCTGCAGCCCATGTTCGACAAGATCACCGGCATGCTGGGTGTGGACCAGGGCGAGGCGCAGGAGCTGCGGCGGCGCGTCAAGCTCATCGGCACGGCCAGGCGGCGCATCGCCAGCGACAGCTTCGAGACCGTCGGCAGCGCCGTCGTCAAGCGCAAGCGCCTCGCCATCATCTACCGCAAGAAGACGGGCGCGGGCGAGGTCAGCGAGCGCGAGGTCTCACCGCAGCGGCTGGTGCACCACCGCCATGCCTGGTACCTGGACGCTTTCTGCCACCAGAGCCAGGGCCTGCGCCGCTTTGCGCTGGACGGCATCGAGGCCGCGACGCTGCTGGACACCGACGCGCAAGCCCTGGCCCTGAGCGAGCTGGAGGCCGAGCTGGACCGCGGCTACGGCATCTTTGCCGGCGGTACACCGCGCGAGGCGGAGCTGCTGTTCAGCCCCGAGGCGGCGGCCTGGGTGTCGCGCGAGGAATGGCACCCGGCGCAGAAGAGCGAGTTCCTGTCCGACGGCCGCTGGCGGCTGAAACTGCCGTACGTAGACGACACCGAGCTGCTGATGGACCTGCTGCGTCATGCCGGCCAGGTCGAGGTGGTCGCGCCGGCGGCGCTGCGCGAGGCTTATGCCGTGCGGCTGCGGCAAGCGGTCGATTCCCTGGCCTCGGCGCAGCAATAGCTGCGGTCACGCAGAGCAACCGGGTTAGGCTGTGCGCTTTCAACACTGACCGGAGCCAGCCATGACTGACGCAACCCAGGCAAAAGAAAAATTGGCCGCCGATTTCCGCGCGGTGATGGACGACATCGATGCGCTGATCACCGCCACAGGCAAGGACGCCTCGGGCGAGGCCAAGGCCTTGCGCGCTCGCATCCGCGATCGGCTGGATGGCACCAAGGAAAAGCTGCTCGACGCCCAGCACGAGGCTGTGCAGCGTGCCAAGGACGTCGCCGTGGTTACCGACGACTACGTGCACGCCAACCCCTGGCAGGCCATCGGCGCAGCCGCAGCGGTGGGGCTGGTTCTCGGCGTGCTGATCGGCCGCCGCTGAAGTCCGGCAAGAGTCATTTGACTGACGCGAAAGAACCCGTCTCCGGGCCGCTGCGGCGGCTCGGCACGTCGCTGTTGACGCTGGGCCGCATCCGGCTTGAGCTGCTGGCCATCGAGGTGCAGGAAGAGAAGGACCGCATCGCCGGCCTGCTGCTGTGGGCCGTGCTGGCCGCGCTGCTGGCGGGCTTTGGCTTGCTGATGCTGGTGGTGCTCGTCACCGTGGCGTTGTGGGACAGCTACCGCTTGCTGGCGCTCGGTGGCGGCACCGTCGTGCTGATCGCGGCGGCCGTCTTTGCGGTGCTCAAGGTCAAGGGCCTGGTGGCGCAGCCGTCGACACTGTTCCAGTCCAGCATCACCGAACTGCGCGAGGACGCAGACGCGCTGCGCGGGCGGCCATGATCCCGCGCATCCCGCACGACCCGAGGCTGCGCGCCGAGCGCAAGGCCAACCTGCTGCTGGCCTCCGAGCTGCTGCGCGGCCAGGCGCAGCGCGATGTGGGCGATCTCGGCGATCGTGCCGACGGTTGGATGCGGCGCGTGCTCGTCGTGCGCGACTGGCTGTCCGATCCCATGGTGCTGGCGGCGGCCGGCAGTGGCGCGGCCTTTTTTGCCGCAGCGGGGCATAAGAAGCGCGGCCAGCTGTGGCGCGGGCTGCGCTGGGCCTGGCTGGCTTGGCGCGTCTGGGGCGCGCGCAGGCGCTAGAACGGTTCGCTGTTCAGCTCGATGCGAGCGGGCTGTCCCGGCCGCGTGTGTGGGCGGGCAGGCCGTCCAGCTCTGTCAGCCAAGGCATGGCCGAGTCGCGCCAGATCTGCAACACCGGGTTGAGCTGAGCACGTTCGTTCACGCAACCCAGGCGGAAGTTCAAGGTCTTGGGCTCGTCCGCCTCCGTGGCAAACAGCTGTGTGCCGCAGTCGCCGCAAAAGGCTTGCGCACGCCGGTTGCCGCTGGCGGCCACCTTCACATACTGCTTGGGCGAACCCTGCAGCTCGACCTGATCGACCGGCACCGGCAGCACCGCGCGGAAGGGCCCTCCCGACATGATCTGGCAGTCGGCGCAGTGGCAGACAGCCACCTTGTCAGGGCTGGCCGTCGCCGTGAAACGGATGGCGCCGCAGTGGCACTGGCCGGTGATTTTCATGGGTTCTCCGAGTGTGGAAATCGCTGAACGCTGCAAATCGGCAACTCGATCATTCGGCGTCCAGCCGCTTCATGCGCTCGCTCTGCCAATACACATCATCGCCCCCCAGCCCATCCAGGTTCGCGCGGTTCAGCACGCGGGACAGCACGAAGAGCAGGTCGGACAGCCGGTTCAGGTACTGGCGCGGCGCGGCGCGGATGGCCTCGGGCTCCGAGGCGGCCAGCGTGATGACGACGCGCTCGGCGCGGCGGGCCACGGTGCGGCACACATGGGCAATCGCCGCGCTGCGCGTGCCGGCAGGCAGGATGAATTCCTTCAGCCGTGGCAGGTTGGCGTTGTAGTGCTCTAGCGCTTCGTCCAGGCGCAGCACGGCGGCGTCCTTCAGCAGCGTGCCGCCGGGCCAGGAGAGTTCACCGCCGAGGTTGAACAGCTCGTGCTGGATGGTGATGAGCAGCTCGCGGATGTCGTCGGGCAGCGGCTCGGCCAGCAGCACGCCGAGGTTGGAGTTCAGCTCGTCGACGTCGCCCATGGCCTGCACGCGCAGGTGGGTCTTGGGCACGCGGCTGCCGTCGCTGAGGCCGGTGGTGCCGTCGTCACCCGTGCGGGTGGCGATCTGGGAGAGGCGGTTGCCCATGGTGGAGGGTGCGGGTGGTGGCTGGACCCGCCATCCTGCCTGACTCCACTCAGCGTTGGGTGGGAGGCATGCGGAAGGTGTTGACCAGGCCGGCCAGCTTCTCGGCCTGCTCCTGCAGGGTCATGCCGGCCGCGGCGGTTTCTTCGACGAGGGCGGCATTCTGCTGGGTGAGCTGGTCCATGTGCGAGACGGCTTCGCTGATCTGGCCGATGCCGCCGCTCTGCTCGCTGGAGGCGCGGCTGATGCTGCTGACCAGTTCGGCCAGCGAGCGGATGGCGTCCACCGTCTCGCGCATCGTCGCGCCGGCCCCTTGCACGAGGTGGGCGCCGCTCTCGACCTGGCCGACGCTCTCGGCAATGAGCTGCTTGATCTGCTTGGCCGCCTCGGCCGAGCGGCCGGCCAGCGCGCGCACCTCGGAGGCGACGACGGCGAAGCCACGGCCCTGCTCGCCGGCTCGCGCAGCCTCCACCGCCGCGTTGAGCGCGAGGATGTTGGTCTGGAAGGCGATGCCGTCGATGACCGAGATGATCTCGGCGATGCGCCGGCTGCTGGCCTCGATGGCACCCATGGTGGCCACCACCTTCTCCACGGCTTCTCCGCCCGAGATGGCGACCGTGCAGGCGCGCTGGGCGAGGCCGCTGGCGTCGCCGGCCTGATCGGCGTTGCTGCGCACGGTGGCGGTCAGCTCCTCCATCGAGCTGGCGGTTTCTTCGAGCGCCGAGGCCTGCTGCTCGGTGCGCTGGGACAGGTCGCGGTTGCCCGAGGCCAGCTCCTGCGAGGACTGCGCCACCTCGCCGGCATTGCTGCGCACCTCGCTGATGACGCCGCACAGGCTGTCACGCATGGCCAGCAGCGCGGTGGTGAGTTGGCCGATCTCGTCGTGGGCGCGCACGACGACGTTGCCGCTGAGGTCGCGCGCGGCGATCTGCTCGGCCAGCCCCGCCGCGTGCTGCAGCGGTACGGTGATGCTGCGCGACAAGGCGCGCGTGAACAGGAAGACGGCGACCAGCATGCCGGCCAGCAGGCCGACGACGATCCAGCTGGTGCGGCGCAGATGCGTGACGCGGTCGGTGAGCAGTTCGTCCAGTGCCGTCATCGCATCCCCGGCGACGACGTACATCGCGTCGATGGTGCGCGTGTAACTGGCGATGTAGTCGGGCGCGGCGAAGGCCAGCGCCTCCTTGGCGATGAGCTCGTCGCGCGTCAGAGCCAGGGAGGCTTTGACCTGCTCGTCCAGGGCGGTGATCTTGCTGCCCAGCCGGGCCTTGAGCGCGGCGTTGACGGCAAAGCTCTTGTCGAAGGCGGTACCCATGCCCTGGTGCTGGTCGGCGGCCTGCTGCACGAGGCCGGCGAGCAGCGTGCGGCCCTCGGGGCCGATCTTGCCCTCGGCGAGGAAGCCGGCGCCGCGGGCGCGGGTCTGGCCCAGCGCCTCGGTCGCCATGGGCAGGCGGGCCAGCGTGGCGCTGATGAGGAAGTAGGTGTCGGCCTCGGGGTCGAGGATGAGGCCGGACTGGTCGACGAGCTGATCCAGCAGCTTGAAGTACACGGTGATGAGCTGGGCATGCAGGGTGCTGCTTTCTGCCGCCTTCAGGCCCTTGGCGCCGACCTGGGCCGACAGTGCCTGCCAGCGCTGCTGGGCGTCCTGCCAGCTGCTGCGCATCGCGTCGGTGGCGGCGGCTGTCTTCAGCATGCCGTCCACGTCGCTGAACTGCTTGGCGACCTCGCTGTTCTTGGCCTCGCGAGCGGCCTGCACCGAGTCGTTGCCGCCCAGCAGCGCCGCCGACAGGCCACGGTGCTGCTGCGTCAGCTGTGTCAGCCGTACGAGTTGGCGCGCCGGACCCAGGCCGTCCAGCTCACTCTGCGCGGCCTGCGCCAACTGATGTGCCTGGCGCACCTGGAAGGCCGATGGAATGCTGATGGCCACCAGCACGAGCAGCGTCAGCAGCATGAGCTTGCGGCTGATGGTCAGGGAGGTCATCGGGCTCAAGAAATCTCTTTCGTTTGCGAGGGACCGGGACGTTAGTTCAGTGACGGCGGCCGCTGCGGTGAAAGGCGGGCTTTTGCACGGGCGCTTCGTGATGTTTTAAGCCTTGCGCCGGAGTCCAACGGGGCGCCGGCGGGGCGTCGTGTGGCGGCGGCTCGCCGAAGGCGTCGCGCCAGCGCGCGGCCAACAGGTCGAAGCGCGTGGCGCCAACGACGATGAGGACGATGGCGGCGATCAACAGCAGCCAGGTCAGGGTGGGGTCCATGCAGGTCTCCCGGTTTGGCGGTGGCGTGATGCTGGCACTGAGCCGCCGGGGGTGCAACACAATCTTGCCATCGCCCGTGGAGCTGCCCATGAACGCGCCTGAACATCATTTCTCCCCCGCCCCGCCTTTGCCGGCCGCTTTGCTGGAAGCGCTGCGCACCGCCTTCGCCGAGCGCTGCTCCACCGCGCTGGCCGTGCGCGAGCAGCATGGCCGCGATGAATCCGTCTTCGTGGTGCCGCCGCCGCAGGCCGTCGTGTTTGCTGAAGATGAAGCCGAGGTGGCGCGCGTGGTGGCCTTGTGCGCCGAGCATCGCGTGCCCGTCATTCCCTACGGCGCCGGCTCGTCGCTGGAAGGCCACCTGCTCGCGGTGCAAGGCGGCATCAGCCTGGACGTGTCGCGCATGAACAAGATCCTGCGCATCGACGCCGAAGACCTGACCGTGACCGTGCAGCCCGGCGTCACGCGCAAGGCGCTGAACGAGGCGCTCAAGCACGAGGGCCTGTTCTTTCCCATCGACCCCGGCGCCGACGCCAGCCTGGGCGGCATGGCCGCCACGCGCGCCAGCGGCACGAACGCGGTGCGCTACGGCACGATGCGCGAGAACGTGCTGGCGCTGCGCTTTGTGGCGGCCAACGGCGAGGTCGTGCGCACCGGCTCGCGCGCCAGGAAGAGCAGCGCCGGCTACGACCTGACGCGCCTGCTCATCGGCAGCGAAGGCACGCTGGGCGTCATCACCGAGCTGACCGTCAAGGTGCACCCACTGCCCGAGGCCGTGTCGGCGGCGGTGTGCTTCTTCCCCAGCATCGACGCGGCCGTGCGCACGGCGATGCAGATCATCCAGATCGGTGTGCCCATCGCCCGCTGCGAACTGCTGGACGCGAACGCCATCAAGGCCGTCAACCTGCACGACAAGCTGGGCCTGAAGGAAGCGCCCATGCTGCTGATGGAGTTCCACGGCAGCGACGCCGGCGTGGCCGAGCAGGCGGCGACCGTGCAGGACGTTGCCGCGGACTTCGGCGGCGAGGCCTTCGAATGGGCCACCACGCCCGAGGCCCGCACGCGGCTGTGGACGGCGCGGCACCACGCCTACCTGTCCGGCCTGCAGATGCGCCCCGGCTGCCGCGCGGTGACGACCGACACCTGCGTGCCCATCTCGCGCCTGGCCGAGAACATCAACGCCAGCATTGCCGAGGTCGAAGCCGCCGGCCTGCCCTACTTCATCGTCGGCCACGTGGGCGACGGCAACTTCCACATGGCCTATCTGCTCGACCCCGTCGACCCGGCGGAGCTGGCCACCGCCGAGCGCCTGAGCGCGCAGATGGTGGCGCGGGCTCTGCTGCTTGAGGGCACCTGCACGGGCGAGCACGGGATCGGGCTGCACAAGCAGGGGTTTCTGGTCGACGAGACGGGCGAGGAGGCCGTGGCGCTGATGCGGGCCGTGAAGGCGGCGCTGGATCCGCAGGGGATCCTCAATCCTGGGAAGATATTTGCACCATCGCCGGTGCCGGATCGCGCCTGAACAACTGCGCCGCACCCAGCGACGTCGCCCCTTAGACGGAACTCAGGCGGAAGGCTGCACCGCCGCGCCATCCTCCGCCGGGCGATGAATCGGCAAGGTCACGCGGAAGGTGGTGCCTTGGCCGGGCAGGCTGTCCACTTCGATGCGGCCGTGGTGCTTCTGCACGATGCCGTAAGAGAGGGAAAGCCCGAGGCCGGTGCCCTTGCCGACCGGCTTGGTCGTAAAGAAGGGCTCGAAGATGCGCGCCAGCGTGTCGGGCGGAATGCCTGAACCGTTGTCGGCTACCTCCAGCCAAACCTGCTCGCCTGCCGTACCCGTGCTGGTGCCCGTGCGGATGACGATGCGCCCGCGTGCATCACCCATCGCGTGGGCCGCGTTGACCACCAGGTTCATCACGACCTGGTTGAGCTGCGACGGCAGGCACTCGATGTCGGGAATGTCGCCGTACTCTTTGACGACATCGGCCTTGTACTTGATCTCGGCGGCGACGATGTTGAGCGTTGAATCGATGCCGCGGTGCAGGTTGGCCCATTGGAAATCCTGGGCCGAATCGACGTGCGAGAAGTCCTTCAAATCCTGCACGATCTGCCGAACCCGCTCAATGCCCTGCTTGGACTCGCGCATCAGCTCCGGGATGTCCTCCTTCAGGAACTCCAGCTCAACCTCCTCTCGCAGGCCGCGCAGCCGGTGGGCCACGTCCGGAGGGTTCACGCCCGGCTCAGCCTGTTCGTAGGCCGTCAGCATCTCGAACAGCTTGCCCAGGTAGCCTTCGAGCGTGCCGAAGTTCGAAAAGATGTAGCCGATGGGGTTGTTGATCTCGTGCGCGACCCCGGCGGCGAGCTGGCCGATCGACGCGAGCTTTTCGGACTGCACCAGCTGCCCCTGCAGGTGCTTGCGTTCGCCGATCTCCGCCTGCAGCGTCTGCATCGCCCGGGTGATCTCATGGGTGCGTTCGCGCACCGCTTCCTCAAGTGCATTGAGCTGGGCCGTCGCGTCCTGCGTCGTCTGCCACTTGGCCGTCAAGGTGCTGGCGAGTTGGTGCACCTCGATCGCGTCAAACGGCTTCTTCAGGATCAGCAGCCGGTCGCGCGCTTCCAGGCGCGTCAGCACGTCGTCCCACGAGTGGTCGGTGAAGGCGGTGCAGATCACTACTTGCAGACGAGCGTCGACCTGCCACAAGCGCTCGATCGTCTCCACGCCGTCCCATCCGGGCGGCATGCGCATGTCGACGAACGCCATCGCATAGGGCTGGCCGGCGAGCAACGAAGCCTCCACCTTGGCGAGCCCTTCCTGGCCTTGGTAGGCAGAGTCGATCTCGAACCTCAGGGCCGCGGCCTTCGGCTCGTCGCCGAACAGCGCCGCCTCGACCGCGTCAAGCTCGTCGTCTCGCGACGTGGCGGGCATGAGGATCTTGCGGAAATCCTCATGGATCGCCGGCATGTCGTCGACGAGCAGGATGCGCCGGTTCGTGGCGGTGTTCATCGTTGGCCTTCCGGGGCGTTGATCGGAATGTCGAGGGTGAATGTCGCGCCCTGGTCGACACCGTCGCTGTGCACGCGCAGGGTGCCGCCCATTTCCTGCGCGGCCAGCACGCAGCTGTGCAGGCCGAACCCGTGGCCGTTGCGCCGCGTCGTGAAACCGTGGGAGAAGACCCGCGTCAGGTTTTGTGTTTCGATGCCTTCGCCGTTGTCGGACACGTCGATGCGCAAGACGAGCGCAGGCGCGTCTCCGGCCAGCGCCGCGTTCAGCCGGATGCAGGGGCCCCGGTCCTGCAGGCTGTTCAGCGCCTGTTTCGCATTGCTGATCAGGTTCACCAGGATCTGCAGCATGCGGTGGCGGTCGAGCATCAGCGGGGGCAGTTCGGCCAGCGTCTTCACGACCTCGACCTTGTGCCGGGTCAACGCCCCGGCATTCATGCGCAGCGCGTCCTCCAGCAACTCGTTGACGTCGACCGGCTCCACCATGCGCGGCGCACCGGCATACGACTGCTGTGTGGCGATCACTTCCTTGATGTGGTCAACGCTCTTCACGAGGGCCGCGAGTTCCTCGGCCATCGCCACCTGTTCGGCGCGCAATGCCGGGGTCAGCTCGCGCAGATAAGTGGGCAGCAGCTTGCCGCGCGGGTCCTGTGTCAGGTAGTTGCCCAGATCGGCGGCGTGCTCGTCCATCAACGCGATGGCGCGTTCAAGGCCCTTGAGCTTGGAGTTGTGCAGCCGGTCGCCGACCATGCCCGCCGAGATATTGACGCTGTTGAGCACGTTGCCAACGTTGTGCAGCACGTTCGTCGCGATCTCGGCCATGCCGGCCAGGCGCGAGGCCTCGATCAGCTGCTTGTGGACGGTGGCGATCTCCAGCTCCGCCGCCTTCAGCTCGGAAATATCCTTGGTGATGCCGAAGGTTCCGATGATCTTGCCATCGGAGTCGCGCAGCGGCATCTTCGTCGTCAGGCCCCAGGAATCCGGCCGCCCGTCGATCCAGGTTTCCTTCTCGACCCTGCCGATCATCGGCGCGCCGGTGCGGATGATTTCCTGCTCGTCCTCGAACGCAGGGCGGGCATGCTCTTCGGAGAAGACATCGAAATCCGTTTTACCGATCAGCCCGTCGGCAGACGTCATGCCGAACTGCCGGGCCTGGTTGGCGCTGGACCTGATGAATCGGGACTCGAGGTCCTTGAAATAGATGTGATCGGGCGAGTTGTCCAGCAGCGCGCCGAGCAGTTCACGTTCGCGGGCCAGGATCTCCTCGGTCTGCTTGCGCTGGCTGATGTCGAACAGGACGCCCTGGCTGCCGACGGTCGTGGCGTCCGGCCCGAGCACCGCCGAGTGGATCACCTGAAAGCACTGGGCCGCCTTGCCAGCGCTGCTGGCCAAGGTTTCTTCCCGCTCGAACCGCCGGCCAGTCTGCATGATCAACGAATGATGGATCCCCGCCAACGCTGCGGTTTCCGCAGGCCACATCGAGGCGGGGTTGCCCGCCTCGCGGTGGGCGATTTCCGCGGCGGTGCAGCCCAGGATCTGCTCCGCCTGCATGGCCTTGCATTGGCAGAAGGCCTGATTCACGAAGATGAAGCGGCCTGCCGCGTCCATGCGAAAGATGCCCACCGGCAGCTGCTCGACCACCGGGACGGCATGGATCGGTAGTGCGGCGGGGATGGGCTGGCTTCGCATGGTCATGGCTTCGAAGTTGGCGGGACCGGCGCCAGCGGCGCGCAGGTTCAATGCAACGCAAGCGATGCGGCGCCGACTGGGCGTCGGTTCGAGCGGATTTTGGCGTGTTCGGCCCAAACCGGAACACACGGCGCGCTGCGAAGGCGCCAAGAAAACGTCAGCAAGACGCGGATTCCGCACGGCCGACGACATCGTGTCCGGTTTCGAGCCTGTGATGCGCAAGCGTCTCGCGTGCGGGCCGAGCGGCAAGAGATCAAGGCCACACGGCGAAGGCGAATGCATCAAAGCATCCCCGAGCAAGGCAAATGGCTTGTGAGGCCCTTTGCTCGGCCGACGTGCGCAGCCGCCAGCGATTCACCACAATCCGGCGCTTTCGGTTCTTCTTGAGGAGAGAAATCCCATGTTCAACCACATCATGGTCGGTACCAACGACATCGAGCGCAGCAAGCGCTTCTACGACGCGGTGCTCGCCGTGCTCGGCGCGCCGGAGGGCTTCCGCAACCCGGCGGCGTCGGGCCACCAGCGGGTGTTCTACCGCCACGCAGGCAACGCCTTCGGCATCAGCCAGCCCATCAACGGCGAGCCGGCATGCCATGCCAATGGCGGCACCATCGGCTTCAAGTGCGAATCGGCCGAGCAGGTGAAGGCCTTCCACGACGTGGCGGTGGCGCATGGCGGCGCGTCGATCGAAGAGCCGCCCGGCCTGCGCGACGGCTCCCTGGGGCCGATGCATCTGTCCTATGTGCGCGACCCGGACGGCAACAAGCTCTGCGCCATCCATCGCGTCGGGGCGGCCTGAACGCGGCCACGCGGGCTTGGGCTGACTTCACTGCGGCGAGCCCGCCTGACCACTGAATTTCAAACGCCTCTTCCGAAAATGGTTGCGCTATCACACAATGTGAACACCAACCAAACAGGAGACGCGCTTGAAGATCCTTTCCGCCACCTGCCTCGCCTGGGGCGTCGCATTCGCCGGCCTTGCCGCCGCTGCGCCGGCGTCCCCGCAGACGGAGGCCGACGCCCGGGCCCGCCAGATCGTCGCCAAGCTGACGCTGGACGAAAAGGTCGAGCAGCTGCTCAACGGCGCGCCGGCCATCCCCCGGCTGGGCATCCCCGCCTACAACTGGTGGACGGAGTCGCTGCACGGCGCCTTCGGGCCGGGCGCCACGACCAACTTCCCCCAGCCCGTCGGCCTGGCCGCCACCTTCAACGACGCGCTGATCCAGGACGTGGCCGCCGGCATCAGCACCGAGGTGCAGGCCGTCTACGCGCTGGGGCGCCACCAGCCCAACCCCAACCGCATCGGCGGCGCGCTGGACACCTGGTCGCCCAACATCAACATCTTCCGCGACCCGCGCTGGGGCCGTGGCCAGGAGACCTATGGCGAGGACCCCTTCCTGACCGGCACGCTGGCCAAGGCCTTCGTGCGCGGCATGCAGGGGCCGGACCCGGTGCGGCCGCGGGTGATCGCCAGCCCCAAGCACTTCGCCGTGCACAGCGGGCCGGAGTCCACCCGCCACACGGTGGACGTGTGGGTGTCGGCGCAGGACCTGGAGGACACCTATCTGCCGGCCTTCCGCGCCGCCATGGTGGACGCCCAGGCGGGGTCGATCATGTGCGCCTACAACCGCGTCAACGGCGAGCCGGCCTGCGCCAGCCAGAGCCTGCTGGTGAAGACGCTGCGCGAAGACTGGAAGTTCAGCGGCTACGTGGTGTCGGACTGTGATGCCGTCGTCGACATCAGCGCCCGCCACAAGTACGCGGCCAACGCCGCCGCCGGGGCTGCGGCGGCGCTGAAGGCCGGCATGGACAACGAGTGCAACGGGGCGACCCTGTCGCACACGCCGGGCCTGGGCGAGCCCTACAAGCAGGCGCTGCAGCGCGGCTACCTCCGCGAGGCCGACATCGACACGGCGCTGGTGCGCCTGTTCTCGGCGCGGGTGCGCAACGGCGACCTGCCCGGCCTGCCGGAACGCAGCTTCCCGAAGGGCGAGGCGATCAACTCGCCCGAGCACCGCGCGCTGGCGCTGCGCGCCGCCGTGGAGAGCCTGGTGCTGCTGAAGAACGACGGCGCGCTGCCGTTGCAGGCCGCAGCGCGCATTGCCGTCGTCGGCCCGCTGGCCGATGCGCGGCGCGTGATGCGCGGCAACTATTCGTCGGCGCAGACCGGGCCAACGCAAACGGTGTTCGAAGGCCTGAGCCAGCAGTTCGGTGCTGCGCAGGTGAGCCTGGTGCCGTTCGGGCCGTCGATCACCGACGGCGACCCGGTGCCCGCGAGCACCCTCGTCGCGCCGGACGGCAGCCCCGGCCTGCGCGCCAGCTACTTCAACCTCGAACCGGGCTCGCCCCAGGAGTTCGGCAAGCGCCGCTTCCAGGCCATGCCCTTCGCCAGCCATGTCGTGTCGCAGCCCGAACCGAAGGCGCGCGACTTCGCCGAAGCCGGCGAGGTGACGCGCGCGGTCTTCACCGGCTTCTTCGTCGCGCCGCAGACGGGCAGCTACCGGCTCGGCATTGCCGGGCTCAAGGGGCATGTGCGCGTCAACGGCCGCGACGTGCTCCTGGCCAGGCGCCCCACGCGCTGGGCCGAGCCCGTGGCGCTGACGCAGGTGGACCTGAAGAAGGGCGAGAAATACGCGCTGCAGTTCGAGACCGAGTCGAGCGCCGGCGCCCCGCCCGGCATGATCTGGAAACGCGTGTCACGCCAGCCGCTGGCGGACCTGCGTGCCGGCGCGAAGGCGGCTGACGTGGTGGTGGCCGTCGTGGGCCTGACATCCGACCTCGAAGGCGAGGAGATGCCCGTCAAGATCGACGGCTTCACGGGCGGTGACCGCACCGGGCTCGACCTGCCGGCCGACCAGCGCGCCTACCTGCAGGCTGTGGCCGCCCTCGGCAAGCCCGTCATCGTCGTGAACCTCAGCGGCAGCGCCATCGACCTGTCCTGGGCCAGGGAGCACGCCGCCGCCGTGCTGCAGGCCTGGTACCCGGGCGAGGGGGGCGGGCAGGCCGTCGCCCAGGTGCTGGCCGGCGTGGCCAACCCCGCCGGCCGCCTGCCGGTGACCTTCTACCGCAGCGCGGCCGACCTGCCGCCCTTCGACGACTACCGCATGGCCGGCCGCACCTACCGCTTCTTCAGCAAGCCGGTG
>NZ_JBDSQX010000022.1:0-36973 GCF_039929605.1 Roseateles sp.
GTCGCTTACCAGCACAGCGGCCCGCGCGAGGATTCCCCCGCGCCCACGCCACCGCCCGAGAAGCTGCCGCCGCGTGAGCCCATCGTGCCGGCCAAACTGCGCAGCACGCTCAAGCGGGTGTTCGGCCTGCGCACGTTGCGGCCCGGGCAGGCCGAGGTCATCGCGCGCGTGCTGGCCGGGCAGAACACGCTGGCCGTCATGCCGACGGGCGCGGGCAAGTCGCTGTGCTACCAGCTGCCCGCCGTGTTGAGCGAAGCGCTCACGGTTGTCATCTCACCGCTGATCGCGTTGATGAAGGACCAGTGCGACGCGCTCAACGCGCGCGGCGTGGCCGCCGTGCAGCTGCACTCCGCGCTGGACGCCAACCGCCGCCTGGAGAGCGAGGCGCTGCTGACGCGCGGCGCGGTGCGCGTGGTGTTCACGACGCCCGAGCGCCTGGCCGACCCGCGCACGAGGGGCCTGCTGCAGGAGCAGCGCGTGGGGCTGCTCGTGGTGGACGAGGCGCATTGCATCTCGCAATGGGGCCACGACTTCCGCCCCGCCTTCAGCGCGCTGCGCGACGCCCGCCGCGCGCTGGGCCGCCCACCCGTGCTGGCGCTGACGGCGACGGCCTCCGCGCCCGTGCAGCGGCAGATCGCCGAGCTGCTGGACATTCCGCGTGACGGCATCCTCAGCCACGGCGTCTACCGCGCCAACCTGAACCTGGCCGTGGAGCTGCCGCAGACTGAAGACGAACGCCGGCAGTTCATCCTGCGCCGCTTGAAGGGCCTGCAAGGCAATGCCATCGTCTACTGCGCCACCGTGCGCGAGGCGACGGCGCTGTACCGCCAGCTGCGCGAGGCCGAGGTGCGTGTGGGGCTGTATCACGGCAAGCTGCCGGCCAAGGAACGCACGGCCGCGCAGGAGGCCTTCATGCGCGACGAGAGCCGGATCATGGTCGCCACCAACGCCTTCGGCATGGGCATCGACAAGCCCGACATCCGCCTCGTGCTGCACGCGCAGATGCCGGCCACCATCGAGGCCTATGTGCAGGAATGCGGCCGCGCGGGCCGGGACGGCGAGCCGGCGGACTGCGTGCTGATGTTCCGCGAGGGCGACCGCGCGCTGCAGCAGTTCTTCGCCGGCGGCCAGGCGCCGAGCCGCGAGGAGCTGAGCGGCGTATGGCAGGCACTCGCCAGCCACACGCCCCAGGGCGGCTGGCTACCGGCCGCGCTGGCCGAGATGGTGAGGCTGCCACAGCGCCGGCTGGACCAGGTGCTGGCCGCGCTGCGCTCCGTGCGCGCACTGCGTGGCAGCGAGGCCGGCGGCCTGCGCCCCTCCACGCGGCGCGAAGCCGATGCGGTCGTCGACGCCGCGCAAGCCGCTGCCCAGCAGCGCCAGCAGCACGACCGCGACGGCCTCTCGGCGATGGTGCTCTACGCCAAGGCCGGCAGCTGCCGCTGGGCCGGCGTGCTGGCGCACTTTGGCGAGACGTTGGACGACGGTGCCGCGCGCTGCGGCCATTGCGACAGCTGCGCGCGTTTCGAGCGCCTGCTGGCGGCCGAGCAGCAAGCGCCGGCACCGGCAAGCAACGCATCAATCACAGCGGCCCGCAGCTTCGAGCCGGGTCAACGTGTGCGCGTGCGCCGCTTCGGCTGGGGCGAGGTGCAGGCCTGCAGCAGCGACGCGGTGCGCATCGCCTTCCCGCGCCACGGCCAGCGCGACATCCATCCGGACTTCGTCTTGGCGACGGCGCGCGGCTGACACGCGCCACGCGGCTGCCGCACCTCAGTCGCGTGCGGTGACTTGGACGGTGACACTCATGCCGGCGAAGTCCTCGGGCTCGCCCCACCACATGCCGCTCAACGGCGACACCTCGGCCGCCTCGCGGGCCACGGCCAGGCGGATCAGGTCGGTGCCGCCGATCAAGTTGTTGGTCGGGTCCACCGGGAACCAGCCGCAGTCAGGCAGAAAAACCTGCACCCACGCATGCGTGAAGCCTCCGCCCACGATGGGCCCTGGGGCTAACGGCACGCGAGCTGGCGCCGGCTCTGCAGCCTCGGCAGCAACCGTAGCATCGGCCATCACGACGGTTTCGGCAGGCTGAGCCAGCACCGCGGCGAACGTTGACGCCGGCTCGTTGGCCTGGACTGCCGCCGCTAGCAACGGCGGGCAGTACAGGTAGCCGGACACGAAGCGGGCCGCGATACCCAGCACGCGCAGCGCGTCGATCATCAGGGTGGCGAAGTCGCGGCACGAGCCACTGCCCAGTGCAAGCGTCTGCTGCGGAGTCTGGGTGCCTTCGGCCTCACGGCTGGCGTAGGTGAAGCGGGCGCGGATGGCCTCGCACATGCGGGCCACCACGGCGCGCGGGCCACCCTGCTGCGCGGCCTCGGCGAACGGGTGCGTCCAGGCGTGCAAAGCCAGCTCGGGGTCCTCGAACGAGGGCAGCAAGAAGGGCGTCAGCGCCAGCCGTTCAGCGATGGAGTACGGCGGGGGCATCAGGTCCGTTTCGCTCGCGGCCACGTCGTGAAAGCTCGACGAGCCGAGGTGCTCGACCGTGAAGCGACAGGTAATCTTGAGCCGATCGGCCTGCGCAGCCGGCAACACCAGCGCGAGCGAGTTGCCGTAGACGTCTTGCACCAGGTCCACGCGCTGCTCGGGCGGAGTTACAACCAGTTCGGTCGCCAGCACGCGCATGTCGTGCCCGTCGCGCGGGCGAAACGTGAGCCGGTGCAGGCCCAGCTCCACCGGGCGGTGGAAACGGTATTCGGTGATGTGCTCGATGTCGTAAATCATGGCGTCGGGTGTTGCAGGCACCGCATGGTGGCGCATGGCCCGCCCCGTGCGTGCAGGACAGCGCCGCGCTTGTGGCCGACGCGGCCTACCGCAGGTCAGCCGCTCAGCCGCCGCGCGTGACGGGCATCTGCACCTCGCCGGGCAATTTCATGTGCCGCGCCAGCTCCAGCTTGGCCAGCGAGTTGCGGTGCACCTCGTCCGGCCCGTCGGCCAACCTCAATGTGCGCTGGTGGGCCCACATCATGGCCAGCGGCGTGTCCTGCGAAACGCCCGCGCCGCCGAACACCTGGATGGCCCAGTCGATGACCTGCAGCGCCATGTTGGGTGCCACGATCTTGATCATCGCGATGTCGGCCTTGGCGACCTTGTTGCCCACCGTGTCCATCATGTAGGCCGCGCGCAGCGTCAGCAGGCGAGCCTGATCGATCATGCAGCGCGACTCGGCGATGCGCTCCTGCGTGACGGTCTGCTGCGCAATCGTCTTGCCGAAGGCCGTGCGCGCGATGGCGCGTTCGCACATCAGCTGCAGCGCGCGCTCGGCCGCGCCGATGGAGCGCATGCAGTGGTGGATGCGGCCCGGGCCGAGGCGGCCCTGGGCGATTTCGAAGCCGCGGCCTTCGCCGAGCAGGATGTTGGCGGCCGGCACGCGCACATTTCTCAGCTCGACCTCCATGTGGCCGTGCGGTGCGTCGTCGTAGCCGAAGACGGACAGCGGGCGCAGCACGGTGATGCCAGGCGTGCTCGCCGGCACGACGATCATGGATTGCTGCTCGTGGCGGCCCGCTTCGGTGTTGGTCTTGCCCATGACGATGTAGACGGCGCAGCGCGGGTCACCGGCGCCGGAGCTCCACCACTTGCGGCCGTTGATGACGTAGTCGTCACCGTCGCGTTCGATGCGGCATTCGATGTTGGTCGCGTCCGACGAGGCCACGGCCGGCTCGGTCATCAGGAAGGCCGAGCGGATCTCGCCGCGCAGCAGCGGCTCCAGCCAGCGGTCCTTCAGCGACTCGCTGGCATAGCGCTCCAGCGTCTCCATGTTGCCGGTGTCGGGCGCCGAGCAGTTGAAGACCTCGGGCGCCCAGAACACGCGGCCCATGACCTCGCACATGGGCGCATATTCAAGGTTGGACAGCCCCTCCGGCGCACGGCTGGATTGGGGCAGGAAGAGGTTCCACAACCCGGCCGCACGGGCCTTGGGCTTGAGCTCCTCGATGACGTTCGTGGCCAGCCAGGCGTTGCCGGCGCGGCGGTTGGCTTCGACCTCGTCCAGGTAGCGGCGCTCATTGGGGTAGATGTGTTCGTCGAAGAAGGCGAGCAGGCGCTCGCGCATCTGGGCGACCTTGGGGCTGTAGTCGAAGTTCATGGCGCGGCTTTCCAGTGCGGATGCCGCCAGTTTGGCGCAGCCCGCGCGGCCGGCCTGTCTCCCACGCGGCAGCGCCGAGAGGAGTAGACAAGCGGATGAGTGCTCGCGGGCCTGGCCCGCTGGGGAGCGCCGCAGCGGGTCGCAACGTGATCGCCGATCTCCTACTCTGCGACCGACAATGGCGCCACCGCCGCACAAGCCCATGAACCAGATCTTCTCGACTGCCGCCTTTCGGCACACCCCCGCAACCTGGCTTGGCCAGCTCATTTCGATCCGGCAGGTGATGGGCGCCGCCCTGCTCGTCGGCGCGCTTGCCGGCTGCGGTGGCGGCTCGACGTCGGACAGTTCCTCGACGCCCACGCCCACGCCCGCACAGCCACCTTCAGGCGCTGCCAGCACCGGGTGCGCAAGCGCGGCCAAGCTCCTCACCGGCTTGCAGTCGATCACGTCGGATGGCACGCAGCGCAGCTACTGGCTCGAACTGCCCGCCGAATACGACCGCAACAAGGCTTACCCCGTCGTCATCGGCCTGCACTGGCGGGGCGGCAGCGCCAGCGACGTTTACACCTGGAACGGCTTCTTCGGACTGAAGCCGCTGTACGGCAACAACGCCATCTTCCTGGCCCCGCAAGGCCTGGATGCCGGCTGGGCCAACAGTGGCGACCGCGACATCCGCTTCCTGCGCAGCATGATCAGCCAGGTTCAGCAAGGCGTGTGCACCGACCCTCAACGCGTGTTCGCCACCGGGTTCAGCTTCGGCGGCATGATGTCCAATGCCGTGGGTTGCCAGATGGGCGACGTGGTGCGTGCCATCGCCCCGTTGTCCGGTTCCCTGTGGAGCGGATGCGGCACATCCTCAAACCGCGTTGCCGCGATCTTCGACCACGCCATGGACGACAACGTCGTTCCCTACTCCGCAGGCGAGGACGCTCGCAACACCTTCCTCGCGCGCAACAGTTGCAGCGCCACGACCGTGCCGATAGGCAATAACGGGTGTGTCGAGTACCAAGGTTGCAGCGCTGACAAGCCCGTCGTCTGGTGCGGCCACGCGACGGGCGGGCATTGGCCGCCCGCTTTCTCGGCGACCGAAACCAAGGCATTCTTTGACCGCTTCTAGCGCGACGACTGCGGTGACACGGCATGGCTGAGGCCGCGTTGCCGGCCTGAGCCTCAGCCCCAACTTCAGCCGCGCAGCAACTTCTCTTCGGCCAGCGCCAGCGCCGCCGGCGTGCCAGACACGACCAGCGTGTCCCCACCCGCCAGCAGGAACTCGTCGTCCGCCGCGGCCACGCGGCCGTTGGCCCGGCGCAGCGACACGACGCCGACGCCGATGGCATGCAGCGCCAGCTCGCCCAGCGGCCGCCCGGACCAGGCACTGGCGGTTGGCAAGCTGATGGACGTGAGCCGCGCCTGGTCGACCTCGTCGCCGGTGTCGTCGTCCGCGCCGTGGAAGTAGCCGCGCAGCAGGCCATAGCGCTTGTCGCGCGCGTCGCGCGTGATGCGGATGACGCGGCGCATCGGCACGCCCACCAGCGCCAGCGCGTGCGAGGCCAGCATCAACGAGCCTTCGATGGCCTCGGGCACCACCTCGGTGGCGCCGGCCGCCTTGAGCCGCTCCAGGTCGGCGTCGTCGATCGTGCGCACGACGACCGGCACCTTGGGCGCATGGGCGCGCACGAGGTCGAGGATCTTCAGCGCCGAGGGCGTGTCGTGGTAGCTGACGACGACGGCGCTGGCGCGTGCCAGGCCGGCGGCCATCAGGCTCTGCACCTTGGCCGCGTCGCCGAAGACGACGCTCTGGCCGGCGGCCGCCGCCTGGCGCACGCGGTCGGGGTCGAGGTCCAGCGCGATGTAGGGGATGTGCTCGCCCTCCAGCAGCCGCGCCAGGTTCTGGCCCGAGCGGCCGTAGCCGCAGATGATGACGTGGGCCTCGGTCTTGATGGACTTCTTGGCGATGCTCGTCAGCTGCACGGACTGCATCAGCCAGTCACTGCTGGACAGCTTCATGACGATGCGGTTGCTGTACATGATGAGCACCGGCGTGATCAGCATGGACAGCACCATGCTGGCCAGCACCGGGCTCACCCACTGCGGCGAGATGAGCTTGTGCTGGGCGCCCAGCGTCAGCAGCACGAAGCCGAACTCGCCGGCCTGCGCGAGGTACAGGCCCGTGCGCAGCGCCACGCCGGGGGGCGACCTGAACACGCGTGCGAGCGCGGCGATCAGCGCGAACTTGGCGATCACCGGCAGCGCCGTCAACGCGATGACCAGCCACCAGCTGTCCACCACCGGCCGCCAGTCCAGCTTCATGCCGATGGTGATGAAGAACAGGCCCAGCAGCACGTCGTGGAAGGGCCGGATGTCGGTCTCCACCTGGTGCTTGTATTCGGTCTCGGCGATCAGCATGCCGGCCACGAACGCGCCCAGCGCGAGGCTCAGGCCGGCGTGCTCCGTCATCCAGGCCAGGCCCAGCGTGACGAGCAGCAGGTTCAGCATGAAGAGCTCGTCGCTCTTGCGCCGCGCCACCAGCGTGAGCCACCAGCGCATGAGCTTCTGGCCGCCGTAGAGCAGCAGGCCGAGCAGCACGGCCGCCTTCAGGCCGGCCCAGGCCAGCGCCTCCACCATCTCGCTGCCGCTGCTGTTCAGCGCCGGGATCAGCACCAGCAGCAGCACCACGGCCAGATCCTGGAACAGCAGCACGCCCATGACGAGCTTGCCGTGCGGGCTCTCCAGCTCCAGCCGCTCGGCCATCAGCTTGACGACGATGGCCGTCGAACTCATGGCCATGGCCGCGCCCAACATCAGGGCGCCCTCCCAGTGCAGCTCCCACGCCAGGCCGAGCATCCCCAGGCCGACCATCAGCAGCGCATTCCCGATCATGGCGCCGGCAATGGTCAACACCACCTGGGCCATGCCGAGGCCGAACACCGCCGTCTTCATCGCCCGCAGCTTGGGCAGGTTGAACTCCAGCCCGATAGCGAACATCAGGAAGACGACGCCGAACTCCGCCAGGTACTGGATGCTGGCCGAATCGTGCGCAAAAGCCAGCGCGTTCGGGCCGATCAACACGCCGACAACCAGATAACCCAGCATCGGCGGCAACTTCAGCGACCGGCAGACGACGACGCCGAACACGGCGGCAACGAGGTAGAGGAGGGCGAGGTCCAGGGAGGTCACTGCCCGATGGTATTCGGGCGGCGCAAGGCTTCCACTTTGGACCGCGAAGGAGTGAAATCTCTCATGCGGGAGAGGGGCCATGCGTTGCTTGCATGAGCGCATACCCACTTGGCTAGACAAGTAGTGGCGGCGAAACCGGCCTTCGCGCTACCGTTCGCCCCACTCAAAGTTACGGAGCGTTTCATGCCCAATCTGTCCTTCGTCTCGCCCACGCGCAACAGCCCGTGGGGGACGTATCTGTCCCAGATCGACGCGGTGGAGCCCTATCTGGGCCACCTGGCCCGCTGGGTCGAGACGCTGCGCCGGCCCAAGCGCGCGCTGATCGTGGATGTCCCCATCGAGATGGACAACGGCAGCATCGCCCACTTTGAGGGCTACCGCGTGCAGCACAGCCTGACGCGCGGCCCGGGCAAGGGTGGCGTGCGCTACCACCCGGACGTGACGCTGGAAGAAGTGATGGCCCTGTCGGCCTGGATGACGATCAAGAACGCGGCGATGAACCTGCCCTACGGCGGCGCCAAGGGCGGCATCCGCGTCGACCCCAAGCTGCTCAGCCTGAAGGAGCTGGAGAAGATGACGCGCCGCTACACCAGCGAGATCGGCATCATCATCGGCCCGCAGCAGGACATCCCGGCGCCGGACGTCAACACCAACGGCCAGATCATGGCCTGGATGATGGACACCTACTCGATGAACACCGGCGCCACGGCGACCGGCGTCGTCACGGGCAAGCCCGTCGAGCTGGGCGGCTCGCTGGGCCGCGTGTCGGCCACCGGCCGCGGCGTGTTCGTGGTTGGCCGTGAAGCCATGCGCCGCCTGAACCAACCGCTGGACGGCGCGCGCATCGCCGTGCAGGGCTTCGGCAACGTCGGCTCCATCGCCGCCAAGCTGTTTGCCGCCAATGGTGCCAAGGTCGTCTGCGTGCAGGACCACACCGGCACCATCCTGAACGAGAACGGCTTCGACATGACCAGCCTGCTGGAGCATGTGGCCGCCTACGAGGGCGTAGCGGGCTTCACCGGTGCCGACAAGATCGACGACGAGAATTTCTGGGATGTGGCCAGCGACGTGCTGATCCCGGCCGCGCTGGAAGGCCAGATCACCGCCGAGCGCGCCCAGCGCATCCGCACCCGCCTCGTGCTCGAAGGCGCCAACGGCCCGACCACGCCCGACGGCGAAGCCGTGCTGGCCGACCGCGGCATCGTCGTCGTGCCCGACGTGATCGCCAACGCTGGCGGCGTGACGGTCAGCTACTTCGAGTGGGTGCAGGACTTCTCGTCCTTCTTCTGGACCGAGGACGAGATCAACGTCCGCCTGGACAAGATCATCATCGGCGCCTTCAAGCACATCTGGGAAACCAGCGAGCAGCACAAGACCACGCTGCGCACGGCCGCCTTCACGGTGGCCTGCACGCGGGTGCTGCAGGCGCGTGAGGAGCGTGGGCTGTATCCCTGAGCCCGGGCGACAAGCCCGACCTGAAGCGCCGGCTCATGCCGGCGTTTTTCGTTCAGGCCGGGACGGCTGCCGACGGGCTCAGCGTCACGCGCCAGGCACGCGCCAGCTTCTCGACCTCGAGGCGCACGGGCAGGAATGCAGCCACCGTCTCGATCTGCGTGCGCGCATGCAGGCTCAGCTCGGTGCAGGTGAACGCGGCCGGCTGGCCGGTGGCGTACACGGCGAGCGCCAGCGGCAGCATCCACTGATCGGTCAGGTACTCGCCCAGCGCTCCGTCGACGCCTTCCGCCAGCAGCACCAGCTCCGGTTCTCTATCCAGGTGATCGGAGCGGCCGCTTGCCCTCGCGACCTGTCCAAACACGCTGCTAAAACAACGAGTTTTGCGTTCGGCAGCCACGCACACACAGAAGCGGTGCACCCTCGCTCCGCCCCTGGAAACCACACCTGGCGCGTGTAGCAGCGAATGCTAAATTCCGGTCCGGGGAGAAACAACAAGTGGTGTACGTCGACGACGCCGGGGTCCTGAAGCACGGTTATGCGTGGTTCCACCTCATGGCAGATAGCGTTCAGGAACTCCACGAATTCGCGGCGAGCATCGGGGTGCCCTCACGCGCTTTCCATCGGGGAGCGCGCCACCCGCACTATGACGTTTCCGCCAGCCAACGTCGGCGCGCGCTCCAACACGGCGCCACTGCCATCTCTGCTCGGGACGCTGTACGGATAGGCCGGAGGGTTGCGGAGCCGGTCCGGCCAGCTACCGCCGATCACGCCCAGTATTCGCTCTTTGCTTAAGCCAGCGAGCGCCTTGTGTACCTCGCAGCAGACACCCTCGATGACCTGCTAATCAAGGTATACAAACAAGTCCTCGCGCGCGGCGTCGCTATCAAGCCGTCTAAGGGTGATGCGCGGGAAACCAGCGGCATGCTTCTGAAGCTCTCCGCGCCGCGAGCTCGCCTGAGCAGATCGGAATCTCGCAGTCTTCTGTTTAGCTGCCTGGGCGAACTGTTATGGATACTCGCGGGCAGCAACCGGCTGGACTTCATCCAGCATTACATCCCCGGCTACCACGAGTTCTCCGACGACAAGAAGACCGTCTGGGGCGCCTATGGCCCGCGTCTGTTCGGGAAGTCCCCAAACGACCAGGTCCCCCGAGTCATTCAGCTGCTGAAGGACAAAAGGGATTCCCGGCAAGCCGTTTTGCAGCTGTTCGACCGCACCGACACGCTGGAGCCCCACCTCGACATACCTTGCACCTGCACGTTGCAGTTCCTAGTGCGTGGCGGTCGGCTGCACATGTTGACCTCTATGCGGTCCAACGACGCCTGGCTCGGTTTACCCCACGACGTGTTTACCTTCACCATGATCCAGGAGCTTCTAGCCCGGTCATTGGGTATCGAACTGGGCGAATACAAGCACGCCGTTGGCAGCCTGCACCTGTACGACCAGCACCATGACAAGGCCGTGCGCTTCCTAGACGAGGGCTACCACCTCAATCGTCCAATGCCGCCAATGCCCCAAGGTGATCCATGGGGCGCCGTGAAGAACCTGGTCGCCTTCGAGAGGAAGGTTCGCACCGGCCGCAGTGCTATGCCGAATCCCACTGCAACCATGGACCCGTACTGGGCAGACCTGGCCACCTTGCTGACGATCTACAAGGCGGGCCTCGTTCAAAACAACCAGCCAGAGATAAAACGGCTTAAACGACGCATCCATGACGACGTTTACTCGACGTACATCAAGAAGCGCTACAAGCTCAACTCCGAGAAAGACCAGCTCTCGTTCTTCGATGAGCAGACGGCTACGACCAAGGAATCAACATGAAAGGCCCTGAGAAGGTGCAGCGAAAGGAGGAGCTAGAAGCCCAGCTTATAGAGTTTCATAAGGAGCAGATGCCACTGACGGGCATCGTCCCCGTCGAGAACATCCTGGCCTTCGTGGATCAGCTTATCGACAGCCTCCAGCGCGTCGAATACGTGCGCACCGTGTGCGGGAGGCCCATCAGCCTATTGCGCGCCGACCCTAAGAGCACGCTGTTCGACCCCATCAGGGCCGCAATGCTCGCGGAGGCGAATGGCCAGCGGGAAGAAGCTTTCTGGCTGGTATTTATGGCCACGCATTGCGGGCGCAACCTCCGAACCGAATGGTTGCTAGCGCGAGAGCTGTATGGCGCATATGAAGAATCCCCCTGGAGCTGGGAGCGCGCCGCCTCTGATCCATCCGGCTACGGCGAGTGGCTCGAGGACAATCGAGTCTTCTTCAAGGGCAAGTTCGGGAATCATCGTAAGTACGAGTCGCTCAAGCAAGGTGCGCGCGGCACGGGCGTCGTCGTCCGCACCTACGTTGAATGGGTCAAGGGACACGGCTCGCACGCCGAGATGATTGCTAGCTCGCTGGCCCAGGCCAAAGGGAACCCGCGGCAAGCCTTCGCGTTGCTATACGAATCTATGGCCGCCGTCATGAGCTTCGGGCGCACGGGACGCTTTGACTACCTCACGATGCTTGCCAAGGTCGGACTAGCGGCGATTGACGCCAACTCGACCTACATGAATGAGGCGACCGGGCCAAAGAAAGGCGCGCGCCTGCTGTTCGACGGACAGATCGACTCGAATACCGGTACGCGAACGCTCGAGGCGCGAGTCGCCGCCTTGGAGAAGCACCTCGGCGTAGGCATGCAAGTCATGGAAGACGCCATGTGCAACTGGCAGAAGAGCCCCGGCCAGTACCTGCCCTTCCGCGGGTAGCGGTCAGCCCCAGCTGTAGCGCTTTTTCAGAAAATTGAGCTTGTCGAGGGGAACCAGACCTCGATGCTGAAGCTGACCAACCACGATGCCCGGTGACACCGACAGGTTGCGGGCAAACCTCATGATGGTCTTGTAGTCATGAGGAAGCGCACGCAAGGCCGCCTCCTGCGACGGCGCGATCAGGACTTTCCCAGCGAAGTCGTTGGCTTCAAGTTCTTCCTTCTCGTCGAGATGCCGCTTCTCTGACCACTCAAGGAACAGGCGATCCTCGTGCAGGATCAAGTGCCCCGCCTCGTGGAAAAAGGTGAACCAGAAGCTGTCGTCCCGCAGATACCGCGCGCTGAGTTGAAGGATGGCTTGGCCGTTCCTAACCCTTGTTGCTCCGCTCGCCGGGCATCCTTTTGGGGCCCGGACAATGACAACTGCAACGCCGCACTCGGCACATTTACGTTGAAGCTGGGGAATGAACTCAGCAGGCTTCTCGACCCTTGTCAGTGGCTTCAGCTCCGGCAAAAGGCGCTCGAAGTCCGTGCGGGACCACTGCTCTGTGCGGATGCGGCTCGCGACCAGTTCACCTTGTCTGAGCCAAGCGGCAGCAGCGGCAGCTTGCGTGGTGAATATCGGCGACGTTCTGTATGCAGTAAGGCCAGCGTGCTCGGAAAGCCAGCCCTCCCGCCATTCGTCGACACTCGACACATCAAAGAACGCGAACGCGTGGCGGAGCTTATCCGCGGCGGTGCTCGTGGCATCGAGCCAACCGAACTTCGCCATATCAGCAAACGGAAGGCTGGAAAGCCATGCACGCGTGTCATCGTGAATCGACTGCAGGGCCTGCCGATACTGAGACTCGCGCGCGAGCCAGAACCGAGGGGTGGCGCCGATGTGCGCCGCAAGTCTGTCCGCCCATGCTTGATTGATTGGCAGGTCTCCGCTGAGGAAGCGAGGGAGCTCTTGCTCCGCAACCCCAAACGCGCTGGCAATGGCCGCTTGGGTCAGACCCTTCCTCTGTGCAAGTTCCCGAACGGTGTCGACGGGAGGCGATGCCCAGGCCGGGAAGAATTCAGCGGAGATGCTCATTTGCCGCTCCCAATGCAGACGACCTTGAGCCTCGTCACTTGGGCCCAGTCAACAGCTTCGCCGTTTATTGGCACGCTTTGCTGATTCGCATTGCAGTAGAGGGTTAGTCCGTCGTTCAACTGGAACCGTAGCATTCCGTGTTCCTGCGCGCAATTCTCAATTCCCAGCCCCATCTCAAACAGTTCAGCTACTGTTTCAACAGCATGCATGTCGGCCAGCGCCCGCTGCAGCGCCTTGCCGCTTGCCTCGCCAAGCTCCCGCTTTGCCCTCGTCGGGCTTTCACAGGTGGCGCGCAACTCCTTCGTCTGAAAGGCAATCTCAAGCGGCATAGGGGCCGGATTGTCAGCGAAGTGCTACGCACTCACCCCTAGCCTTGACTGCCGTCTTCACCCGCCTAGCCACGCTGGCCGAGAGCGGCCGCATCGGCGTGGACCTGGTGGCCGCCGAGATCCAGCGCCTGCGCTGGCTGTGGCAGCGCGAAGCGGCCGACACGACCGCGTCGACCACCGGCCTGGCCGCCCGCCTCGGCGCCGAACGATGGGACGCGCTGGACCTGTTCGACCAGCTCCAGCTCCAGGCCGTGGCCGACGTCTGCCGCGAAAGCAGCAGCTTGTCCGACGCCGGCCGCCGGCTGTTCCACCGCTCGCGCACGCAGCGCCAGGTGGTCAACGACGCCGACCGGCTGCGCAAATACCTGCTCAAGCACGGCCTGAGCTGGGAGCTGCTCCAGGGCTGACGCCGCACCGGCGCCTGCGTAGGTACGTAGGCACAATTCGGTCTCCACGCATGGACAGTCCACGCGAAGTGGGCACAGTGGCGCTTCGCGCACACCCTCCAGTCATGACTCCCGAACTGCCCGATTTCTCACCTGCCGGCCCAGGCCTCGGCCGCCGGCAACTGCTGCAAGGCGCCGTCGCGTCGGCGCTGCCTTTGCTGGGCTTGCCTGCAGCCGCTGCATCCGGCCCGCTGATCGTCGGCGGCCTGCCGGTCACCTGCAATCTGACGCTGCCCATCGCCTGCTCGGCACGCAACGCGACGAACAAGGCCGCCGGCAGCTCGGCCTTCCAGTTCGAGTACAGCAAGTACAACGGCTGGCCCGAGATCAAGGAATCGCTGATGACGGGCAGCATCCAGGCGGCCTACATGCTGGCGCCCCTGGTCATGGACCTGACGGACAAGAAGATTCCCGTCAAGATCGTCTCGCTGGGCCACCGCTCGGGCGCCGTCATCATGGTGCGCACCGATTCGCCCCACAAGACGTTCAAGGACCTGACGGGCAAGCGCATCGCCATCCCGAGCCGCTTTGCGGTGGACTTCCTGTTCCTGCGCAAGATGCTGGCCAAGGAGGGCATGACGCCCAAGGACATCCAGATCATCGAGATGCCACCGCCCGACATGCCGGCTGCCCTGTTTGCCAAGGCCGTGGACGGCTATTGCACCGGCGAGCCTTTCGGCGCCTCGGCCCAGCGTGCCGGCTACGCCCGGCCGCTGCGCATGACGCGCGACGAGTGGCGCAACTACATCTGCTGCGTGCTGACCGTGCGCGAGGAGCTGATCAAGGACAACCGGCCATTGGTGCAGAACCTGGTGGACCACATCCAGGGCGCCGGCAACTGGCTGGACCAGCAGGCCGCCAACCGAGAGAAGGCCATCCAGATCGCCGCCGGCCGCAAGTTCTTCAACCAGGACCCCAACATCCTGCGCTTCGTGATGGAGAACCCGACCGACCGCGTGACCTATGGCGACCTGCGCATGATCCGCTCGGAGTTCGACGAGCTGATGCAGCTCTCCGTCGAAGCCGGTACGCTGAAAGCGCCGGTGCCCTACGAGAAGTACGTGGACGAGAGTTTTGTGAAGGCGTCCAAGGGCGCGCCCATCACGCTATGAGAGTGCGCCCCTCGCCCAGCCCTGCCGCGCTGAACGCGGGCAGGTCCAGTCGGTCCCCCGGGGGGACGGCGATGCTTGCCGGATCGACCGGCAAGCACATCGCCCAACGGGCCGGCTTGGGGCGGCCCGGCGCTCGGCCCGAATACGCTTTCGGCCGCCGCGCGCTGTTGCTCGCCACGCTGCCGTTGATGGCGCAGGCTGCGCCGATGCTCAAGGCCGGTGTGTTCGACCCCGCCCAGCCCGCGCCCGAGTTCACGCTCAAGGGCAGCGACGGCGCCGCGCTGACACTGGCCCGCTTCAAGGGCCGGCTGGTACTGCTGGTGTTCGGCTTCACGAACTGCCCCGAGGTCTGCCCGACGACGCTGGCCACGCTGGCCCAGGCGCGCAAGGCACTCGGCGCGGACGGGTCGGAAGTGCAGGTGGTGTACGTGACGGTCGACCCGGCGCGTGACGACGTCGCCCGCATCCGCCAGTACCTCACCGCCTTCGACCCCAGCTTCATCGGCGGCACCGAGACGCCGGCCAAGCTGGCCGAGATGCGCAAGCGCTACGGCGTCGTGGCCGAGAAAATCGCCTCGGCACAGCCGAATGCCTACGGCATGAACCACTCGACATCCGTCTGGCTGATCGACCGCGCCGGCAAGCTCAAGGCCATGATGCCCTACGGCCACGAGGCCAAGGACTTCGTCCACGACCTCAAGCTGCTGCTGCAGAGATGAAGCCCCTCGTCCAAGGAGTACCTTGGCCGGTCCCCCGAGGGGACGGCGATGCTTGCCGGATTGACCGTCAAGCACATCGCCATGGCGGGCCGGCTTGGGAGCGGCCCGGCGCTCGGCCCGCAGGATTCATCCGCCGCGGGTGCAGCGAAAACGCGACGGGCGACTGACGTGAAGCGGCTGCTGTGGCTCCTGCCGGCGGTGCTGCTGGCGCCGCTTGGCTGGGCTGCCTTCGCGCCGCTGCATCTGCCCTCGCGTGACGAGCTGTTCGAGATCCCGCCCGGCACCTACGCCCGCCGCATGGCCGGTGACAAGGTCGAGATCCTGCCCGACCGCATCGACCTGACGCTCGGGCTGAACGACGTGCTGCTGCTTCGCAACCTTGACGAAGTGCCGCAGCAGTTCGGGCCCGTGCTGATCATGCCGGGGCAGAGTTTCAGGCTGCCCTTCGAAGTCGCATCGACCTACAGCTTTGCCTGCAGCGCGCACGCAAGCGGGCAGATGGCCGTCGTCGTCGCGCCCAAACCGGAGCGCGGCTGGCCGGCGCTGCAGTGGCGCTTTCAACAATTGAAGAAGCTTTGGAAGAAGGAGGAGCGGTGAACCTGCGCCTGAGTCGAATCCTGCCGCCGCTGGCGGTCATTGCGGCGGTCATCGCCTTCTGGTGGTGGATCGTCGTCCACAACGAGAGCCCCATCTTCCCGACGCCCTGGCAGGTCGTCACCGGCACGCTGGAGCTGGCCGAGGACGGCACGCTGTGGGAGCACATCACCGCGTCGCTGATGCGCGTCGGCACCGGCTTCGGCCTCGCCATGCTCATCGGCATCCCGCTCGGGCTGTGGATGGGCTGGGTGGACGCGGCCTACCGCACCTTCAACCCCATCTTCCAGATGCTGCGGCCCATCTCGCCGATTGCCTGGATTCCGCTGGCCATCCTGTGGTTCGGCGTCGGCGACGCCTCGCCCATCTTCCTGATCTTCATCTCGTCGGTGTTCCCGCTCATCGTGCAGACGACCTCGGGCGTGCACACCATCGACCGGCGCTACCTGCGCGCGGCCACCAACTTCGGCGTGTCGCGCACGGTGATGTTCCGCCGCGTCGTGCTGCCGGCCGTGCTGCCGGAAATCATCATCGGCATGCGCATCGGCATCGGCGTGGCCTGGCTCGTCGTCGTGGCGGCCGAGATGATCGCGCTGCGCTCGGGCCTGGGCTACCTCATCATGGACTCGCGCAACGCCGGCAACCGCTATGACCTCGTCATCGCCGCCATGATCATCATCGGCGTCATCGGCCTGCTGCTGGACGGCGCGACCCGCCTGCTCGAAAAACTCAAGACCGTGCGGTGGCGCTATGTCCGTTGAAATGGAGCCCCTCGCCCAACCTCGCATCGCTGAACGCGAGCGAGTCTGGTCGGTCTTGCAGACCGCGCAGCCGACGGAGCGGCTGCTCTTCGGCAGGCACGACAAGTCCACAGGACTTGTCGTGTCCGGCCTCAGCCCCCGAGGGGACGGCGATGCTTGCGGCGTTGAGCCGCAAGCACATCGCCAGGCCGGGCCGGCTTGGGAGCGGCCCGGCGCTCGGCCCGCAACACCGCACCGCGATGGCGGAATGGATCACTGACATGCCTTCAAAGATCGCCGTCCAAGGCCTGACCAAGAGCTTCACCGGCGCCAAGGGCAAGACGCTGCCCGTCATCGACGGCATCGACTTCGAGGTTGCCGAAGGCGAATTCGTCGCCATCGTCGGCCCCTCGGGCTGCGGCAAGTCGACGCTGATGAACATCCTCGCCGGCTTCGAACCGCCCGGCAGCGGCAGTCTGCTCATCGACGGCAAGCCCCACCCCGGCCCGAGCCCGCAGGGCATCGTCATCTCGCAATACGGCTCGGTGTTCCCCTGGCTGACGGTGCAGCAGAACCTGATGTTCGGCCTGACCGGCCAGGAGCACGGCATTGACGCCGAACGCGTCAAGCTGGCCGACCACTACGCCGCCATGGTGGGCCTCAAGGGCTTCGAAGGCGCCTACCCGCATGAGCTGTCGGGCGGCATGCTCAAGCGCGTGGAGCTGGCGCGGGCCTTCATCGTCAAGCCCGAGATCCTCTACCTGGACGAGCCCTTCTCGGCGCTGGACGCGCTGATGAACCTGCGCATGCGCAACGAACTGCTGCGCATCCTGGCCGAAGAAAAGCACACCGTGCTGCTCATCACCCACGACGTCGACGAGGCCCTCTACATGGCCGACCGCATCCTCGTGCTGTCGCAGCGGCCCACGCGCATCCAGGCTCGCTTCGAACTGAACATGCCCCACCCGCGCCGCCTCATCAGCCCCGAGATGGACGCACTGCGCGAAGCCATCCTGAAGGAGCTGGGGCTGGATCTCAACCCTTGAGCACGGCGCCCGTGCTGTCCAGCACGCGCAGCGTCACGGGAATCGCCGGCGCCACGCTCTGCGTGACGGTGCAGTAGTCCTCGAAGGTATCCAGTACACGCTGGATGTGCCCCAGCTCGCCGGCCGGCTTGCCCAGGTGCAGGTCCACCGCCAAGCCCTGCACGCGGTTGCGGCCGCGCTCGTTCCTGCGCACCGTCGCCTTGACCTCGGTGCGCAGCGGCGAGGGGTCGTCCTTGTACTTCTGGCAGGCGAACCACAGCGACGCGCTCAGGCAGTTGCCCACGGCCGAGGCCAGCAGTTCGACCGGGTCCGGGCCCAGGCCGGTACCGAAGGGCACGGGCTCGTCGGACAGCAGCACCGGCAGTTCCGGCGCGTAGTGATGTTCGAACTGGTAGCCCTGGCGTTGAATCAGGGTGACGCTGGGTTGGTCCATGGAATCCCCGAGTCGGGTTGAAGGTAGTTGATAACAAAGTTTCGAACTGCAGGTCCATGTATCGATTCGCGGGCGCAACAGTAGCTTAGCCAGCGATGCATCGCGAGCTCGACACCTCCGGCAAACGGCGTCCCTGCAGCGCCCTACGCGATGGCGATCGCCTGGTCTGCCACGTTGCGGATCACGTCCATAAAAGCCTGCGCAGCGGTGCTGGGGGGCTCGCCTTGCAGCGTGATCAGGCCGAAGTCGGGCATGCGGTCGGGGAGTTCGGCCGCAATACGCGTCAGCAGCCCACGCCGCACGTATTTGTCCACCAGCGCAGCAGGCTGCAGCGACAGCATGTTGGTGCTCTGCATCAACTCAAACGCGAACAGGAACGACGGCGTCTCGACAATGCCCGAGGTGATTGACAGGCCCGTGCTGCTGAAGATGTCGTCCGACACCTTGCGCAGCGCCGTGGACGGCGGATAAAGAATCCACGGCCAGCGCGACAGTTCCAACAGCCCCGGTGCCTGGACGCCGCGTAGCGGATGGTGAACGCCGACAGTGATCTGCAACCCTTCACCGGCCAGCTTTTCGTACTGGAATTGGTCGCGTTGGGATTCGTCGGTGAAACGGCCAATCATCACGTCGATCTTGCGTTCGGCGAGCCAAATGATCAGCTGGTCGCTGCTCTGTTCCAGCACCTTCACCACCAGAAGCGGACGCAGCCGCTGGAGTTCTGCCACCGCAGCAATCAGCACGTGCGCCGCCGAACCCGAGATGGCGCCGATCGTCAAATGCCCGTGCCCGCCCTCCTTCAGGGTGCTGAACTCGTCGACGAACTTGCGGTGGCTGTCCAACGCTGCGTGGGCGTAACGCAAGGTGAACAGTCCGAGCTCATTCGGCCGCATGCCACGCGGCAGGCGATCGAACAAGCGCGATTCCAGCATCTTCTCGATGTCCATCAGCACCTTGGTCGCCGCCGGCTGGGTGATGTGCATCTGCTCGGCAGTCAGTCGCAAATTGCGCGTCCTACCCAGGATGTCAAGGAAGTGCAGATGCCTGAAACGCAGTCGCGAAACTTGCGCCACGGCCAAGGGTTTCCCAAGGGGCTTGTCCGAACTCATCACCATTTGGAATGGATGCTAGCTAAAAATTTCAGTGGACCGGGCCAGAGGGCTCACCTAGCCTTCGGCGCCATAAGAACTGCCCGCAGAGGGCGCCCGGGCCGCGGCAAGGCTGCCGCGCTCCGCAACCGACGCTCCTGGAGACATCATGCAATTCAGATCACTTGGCCTGGCCGCAGCATTCCTCGCCGCGCTGGCCGGCCCCGCGTCGGCGCAAATCAAGGAACACGTGTTCAAGGTCGGCATCGGCCTCAGCGACGACCATCCTCAGGCGAAGGCGCTGAAGTTCTTTGCCGAGCAATTGGCGGCCAAGAGCGGCGGCAAGCTGGTGGCGCGGGTCTACACCAGCGGCGCGTTGGGCAACGACATCAGCATGACCTCGGCGCTGCGGGGCGGCACCCTGGAGATGACCGTTCCCGACAGTTCCACGCTCGTGTCGCTCGTCAAGCCCTTCGGCGTGATCAACCTGCCGTTGACGTTCAACAACGAGAACGAAGCCGATGCGGTGTTGGACGGCCCCTTCGGCCAGAAGCTGCTGGCCACGCTGCCTGAGAAGGGCCTGATCGGGCTGGGCTTCTGGGAGAACGGCTTCCGCCACGTCACCAACTCGCGCCGCCCGGTACAGCGCGCCGAAGACCTGAGCGGCCTGAAGCTTCGCGTGATTCAGAGCCCGCTGTTCCTGGACACCTTCAACGCACTGGGCGCCAATGCCACGCCCATGCCCTTCACCGAGCTGTACACGGCGATGGAGCAGGGGGCGGTGGATGGGCAGGAGAACCCGGCCGCCACCATCCTTGCCAGCAAGTTCTACGAAGTGCAGAAGCACATGGCGCTGTCGCGACACATGTACAGCGCCTGGGTGCTGCTGATGTCCAAGAAGACCTGGGACGGCCTCTCGGCGGAGGAGCGCAAGATCGTGCAGGACGCAGCGCGCGAAGCCACGCTGTACGAGCGCAAAACCATCCGCGCGTTCTCCGAGACGGCTTTGGCCGAGCTGAAGAAGGCCGGCATGCAGATCACCGAATTGCCGGCGGGCGAACAGGCCAAGATGCGCAGCAAGCTGCAGCCGGTGCTGGCCAAGTTCAGCAAGGAGTTTGGCGAGGACACGACCGCAGAATTGAACGCAGAGCTGGCCAAGGTGCGAAGCAGTACGGCGGCCGGAAAGTAGTTCGTTGCCCATGGAGGCGGCCGCGCCGCCTGATCAAAACCATCGACAGCGCTTGAGGACGCCCGAATGACTTCAACAACGACGGCCATGCCGGTGCGCACCGATGGCCTGCATCCGCTGCTGCCGCAGGACGGCCTGGCCGGCACGCTGGTAGGCCGTGTCTGGTGCGCCGGCACGCCGGGCGGCCCGTCCGTGGTGGTGCTGCGCGCGGATGGCGTGTTTGACCTGAGCCGGCACTTCCCCACCATGAGCACGCTGCTCGAGACCGACGATCCGGTGCAAGCCGTGCGTTCGGTGACCGGCGAGTTCCTGTGCACCGTCGATGCGCTGTTGGCCAACAGCAAGGCCGAGGGCCGCGACGCCGCCGTACCGTGGCTGCTTGCCCCGTGCGACCTGCAGGTGGTCAAAGCCGCCGGCGTGACCTTTGCCTCGAGCATGATCGAGCGCGTGATCGAGGAACAGGCGCGCGGCGACCCCAGTCGTGCACAAGTGCTGCGCGGCGAAGTCATGGCGCTGATCGGCGACAGCCTGTCGGACATCCGCCCCGGATCGCCGCAGGCCCAGGCGCTGAAGACGCTGCTGCAGCAGAAGAATCTGTGGTCGCAGTACCTGGAGGTCGGCATCGGACCGGATGCCGAGGTCTTCACCAAGGCGCCGGTGCTGGCCGCTGTGGGGCATGGCCAGGATGTTGGCATTCGCGCCGATTCGGCCTGGAACAACCCGGAGCCCGAGGTGGTGCTGGCCATCAACAGCCGGGGCGCCATCGTTGGCGCTGCACTGGGCAACGACGTGAACCTGCGCGACATCGAAGGTCGCAGCGCGCTGCTGCTCGGCAAGGCAAAGGACAACAACGCCTCCTGCGCCATTGGCCCCTTCATCCGCTTGTTCGACGGCCAATTCGGCATGGACCAGGTGCGCCGGGAGACCGTGCACCTGCACGTGAGCGGGAACGACGGCTTCACGCTGCGCGGCATCAACACCATGGCGAAGATCAGCCGCGACCCGGTCGACTTGGCGGCCCAGACGATGGCATGCCACCAATACCCTGACGGCTTCATGCTGTTCCTGGGCACGCTGTTCGCACCCACCGAAGATCGTGACAAGCCCGGCGGCGGTTTCACCCACAAGTTGGGCGATGTGGTGACCATCCACAGCCACTGGCTGGGCAGCCTGCAAAACCGGGTGACGCATTGCGAGGCCGCACCGCCCTGGCGCTTCGGCCTGCGCGCCCTCATCGGCAACCTGGCCGAACGTGGCCTGCTGCAGGGGGCGCGGCTATGACGGCCGGGCATCTCACAGGTGTCACAGGGAAGCCGCCTTGATCGACGCCGCCATCGATCGGCTCTGCCGCGCCATCGACTTGCTCATCGCCGCTGCACTCGCCGTGATGGTGGTGCTGGTGTTCGGCAATGTCGTGCTGCGCTACGCCTTCAACTCCGGCATCGCCGTCAGCGAAGAAGTCTCGCGCTGGCTGTTCGTCTGGCTGTGCTTCCTGGGCGCCGTGGCGGCGATGAAGGACGGTGCACACCTGGGCACCGACATGCTGGTCTCGCGCCTGCCTGTGGCTGGCAAGAAGGTCTGCATGGTGCTGGGCCACCTTCTCATGCTGTACCTGACCTGGCTGTTCCTTCAGGGCAGTTGGCAGCAAGCCCGCATCAACCTGGACGTGGCAGCGCCGGTGACCGGCGCATCAACAGCCATCTTCTACGCTTCCGGCGTGGTCTTCTCGGTCTGCGCCGGCGTCTTGCTGCTGTTGCAGCTCACGCGGCTGCTGAGCGGCAAGCTCGGGGAGAACGACCTGGTGATGGTCAAGGAGTCGGAAGAGCAGGCCGAACTCGAAGCCCTGCAGGCCGACTTGGCGCGCGGCGACACGCAGCTTGATCCCAGCCGGACCCGGCCATGACCGTCTTCATCTTCCTCGGCAGCTTGCTCGGCGCCATGGCGCTGGGCATTCCCATCGCCTACGCCTTGCTGGCGAGCGGCGTGGCGCTCATGTGGCACCTGGACCTGTTTGACGCGCAGATCCTGGCGCAGAACTTCATCAACGGCGCAGACAGTTTCCCGCTGCTGGCGGTGCCGTTCTTCATGCTGGCCGGCGAGATCATGAACGTCGGCGGGCTGTCGCTGCGCATCGTCAACTTCGCGCTGGCCCTCGTCGGCCACGTCAAGGGTGGCTTGGGCTATGTCGTGATCCTCGCGGCCTGTCTGCTGTCGGCGCTGTCGGGCTCGGCTGTGGCGGACGCCGCTGCCCTGACGGCGTTGCTGCTGCCGATGATGCTCAAGGCCGGGCACAAGAAGGAGATCTCGGGCGGGCTGATCGCGGCGTCGGGTGTCATCGGCCCCATCATTCCGCCGAGCATCGGCTTCGTCATCTTCGGCGTTGCCGCCAACGTGTCGATCAGCAAGCTGTTCATCGCCGGCATCTTCCCCGGCATCATGATCGGCATGGGTCTGGCGCTGACTTGGTGGTGGGTGGGCCGCAAGGAGGCGCTGCCGCTACCGCCACGCAAGACGCGGGCCGAAATCTGGGCCGCGGCACGCGAGTCGGTGTGGGCGCTGATGCTGCCCGTGTTCATCTTGGTGGGGCTGCGAATGGGCGTGTTCACGCCCACCGAAGCGGCAGTCGTCGCCGCCGTCTACGCGCTGTTCGTCAGCACCGTGGTGTACCGCGAGCTGAAGCCGCAGGCGTTGTTGCGCATCTTCATCACGGCCGCCCGTACGACGGCGGTGGTCATGTTCCTGGTGGCTTCAGCGATGGTGTCTGCATGGCTGGTCACCGTGGCCAACTTGCCGGCCCAGATGGTGGACCTGCTTCGTCCGCTGTTGGGCCACCAGACACTGCTCCTGATCGCCATCATGGTGCTCGTGATGCTCGTGGGCACCGCCATGGACATGACGCCCACCATCCTGATCATGACGCCTGTGCTGATGCCGTTGATCAAGGCGGCCGGCATCGACCCGGTCTACTTCGGCGTGCTCTTCATCATCAACAACTCCATCGGCCTGATCACGCCGCCGGTCGGCACGATCCTCAACGTGGTGGCCGGCGTAGGCCGTATGAAGATGGACGAGGTCACGCGCGGGGTACTGCCATTCATGGCCGCCCAGTTCGCGGTGATGTTCGTGATGGTCCTTTTTCCTCAGACGGTGCTGGGCCCGCTGCGGTGGTTCTATTAAAGAGCCTGAACCGACGACGGAAAGATTCAAGGGATGGCGATGATGTCCTGCTTGGCGCGATGACTTGCGAAGCACGCAGCGCGTCTGCGCCGGGTTCAAAAGTGGAGCATCACGCCTGCAAGCCGTCCCACGACCAGCGGCCGATGCGCAGGTCGTTGGGCACGTCATCTGCGCTGTGCGGGCATGAGGACATCCTGACCGTTGTAGCCCATGCAAAGTAGTCGTGCAGCGCGCGCTTGAGCAGCGGGTCGGCGAGCTGGGCATCGTCCATGGCCTGATCGAAGCAGGCAATGGCGCGGTGGTCCATTTCCTCGTGGGCGCCATTGCCGCTGTGCATGCGAACCACCGACGTCTCGGTGCCGAACTGTTCGCTGTAATCGGGTGGGCCGCCCCAGGCTTCGCCCCAATAGGCTGCAAGCCGCTCCGTGTGTTGCGGATGGAAGCCGTGGCTGAATGCGTGCGCGACGATCTCGTCAGCCAGGACCCGGGCGTGCCAGGCGTGGGCAAGGCGAAGGACGCCCTCGGCGCCGCCAACAGCTTCGAACAACGTGGTGGTCATGGCCTTCCTTTGCAACGAGTCAACGGCGCCCGCAGATTACGCGCTGATCCCCGGCGCCGCAGTGGTCAGCCGCCGTCGGGAGTTGCCCATCCGGAAGTCCTCAGATGGCCACTGGCGACTCTCGGCGCAGGCGCTCACGCCATTGTGCGGGGGACAGTGCCACTCGCCGCGACTGCCAGCCCGACGCGATGCCGATGTCATAGCCGTACGTGACGACCACCACGAGCTGATCCACCTGCTCCACCGCCGCAGCGTGCCGCGCCAGCAGCGCGCCGGCGATGCGCTCGCACAGGGCCTCGTCTTTCAAATGTTCCGCATCACTGACGGCCTGCACGGTGAGATAGGTCGACGAACTGGACCCCTGCGTGCTGCGGATGGACGACCAGCCCTTGGTGACGCCCGCCTGACGCACGCCGGGCTGTTGGATGACGGTGGCGCGCACGGCCATCATCACAGCGACATCGCCTTCGCCGAGCTGCCGCTGCATCCAGACCGGCAAGGCCAGCGACAGCAGCGCCAGCAGGCCCACCACGGCCAGATGCCCTCGCCACGTGGGGCCGCCGAGCGCCGAGCCGGCTGACAACGGCTCACGCACGACGACGGAGCCCGCGGCCCAGTCGTGCAGGGAGCGCCGGCTTGGCCGGTTGAACACCAGCAGGTAGACGAGGCCCAGCCCGAGCCCGAACACGAGCAGGGTCAGCAGCATGACCAGCGGCAGCCATTCCAGAAGCGCGGGGTCCGCCACCGCGTTGTTCAGAAACCAGGGCACGGCGACTACCGCGCCTCGAACAAGGCCGCGCGCCGGCGACAGCAGCGCGCCGTTCAGGCCGACGGTGCGCAGGCCGAGCAGCCGCTTGCCGACGGTCTGGCCGCCTGCGAGGCGGCTGTTCATCAGGCCGAAGTAGGGCCAGGCCAGCGCAAAGCCCACCACGCGCCCCCAGCCGCCGAGCGCCGCGAGCGCATCGAAGGCCAGCCAACCCAGCAGCAGGCCCACACCACCCAGCAAGAGCGTGTCGACGACAAACGCCGCCAAGCGGCGCCAGAAGCCCGCGAAGGGCGTGATGGCTAAGCTCGGGCTGGTACTGCCGGCGTCTGTTGTTGTCATCGGGCCTCCCTGGAAGGCGGCCATTCTCAACGCAGGTCGTCGGCCTCGAAGTAGAGATCCGTCAGGCCCCGGCCGCTCAGCGCCAGCGTGGTGCAAGCGATTGCCGCAACGATGCTCCCAACGACGCGCGGGGGTTGCCCCTGTCATCTGCCGCCGCGCCCGGCGCGTTGCAGCGGCCCAAAGCGTCCACGACCGCGACGACGGAATAATCCCCCCATGCCACGTTTTCGTTTTGTCCTGATCCTGCCGATGCTGCTCGGCGCGCTGCTGACCGGCTGCGGCAGCATGTCCACCTCCGCAGACAAGTCCTCCCGCAAGGTCTACCAGGGTGAGAGCTTTGCCGCCGAGGAGACCTTCTCGCGCCTGTTCGACGCCAATGTCGAGGCCACCTGCGAGGCCGCCCGCCGCGCGCTGCTGAGCCAGGGCTACGTCATCAGCAAGGCGGAGACCGGCGTCGTGCGTGGAGCCAAGCACTTCCAGCCCGGGGGCGAGATGCATGTGGAGATCGCCTTCAACGTCGTCTGCGTCGGCGACGGGCCCAAGCAGCAGGTCGCGACCGCCTATGTCAGCGCCCAGCAGGACCGCTACGCGCTCAAGAAGAACCCGCAGGCCGCGAGCCTGGGCGTCAGCGCGCTGGGCTCGATCTCGGTGCCGCTGTCGTCGACGGATGACTCCCTCGTCAAGGTCGCCTCCGAGACGATTCCCGCCGGGGAGTTCTATGACCGCTTCTTCGTGCTGATGCAGCGGATGTTGCGCGAGAACACAAACACCGAGAGATGAAGCCCCTCGTCCGGTCGCGCACCGCTGGACGCGGGCGGGCCCAGCCGGTCCCCCGGGGGGACGACGATGCTCGCGGCATTGAGCCGCTCGCACATCGCCAGACGGGCCGGCTTGGGAGCGGCCCGGCGCTCGGCCCAAGACCATGAGTCGGCGCCGTGACCACCACCACGTCTACGTGGTTCTGCTGGCCGAGCAGGTGTGGAACGAGCCCGCCTTCCGCCAGGCCAACCCGCAGCACGACATCGTCAAGCCCTGCCTCTACGTGGGCATGACGGGGCTGGACCCGGACCTGCGCTTCGACCGGCACATGGCCGGCGTGCAGGCCAACCGCTTCGTGCTGAAGTACGGCGTGCGGCTGATGCCCGAGCTATACGAGTTCTACAACCCCATGCCTTATGAGGCGGCGCGCGACATGGAGGTGGAGCTCGCCATCTCGCTGCGCGAGGCGGGGTATGGGGTGTGGCAGGCTTAGGGGCTGCCGCAGCGCCCTGCGGTAGATTTGTTTGCCCACTTGCCCCTTCAGCCCATGAATCGACTTCAATCCGAACTGCGGCGCCTCTATCTGCTGCCGGCAGCCGCTGACAGCCGCTTGATCAGTGATCGCGGCGAGGTGCGGGCGATGGTGCTGGAGCTGGCCCGCCCTGCCGATTGGGATGTGCTGTCCCAGGTCTGGCGCGGCGTGCAGGCGGACCTGCAACTGCCGGCGCCGGCCATCGCCGTGTCGGGCACCGACGGGCTGCAGCTGTGGTTCTCGCTGCAGGAGCCGCTGAGCGCCTCCCGCGCCGCGGTCTTCCTGATGCAGCTGCGGGCCCGGTATCTGGCGGGCATCGCACCGGCACGGCTGCAGTGCATGCCGTCGGCCACCGAGCCGTCATGGCAGGCAGCGCTGGTGCCGGCGCAGCAGGCGGCCACGGAGAACTGGTCGGCCTTTGTCGCACCCGACCTCGCGCCGGTGTTTGCCGACACGCCCTGGCTGGACATCCCGCCCAGCGTTGAAGGCCAGGCGGACCTGCTGACGAAGCTGAGGCCCATCAAGCCGGCTGCGCTGGACGAGGCGATGCGGCTCCTGCAGCCGCTGGATGCGCCGTCATCGACCGCCCGCCCTCACCCCGGCAACACGCCCGACATCGACCCGAGGCGCTTTCTTCAGCAGGTGCTGAACGACGAGACCGTGGAGCTGGCCCTGCGCATCGATGCGGCTAAGGCGCTGCTGCACCGCACATGAGCATGGGCCTCCAGTCCGCTGCCGGCCGTCGCTGGCTGACCTTTGCCTTCGCCATGCTCGCGCTCAGCGGCTTTGCGGGCCTGGCCGACGAGATGCGCGAGTTGGAAACCACCCGGTGGGACACGGCCGCGCTGCATCTGGCGCAGCAGTGGCGCGCCGCGCACCCGCTGGTGGAGGCCGTCATGCGCGAGCTGAGCAGCCTGGGCAGCACGCCGGTTATGACGCTGTTCACCGCGCTGGCCGCGGGCTACCTGTGCGTGGCGCGCCGGCCCGCGCGGGCAGCGGCGGTGAGCCTGGCCATGGTCACCGCCGCGCTGGCCGTCACGGCGCTGAAGACCGGCTTCGGCCGCGCCCGGCCTGACCCGGCCTTCGCCGCGCTGCTGCAGCAGGGGCTGAGCTTCCCGAGCGGCCACGCGAGCATGTCTGCCGTGTTCTACCTGACCGTGGGCGTGCTGCTGGCGCATCGGCAGGAGGGTTTGCGCATGCAGGCGTTCCTCGTCGGCGCTGCGGCCTTCATGACCGTGCTGATCGGCGTGACCCGCGTGATGCTCGGCGTGCACTGGGCCAGCGACGTGCTCGCCGGCTGGGCCTTCGGCGCGGGTTGGGCGGCACTGTGGTTCTGGATTGCGTCGCACCTGCGGGACGCGCGGGGCGCCAAGTCCGGCGTGCAGCCCTAACGGCGCATCAACTGGCCAGCCGCTTGGCACGCTCCAGCAGCAGCGCCCGCTGCACCTCGTTGTCCGTCAGCTCCGCCGCGCGCAGGTAGGCGTCGCGCGCCTCGCCGACGCGGCCCAGGCGTTCCAGCACGTCGGCCTGGGCGCCGGCCAGCCAGGGGTAGCGCTTCATCTGCGGCTCGGCTGCCAGCGCGTCCAGCAGCGGCAGCGCGGCCGCCGGGCCGTGGGCGAAGCTGACGGCCACCGCGCGGTTCAGCGCGATGACGGGTGAGGGGTTGAGCGCCAGCAGCCGGTCGTAGCCGGCCACGATGGCGCGCCAGTCGGTGTCCTCGGCGCGCGTGGCGCGGGCGTGGCAGGCGGCTATCGAGCCCTGCAGCGTGTAGGGCCCGGGCTCGCCCAGCCCCAGCGCACGCTCCAGCGCCGCCAGGCCACGGCGGATGAGAAGGGTGTCCCAGCGGCGGCGGTCCTGGTCGGGCAGCAGCACGGGCCGGCCTTGCGCGTCCAGCCGGGCGGGCAGGCGCGAGGCCTGGATTTCAAGCAGCGCGGCCAGGCCGTGCACTTCCGAATGCTCGGGCAGCAGATGCTGCAACTGGCGCGCCAGGCGCAGGGCCTCGTCGCACAGCGCCGGCCGCAGCAGGCTGGCACCGCTGCCGGCACTGTGGCCCTCGTTGAAGATCAGGTAGACGACGGCCAGCACGGCGCCCAGGCGCTGCTCGCGCTCGTCGGCGGTGGGCAGCTCGTAGGCCTGGCCGTTGAGCGCCTTCTTGGCCCGCACGATGCGCTGGGCAACGGTCGCCTCGGGCTGCAGAAAGGCGCGGGCGATCTCGGCCGTCTCCAGGCCGCCGAGCAGGCGCAGCGTCAGCGCCACCTGCGCCTCGCGCGGCAGCACGGGATGGCAGGCGATGAAGATGAGGCGCAGCAGCTCGTCGCCGATCTCGGCCTCGTCGCGGGCCGCGTCGAGGTGGTCGACGAAGTCGGGCACGACGTGGGTGCCGAAGGCCTCGTCGTCGGCCGCCAGGTGCGCGTGTTCGCGCTCCAGCATGGCGCGGCGGCGCAGCCGGTCCAGGGCCTTGTTGCGGGTGGCGGTCATCAGCCAGGCAGCGGGGTTGGTGGGCTGGCCATCGCGCGGCCAGCTTTCCATCGCGGCGATGAGGGCGTCCTGGGCGCAGTCCTCGGCTTCATCCAGGTCCCGCAGCAGCTTGGCCGCCGCGCCCACGAGCCGGCTGCGCTCGATGCGCCAGACACCGGCTGCGATGTCGGCATGGTTCACGGCGTCAAACGCCGTCGTAAGCGCGTTGGAGGGCCGCGAGGTCGATCTTCTGCATCTGCCAGATGGCCTGGAAGACGCGCTGCACGCGGGCTGGGTCGGGGTCGCGGATCATGTCGAACCAGGCCTTCGGAATGATCTGCCAGGACAGGCCCCAGGCGTCTTCCACCCAGCCGCAGGCCTTCTCGCGACCACCGCCGGCGGGCAACTGCGCCCAGAGATGGTCGATCTCGGCCTGGTCCTCGCAGGCGACCATCAACGAGAAGGCCTCGTTGAGCTTGAAAGGTGGGCCGCCGTTGAAGGCCGTCATCTGCTGGCCGAGCAGCTCGAACTGCACCACCATGACGGTGCCGGCCGCCCCGGGCGCGTTCTCGCCCCAGCGCTGGGTGTGCAGCACCTGGCCGCTGCCAAAAACCTTCAGGTAATAGGCAACCGCGTCTTCGGCACCGCTTTGGTACCAGACGAAGGGCGTGAGCTTTTGCTGGATTTTCATGGTCGTTCCTAGAAGGTGTGAATGGGTCCCGCGCAGCCGGGCCGAGCGCCGGGCCGCTCCCAAGCCGGCCCGATAGGGCGATGTGCTTGCGGCTCAATGCCGCGAGCATCGCCGTCCCCCAGGGGGACCGGCCAGGTGCGCGCGCGTTCAGCGCGGCGCGACTGGACGAGGGGCGTCATTCCTGCGGCATGCCGCTCATGTAGACGAGTTCCCAGATGTGGCCATCCAGATCCTCGAAACCGTGGGCGTACATGAAGCCGTGGTCCTGCGGCTCGCGCGGCACGGCGCCGCCGGCGGCGCGGGCCTTGGCGACGAGCTGGTCGACCTCCTCGCGGCTTTCGCAGGACAGGCACACCAGCACCTCGGTCGCGACCTTGGCGTCTACCAGCGGCTTGGCGGTGAAGCCCTTGGCGAACTCCTCCGTCAGCAACATGGCGTAGAGGTTGTCGCCCAGCACGAGGCCGGCACCCATCTCGTTGGTGAACTGCGGGTTGAAGCTGTAGCCCAGCGCCTCGAAGAAGGCTTTGCTGGCGGGCAGGTTCTTGCAGGGAAGGTTGACGAAGATCTGCTTGTGCATGTTGGTCTCACTCGGGCTTGATGAGGGGTTGGATGAGGTGGATGAGGTTGCCGCAGCCGTCCTCGAACATGACGGCCTTGATGGGGCCCATGTTCACCGGCTCGCCGCGCACGACGACACCGCGCTCGCGCAGTTTCTGCGCCTCTGCGTCGACATCGGTCGTGACGAAGGCGTTGATGGGCGTATTGGCCTCGTACAAGGCCTTCTGGTACACCTTGGATGCCTCCATGTTCATCGGGTCCAGCGACAGCTCCGCGCCGTCGATGCCTTCCGGCGACACGACCGTCAGCCAGCGGTAGCTGGGGCCCATCTGGATGTCGGCCATCTTCGTGAAACCGAGCTTCTGCGTATAGAAGGCCAGGGCCTTCTCCTGGTCGTCGACCATGACGCTGGTGACCTTGATCTGCATGATGCTTTCCTTTCAGTGGACGGATTCGGCCAGGGCCTTCAGGCGCTGCAGCGCCTGCGGCCAGGTCGTCTGCAAGAAGTCGGTGAAGCCGTCGTCCCAGCTCTGCAGGTGGACGACGAGGTGCGTGCCGCCGGTGGGCGTCGCGCTGAAAACATAGCGCTCGTGGGCAGGCTCGGCGTGGAGCCGGCTGTCGGCCAGCGGGCGCCCGTCCCTGATCTCGCCGACGAGGCGCAGCGACAGCATTTCATGCAGGCGGCGTTCGTCGACGATGGCCTCCATGCCGAAGCCCTTTGGGTCGAGAAAGCGCAGCCGGCGGCCGGCCTCCCAGGAGCCCTCGAAGTAGGAGCCCTCGGCGAAGGCACGGGTCCAGTCGCGGTAGGCGGTGGCGTCGAACATGCAGTCCCACACCCGTGCGACGGGCGCAGCGATGGCGATGCTGAATTCGAGGTCGATCACGACCGTGCCTCGGCGAGCTGGCGCAGGTTCTGCAGCCCGTCCTCGAAGTCCCGGCCCACCATCTTGTCCATGTTGATGACGACACCCATCAGCTTGCTGATGAAGTTGGCCGGGCCGCGCATGCGCCAGCTCACTTCGGTGGCGCCATCGGCCGTGGGCTGCAGCGCGAACTCGGCCTCGTTGTGGGCCTCGAAGGGCTTCAGGAAGTCCAGCTTCATCTGCACCGCACGGCCAGGCTGCTGGTGGGTGATCTCCATGCTGCCGACGCCGATCTTGTCGCTCTCCCACGCGTAGCGCGAGCCCACACCGCCGGCCGCGCCGGCGTACTGGCTCTTCAGCAGCGGGTCCTTGCGTTCATAGGGGTTCCAGCGGTTGAAGGCGCGCAGCTCGCTGACCAGCGGCCAGACCTGATCGGCCGGCGCCGCGATGCGCAGGTGGCGCTCCACGCTGAATTCGTCCGGCCGCGTGGACGCGTAGGCCAGCAGCGCGAGGAGGGCGGCACCCAGGGCGATGAAAAGGTAGGTCCAGAAGCTCATGTCGTTCTCCTCATTCGCTGCGGATGGCCATGTCACCGCCGGGGGCGAAGTCGGCGTCTTCGTAAAGCCGGCGCACCTCGACCTCGCAGGCCATGCCGACAAAGGGCATCGGGAAGCGGCTGGCCCAGGCCCGCGCCTCCTCCTCGGAGCGCACCTGGATCAGCGTGTAGCCGGCGATCAGCTCCTTGGCCTCGGCAAAGGGGCCGTCGATGACCTCGCGGCGGCCGTCGGCGCTGTAGCGCTGGCGCCAGCCATCGCGGCTGGGGCGCAGGCCGGCGCCGTCCAGCAACACGCCGGCACGCGCCATCTCCCCGTGGAAGACGCCCATCTCCTCGAACAGCTTGGCGTACTCGGGGCCGGGCGGGTCGCCACGCTCGCTGACGGCGGTGGCGCGGACTTGGATCATGAATCGCATGGCGGGATCTCCGGGGTGTGAAGAGTCAGTGGCGGCAGGTTTCGCTGCCTTCATGCCCACGACGATCCTCGCGTGCCGAATTCGACAGCGTCCGGGTATTTACCAATCATTCCAAACTGGGGGTATTCGGGCCGAGCGCCGGGCCGCTCCCAAGCCGGCCCGCATGGCGATGTGCTCGCGGCTCAATGCCGCGAGCATCGCCGTCCCCTCGGGGGACCGACCAGGCGGGCCAGCGTTCAGCGCGGCGCGCCTGGGCGAGGGGCTCACATGTAGCAGGGGCCGATGCCTCGGATCTCCACTGTTGCCCACTCGGCGGCGGGGCAGCGCTCGGCCCAGGCCAGGGCGACGGCTTCGTCCTCGGTGTCGAGCAGGAAGTAGCCGCCCACCATCTCCTTGGCCTCGGCGAAGGGCCCGTCCCAGACCTGGGCGCCGCCGTCGCGTTTGGCCAGGCGCTTGGCCTGAGTGCCGAGGGAGTTGACGCCCAGCAGCAGCCCCTCGGCCTGCAGTTCCGCGGCGAAATCCAGCATGCGCTGGTAGACGACCTCGCCCGCAACGCGGCCGCGTTCGGCGCGCTGGCCGAGGGGTTCGAGGATGAGCAGCATCTGGGGCATGGCGAGTCCGCAGTGGTTGTGGGCAATGGCCGCGATTCTGTCCCCGCCGCGGTCCCGGATATGACAGTTGCCTCATCGCCCGGATACCGCGCGCCGTTGGGGCCTTGGTGATCGGCCCCGAGCCTAAGGTCGCAACTCAGCGGAGGCCGAGATGGACGACGTCACCCATGTCGCCATACTGCTGGCATGCCGCAGTCCCTGCTCTGCCCACTGCGCCAGCCCAATGGCCGGCCCTCGGCCGAGACGCTGGAAGACGTGCTCGCCCAGGGGCAGCAGGTCGGTGCGCTGAGCCGGTGCCCGAGGGCTTCATGCTCGACGGCCACCCCGAGGTGCTGCAACAGGTGCTGGAACAACTGCTGGGCGCGATAACGGCGTGGGCACGGTCGTGCGGCTGGAGTTGCTGCTGCAGGATGCGATGCGGCTCGCGGCTTGAGACCGGCCGCCGCAAGAGCGGCATGAGCCTGTCAGCGCGGCGGTGGGCAGGCGTACCGGTTGGGAAGGCTCAACAGCTCCGTCTTGACATCGCCGTAGGGCGTGCCGGCCGCAAACTCGTCCCATTCGCGGACGAGTCGCAGGTCGGCAAACGCAGTCTCGCGGTAGATCAGACTGAAATAGTGGTCCATGCCTCGACCCTGCACGGACTGGAGCTTGAGGAGGTAGACATGGCCGGGCGAGAAATCGCTCCAGCCGTCGTCGCGCACGCGCAAGCGCTCGCCGTGGTCGAGCACTTCGCCACCGAACCTCACGACGGCGATCTGGTCTCCAGCCGCCAGGGCGGGCGGCGCCTTGATGACGTCCAGGACCTTCAAACGCGTTCGGGTCAGGATGGCCCTGTCGTCCGACGTCAGCACCGACTGCGAGTCCTGGGTCTGCGCCAGGACCAGTGCCTCCGAGAAGCAGTAGGAGTTGTAGTGCTCCTGGGTCGCACTCGGCGTGCCCGGCGGTAAGAACCATGCAGTCCTGGGCGGATAGCCGCCGATCAGCAAGCCCTTCGCGCCATCGGGAAACGAGTCCGCCAGATACAGGGGCTGGCGTGACAGCACCTTGACGCTTGCGAACTCCTCTTCCGCCTGCCGGATCTGGTCGGCGCGCCAGTCGCCGATCCCGGCGGCCGCCGTTGCCGGGCAGGACAACACGACCAGGGCCAAGAAGGCCAGGCCGGTCGCGGCAAGCGCCATCGTTCTCATCGAATACCTCAACGTAGCAGACCGCATCAGCTTACCGGGCAGCAAGCCTACGGCGCGCCATGCCGGCCTGCGGGCGATTCGGCCCGTCTCAGCGCCTGATCGGCGAGCCGCCGCGCCAGGCCGGGTCAGACCAGCGCTGAAAGGCCCCCAGCAGTGCCGGCTCCGCAGACTGCCGTTCCACCGCCAGGCCGGCCAGCGTGACAACCTCGAAGCTGCGGCGGTACTTGCCTTCGGCGCGGAACTCGCGGGCCACCAGCAGCTGCGCGCCACCCGGCACCCAGCCGGCGAACTCGGCCACGCCCAGGCCCGGCTGGGCCGGCGCCGGCGGCATGACCTCGATGCGCCAACCCTCGCGATCCTTGATGAACAGCCACAGCTCGCGCCAACCGTCCAGCGGCTGCACGGCCAGGGCCAGCGCGCGGCCCTCGCGGTTCAGCGAGGCCGAGGCCAGCGCGACCTGGCCAAAGCTGCAGCGGCGCGCCGCCAGCTTGCCAGCCGCCTTCAGCTCCACGCAGCGCTCGCCGTCGGCGCCGGGCTGCAGCGCGAGCTGCACGGCGCCGAAGTCACGCGGCGCGCTGCTCGTGCCCAGCCAGCGCGCGGCGTTCACGCGCATGGCGGCGTCGTTGTAGGCGGTCTGGTCGTCCTCCGTCAGCTCGGTGGGCGCGATGCCGGCGAACTCGGCCAGCGCCTGCGACTGCACCGCGTCGCCCCGGCGCGCCTGCGCAAAGGCCAGGCTGGCGGCGACGGACGCGCGGCGCATCAGCAGGCGGTTCTTCCAGTGGGCGAGCAGCGTGCCCGCGTCCACCTGCGTCAACACCTGCTGGCGCCACTGGTCACGCGCCTCCTGCTCGCGCACCGTGGCGCGCGGGTTCAGGCAGTCGGGGCGGGTCAGCGCCAGCACGGCGCGCACGCGCTGCTCTGGCGTGGCGGCGCTGGCCAGCAGGCGGCGAAAGGCCTCGCCGTCGTAGCAAACCTGCACGCGGCCCTCCTCGGCCTCGACCTGCTCGAACTTGAGGCCGTAGCGCGCGGCCACGTCCATCTGCGCGGCGAGCTGGCCTTCGCCGAGCTTGGCGTCGCGCAGCGAGGCACGGTCGGCGATGCGCTCGGCAAACGTGCCCATCGCATCCATCGCCTCGGCGCCGCCGGGACCGGCGAGTTCAGCCGGCGTGGCGGCCTGCACATAGGCCGCCGTGAGACCCAGGCCCAGGCCCTCGGTGCCGAACTGCTGCCGGGCCAGCCTGAGCTGGGCCAGGATCTCGGCGCTGGCGCCCTCGCCACGCGGCATCAGCAGGACCTGGCCCTTGCGCAGCCAACCCCCGCGCTCGCGGCGGTAGTCCCACACCTGCCAGTGGTCGCCCCGCTCGGCGCGGATCTCCAGCGCCTCGCCACGGCCCATCTGGGCCTGCAGCGAGGCCGTGTCGCGCGGCGCACCGCGCAGCGGCGAGTCCTGTGCCACGAGGCCGGCGCGCGGGAAGGCCGGCAGCTCGGCGGCCTCGGCCTTGGTGATGACGACCGCAGCGGCTGCGGCAGCAACAACGATGAGGACAAAGCGGCGCATGGCGTCTTACTCCTGCTCAGCGTTGGCGGCGGCAGGCGCAGCCTTGTTGGGCGACACGCCGGCCAACAGCGCGCTGCCGATGAAGCCGCCCGAGCCAGGCGGGGCGATGATGACCTGCACCTTGTCCGAGAGCTTGTCGACCATGGCCTTCTGCACCAGCAGCGGGTGCCGGGTCAGCAGCGCGCCCTCGGCTGCCATCTGGCTGGCGTTGGCCTTGCCCGTCTGCGCGATGCGGTAGGCCTCGGCGTCGGCCAGCTTCTGGCGCGCGGCGGCCTCGGCGTCCACCTCGATGCGGCGCGCCTGGGCCGCGCCTTCGGCCTGCTTCACGCGGCTCGCGTTCTCGGCCTGGGCTTCCAGCGCGCGCTGCTCGATCAGCTTCTGCTTGAAGGGCAGCACATGCTTCATGGCCTCCTCCTGGCCCCTGGCCGCGATGATCTGCTCGCGCGCCGAGGCCTCGGCGGCCGTCTCGCGGCGCACCTTGTCGGCGTTGGCCTCGAACTCGGTCTGCTTGACCTTCTTCTCGGAGATCTCCAGCGTGTAGCGCATGCGCTCGCTGGCCAGGCTGTCGGCCAGCAGGCGGTCCATGCCCTGGCGGTAGTCGGCCGGCAGGTCCACCGAGCCGATCTGCACGCCCTTGAGCTGGATGCCGTCCACGGCCAACTTGGCGCGCAGCTCGGCCTCCAGCGCGGCGGCGATCTCGGCGCGCTGGCTGGAGAAGATCTCGCGCACCGTGTGGCGGGCGATCTGCTTGTAGACGACGGCCTGCACGGCGGGGTTGATGACATCGGCCTCGATGTCGTCCGGCAGCTTGCGCGACAGCTCGCCCAGGCGGGTCGCATCGACCGCCCAGCGCACCGTCATGTCCAGGCCCAGCGACAGGCCTTCGACCGACTGCAACGGCGACGGGCCGCCGGCCTTGGCCAGCGCCTCGGGGCGAAAGCTCTGGTCGCGCAGCGGGAAGAAGCGCACCTCGTGCAGGCCCGGGATCGTCAGAAAGCTGCCGTCGCGGAACTCGCTGGTGCAGCCGCTGAACTGGTTGGTTCGCACGGCGGCCTGGCCGTGGGGCACGGGCTGGATGGGCGGGTGGGTCACAAGCCCGTAGCCCGCGGCGGTCACGGCCGTGATGGCCAGCAGTGGCGGCAACGCGCGGCGCAGGGAGCGGGCGGCCGTGGGCGCGGCAGTGATCGTCGCGTCAAGGCTGCGGCTGGCGGTGCGTCCGAAAGCGTTGCGGATGGAAGCGGTGAGGGTCTTGAGGCGTTGCAGCATGGTGAGCTCCTTGGAGCGGTCTTGCATCGGCTTGATGCATGACGGCCATGGTTGCCGTTGCTGCGGGAAGGGACGAGAGCGAGGTGGGGTGGGTGTCTTCCGTTGGGGCGGAAGGAATCTTCCGGGGTGCTTAGCCGATGCGCTTGCTTGTTGGCTAGGCCCATGCCGGGAGTTCGCCCCGGCGGGCGACTCACTTTTTGGGCCGCCAAAAAGTAAGCAAAAAGCTCCCCCCTGGCCGCCCCGCCCTTCGCTGCGCTGCGGGTTCCCTGCGTGCCTTGCCGCTTGCATGCGGCAAGTCCTTCGGCAGGCGTCGCACAGCACGCAGGTGCTGTGCTCGGTCCGGCCGAAGTACGTCAGCCCCGAAGCCCCGCGCCGAACTCGCGCCGCTACG
>NZ_JBDSQX010000023.1:0-36667 GCF_039929605.1 Roseateles sp.
TGCTGGCCGCCGAGGCGCCGAGGCGCTGGAATTAGTGGCCGCCTGACAGGGCCCGGGCGATGGCGCTGGCCAGCTCGGCGCGAGAGTAGGGCTTGGGCAGCAGCTCCCAGGTTGGCGGTGAGTCGCGGTCGGCGTCGAGCAGCTCGGCAGAGAACCCCGACATCAGCAGGATCGCCAGCCCCGGCAGCCGCTCCTGCGCCAGACGGGCCAGTTCGGTACCGCGCATGCCGGAGCCGAGCGCGATGTCGGTGAGCAGCAGGTCGAAGGGCGCGCCAGGCGTCAGCGTCAGCAGTGCCTGCTCGCCACTGCCACTGACCGTGACCCGGCAACCCAGCATCTCCAGGAAGCGCTGTGCCACCGCGCGCACCTCGGTGTCGTCCTCGACCATCATCACCCGCAGGCCCGCCGGGATCACGTCGGTGACGTTGTCGGGCTCGTCGCCAGAGACCTGCTCGGCCCAGGGGCGGGGCAGGTAAAGGGAGACGGTCGTGCCCGCGCCGGGTGTGGATTCGATGGCCACCGCGCCGCGCGACTGCTTGACGAAGCCATAGACCGTGCTGAGCCCCAGCCCGGTGCCGCGCCCCAACTGCTTGGTGGTGAAGAAGGGCTCGAAGGCGCGCTCCTTGACCTCCTCGGGCATGCCGGCGCCGGTGTCGGAGATGGCGATGCAAAGGAAGCGTTCGTCCTGGGCGCTGGGGTCATCAATCTCGCGCCGTATCTCCGCCGGCAAGGCGCCGGCCGGGGCCGCCGAGAAGCGCAGCGAGCCGCCATCGGGCATGGCGTCGCGCGCGTTGATGGCGATGTTGAGCAGGGCGGCTTCGAGCTGGCCGGGGTCGGCCAGCACAGGCGGGCATTCGGCCGGCAGCTCCAGGCTGATGGCGATGCGCTGGTCCAGCGTGCGGCGCAGCATGTCGGACAGCGAGTGCAGCAACGCGCCGACATCGACGGCACTGGGTTGCAGCACCTGGCGGCGCGAGAAGGCCAGCAGCTTGCTGGTCAGCTCCGCCCCGCGCTTGGATGCCCGGGTGGCCGCGCCGACCAACTGCTGGCCAAGCCCGTCGCGTGCCAACGCGGGCAGTTCCTCCAGCACCTGGAGATTGCCCTGGATGACGGTCAGCAGGTTGTTGAAGTCATGCGCGATGCCGCCCGTCAACTGGCCCACGCTCTCAAGGCGCTGGGCGTGATTGAGTGCTTCCTCGCTCTGCGCACGCTGCAGGCTGGTGGCCAGCAGGTTGGCCAGGGATTCGAGAAAGCGCGTCTCGTCGTCGCTGAAGTGCTTGACCTGGCGCGACTGCGCGGACAGCACGCCGATGATGCGACCGCGGTCGGACAGCGGCACCGCCAGAATGCCGACGACGCCGGCATCGAGGTAGTTCTGCGGGGCCGTGAAGCGTTGCTCCTGGCTCAGGTCGTCGACGATGACGGGGCGCCCTTGCGAGATCACGTAGCCGGCCGGGGTGTCGACCCGATTGGCCATGCGGGCGCCGACCTCTGCACCCGGCACCACGCCGACACGGCCGACCACCTTGAACTCCAGGCGGTTGGGCTCCAGCAGCAGCACGCTGGACAGCTCGACCTCCAGCGCCTCTGCCGCGATCGCCGGCACCTGCGACAGCAGCAGCTGCGGGTCGCGCGCATCGACCGCCAGGCGGCCCAGCTGGGCCAGGTGCTCGCTGTAGCGCGCGCGCTGCAGGGCCTGCCTGACGCGCGGGTAGGCGCCAATGCCGCGGATCGCCGCCACCACAAACGGCAGGCCTTCGCTCTGCAGGGGGCTCAGCGCGATCTCGACCGTCACCTCCGAACCGTCGCGGCGCTTGGCCACCAGTTCCATCTGCGTGCCCATCGGCCGCGAGCGCGGCGCATGGGCGTAGGCATCGCGGTAGGACGCATGGCGCGGGCGGATGCTGTCGGGCACCAGGGCGTCGACGCTGGTGCCGATCAGCTCGCCCGTCGAATAGCCCAGCAGCGTCGCTGCCGCCGGGTTGGCCAGCACGATCAGGCCGGCGGCGTCGACCAGCAGCAGCGCGTCCGGGTAGGCCGAGAACAGCGAGCGATAGACGGTCAGGTCATCAATGGCGTGTGGCAGCCCGGGCGGGGCAGGGGGCGCCAGCGGAGTCATCAGGTGGCCGAGGTGCCCGAGCTGACCGGCGGGATGAAGATGTAGCCGGCCCCGCGCACCGACTTGATGATCTGCGGATGCTCGGCATCGGTCTCAAGCTTCTTGCGCAGCCGGCCCACCTGCACGTCGATCGTGCGGTCGAACGGTGCGGCTTCGCGGCCTCGCGTGTGTTCAAGCAGGAAGTCGCGCGACAGCACGCGGCCGGGGTGCTGGGCCAGTGTCGCCAGCAAGGAGAACTCGCCACCGGTGAGCTGCACCTCCACGCCCGTCGGGTCGTTGAGACGACGCGCCGCCAGGTCCAGCTGCCACCCGAGGAAGCCCAGGCAAAGCTGAGCCGGGGCGGTCGTCGTCGGCGCCTGGTTCGCTGTCACCGGCGCGCGGGCCGGCGTGGCGGTCGGTGCAGTGCGCCGCAGCACGGCCTTGATGCGAGCCACCAGCTCACGCAGGTCGAATGGCTTGGTGACGTAGTCGTCGGCGCCCACCTCCAGCCCCACCACCTTGTCGACCGAGTCGCCCCGGCCGGTGATGATGACCAGCCCGCATTGCCAATGCTCGCGCAGCTGCCGTGCGATCGCGAAGCCGTCCTCGCCGGGCAGGCCCAGATCGAGCAGCACCAGCTCGGGCGGGTCGCTGGCCATCACGTCCATCAGCGCACGGCCTGAGTGCAACTGGGTCGTGCGAAAGCCGTGGCCCGCCAGGTAGTGGGCGAGAAGTTCGGTGATGGCCGATTCGTCGTCAAGAACGGCAATGTGCTGGAGTGTCACGGCGGATGGGCACGCAGCTGGAGTGTTATGAGCTTGCGTCGATTCTTGCATCGATCAGCCGAGCGAAGTCGCAGGCGCCAGCGTTCTGTCAACGAAGCGCTTCGCCGGCGCCGCCGATCTTCGCCGTGACGCGGCCGCCGCCCGAAGCGGCAGGTCGCTGGCCAGCGAAGGTGCCTAGGAATGGGCGGCTTTGACTTCGTCGGTGATCTGGGGCGGCGGGACGATCTGGTGCTGAAGCCACCGGTGCCAGCATCATCATTTCCGCCAGCGGCATGGCCACGGGCGGGCGCGTGGTGCATCACCTAAAGGCCTATGCGCACGTCCCGGTACGCGCCGAGGTGGCAAACATCGCCGGCCTCTCTGCCCATGGCGATCGTGAGGACCTGCTGCACTGGCTGGGTTCGATGCGACGCGCGCCTCGGCACGTTTACGTGACCCATGGTGAGCCCGAGGCGGCGGATGCGCTGCGCCAGGCCATCGAGGAGAAGTTTCACTGGCCCAGCTCGGTGCCGGAGTACCTGGATACCGTGGAGGCTTGATCAGGCCGTCGCCCGCGCGGCGACCCGTGAACGTGAAGGTGATCGAGTCCCGTCGGTGCCTTCAATGCGCCATCAGAACCGGCAGGGTCATGGACTGGAGCACTGTTCGAGTTGCACCGCCCAAGACCCATTCGCGGGCTCGGCTGTGGCCGTAGCAACCCATGACGAGGAGGTCTGCCGAAAGATCGGCAGCGCGCGAAAGCAGGTCCTCACCGGCTTTGCCGAGTTCCGGGCCGCCGCGATGCAGTTGCGCTGCAACGCCATGCGCCTGCAGGTATTGCTGCTGCGCCTGCAAGGCCTTGTCGGGCGAGTCGCCGTAGCTGATGACGTGGACGTGCTCCGCGCGGCGCAGCCAGGGCAGGGCGGCCGACACAGCCCGCGCAGCCTCTGGCGTCGGCTTCCAGGCCACCAGCACGGTGCGGCCTATCGGCGCGATCGACCCTGCGTAGGGCAACACCAATGCGGGCCGTCCCGTCTGGACCAGCAGCGCGGTCAGGAAGTCCGGGGGTATATAGACGGAGGACTTGTCGTCGGGATCGCGCTGGCCGAGCAACATCAGGTCGCAGTAGAGCGCCTGGTTGGCGAAGTCCCGGGTGTCTCCGGTCGGTTCTGCCCAGCTGAGCAATGGAGAGCCGGCGCTTGCTGCCGTGTAGGCGGCGTGGGCCTGATCGCGGCATTCGTCGTCAATGATGGCCATGTCACCCCCCGACACGACACCGCCCTCAAGCGCCATCGGGTAGCGCAGCAACGAGGGCGTCACGGCGTAGAGCGCCTTCACCTCGGCGCTGAAGGTCTCTGCGAGCTGGCGCGCAACGCGCACGCGCTCGACGCAGCGCGCCGTGCCGTCGATATGCAGCAGGATGGATTTCGGGTCTGCCATGGTGGCCTCCGTTGATGGATCGAGATCGGGTGTCCAACCTTAGGACCGACTTCGCAGGTGAAGCTTGCGCAGCGTCAATGCCCGGCACTGGCGGCGGCGGCGTGCGGGTGGGGCTTGTCGGTGCGACCGCTTGCGTTGGATCAAGGCTGCCCGCCGAGTCAGGGCAGACCATGCGGCGTCTTCCGGAACGCCATGCCCATGATGAAAGCTGCGGTCGTGCATCAGTTCGGTCAGCCGCTGCGGATCGAAGAGGTGCCCATCCCGCTGGTGACGCCCGGACAGGGTGCTGGTGAAGGTAGTGGCGTCAGGCGTCTGCCACACCGACCTGCATGCCGCCGAAGGCGGCTGGCCGGTCAGGCCGACGCTGCCCTTCATCCCGGGTCACGAAGGCGCGGGCTTCGTGGCTGCGGTGGGCGCAGGCGTCGAGGGCATCAAGGAAGGCGACCGCGTGACGACTCCTGGTAGGGGATTCGATGCATCTTGCGTCCGATGCGGTGCGGGCTTGTTGACGCTGATCAATGGCGCTGCGCTGAGCAAGCGCAGCCATGGCCGACGCGTCTCAGGCCTTCTTGACGTAGGCGCTGCACCAACCCTTGGCGGCGACCGACTTGACGCCGAACAGCGCGCACGGACCGCTCGCCTCGCCGGGCTTGCCCTGATACAGCTGGCAGTTGCTGCAGAGCTGGCCGGCGGCGTACTTAGGGAACTTCGCCTTGTCTGCCTTGGTGGCATCGGTGACGTAGCCCAGTGCGGCGGCCTGCGGGTCCTTGGGGTCGACGTCGGCGGCAAAGGCCGATTGCGCCGCGAAGGTCGCGAGGGCAGTGATCGGGATGATGCGGATGAACGAGCGGCGGGTGGTCATGGCTGCGGGCCTTCGGAGGAGAGTGACGATGCGGCGGATTGTTGAGGCGCCCCTCGCCCTGGCGGTTGATCCGCATCAAGCCTTGCGCCTCAGCCCTGCGGATGACGCCCGGGCCAGGCAAGAGCGCCTCACTTGATCCGGATCAGCCCGCCGGCCTGCGCCGCCAACACCATGCAGGCAACCGCAGCTTCCGGAGATGTCGATGAACATCCTGCTACCCGTCGACGGCAGCAAGTCCACCAAGCGAATGCTGGCCTACATCGCCGCGCACAAGGAGATGTTCGGCGCGAGCCACCGATACACCGTCTTCACGGCGGTCCCGAAGATCCCTGCATCGCCCGCGCGCCACGTGGCCCACGCCGTCCTAGACGACTACTACCGCGACGAGGCCGAAGCCGTGTTTCGTCCGGTGCGCGAGTTTGCCGAACAACAGCATTGGAACGTGGAGATGTGCCATGCCAAGGGGCCAGCCGCCGAATGCATTGCCGAGCAGGTCCTGGCGCTGCGGCCCGATCTGATCATCATGGGCTCGCATGGCCACTCGGCGCTGGGCAACCTGCTCATGGGTTCGGTAGCCACCGGCGTCCTGGCGCGCTGCAAGGTGCCCGTGCTGCTGGTGCGCTGAGTCGTTCAGTCAGATTTCATGCAGAAGCCCACGGCCACCGCTCAGGGTCTGACCGAGGGCGAGGCCCGTGCCCGGCTTCGCCGCGACGGCCCCAATGTTCTGCCCGCCGCGAGGCAGGCGACCTTTGCCACGGCCGTGCTCGCTGCCGTGTCGCAGCCGATGGTGCTGCTGCTCATCGTCTGTGCCGCTTTGTACGGCCTGCTGGGCAGTCTGTTCGACGCCTTGGCCATGGCGCTGTCGCTGGCGGCGGTCGTGGGCATTGCGGTGTACCAGGAGCTACGGACCCAGCACGTGCTCGATGCCCTGCAGGCCCTGTCGAGCCCGCGCAGCGCGGTGGTGCGCGACGGGGTGATCCAGCGGATCTCCAGCCAGGACCTGGTGGTCGGTGACCGGCTCTTGCTCAGCGAAGGCGACCGGCTGGCCTGCGATGCAAGCCTCGTCGAGGCGCATGGGGTCCGTGCCGACGAATCGCTGCTGACGGGCGAGTCGGTGCCGGTCGCAAAGGAGCTGGTGTCCGAAGGCTCAGCGGCGGGCTGCGACACGCTTTTCGCCGGGACCTTGATCGTGCAGGGCGATGGCGTTGCGGAGGTGACCGCGACCGGCGCCGCCACGGCGCTGGGCCGCATCGGCGGCTCGCTGTCGAGCATCACGCCGCGAGCGAGTCGCCTGCATGAAGAGCTGACGCGACTGGCGGGCCGCGTGGCCGTGCTGGGCATCTCCGTCTGCATTCTGGCGACGGGCGCGTTTGTCTGGCGGGATGGCTCCTGGACGGCAGGTGCCCTGGTGGGCCTGACGCTGGCGATGTCGCTCGTGCCGGAAGAGTTTGCGGTCGTCTGGACCGTCATGCTTGCCCTGGGCGCCTGGAGGCTTGCGAAGGTCAACGTGCTGACCCGCCAGCCCCAGGCCATCGAGGCACTTGGGACGACGACGGTGCTGTGCGTCGACAAGACCGGCACGCTGACCTGCAACCGGATGGCGGTGGCCGGTCTGCACGATGGTGAACGGAGCAGCCTGGCGGCCGGCGGGGCGCTGGCTGACGCGGGCCTGCAAGCCGTCCTCCGGATCGCCGCGCTCGCCAGCGTCCGGGACGGCATCGAGCCTCACCGGCGCCGAGATGGAGGCGCTGGACGACGACCAATTGGCCGCAGCCATGGGCAGCATCGCTGTGTACGCGCGCGTCACGCCGATGCAGAAGCTGCGCATCGTCCAGGCGCTGCAGCGCCGCGGCGAGGTGGTAGCCATGACCGGGGATGGCGTCAACGACGGCCCGGCCCTGCGTGCGGCGGACGTCGGCGTCGCCATGGGCCAAAGGGGAACCGATGTGGCGCGCGAGGCCGCCACGCTGGTCTTGCTGGACGATCGATTTGCATCCCTCGTCAACGGCGTTCGCGGCGGCCGCCGCGTTTTCCTGAACCTGCAAAAGGCCGTGGGCTATCTGTTCGCGGTGCATGTGCCCATCGTGGGCATGTCGATGCTGCCGCTGTTCGGCGGCCCGCTTCTGCTGCTGCCGCTGCACGTCGTGCTGTTCGAGCTGATCATCGATCCGGCGTGCTCCTTGGTGTTTGAGGCCGAGCCGGCGCCCGACGACCTCATGCGCCAGTCGCCCCGTCCGCGAGCGGCCCAACTCTTCGCCATCGGCGCCATCTTGCGCGCGGTCGTCGTCGGCCTGTTCGCGCTTGCCGGTTTCGCAGCCATCCAGTGGTGGGGGCACCGGGGAGGCTGGTCCGATCAACTGCTGAGGCTGGCCGGCATCGCCTCCATCATTGCGGCCAACCTGGCCATGGTGGTCTGGTTCCGCAGCAGCGGGCGGCGAGGGCTCGACGCTAACCCTGTGTTTGACAAGTTGCTGCTGGGCGTTTGCGCGTTGCTGGGCTTCATCCTGCTCGTGCCTGCGGTGGCGCACGCTTTTGGTCTTCCTGCTGACCTTGATCCGCGATGGGTGACCGCTGCGCTGGCCGCGCCGGCGGCATGGTCGGGCGGTCGATGGCTGCTGCGGTGGCGGTCTGGCAAGGCGCCGGCCGGAAATGAGAATTCGACGGCACAAAGGAAAACGGCCTAGCTGCCGAAGCTGCTAAGCCGTTGATTCTCTTATTGTTATTTGGTCGGGACGGTGGGATTCGAACTCACGACCCCTTGCACCCCATGCAAGTGCGCTACCTGGCTGCGCTACGCCCCGACTGAGCCGAGCAGTATAGCCGAGAAATTCGGCGCTCAGGTCAGAAGGCTGGCGCGGATCGCAAGAAGTTCAGCGCGGACTTGCTCCAGCGAGGTCAGCGGGTCGATGGCTAGCACCGGGAGCGTCATCGAAGCTTCGGCGGCCTTCAGCGGCTGGGCGTGAGCGACGGCCGGGCGATAAGCCGGTACAGAGGCCAGTTCAACCGGCAGGTCGTCGTCGCCATCCATGGCCTCAAGCGCTTGCGCTGCCTCGGCCTCGTCACGGAAGTTCTGCGCTGCGGCGGGCGGAAGGCCGTCGCTGAGTTGGTTGCGCGCGCCACTGATCGTGAAGCCCTGGTCGTAGAGCAAATCGCGGATGCGGCGGATCAGCAGCACTTCGTGATGCTGGTAGTAGCGCCGGTTGCCGCGCCGCTTCATGGGCTTGAGTTGGGTGAACTCCTGCTCCCAATAGCGCAGAACGTATGGCTTCACGCCGCAAAGATCGCTGACCTCACCGATGGTGAAGTAGCGTTTGGCAGGGATGGCGGGGAGCGCCTTATCCATTGCAAATTTCCATTGCAAATCAACAAGTTCGCGAGGGGAGGGGCGACTCTACTCGAAGTCTTCTCCGACCGGCGTATCGCCTTGCACCTGCCCCTTGAGTTTGTGGCTGGCGTGAAAAGTCACGACGTTGCGGGCCTTGATGGGGATGGACTCGCCGGTGCGCGGATTGCGGCCCGGGCGCGGCGCCTTGCGGCGGATGTTGTAGTTGCCGAAACCCGAGAGCTTCACGTCCTGACCCTTGACGAGACTGTCGTGCAGGATGTCGAAGAAGGCCTCGACCATGTCCTTGGACTCGCGCTTGTTCAGCCCGAGCTTGTCGAACAGCAGTTCGGCCAGCTCGGCCTTGGTCAGCGTGGGCGTCTCCAGGCTGCCGATGGCAACCGTTGCTGGTTCTTTTTTGGCGTCGTTCGCGTCCATGTTCGTTCCTCCTCCAGAGGCTCAGCCGCGCAGGCGGGCGCCGAGTTGTTGGCTCGCCGCTGCGACGATGGCCGCCACAGCCGCGTCGATGCGTTCGTCGGTCAGCGTGGCTTCGTCATCCAGCAGTTCCAAGCGCACGGCCAGGCTGCGTTCGTCGGCTTGCAGGTCGGTGCTGCTGCCAGCAGCCGACTTGAAGAGGTCGAACAGCTTGGCCGAGCGCAGCAGCCCGCCGCCAGCGGCCGTGACAACGGCCATCAGCGCGTCGTGTGTTGTGCTGTCCTTGACGACCAATGCGAGGTCGCGCTGCACGGCTTGCTGGCGCGGCAGCGGCTGGCCTTTTGGAAGCGTGCGCAGCAGCGCGGCGTCGAGGTTCAGCTCGAAGACGATGGGCGCGCTGCCGCTGATCTCATAACCCTGGCGCCAGAGCGGGTGCAACTCGCCGACGACGCCAATGGGATTGCCGTTCAGCTTCACGCGGGCGCTGCGGCCCGGGTGCAGGGCGGGGTGCTCTGCAGCTTCAAAGGTCAGCGTCTGCGGCGCGAACAAAGCTTCGAGGTCGCCCTTCGCATCGAAGAAGTCGACGGCGCGGTCGCGCTGGCTCCACTGCTGTTGTTCGGCCGGGCCCCAGGCGAGGCCGCCCAGGCGCAGCGGCTGCTCGATGCCGGCAACGCTCAGCGGGCCGTTGGCGACGCTAGCGTCGCGTTTGAATACGCGGCCCAGTTCGAAGACGCGCACGCGCGTCGCCCGGCGGGCCTGGTTGTGGCGCAGCACCTGCACGAGGCTACCGATCAGGCTGGTGCGCATCACCGACAGCGGCGCGGCGATGGGGTTCAGCAGGCGGATCGGGTCGGTGACACCGGCCAACTCGCGCTCCCAGCGCTCCTCGACGAAGCTGAAGTTGATCGTCTCGAAGTAGTCGCGCGCGGCCACGGCTCGGCGCAGCGCGTGGGTGGATTGGCGCGACTCCGAGCCGGTGCGGCCGACGATGGGCGCGAGCGGCGCCGTGGACGGCAGCGTCGGGTAGCCCAGCACGCGGATGACTTCCTCGATGAGGTCTTCCTCGATCAGGATGTCGAAGCGCCAGCTCGGCGGCGTCACCGTGACCACACCGTTAGCGGCAATGAAGGGCAGGCCCAGGCGCGTGAACACGCCTTCGCATTGCTCCTGCGTCAGCGGCATGCCGATGACCTTGGCCGCGCGGGCGACGCGCAGCGCCACGGGTTTGCGCACCGGCACGTTGGGCGACTGGTCGTCCATCGGGCCGACCTGGGTGTCAGCCGTGCCGCAGATGTCGACGATGAGCTGCGTGATGCGCTCGATGTGTTCGACGCTCTGCGACGCATCGACGCCGCGCTCGAAGCGGTGGCCGGCGTCCGTCGAGAAGTTGTAGCGGCGGCCGCGGCCCATGACGGCCTCGGGCCACCAGAACGCGGCTTCGACGTAGACGTTGCGCGTGTCGTCGGACACGGCAGTGTGGTCTCCGCCCATGATGCCGGCGAGGGACTCGACCTCGCGTGCATCCGAGATGACGCCGACCTTCTCGTCGACAGTGATCGTGTTGCCGTTCAGCAGCTTGAGCTGCTCGCCCGCCTTGCCCCAGCGCACGACCAGTTCGCCGCTGATCTTGTCCAGGTCGAAGATGTGCGACGGGCGGCCGTACTCGAACATCACGTAGTTGGAGATGTCGACCAGGGCCGTCACCGAACGCTGGCCGCAGCGCTCCAGGCGCTGGACCATCCAGGCGGGCGTGTTGGCTTTGGTGTCGATGCCCTTGACGATGCGGCCCGAGAAGCGGCCGCACAGGTCGGCGGCTTCGATGCGGATGGGCAGCTTGTCGTCGATGCCGGGCCTCACCGGCGGGAACTCGACCTTCAGCAGCGGCGCGCCGGTCAGCGCGGCCACTTCGCGTGCCACGCCGAACACGCTCAGGCCGTGGCCGAGGTTGGGCGTCAACTTCAGCGTGAACAGCGTGTCGTCGAGGTTGAGGTGCTTGCGGATGTCCTCGCCGATGACGGCATCGGCCGGCAGCTCCAGCAGGCCACCGTGGTCTTCGCTGAGCTTGAGCTCGCGAGCCGAACACAGCATGCCGAAGCTCTCGACACCGCGCAGCTTGCCCACGCCGATCTTGAACGGCTTGGCCGCGTCGTCGGTCGGCAGCTCGGCGCCGACGGTGGCCAGCGGCACCTTGATGCCGGCGCGGGCGTTGGGTGCGCCGCAGACGATCTGCAGCGGCTCAGGGCCACCGGCGTTGACCTTGCAGATGCGCAGCTTGTCGGCGTTCGGGTGCTGCTCGGCTTCGAGAATTTCGGCGACGACGATGCCATGGAAGGGCGGCGCGACCGGGCGCAGCTCTTCGACTTCCATGCCGGACATGGTCAGCAGTTCGGCCAGCTTTTCAGTGGACAGCGGCGGATTGCAGAACTCGCGCAGCCAGGACTCGGGGAATTGCATAACTGTTTACTTGAACTGCGAGAGAAAGCGGAGGTCGCCGTCGAAGAAGGCGCGCAGGTCGTTGACGCCGTAGCGCAGCATCGCCAGGCGGTCGATGCCGGAGCCGAAGGCGAAGCCGATGTAGCGCTCCGGATCCAGGCCCATGTTGCGGATCACCTGCGGATGCACTTGGCCTGAGCCGGACACTTCTAGCCAGCGGCCCTTCAGCGGGCCGCTCTCGAACATGATGTCAATCTCGGCGCTGGGTTCGGTGAACGGGAAGTAGCTGGGGCGAAAGCGCAGCTGCAGCTGGTCGGTCTCGAAGAAGGCGGTGATGAAGTTCAGGTAGACCGCCTTCAGGTCTTTGAACGAGATGTTCTCGCCGACCCACAGGCCTTCGACCTGATGGAACATCGGCGAGTGCGTCGCGTCGCTATCGACGCGGTAGGTGCGGCCTGGCGCGATGACGCGGATTTCGGGCATCGTGTCCCGGCCGGCATAGCGCTTGGCGTGGGCCTGCGCATAGCGGATCTGCATCGGGCTGGTGTGCGGGCGCAGGTTCAGCCAGGCGCCGTTCTCGTCCTTCATGTCGACGTAGAAGGTGTCCTGCATCGAGCGGGCCGGGTGGTTCTCGGGGTTGTTCAGCGCCGAGAAGCTGTACCAGTCGGTCTCGATCTCGGGGCCGTCGGCCACGTCGAAACCCATGGAGCCGAAGATGGCCTCGATGCGCTCCATGGCGCGCGTGATCGGGTGTAGGCCGCCGGTGCCGCGCTGGCGGCCGGGCAGGGTCACGTCGAGGGCTTCGGCCTTGAGCTGCTTCTCCAGCTCGGAGGCGGCGAGAGCATCGCGGCGCGCGGTGAGCGCAGCTTCAATGCCAACCTTCAGCTGGTTGATCTCCGCGCCGCGGGTCTTCTTTTCCTCGATGCTGAGGGCGCCCAGGCCCTTCATCAGTTCGGTCACGCGACCGGACTTGCCCAGGAACCGAGCCTTGGCGTTTTCAAGTTCCGCAGGCGTTGGCGCGGCGGCGAAATCAGCCGTGGCCGCTTGCAGCAAAGCGTCGAGATCAGACATTCGGAATTCGGAATGAGAAAGGGCCGACCCTGGTGGGCCGGCCCTGAAAGTTTGCGTGCCCCGACGTGAGCCGGGGCGAATCGCAATCAGGCGAGCGCGGCCTTCACCTTGGCGAAGATGCTGGCAAAGCCAGCCGGGTCGTTGACGGCCAGATCGGCGAGGACCTTGCGGTCGATCTCGATCTGGGCCTTCTTCAGACCCGCCACGAACTTGCTGTAGGACAGACCCAGACCACGCGATGCGGCGTTGATACGGGCAATCCAGAGCTGGCGGAAGACGCGCTTCTTGGTACGACGGTCACGGTAGGCGTATTGGCCCGCCTTCATCACCGCCTGCTTGGCGATGCGGAAGACGTTCTTACGGCGACCCCGGAAGCCCTTGGCCAGAGCCAAGACCTTCTTGTGACGGGCACGAGCGGTTACACCACGTTTGACGCGAGGCATGTGTTTCTCCTTGAGTCAGTAGTGGATTACAGGCCAGCAAAGGGCAGCATCTGAGCGATGTGTCCCATGTTGGTTTCGTGCACGGCGACCGACCCGCGAAGCTGACGCTTGTTCTTGGTGGTCTTCTTGGTCAGGATGTGGCGCTTGAACGCCTGACCGCGCTTGACGGTGCCACCCGGACGAACGCGAAAACGCTTTTTCGCGCTGCTCTTGGTCTTCATTTTGGGCATGTGAATGCTCCTTCTAAGTGTGTCCCTGGGGCGATGCCGGTGAGCCCGGCATGCTTGTTGGCCTCAGGAGACTTGTAAGCCGGTGGGCGACCAAACCCACCGGCTGAACTCTGTTTTGGGCTCAGCGCTTTTTGGGCGCCAGGACCATGATCATTTGCCGACCTTCGAGCTTCGGCATGTTCTCGACGATCGCCACGTCGGACAGTTCGTCGCGGATGCGCTCCAGCAGGCGCATGCCGATGTCCTGGTGCGTGATTTCACGGCCGCGGTAGCGCAGCGTGACCTTGCCCTTGTCGCCGTCTTCGGCAATGAAACGGCGCAGGTTGCGCATCTTGATCTGGTAGTCGCCTTCGTCCGTGCCCGGACGGAACTTGACTTCCTTGATCTCGATGACCTTCTGCTTGGACTTGGCTTCGGCGGCGCGCTTCTGCTCGATGTACTTGAATTTCCCGTAGTCCATCAGCCGGCAGACCGGCGGATTGGCAGTCGGGGAAATCTCGACCAGGTCCACATCCATTTCGCCCGCCATACGCAGGGCTTCCATGATGCTGACAACTCCGATGGGTTCGTTCTCGGGGCCGTTCAGGCGGACTTCGGGAGCCATGATTTCGCGGTTCAACCGGTGCTTGCGCTCCGGAATCGCACGACGGTCGGCAAACGTAGCGATGGTGTAGACCTTTCAATAGGCCCCAAGGCGAGGGGCCCAAACAAAACAAATCGCGCCCGGAAGGCTCTCAGACCTTGTTGGTGATGTCTGCGGAGATCCGGTTGAGGAAGTCCTGCAGGGGCATCACGCCGAGATCCTGGTTGCCACGGGCGCGTACCGCAACGCTGCCATTCGCCTTTTCCTTGTCGCCTACGACGAGGATGTACGGCAGCTTTTGCATTGAATGCTGGCGGATTTTATAGGTGATTTTCTCGTTGCGCAAATCCGCCTGAGCCCTAAGCCCTTGTTTTTGCAGCGATTTCACAATTTCAGACACGTAATCGGCCTGCGCGTCGGTGATATTGGCCACGACGACCTGTGTTGGCGCCAGCCAAACGGGCAGCGCGCCGGCGTGCTGCTCGATCAGGATACCGATGAAACGCTCCAGGCTGCCGACGATGGCGCGGTGCAACATGACGGGCGTTTTGTGCTGGCTGTCCTCGTCGACAAACGCGGCGCCGAGGCGTTCCGGCATGTTGGAGTCGATCTGGATCGTGCCGCACTGCCACTGGCGGCCGAGGGCGTCCTTCAGCGCGTATTCGATCTTGGGCGCGTAGAAGGCGCCCTCGCCGTGAGCGATCTCGAACTCGCAGCCGGAACGGCGCAGCGACTCCATCAGGACCTGCTCGGTCCGGTCCCAGTACTCGTCGCTACCGATGCGCGCCGCCGGCCGCGTCGCGACCTTGTAGACGATGTCGGTGAAGCCGAAGTCCGCGTAGACCTTCTTCAGCAGCGCCGTGAAGTTGGCGCACTCGTCCAAGATCTGGGCGTCGGTGCAGAAGATGTGGCCGTCGTCCTGCGTGAAACCGCGCACGCGCATGATGCCGTGCAGGCCGCCGGTGGGCTCGTTGCGGTGGCACTGGCCGAACTCGCCGAAGCGCAGCGGCAGGTCGCGGTAGCTCTTCACGCCCTGGTTGAAGATCAGGATGTGACCGGGGCAGTTCATCGGCTTGAGCGCGTACTCGCGCTTTTCCGACTCGGTCGTGAACATGTTGTCGCGGTACTTGTCCCAGTGGCCGGACTTCTCCCACAAGCCCTTGTCGAGGATCTGCGGGCCCTTGACTTCCAGGTAGCCGTTCTCGCGGTAGACGCGGCGCATGTACTGCTCCACTTCTTGCCAGATGGCCCAGCCCTTGGGGTGCCAGAACACCGTGCCGGGCGAGTGCTCGTCGATGTGGAACAGGTCCAGCTCGCGGCCGAGCTTGCGGTGGTCGCGCTTCTCGGCTTCTTCCAGGCGGATCAGGTACTTCTGCAGGTCATCCTTCGTCGCCCAGGCCGTGCCGTAGATGCGTTGCAGCATCTCGTTGCGGTGGTCGCCGCGCCAGTAGGCGCCGGCCACCTTCATCAGCTTGAAGTGCTTGAGCTTGCCCGTGCTGGGCACGTGGGGGCCGCGGCACAGGTCTTCGAACGCGCCTTCAGCGTAGAGCGACACGTCCTGGTCGGCCGGGATGCCCTCGATGATCTCGGCCTTGTAGGCCTCGCCCATGGCCTTGAAGTGGGCAACGGCCTCGTCGCGCGGCAGCACGCGGCGGCTGACCTTCTCGTCCTTCTTGGCCAGCTCGGTCATCTTGGCTTCGATGGCGGCCAGGTCGTCGGGCGTGAAGGGGCGCTTGTAGGCGAAGTCGTAATAGAAGCCATTCTCGATGACCGGGCCGATGGTGACCTGGGCTTCGGGGAAGAGCGACTTGACCGCGTAAGCCAGCAAGTGGGCCGTCGAGTGGCGGATCAGCTCCAGGCCGTCGGCGTCTTTCTCGGTGACGATGGCGAGCTGCGCGTCGTGGCTGATGACGTGGCTCAGGTCGACGAGCTTGCCGTCGACGCGGCCGCCGAGCGCCGCCTTGGCCAAGCCGGCGCCGATGCTCGCGGCGACGTCGCCGACGGACAGCGCGGCAGGGAACTCACGGCGGGAGCCGTCGGGGAGTTGGACTGAAATCATGGTGTGCTCCGTTCAGGGGCAGAAATGAAAAAGCGCGGCCACTTGCCGCGCTTGTTTCGTGCCCGAAGGCGAGAAGACGTGATGAGCCGCGGCCGACTAGGTACCGGTGAAGGTGGTGGTCGTAGTTCGCGGTGTCATAACCAGGGTGCCTTTCTCGCTCTTGTTGGGGGAGGGGTGCGCGATTCTAAGGCGACGCTGAATAAGTCTCCGCGATGCAGCGCGCCCTGGTTTGGGATGGACTGCAAGGCGCAAGCCGCAGACATGGCTGGCTATGGCGAGAATTTGCAACGCCGCAGGCCGCCCAAAGCAGGGATGCGCTGCCCGCGAGGACTTGTTCAGCGTTGCCCTAAAGCGGCAGGGCCGAAACGGAGTCGCGCTGGGCCAACGCGGCGAACTCGTCGGCCAGGCGCTGGCTCTCCGCCACGGCGACGCGCCAGCGGCGGCGGCGTTCGTCGGCGTCGAGCTTGATGAAGTCATTGCGGTCGGGCAGCGTGGCGCCGGGCAGCGTGGCGATCCACTCGGGCGACGGGCAGAGCAGCACGACGTTGTCGAGGAAGGCCGTCGAGCGGTGGCGGTGCTTGAGCGCCTTGTCCAGCCAGCCGGGCACGACCTGGCGCTGGAAGTGCGGGTAGAGCACCAGCGGCGCGTTGGACGCCTGCAGCGCGCGGTAGTCCAGGTGCAGGTGGTAGTCGGTGATGCCGCCGTCCCAGTAGGCGCCGCGTGGCGCGCCGGGCAGATCGTGCTGGGCCTGCAGCCAGAAGGGGATGGAGCAGCTCGCCAGCAGCGCGGCGCGCAGGTTGGCGCGCGACAGGTGGACCTCGCGGGTCGTGAAGTCGTTGAGCTTCAGCGGCAGCCGGTCACGCGGGTCGGAGAAGACGACGCGCTCCAGGAAACGGCCCAGCAGCGGGCGTGACACGGCGTTGGCGGCGAAGGCGCCGAGGTAGCCCAGCGGGGTGCGCAGCTTGCCTTCGCGTGCCAGCAGATCTGACCGACCACGCGACGTGATGACGTGCAAGCGAAAGCGTGGGTGGGCCAGCACATCAGCCTCGCGACCTTCGAAGATCTCGCCGAGGATCTCGCCGAAGCGCTGGCTGACGCCCTCGGGGCGCGGGCGTTTCTCGCCGGGCAGCACGTCGTACTCCTGCGTGACATACGCCTCGGCCATGGTGTTGAACGCAGCCGCCACGTCGCGGTGGGCAAGCGCCGCAGTGGCCATGCGCCAGGCGCCGATGCTGGCGCCGACGAGGTGCACCCGGTGGGGGCTTTGCGGCAGCCAATCGCCAAAGATGAAGCGGTCCAGGCCGTTGAGGATCAGGCCCTTGGGGCCGCCGGCCGCGGCGGGGATCAGCCCGACGTCTTCCACGCACAAGCCCCGCTCGGCCAGCCGCGCCTTCGCAGCCGGGCCGGCGTAGACCTGCAACGCAGCCGGCGTCAGAACTTGTGTTCCCAGTTCACCGACCACCACGGCACCGGCTTGCGCTCATTGACGTTGAAGTCCGTCAGGTCGGCATAGGTCACGCGGCTGCCCTGATGGGGCTGGAACAGGCCGTTGACGCTGAGGCGCACGCCGTTCTTTGGGTTGATCTGCATCATGGCGAACGCGTCCATCGAGCGGGCCGCGAAGTTCTCCTGACTTTGCAGCGCGCTTTGGCGCACGTTGAAGTCAGGCGCGATCTGGGCGCTGAAGCCCATGCTGATCGGCATCGATTTCATGCGGTAGTCCGCACCGAAGTTGAGCTGCCACGGCTGCTGGCCTTCGAGTCGGTTGTTAGGCCCAGGAATGTCGCCCACCGAGGAGCGATAGATGTTCAGCGAGGCGCGCAGGCTCAGCGCCGTGGTCGGCTCGAACAGGCTCGGGAAGAGTTCACCCGCGCGGCCCTTCACTTCCAGCTCCAGGCCTTGCGTCGTGGCCTTGCTGAGGTTGATCTGCGTGATGACCCAGCGCTGCGTCGGCGCCCAGACGACGGTCTGCAGGCGCGGCTGGTCGGTGCGGATCAGGTTGGTGATGCGGCGGTGGAAGAAGCCCACGGACATCAGGCCGCCGGCCGGCAGATAGCGTTCGTAGGCGATGTCCAGGCCAGTGGCCAGCTCGGGCTTCAGTGCCGGGTTGCCGGTGCGGTCTGGCGTGGTGCGGGTGTTGCCCAGCGCTAGCGGCTCGTTGGTGTTGATGGACGGGCGGTTGATGAGCTGCTGCACGTCCGGCGCCTTGTAGCTGCGCGTCAGGCTGGCGCGCACGAGGTCGCGGCTCTTGGGGTCGGGCTTGAAGTTCAGGTGCAGCAGCGGCGTGGTGACCTTGCTGGTGCTCTGGAAGTCGGCGCTGCCGGCGGCGTCGCGGCTGCCCGCGCTTTCCATCTTGATCTGCTCGTGGCGCACGCCGAAATAGGCGGACCATTGCTTGTTGATCTCCCACTCGTCCTGGCCGTAGAAAGCCGTGCGGGTCAGGGTGGCGTTGAAGGGCTGGCCTTCGATGCCGGGCAGCAGGTCGACGCCGTTCTCAACGGTGCGGCGTTTCTCGTCGCGCACGCGGCGCTCGATCTCGCCGCCGACCGTCACGGTGTGCGCTTCACCGGCGTACTGGCTGTACTTGCCGCCCAGCGTGCTGGTGCGGTTCTTGTTGTCGCCGGACGTGATGCGCTGGATGGGCGTGGCGCCATTGCGGCCATCGAAGTTGGAGTTGAAGTCGGCCCCGCCCGAGCCCGTGCCGGCGCGCAGTTCGATGCGGCGGTCTTCGCTGAAGCGGTTGTTGTATTGCAGGTTGATGCGATTGGCCGAGAACGTGCCGCCGTTGCGCGACGTCTCGTCGAGGATACGCGGCTTGTAGTCGGCGTCGCTGTCCGGCAGCCGGGTGACGGTGTTCTCGCCCTCGCTGCGGAAGCGGTTCTGCACGAAGAAGCCCTGCAGGCTCAGCGTCTCATCGTCGCCCAGCTTCCAGTTCAGCCTCGGCGACACGTTGAAGCCGCGACCATGGGTATGGTCCCTGCCTTCGTTGCTCACGTGCTGGCGCAGTTGCTGGGGCGATGTCGGCGTGCCGTTGGTCAGTCGCTCGCCTTCCGTCTCGTTGACGAAGTTCCAGTTGTAGACCGAGATCGGCAGCACGAAGCCCAGGCCACCGACGATGCGGTCGCCATAGGTGAAGCCGGCGTTGATGACCGGCTTCTCGCTGGCGTAGGCCAGGCCCAGGCGCAGGTCCTTCTGCACGACGCGCGGGGCGTCCTTCAGGATGATGTTCAGCGTGCCGGCGATGGCCTGGGCGCTCTGGTCAGCCGTGGGGGCCTTGCTCACTTCCAGCCGCTCGACCTGGGCCGGGTTGAGGTTGTCGAGGCTGAAGCCCGGGGGCGCCGGTTCGCCGTTGACGAGGATCTGCGTGTAGGCGCCGCCCAGGCCGCGCATGCGCAGCTGGCCGCCGGTGACATTGATGCCGGGCAGGCGCTTGAGCACGTCGCTGAGTTGCGTATCGCCGTACTTGTCCAGCTCCTCGCGGCCATAGAGCTGCTTGGCCACGGGCTCGCGGCGGCGCAGATCGGTGTCGGTCAGCGTGCGGCGCACTTCGACGCGCTCGAGCTGGTTGGCGGGCGACGGCGAGGTGGTGGCGCGGTCGACCTCTTGCTGGGCCAGGACCAGGGCCGGGCAGAGCAGCAGCAGGGAGGCGAGGGCGGGGGTTTTCAAGTCAGGCTCCGGGGTTCTGGGCGGCGCGCACCATGGCTCAACCGATGGCGCGGGGGAGATCTTGACGGCGCGGTGCGTCGATGCCGAAGGTCAGCGCTTGAGCTTGGCAAAGGCCGACGCCATGGCGCTGCCACCGGCCGGTTGCGCGTCGCGCGAGCCCCCGGTAGGCCGCTCGCCACGGGCCGCCGGGCGGAAGGCGTTGTCCGTCTTGGGGCCACGCGGCGCCTGCGCGTCCAGCTTCATCGTCAGCGAGATGCGCTGGCGGGCCAGGTCCACTTCCAGCACCTTCACCTTGACGATGTCGCCCGTCTTGACGATCTCGCGCGCGTCGCTGACGAACTTGTTGGCCAGCTGGCTGACGTGGATCAGGCCGTCCTGGTGCACGCCCAGGTCGACGAAGGCGCCGAACTGCGCGACGTTGCTGACCGTGCCTTCCAGCAGCATGCCGGGCTGCAGGTCCTTGACGTCTTCGACGCCGTCGTTGAAGCGCGCCACCTTGAAGTCCGGGCGCGGGTCGCGGCCGGGTTTCTCCAGCTCGGCCAGCACGTCCTTGACGGTGATGAGGCCGAAGCGCTCGTCGGCCAGCAGCTCGGGCTTGAGCGTGCGCAGCATCTCGCTGCGGCCGATGACGTCGCCGGCCGGGCGCTTCAGCTGGGCCAACGCCTTCTCCACCAGCGGGTAGGTTTCGGGGTGCACGCCGCTGAAGTCCAGCGGGTTGTCGCCGCCGTGGATGCGCAGGAAGCCGGCGGCTTGCTCGAACGTCTTGGGCCCCAGGCCCGTCACGTCCAGCAGCTGCTGGCGGCTGCTGAAAGACCCGTGGGCGTCGCGCCAGCGCACGATGCTGCTGGCCACCGAGGCCGACAGGCCGGAGACCTTGGCGAGCAGCGCCTGCGAGGCCGTGTTCAGGTCCACGCCGACCTTGTTCACGCAGTCCTCGACGACGGCGTCCAGCGTGCGCGCCATCTCGCTCTGGTTCACGTCGTGCTGGTACTGGCCGACGCCGATGCTCTTGGGGTCGATCTTGACCAGCTCGGCCAGCGGATCCTGCAGCCTCCGGGCGATGGACACGGCGCCGCGCAGCGACACGTCGAGGTCGGGCAGCTCCTTGGACGCGAACTCGCTCGCCGAGTAGACCGACGCGCCCGCCTCGCTGACGACAACCCGCTCGATCTTGACGTTCGCATCCAGCGCCTGCAGCTTCTTGATGAGCTCACCGGCCAGCTTGTCGGTCTCGCGGCTGGCGGTGCCGTTGCCGATGGCGATCAGGTTCACGCCGTGCGTGGCGCACAGCTTGGCCAGCGTGTGCAGGGCGCCGTCCCAGTCGCGACGCGGTTCGTGGGGGTAGACGGTGGAGGTGTCCAGCACGCGGCCGGTGTCGGACACGACGGCCACCTCCACACCGGTGCGGATGCCCGGGTCCAGCCCCATGACGACGCGCTTGCCGGCGGGTGCGGCCAGCAGCAGGTCGCGCAGGTTTTCGGCGAAGACCTTGATGGCAGTGGCCTCGGCAGACTCGCGCAGGCGGGCGAACAGGTCGCGCTCCAGGCTCAGGCTGAGCTTGACCTTCCAGGTCCAGCCAATCGTCTTGCGGATCAGCGCGTCGCCCGTGCGATTGGCGTGGCGCCAGCCGAGGTGGCTGGCGATCCGGCCTTCGGCTAGCGTGGGTTGCCCAGCGACGACTTCTTCGTCCAGCACCAGCTTGGCATCCAGCAGCTCCAGCGTGCGGCCGCGAAAGACGGCCAGCGCGCGGTGCGACGGCACGGTCTTGATGGTCTCTGCGTAGTCGAAGTAGTCGCGGAACTTGGCGTGGTCCTGCACATCGGGGCTTTTGCCGTCCATCAGCTTGCTCTGGAAGAGCCCGACGTCCCACAGCCACTCGCGCAGCTTGCCCACCAGCAGGGCGTCCTCGGCCCAGCGCTCGGCCAGCAGGTCGCGCACGCCGTCCAGCACCGCGTGGGCGTCGGCAAAGCCGGCGTCGGCGTTGATGAAGCTGGCGGCTTCGTCGAGCGGCGTCAGCGACGGGTCGGCGAAGAGCTTGTCCGCCAGCGGCTCCAGCCCCGCCTCCCGCGCGATCAGGCCCTTGGTGCGGCGCTTGACCTTGTAGGGCAGGTAGAGGTCTTCCAGCTCCTGCTTGGTCGGCGCCGTGCGGATGGCGGCTTCCAGCTCAGGCGTCAGCTTGCCCTGCTCGGCGATGCTCTTCAGCACCGCCTCGCGGCGCTCGGCTAGCTCGCGCAGGTAAACGAGGCGCGAATCCAGCTCACGCAGCTGGATGTCGTCGAGGTTGTCGGTCGCCTCCTTGCGGTAGCGGGCGATGAAGGGCACGGTGGCCCCGCCGTCCAGCAGGTCGACGGCGGCCTGCACCTGGGCGGGCCTAACTTTCAGTTCGGCGGCAATCTGGGAGACGATCGATTGGGTGATCAAGTGGCTCAAAACGGGCTCGGAAGGCAGGCGAAAAAGCCCATGATTTTCCCACACGGGATCCTTCTGCGGCGACCCCGTGGTTTGCCAGTGCCTCAGGCGTAGGTGTTGAGCCGAGTGCCCAGGGTTCCCGAGGTCGCCAGCGCGGGCTGAGGCAAGGCCTGCAGCAGTTGCGCGGCCGTGGATTCCTGCAGGTCCATCGATTTGCGCAGTATCGACAACGAGGCGCTGCCCTGAACGGTGCCGAGCACGGCGGCCGAGGCGTTGCCGACAACGGCGCTGTTGCTGCTGAGAACGTCCATGGACTGACCTCGCCGAAGACCTGAATGGCAGGATATCGGCACGCCGGTGAGGCTTCTTGAGGCCTGAAAAGTGAATTCAACGCCGGGCGGCGTAACCGTGTCGCAGATGGACGGCCGCTCCCGGCCTTGATACTCAGCGGCGCCGACGGGAAACGACGCCGAGCAGGCTGATGACGCCCACCGCCAACAGCGCGCCCGTCGTGGGCTCCGGCACGGCCGAGATGGCACCGAAGGGCAGCGCCTCGCCACCGTCGACGGAGACGCTGTTGATCTGTAACGTGTGGGAGAAGTCCGCCAGGCCGCCGTTCTGCGCGCCTGTGAATAGCATCACGCCAAAAGTGTAGAAGTAGCGGCCGCAGGCGGGCGAGATCGGCGTGTCACAGTTGATCTGCGTGCCATTGGCTGTCACCTGCAGCGTGGTGTCGACATCGAGCGAGGTGAGCGCCGTGCTCGTCTGCGCGCCGAAGGCGTCGAGATGGGTCTGCGTGCTGGATTCGAGTGAGACGAGTTGTTGCAGCAGCGGGTCGCCGCCTTCGGCAAAGGCGCCCAAGCCGGCGGTTTCGTAGATGGCCTGCTGTTCCGCCGCGTTGAACCCCGTCACTGAGCCAAAGGCCAGGGCGGCCACGGCTGCGCCCGAGCGCTCGGGGTCGCCCGCGCGTTCGCCCAGCGTGCTCAGTTGGCCGTTGAGCTGCAGGTTGAACTTGAAAGATGTGTCCTGGTCGAGCAGCGCCCAATAGGAGATCACCGAGTAGCCGACCGACACGGTCGAGGTGCTCATCGGATAGAGCGGGTCGATCGCCGACGCGTTGGCGCCCAGGCTTGTCAGCGACACGCGGGCAGACGCGCTGCCCAGCTTGCTGCCGGAGGCTTGCGAATCCTGCGCGGTGCGTGTCAGCTCCGCTACGGAGGGCAGATAGACCGACCCGCCGTTCTGGCTCAGCTGTCCGTCGACGATGTTGCCCGCCATGACTGCGTTGGCGCCGACATACCACTGGTTCAGTTCCAGGCCCCCGAGGTTGGAGAGGTCGGGAATGCCGATCGACAGTGCAGGCGGCGCGACGTCGGCCTTGGCTGGGTTGTGAGCGGCGATCAGGCTCAAGACCAGGGCGGAGAGGCGCAGCAGTTGCATGGACAGGGCGTTAGAAAAATGACGGCGCAGTCTAGGCGCGCACATCCGACGGCAAGGGCGGAGGTGACTCTCGTCCTAGGGAGGCTTGCCGCCCGATGTGCAACCGTCTGCAACCGCCAGCGCAAGAGCGCCGACGTTTGAGTGGATGCCTCAGTGGGCCAGCCAGTTCGCGAGGCCGAGTGCTGCGGCGTGGCCGCTGGCGAAGCTGGCGGTCAGCAGATAACCGCCGGTGGGCGCTTCCCAGTCCAGCATCTCGCCGGCGCAGAACACACCCGGCAGGCGGGTCGACATCAGGCCATCGGCCAGCGCTTCGAAGCGCACGCCGCCTGCGGTGCTGATGGCCTCGGCTACCGGGCGGGGCGCGTGCAGCTTCAGCGGCAAGTGCTTCAGCGCAGCGGCAAGCGTGGCCGGGTCCAGCATCTGCTCGCGCGTCAGCAGCTCGTGCAGCAGGCCGAGCTTGAGCGGGTTCAGGTGCAGCCGGCTCTTCAGATGCGACGACAGCGAGCGGCTGCCGCGCGCGTGCTTCACCTCGGCGAGCACGCGCTCGGGCGCGAGCTGTGGCAGCAGGTCCAGGTGCAGCGTGGCGTGGCCGTTGCGGCCGATCTGCTCGCGCAGCGCGCTGCTCGCGGCGTAGACGAGGGAGCCTTCTATGCCGGTGGCGGTGATGACGAACTCGCCAGCCCGGTTGGCAAAGCCTTCGGCCGCGAGCGCGACCGGCTTGACCGGCTGGCCGGCAAACTCCGTCGCGAAGCGCTCGCTCCAGCCGGGGCCAGCCGGGTGTGCGGCTGTGGGGCCGACGTCGAAGCCGCAGTTGGCGGGTTGCAAGGTCGCGATGTCAACGCCGCGCGCGGCCAGCCACGGCGCCCACGCGCCGTCGGAGCCGAGCTGCGGCCAGGACGCGCCGCCCAGCGCCAGCAGCGTGGCACGCGGTGTGACGAGGCGCTCGCCGTCGGGCGTGTCGAAACGCAGCGCGCCGTCCTCCGCCCAGCCCGTCCAGCGATGGCGCATCGCGAACTTCACGCCCGCAGCGCGCAGGCGGTGCAGCCAGGCCCGCAGCAGCGGCGCGGCCTTCAGGTCCTTGGGGAAGACGCGGCCCGAGGTGCCGACGAAGGTCTCGATGCCCAGGCCGGCTGCCCAGGCGCGCAGCGCGTCGCCGTCGAAGCCTCGCAGCAGCGGTTCGATCTGCGTGGCTCGTGCACCGAAGCGCTCGAGAAAAGGCTCGATGGGTTCGGAGTGGGTCAGGTTGAGCCCGCCCTTGCCGGCCAGCAGGAACTTGCGGCCCACGCTGGGCTTGGCGTCGTAGACGGTGACGGCGTGGCCCGCAGCGGCCAGCACCTCGGCAGCCATCAGGCCGGCGGGGCCGCCGCCGATGACGGCGATGGATTCAGGAATCGGGGAACTCATGCCCCCGATTGTCCGGTGTCGTCAGTCCGCCCGCAGCTTGGCGCGCAGCCCGGCGCCGATGTCGGGCCGGTCGGCGAACGGGTCGGTGGGGTTGCGCTGCAGCATGACGTCTTCCAGCCGCGTCTGCACGCCGGCCAGTGCCTGGGGGTGGCTGAAGATGTAGAACTTGTTGTGGTCGATGGCGCCGAACACCAGCGCCGCCACGTCGGCAGCCGTCAGCTTGCCGGAGGACACGGCCTTGTCGGTCTGCGCCTGGGAGATGAGCTGGCTCTTTGTGGCCTTGGCCATGGGCATGTCGCTAGGCCGGTTGCGGTGGCTCTGGCTGATGCCGGTGGGCACGAAGAAGGGGCAGAGCACCGAGGCGTGGATCTGGTCCGTCACCAGGGACAGGTCCTGGTACAGCGTCTCGCTCAGCGCCACCACCGCGTGCTTGGACACGTTGTAGACGCCCATGTTGGGCGGGTTCAGCATGCCGGCCATCGAGGCGGTGTTGACGATGTGGCCTTGGTAGGCCGGGTCGGCTTGTGCCGCGGCCAGCATCATGGGCGTGAACAGGCGCACGCCGTGCACGACGCCCATCAGGTTGACGCCCAGCACCCATTCCCAGTCGGCCAGGGAGTTCTCCCAGATCAGGCCGCCCGAGCCGACTCCGGCGTTGTTGAAGACGAAGTGCGGCGCGCCGGAACGTTGCTGCACGGCGTCGGCCAGCGCCTGCATCTGATCGGCCTTGGCGACGTCGACGACGCGGGCCAGCACCTCGACGCCGGTGAACTCGGCGACGGCCTTTTCAAGCGCATCGGCTTGCACGTCGACGAGCACGAGGTTCATGCCGCGCTGGGCGGCGAGGCGGGCGGTCTCCAGGCCGAAGCCGGAGCCAGCGCCGGTGATGACGGCGGTCTTCTTGCTCATTGCAGGGGCTTTCTCATTTCGATGTGGGGGATGCCGTCTTCGATGTATTGCTCGCCAACCGGCAGGAAGCCGAAGCTCGCGTAGAAGCGCTCCAGATGGGCCTGCGCGTGCAGCGTGACCGGATGCGCGGGCCATAGCCGTTCGCACTGGGCCACGGCTTCGGCCATGAGCGCACGTCCGGTGCCGCCGCCGCGTGCGGCTGGGGACGTGACGACGCGGCCAATGACGGCGTCGGGCGCCTTCAGGCCGGGCGGCAGCAGGCGGGCGTAGGCCAGCAGTTGGCCGTCGCGCTCGCCGAGCAGATGCAGGGTTAGCGGGTCCAGCCCGTCGATGTCGAGGAACACGCAGTGCTGCTCGACGACAAAGACCTCGGAGCGCAGCGCCAGCACGTTGTAAAGCTGCTGGACGCTCAGCTCACCGAACCGGACACACGTCCAGTTCATCAGACCAATTTGACGAGTTGCTTGCCGAAGTTCTTGCCCTTGAGCAGGCCCATGAAAGCCTCCGGCGCCGCGGCGATGCCGTCGGCAACCGACTCGCGGTACTTGAGTTTGCCGGTCGCGACCAGCCCGCCCAGTTCCTTCAGCGCCTCGGGCCAGACTTCCATGTGCTCGGAGACGATGAAGCCCTCGACCTTCATGCGGTTGACGAGGATGAGCTGGGGCGCGGCCATCGGGATGGGTTGGCCGTCGTAGCCCGAGATCATTCCGCACATCGCGATGCGGCTGAAGGCGTTGGCGCGCAGCAGCACGGCGTCGAGGATCATGCCGCCGACGTTCTCGAAATAGCCGTCGATGCCGTTCGGGCACTCGGCCTTCAGCGCGGCCGATAGCGAGCGCACGTCGGCGTGCTGCTTGTAGTCGATGCAGGCGTCGAAGCCGAGTTCCTCTACAACGTAGCGGCACTTGTCCGCACCGCCGGCCAGGCCCACGGCACGGGCGCCACGCGACTTGGCGAGCTGGCCCACGACGCTGCCCACGGCACCACTGGCGGCGCTGACGACGACCGTCTCGCCGGCCTTGGGGTTGATGATCTTCACGAGGCCGTACCAGGCCGTCACGCCGGGCATGCCGACGGGGCCGAGGTAGGCGGACAGGGGGATGTGGGTGGTGTCGACCTTCTGCAGCACGCCGCGCTGGCTGGCGTCGACGGTCTGGAACTCCTGCCAGCCGCCCATGCCGACGACCTTGTCGCCGACCTTGAAGTTGGCGTTCTGCGACTCGACCACTTCGCCGACGGTGCCGCCGATCATGACCTCGTCAATCGCCTGCGACGCTGCGTAGCTCTTGCTCTCGTTCATGCGGCCGCGCATGTAGGGGTCGAGGCTGAGGAAGTGGTTGCGCACGCGCACCTGGCCGTCGGCCAGCGCGGCGACGGCGGCCTCGACGAGGCGGAAGTTCTCTGGCGTGACCTCGCCCTTGGGGCGCGAGGCAAGGACGATCTGGCGGTTGATGTTGCTCATGTCGGCGGTCTCTTTAAAAACAGCCGGCATTGAAGCACTCACGGTGGGCGTGGGCGCGTCCCAGGGGCGACAGCGCGCCAGAGGCGCCGCTCTACTTGATGGGGTAGTTGGTACAGCCCAACTTCAAGGAGATGTCGCGGCTGGCCGTCTGCAGCATCTGTACGTACTCCGGCGCCTTGGCGACGTCGAAGCGGAAGGTGGGGAAGGACACGCTCATGCCCGCGATGGGCTGGCCGAGGCGGTCGAAGATGGGCACGCCCAGGCAACGGATGTGGTCGTCGAATTCCTCGCGGTCTTCGCCGAAGCCTTGCGCCTTGACCGTGGCCAGCTCGGCCAAGAAAGCGTCTCGCTCGGTGATGGTCTTGTCGCGAAAGCGCTTGAACTCGGCGCCGTCGAGGATGCGGTCCCGGCGCTCTGGGTGCTCCCAGGCCATCAGCACCTTGCCGATGGCGGTGCAGTGCAACGGCGCACGGCGGCCGACGCGCGAGTACATGCCCAGCATGTGGCGCGAGTCGACCTTGTGGATGTAGATGATCTCGCTGTCGATGAGGCTGCCCAGGTGGACGGTCTCGCCGGTGGCGTCGGCCAGCATTTGCATGGGGTGCCGGGCCAGGTCGACCAGGTCGGGCGAGGGCAGGGCCTTGGCACCGATCTCGAACATGCGCATGGCCAGACCGTAGCGTTCGCTGTCGGACTCCTGGCGCACATAGCCCAGGCTCTTCATCGTCTGCAGGAAGCGGTAGACGGTCGCCTTGGGCATGGCCAGCCGCACGGACAGGTCCGTGATCCCGATATCACTGCGTTCGCCCAGCGCATTCAGGATGGCAAACACCTTGAGCACCGCCGCAACCGATTCCGGTTGCTTTGCATCGCCAATGTCTTCATCCATTGTTTTGATTCTTTCGGGCGCTTGTTTCGGGATGTCCAGAGGCGAATTCTGACTCAGGGGCGGCAGGGCCCCGCGCCAGCGCGGATTTGCTCAGCAAGACGATTGGAAGCGTCCGACCGCAGTGCAGCGGTGTCGTAGGCCTCCTCCGGCCGCCAGCCGACATCGGCGGACAGGCGCTCGTCGGGATGGGCGGCACGCCAGGCGGCGAGGATGTTCACCGGCTGGCCATTGAGGCGGCTGCCCCGGTCGACGAAGGCCGTGCCCTTCAGGCGGCGGATCAAACGGTCTGCGGTGATGCCGGCCGGCAGCTCCCAGGCATTGCCTTCGCTGACGATGCGCGACTGCATGCCCACGCCCAGCGAGTAGCCGAAGTCCTCGGAGCGGTCGGCGCTGAAGAGGTTGCTGGCGACATGCACGCGGCCGAAGCGAACCCGCGGTGTGCGTTCCTTGCAGCCGTGGAAGTGGTTGTGGTGCAGCGTCACGCGCAGCTTGCCGTCGTCGCTGGTCCGGCTGTCGCTGCTGCCGATCAGCATGGTCTTGTCGTGGGCCTGCAGGCGGCACCAGGACACGGTGACGAGATCGCTGCCGTTGGTGATGTCGAGCAGGCCGTCGTGGTGCTGCACGCGCTGGCCGAGGCGGATGGGTTCGAGGTGGTCGGGCCGTTGGCCGTCGTCAAAGTGGCAGTGGTCCACCCAGACGCGCTCGGCGCCACGCAGCGACACGGTGTCGTATTCGGAGTTCCATTCGCCGTGGCCGTTGTCCTTCGGGTCCCAGGCCGGAAAGTGGTCGTAGGCGTCTGAGAAGTGCAGGTCGCGGATGACGATGTTCTGCACCTTCTCCAGCAGCACCATGCCGTGCGTGAAGCCGGCACCGGATGTGGCGCCCAGCAGCGTCGTGTTGGACGGCAGGCGCACGGTGATGGCCGCGGCCTGGCGCTTGGCACTGCGGCGTCGGGCGTCTTCCACGGGGCCTTTGGGCTCGTCGCGGCCCCAGGTGGCGGGGTCATAGGCGCGGTCGAAGGCGTCGACGCTGAAGGCGGGGTCGCGGAAGGCCTCCGCGCCGCCCGGGCCGAGGTCGATGAGGCCGTGGATGCGGATGATCTTGGGCGTATCGCCCATGCGCAGCGCCGCGTCCAGGCCGGCGCGGTCGCGCACGTCGAAGATGTGCTGGGAAGCAGCGTTGGCACCCCCTGTGGTGTTGCCGACGCTGGCCCAGCCGAGCGGGCTCTCGGCGATCGCTGGCGCGGTGGCGCAGCCGGTCAAAGCGGGCAGGGCAGCGAGGGCGAGCAGGTCGCGGCGGTTCAGATTCATGGGCGGTTGTTGAATTCGTTCAAACGGTTGCTGGCTGCGTCGAAGGGTCGGCGCGAGGTGCTGGCGGACCAGGGGCCGATGTGGGCGCCAATCTCGCTGTCGCGCACAACGGCGACACCGTTGGGGCTGGTGCCCGCCGTCCAGGTGCCGGCCTTGACGCCGGCGTCCCAGGCGCGGCCGAGGGACGTGGCGCCGGGCGCGATGCCGGGTTCGCCGACGAGGCGGCTGTGCGTGACGAGGAAGCCCTGGGCCACGCCCGGCGCCGTGCTGGGCGCGAGGATGATGCCGCCGTGGCCGGGCGTGCGGCGGTTGGCGCGGGTCAGGAGGGTGCTGTGCTCGATGACGAGGACGGCGTTGCCGAAGATGAAGTCGACATCGCCGGCAATGAGGCTGTGGCGGATGAGCTGCCGTGCCGGCGCGTCAGCCGCGCGCCGCTTGGCGTAGAGCGTGTCCTGGTGGCCCAGCAGGCGAACGTTGTCGAGCTGGATGCGGTCACCCATCAGCGTCAGCGCCACGGCCTGCGCGCCGCCGCTTTCGCCGACACCGGCGGGGTAGGCCTCACCACGGCGCACGCCGTCCATCGCGTCGTTGGCGATGGTCAGCGAGATGAGCTGAACATCGTTGCTGGCCACCAGCATGCTGGTGCTGCCGCTGGTGCCGACGGTGGCTTTGCCAAGCTCGGGCCAGCAGGGATGGGCGGCTTCGTCTTCGCCCTTGGGCTTGCCGGAGAAGCGGTTGTCCACCAGCACGACGGCGCTGGCGTCGAGCGCCGCGCCGACGAGAGCGATCGGCGCCTTGTCCTTGATGCAGACGGGGCTGCGGTAGGTGCCGGGCTGGATCTGGATGACCCAGCGCCTGCTGCTGTCCTTGCCTTCAGCGGGCACCTTGTCGATGGCCGCCTGCACGGACTCGCCGGGCTTGACGATGAAGTCGGGCGCGCTGGCGGCCAGGTCGGCCAGTGGCGCCGGCTGCCAGTCGCCGAGGTAGGCGGCCACCGTGTGCGCAGCCGCTTGCTCGGGCGTGAGCTGGGGCCGGTTCTGTGCCTGGCTCAGGCTGGTGACCAGCATCAGGGCCAGCATGAGCTGCGGCTTCACAGGTCGGCTAGGTAGAGCGCAGGTTCCACGCCGTTTGCGCGTTCCTTGTCGCAACTGAACAGCACCTGCTTGTTGTCCGGCGTGAAGCTCGGATGCGGGTGGGTGACCTGGCGGTTGTCCTTGTAGACGTCCCAGCCGCTGTCGTGGCGAGCGACGGCGCGTGTCGTGCCGGTCTTCAGGTCGAACAGGTGCAGGTAGGGGTCGCCCGCCAGCATCTCGTTGTCGCCACTGCTGGCCTTGCCGCAGCCGTCGCCGACGATCAGCGTGCCGTCGTAGTTGCTCATTAGGTGCGAGCACTGCGGCATGGCCGTCAGCAGCTTGTTCTCCAGCGTGACGGGGTCGAGGCTGTAGATGGAGCGGTCAGGTGAGTCGTGCAGGTAGCTGACGTAGATCATCGCGCTGCCGTCCGGCACCCAGAACTCGTGCGTGCAGCTCTCGCCGTTGAGGTGTTCCTTGCCACAGCGGCGGTGGGTGCCGTCCTCGTTGATGAACCACATGCGCGCGTCGATGAGGTCGTGCGGGCCTTCGTGGCAATAGGCCACGGTGTGGTCGTCGAAGGGGCGGTACTGCGGGTGGCCCAGCCAGCCGCGCTGCTCCAGGATCACCGTGCGTTGGCCCGTGGCCAAGTCGACGCTGAAGAGCCGGCACAGCGGCTTCTTGTGGAACATCTCGTTGAACTTCTGCCAGGTGTTCAGCGGGAACCAGTCGTCGGCCGAGATCTCGATGCCGACCATCTTGGTACAGGCGCTGTTGCTCACCCAGGTGCCGTAGCCCACCCAGCCGTCGGGCACCACGTAGGCGACTTCTTCCTTCAGCGTGGCGAGTTCCAGGCGGATCAGGTTGCGGTCGCCGCGCACGAAGTAGACGAAGCGGTCGTCCGGGCTCATGAAGGCGCCGAAGGTGTTCTCGCGCGCGCCGTCGGTCAGCTGGATGGCCGTCTGCGAGGGCAGGTCGAGCAGATGCAGGTTCCAGTTGGGGCTCGCCGGATTGCCGATGTCGGGGCCGAACTCACCGCCGAACATCAGCTTGCTGCCGTCGTTCGTGAAGCACTTTTGGTAGAAGTAGTTGCGGTGGCAGGTGACATCGGGCGGCGTCAGGCGGGTGACGCGGGCGCCGGTGTCGGGGTCCTCACGGGTGAGGAATTCAAACTTGCGTTCGGTGGCTTTCATGGCGTGATCCTCATTCCCGTGGGTCGTTTTGCATTCGCGCCAAAGCGGCGCGAGAGTTTTACGGGCCGAGCGCTGGGCCGCTCCCGAGCCGGCCGTCTGGCGATGTGCTTGCCGGTCGATCCGGCAAGCATCGCCGCCCCCTCGGGGGGCCGACCAGACTCGCTCGCGTCCAGCGATGCGAGGCTGGGCGAGGGGCACCCTTACCTCGCGAGCCAGCCGCCGTCAACCGCGACGGTGTAGCCGTTGACGTAGTCGGACGCGGTCGACGCCAGGAACACGACCGGGCCGGCCAGGTCCTCGGGCTTGCCCCAGCGGCCAGCCGGGATGCGCTCGAGGATGGCGCTGTTGCGCTGCTCGTCGGCGCGCAGCGCGGCGGTGTTGTTGGTGGCCATGTAGCCCGGGGCGATGGCGTTGACATTGATGCCGTGCTGCGCCCACTCGTTGGCCATCAGGCGCGTGATGCCCATGACACCGCTCTTGCTCGCGGTGTACGAGGGCACGCGCACGCCGCCCTGGAAGCTCAGCATCGACGCGATGTTGACGATCTTGCCGCCCTTGCCCTGGGCGATGAAGACCTTGGCCACGGCCTGCGACAGGAAGAACACCGACTTCAGGTTCAGGTCCATGACGTCGTCCCAGTCCGCCTCGGAGAACTTGATGGCGTCCTCGCGGCGAATGATGCCGGCGTTGTTGACGAGGATGTGCACCTCGCCGTTCAGCGCCTTGGCCTGGGCGACCAGGTCGGGGATGCAGCTGATGTCGCCGAGATTGGCGCGCAGGTCCAGGAAGCGGCGGCCCAGCGCCTCGACGCCGGCCCTGGTTTCGTCGGGCTCGGAGACGTTGATGCCGACGACGTCGGCACCGGCTTGCGCCAGTGCCAGCGCCATGCCTTGGCCCAGGCCCGTGTTGCAGCCGGTCACGATGGCGGTCTGGCCGGCCAGATTGAAGTTCTGAAGAACCATGTCAGTAGTCCAAGGTGCTTGGCACCAGTTGCGTCGAAGGAACACGGCCTGACCCGAATGACAGCCGCCGTGAACTTTGGGCGGGTTGTTGAGAAGCTTTTCGGGGCTTTGCCGGGGCTGGATCGTTAGCGTTGAAACGCGGTTCCAAATTTCGGTTGAACAAAGCTTAGGCCGGTTGAGATGTGTTGCGGAATCATGGTTTCTATTTAGTGAACCACTGTTCCGATTTTGCCATCTTCGCCCTATCATCGTCCTCAAGCCAGCCAAAAACGCAGCGCCGTGAGCAGAGTTCTCTGAACGACGGCGACGCCCCTGGACCAGCTGTTCCTTCGCCTGGACGACTCCCTGTGGTCGCCCAGGCTCAGCCGGCGCTCGCACTGCAGCGAAGCCGGTTCCGAATGACGGGAGCCCTCCGTGCGCCCCGGGTAAACGCCTACCCAAGACCCCAGAGCTGCCAGCGTTTGAGCGCCCAGGCGGCCTAGCACCAGGAGACTTCCATGCCCGCATTCCGTTCTTCCCACCGCCTGGCCCTGCGCCCCGTCGCTCTGGCCGTCGCCCTCGTTGCCGCCCCCGCCTGGGCCCAGGACGCAGCCGCGCCCGCCGCGCAACTCGAGACCGTCACCGTCACCGGTATCCGCGCCTCGCTGGAGAGCGCGCTCAACGCCAAGCGCCAGGACAAGGGCATCGTCGATGTCATCAAGGCCGAGGACATGGGCAAGTTCCCGGACACCAACCTCGCCGAATCCCTGCAGCGCATCCCGGGCGTCGTCATCGACCGCGACGCCGGTGAAGGCCGCAACATCACCGTGCGAGGCCTGGGCGGCGACTTCGCCCGCACGCGCATCAACGGCATCGAGGCCCTGGCCACCACGGGCGGCACCGACAGCTCCGGCGGCGCCAACCGCACCCGCGCCTTCGACTTCAACGTCTTCGCGGCCGATCTCTTCAACTCGCTGACCGTGCGCAAGAGCAGCTCGGCCGACGTGGACGAAGGCTCGCTGGGCGCCACCATCGACCTGCAGACCGCGCGCCCCTTCGACATGAAGAAGTTCGTGGCCGCCGTGTCGGTCAAGGGCACCTACAACCAGTTGTCCGGCCAGACCACGCCCAAGACCTCCTTCCTCATCTCCAACACCTTTGCCGACAAGAAGATCGGCGTGCTGCTGTCGGGCGCCTACTCGCAGCGCAAGGTCTATGAAGAGGGCTTCAGCACGGTGCGTTGGGACAACGGCCCGTCCAGCGGCAATGCCTTCAGCGGCTGGTGCCCCCCGCAGGGCGTGACGACCAACCTGCCGACCGGCTCGACCGCCACCACCTGCGGCCCCGCAGCCCAGGGTGTTACGCGCTTGCCGAACACGCCGGAAAACCTGGCCGCGTACAACGTCGCGTCGCTGGCCACCAACTTCCACCCGCGCCTGCCGCGCTACGGCCGCCTGACGCACGACCAGTCGCGCCTGGGCCTGACCGGTTCCATCCAGGTGCGCCCGTCCGACACGACGCTGATGACCTTCGACATGCTCTACAGCAAGCTCGACGCGACGCGGCAGGAAGACTTCCTGGAAGCCATCTCCTTCAGCCGCGCACTGTCGGCCGGCGGCAAGCAGCAGACCAGCGTGCTGGCCGCCGAGTACAACGCCGCCGGCCAGATGGTCTACGGCAAGTTCAACGGCGTGGACATCCGCTCCGAATCGCGCTTCGACAAGCTGAGTACCGAGTTCAGCCAGCCCACGCTGACGGTGGAGCAGGACATCGGCGAGTCCGTCAAGGTCACGTTGCGTGCCGGCCGCGCCAAGTCACGCTTCAACAACCCCATCCAGACGACGACGACGCTGGACGCGCCCAACGTTGACGGCTATGTCTTCGATGCCCGCAGCAGCAGTGGCGCCAGCGACCGCGCACCGCTGATCAGCTACGGCAACCTCAACCCCAGCGACGCCAGTGGCGGCTTCAAGATCTACGGCGTGCCGGTCGGCGCGTCCAGCATCGCCAACTTCACACCCAGCGAGGTCCGCATCCGCCCTAACGGTGTGACCAACCGCCAGGACGTGGCGACCGCCGATGTCGCCTGGGAAGTCATTCCCGATGCGCTGACCCTCAAGGGTGGCGTCAGCTACAAGCAGTTCAGTTTCACGAGCTACGACTTCCGTCGCACCGTGGAGACGATGAACACGCTGCCGGCCAGCGTCATCCCCAACAGCCTGGTCACCTCGGTGAACGGCTTCGGCAAGGGCGAGGGCCTGCCGGCCGGCTCCATCACGTCGTGGGTCATCCCCAACCTGGATGCCATCGCCACCGCTTATGACATCTATTGCAACTGCCTGAAGACGGGCGCGGCGGGCGGCCCGGGCGACTACCTCCTGACCTCCATCACCAACGGCGCCGGCCGTGGCGGCAACCGCGCCATCACCGAGACCGACAGCGGCACCTGGCTGATGGCCGACTTCGAGACCAAGCTCGGCGGCCTGCCGGTGCGCGGCAACCTCGGCACTCGCTACGTGAAAACGTCCATCGTCGCCAACGGCTACCTGGCCACCGGCGGCGGCAGCCTCGTCACTGCCTCGCGTCAGTACAACGACTGGCTGCCCTCCGTCAACGTGGCGGTCAACCTCGCCAAGGACCTGATCGTGCGCGCTGCGGCGGCCAAGGTCATGTCGCGCCCGCCGCTGCAGAACCTGAACCCCGGCGGCACGCTGACCACCACGGGCACGCTGAGCTACACCGGTGGCAACCCGGCGCTGAACCCCTTCCGCGCCACCACGCTGGACCTGAGCGCCGAGTGGTACCACGCCAAGAACGCCTTCATCGGCCTGGGCTTGTTCCAAAAGGACATCAAGAGCTATGTGCTGACGCAGGGCCGTGACGTGCCCTTCAACCAGACCGGCCTGCCGATGTCGCTGCTGCCCAGCAACTTCACGGGCGACGAGTCGTTCCGCGTCAGCGCGCCGATCAACACGCCGGGCGGCAAGCTGACGGGCTTCGAAGTCAACATCCAGCAGCCCTTCACCTTCCTGCCGGGCTGGGGCCAGAACTTCGGCCTGCTGGCGAACTACACGCAGGTCAAGTCCAAGATGGCCTATGTGCTGTCGACGGCGGTCAACACGCCCACCGTCACGGAAGACCTGGTCAACCTGTCGCCGCGCTCCTGGAACCTGTCGGTCTACTACGACGACGGCACCTTCAGCGGCCGCGTGTCCAGCTCGGCGCGCTCGGCCTTCCTGACCACCATCCCGGCCGGCAACAACCAGGACGTGGCAGGCAAGAACAAGACCTTCAACGTCGACCTGTCGATGGGCTACAAGATCAACCAGCAGCTTGAGCTCACCTTCGAAGCCACCAACCTGACCAACCAGCCGAACGACCAGTTCATCTCGCGTGCGATGAACAACGTGGTGGTGAACAACTACACCGGCCGTGAGTTCATCGTCGGTGGCCGCTACAAGTTCTAAGGCGCTGATCGCCTAGACAAAGCAAAGGGCGCAGACCTGCCGTCTGTGCCCTTTTTTGCTTGCGGAACCCTGCAGGTCTCTGTGCCTCTGTGGCTGTGTTCTCTTGTCCCACACCGCCTCAGACACCTAATGAAGATGAAGCAACTCCTGCCCCTGATCGCCGCCGGCCTGTGCCTAACTGCTTCGGCCCAGACGCCAACGCCCGCCGCCTCTGCGGCCCGTGGTGAGACCACCGCCAACGTCGCCATCGGCCCGCGCCTCATCCTGGTGGGCGACTCGACGATGGCGCCGCGCAGCGGTTACGGCAACGCGCTGTGTGCGCGCTTCCAGCAAGTCGCCTGCATCAACCTCGCGCGCGGCGGCCGCTCCAGCAAGAGCTTCCGCGCCGAAGGCCTGTGGGACACCGTCATGGCCCTGCTGGCCGAGAAGGGCAACAAGACCTTGGTGCTGATCCAGTTCGGCCACAACGATCAGCCCGGCAAGCCCGGCCGCTCCACCGACCTGGCCACCGAGTTTCCCGCCAATCTGACCAACCAGGCCAACGACCAGTTCATCTCGCGCGCGATGAACAACGTGGTGGTGAACAACTACACCGGCCGCGAGTTCATCGTCGGCGGCCGCTACAAGTTCTAAGGCGGATACCGCCTAGACGAAGCAAAGGGCGCAGACCTACGTCTTGCGCCCTTTTTTGCTTGCGGAACCCTGCAGGTCTCTGTGCCTCTGTGGCTGTGTTCTCTTGTCCCACACCGCCTCAGACACCTAATGAA
>NZ_JBDSQX010000024.1:0-3924 GCF_039929605.1 Roseateles sp.
GCGTCAAGGCGCGATCCAGTGCCAAGCCCGCCACCCCGCTGGCGTGCGGATTCAGGGCCTCTTCTTTGGTGACTTTCTTCTGGCCCCGCAGAAGAAAACCGAAGGTTTCGGCGAAGCCAAAGTTACCCCGCCGCCGGGCGGGACTCCCGGCAATGCAGCGAGCAGACACGCTCCCCGCTAAAGCAATCAAAACCCGCAAAACCAACACCAACACTCAAACCTAAAACACCACCTCCGCCCGCAACCCACCCTCCACCCGATTGCTCAACACCAGCACCGCCCCCTGCCGCCGCACGAGTTGCTGCGCGATGTACAGCCCCAGCCCCGTGCCGCCCGTCGAGCGATTGCGCGACTCCTCGACACGCCGGAACGGCTGGCGCACGCGCTCCAGTTCGGCCTCGGGAATGCCGGGGCCGTCGTCCTCCACCACCAGCCGCGTCACACCGGCCGACAAGTCGACGCGGACGCGCGCGCTGCCGGCATAGCGCAAGGCATTGCCCACCAGGTTGTCCACCACACGGCGCAATGCCACCGGGTCGGCGGTGATGACGGCGGGCGGGCCCTCGAAGTTGACGTTGCTACCCATCTCCGCCAGATCGTCCACCGCTGACTGCGCCAACGCAGACAAATCGACGCGCTGCGGCTTGACCGTTTCGCCCGGGCGGAAAACCTCGATGACGCTCTCCACCAGCCGGTTCATCTCGCGGATGTCGTCCACGCAGCGCTCGCGCACGCCGGCCTCGACCTCGCCCGTCTCCAGCCGCAGCCGCATGCGCGTCAGCGGCGTGCGCAGGTCATGCGAGATAGCCGCGATCATCAGGCCGCGCTCCTCGAACTGGCCGCTCAGCTCGGCCGCCATGCGGTTGAACACCGTCGCCGCCTCGCGCACCTCGCGTGTGCCGTCGTCCTCGCTCAGCACGGGCGCAGGCCGCCCCTGGGCCAGCGCGGGCGTCAGCTGCCGGGCCGCGCGCACCAGCCGACGCACCGGGCCGGCCAGCCAACGCGAACCCCACCAGGCGGCCAGCGCAATGACGAACAGGCGCACGCCATAGTCGATGAGACTGGCGCGCCAGGGCAGGTCGGGCGGCAGGGACGGGAAGGTCGGCATGCGCCTGGGCATGGCCGTGCCGGGTCCGCCCGGGACATCTACAGATTGGCGCATCGGCGGCGGGCCTGCCGAGTCGACGTCGCCGTGGGGCGGCGCGCCAGGGCCGAAGCCACCTTGGTCATGCATGGGCGGCGGGCCCGGCCGGGCGGCGCCTGGGCCGTGCATGGTCTGTAACACCAGGCTCCAGGCCGCCAGGTGGCTGAGCGCCAGTGCGGCCCACATCAGCAAGAAAAGGCGCAGGCCCAGCCCGTCCCAATCCTTGAGCCGGAAGTTGAGGCGCTTCAGCATGAGCTCACCTCGGCGTCGAACAGATAGCCCTCGCCGCGCACGGTGCGGATGATGCTGGGTTCGCGCGCGGTGTCGCCAAGCTTGGCGCGCAGGCGTGAGACGGCGAGGTCGATGCTGCGGTCGTTGACGTCGACGCCGGGCGCGCGGGTCAGCTCGATGAGCTGGTCACGATTGAGCACGCGGCCCGGGCGCTGCACGAAGGCGCCGAGCAGGCGGAACTCGGCGCTGGACAGCGCGATGCCCACGTCGTCGGGGCTGATCAGCTGGCGCGTCAGGCGGTCGAAACGCCAGCGGCCAAAGCGCAGCAGGCGCGTGTCTTCCTGTAGCGCGCTTCCCTTGCTTGAGCGCCGCAGCAGCGCCTGCAGGCGCGCCACCAACTCGCGCGGCTCGAAGGGCTTGGCCAGGTAGTCGTCCGCGCCCAGCTCCAGGCCGACGACGCGGCTCATGGTGTCGCCACGCGCCGTCAGCATCAGCACCGGCGGCGCGTCGGCCTGGGTGCCAAGCCAGCGCAGCAGCGACAGGCCGTCTTCGTCGGGCAGCATCAGGTCGAGCACGATGACATCGGGCCTGGCCTGCGCCAGCACCTGCCGCATCGCCCGGCCGTCCGCCGCCGCGCTCACCTGCCAGCCAAAGCCCTGCAGATAAGTCGTCAGGCTGGTGCGGATCTCGGCGTCGTCGTCGACGACCAGGCAACGCATCGTCAGCCCCTCGCGCGGCGAATACGCCGAGCGATTCCCTGAGGGGATGCGGCTCGGCTTGGGGCGGCCCGGCGCTCGATCCCATTCATACTGAAATGCCGACCCTCAATGTCGCAACGTAGCCGGCGGCAACGGAGCCGGTGACGGTGGTGAGCTGCGTGGAATACCCGTCGCTGAAGATGCCGTCGCTGCTCAGGCTGATGGCGTTGTTGTTGGCCGCGCTGCTGCCATAGCCGCTGGTGGCGTAGACGGCGGTATTCGCGTCCGACGGGAAGCACAGCTGCGAGGTGCGCAGCTTGTTGCTCCAGTTGGTGGCCGTCGTCGTGCTGCGGTAGACCTCGAAGTGGATGTGCGGCACGCGGCCGGCGTAGCAGCCGGGGTAGATGGTCTGGAACACGGCGGTGCCGTCGGTGCCCGTGGCCTGCACGCCGCGCAGGTAGTTCTCGCCGGTCACGCCGCTGGAGTACATGGAGTAGCGGCCTTGCGCGTCGCAATGCCAGAGGTAGACGGCATAACCCGACAGGTCGGCGCAGGAGGCATTGGTGTTCACGAGCTCGATGATGACCTGAAGCGGCACGCCCGAGGCGATGCCGCTGGCACCGGCGATGCTGGAGCGGATGTCGCTGCGCACGACGCCGGACAGGGCCAGCACGTTGGCCACGCTGCCGTTGGCGCTGTTGGAGCCATCGCCCGGGAAGGGGCCGTCGGTCTCGGACGGGATGACGGAGCAGCCCGTGGTGGTCGTGGTGGTGCCACCCGAGGAGCTGCTGCCGGAGGAGCCCGAGGCGGAGGAGCTGCTGCCGCCCCCACCACAGCCCGCCAGCGCCATCGCGCCGGCGCCGCCGAGAGACAGGGCGCCCGCGCCCATCAGCCAGCGCAGTGCGGCGCGGCGTTCGACGGCCTGTTGCTGCAAGCGGCTCAGGTCGTGGGCCAGGCCCAGGTCGTGGTCATGCTTGGGGTCGTGATCGTGGGGCATTGCGTCGGTCCTCTGGATGTCGGATGGAGGCATTGCATCGCCGCGATGTATCGGGCGGATCGGCAGATTGTGTCGGGGTGGAAATACGGCGGTGGTTGCTTTAGCGATGTGCGCGTCTGCTCGCTGCATTGCCGGGAGTCCCGCCCGGCGGCGGGGTAACTTTCTTCTGCGGGGCCAGAAGAAAGCCCACCAAAGAAGAGGCCCTGAACCGCACTCGAGTGCCACGACGCCACCCACGGCGCGCGAAAACTCCCGATGGCACGGCGCCCACACGCGACCCGCTTCGCTCTCGCTGCTGTCCTTGTCACCAGCACCATCCATCGCACCGCCTGCCCGCTTAACGCGCGGCTGCACGCCGTGCTCACGAGAACAACCGAAGACAGCGTCGCTCGGGCGACGCGGCAGTTTGGTATTCCTTGATGAGCCCGGCGTGCAGCCGGCGTTAACCGGCGTGAAGGGGCGATGGCTGGTGCTCGTCATAGGGACAGCAGCGAGAGCGCAGCGGGTCGCGTCTGGGCGCAATGACAACGGTCGTTTTCGCGCGCTACTCGTGGCGTCACGGTACTCGTGTGCGGTTCAGCGCCTCTTCTTTGGTGACTTTCTTCTGGCGCCGCAGAAGAAAGTTACCCGCCCGCCGGGGCGGACTCCCGGCGCGATGCACCGAGCAGAAAGGCTCGTCGCAAAAGCAAGCCCGACGAGAAGGGAACAGCCATGACATCACCCCCACCCCTCCTCAACGTCAACGGCATCGAAGTCATCTACAACCACGTCATCCTCGTCCTCAAGGGCGTGTCGCTGCAGGTGCCCGAAGGCAAGGTCGTCGCCCTGCTGGGCGGCAACGGCGCCGGCAAGAC
>NZ_JBDSQX010000025.1:0-7219 GCF_039929605.1 Roseateles sp.
TGACGGTCATGAAGCCGTGCACGAAGACGTGGTTGGGCGTCTTGCGGCCGCTGAAGTGCAGCATCGCCGGCCAGAACAGCGTGTGGAAGTAGGTGATGTCCTTGCCGATGAAGTGGATCTGCTCCACCGTGTCATCAGCCATGAAGGCATCGAAATCCTGACCCGTTTTGCCGAAGTAGTTCTTCAGCGACGCGAGGTAGCCGACGGGCGCATCCAGCCAGACGTAGAAATACTTGCCCGGCGCGTCCGGAATCTCGATGCCGAAATAGGGTGCGTCGCGGCTGATGTCCCAGTCGCTGAGGCGGTTGTTGCCCTCCTCGTCGGGCTCGAACCATTCGCGGATCTTGTTGAGCACTTCGGTCTGCAGGCGGCCGGGCTCCTGGGTCCACTGGGTCAGGAACTCGACGCAGCGCGGGTCACTGAGCTTGAAGAAATAGTGCTCGCTGGTCTTCAGTACCGGCGTGGCGCCGGACAGCACGGAGTAGGGATCCTTCAGCTCGGTGGGCGCGTAGACGGCGCTGCAGACCTCGCAGGTGTCACCGTACTGGTCCTTGGCCCCGCACTTGGGGCACTCGCCCTTGATGAAGCGATCCGGCAGGAACATCGACTTCTCGGGGTCGAAGAACTGCTCGATGGTCTTGGTCGTGATCAGCTCGTTGCGGCGCAGCGCGAGGTAGACGGCCTTGGACAGCTCGTGGTTCTCGGGCCCGTCGGTCGAGTGCCAGTTGTCGAACTTGATGTGAAAGCCGTCGAGGTATTGCTGGCGGCCGGCCGCGATGCCGGCGACGAAATCTTGCGGTGTTTTTCCGGCCTTTTCGGCCGCGATCATGATCGGCGCGCCGTGGGCGTCATCCGCGCAGACGAAGTGCACCTGCGAGCCTGCCATGCGCTGGAATCGTACCCAGATGTCGGCCTGGGTGTACTCCATGATGTGGCCGATGTGGAAACCGGCGTTCGCATAGGGCAGGGCGGTGGTGACGAAGAGCTGACGGGGCTGACGAGACATGGGGGCGCTGAGGCGGCAGGAACTGAACAGGAAAACCGGAGATTTTAGGTTTGCGGTGCGGCGGGGTCGGCGGGGGCGGGGGCGGCCTCGCCATCGGCCGGTGCGTCTTCCGGCGCGCCTTCTTCGTCAGGCTTGCCACTCAGCTTGCGCTGGCGCTTGTCCTCGGCCTTGCGCTTCTTGGCCAGCTCGCGCTGGCGTTTCTCATAGCTGTAGTTGGGTGAGGCCAAGTGCGTTTCTCCTGGGAGCGCCCGCACGCGCGGGCAGCGGCCAATGTAACCCGCTGCCCTGGACGGCACTCAACGTCACTTGGCAACGAAAGCTACGAGCCGCCTCAAGGAAGTGGGCTAAGTCACTGATTCGTAATACTTCTAAAAGCTATCCACCGAGTCTGTGGAAAACTTTGTGGAGAACTCGCCTCTATCGCCTCCAAGCCCTTGTGCGATGCGGCTCCGCTTAGGTTGCCGTATTTTTGAGCAGCTGGAAGCGTTCATATGAATCAACAACTTAGCGCTGCCCTCGGCGAGGCCGGCAGGCTAGGGGGACTCAGGGTCCAAAAGGCTTGACTCGTGGCGGAAGTGGGGATAAGTCAAGCTGCGGTCGCCCGATGTCACGGTTCTGGATGACAACTCGATGTCGCTTGTCCCCGGGAACTGTGGACAAGTCTGTGGGGCGAATGGCGGCAGCGCAGCTAAGTGCTTGATCGGCCACGCCTGGCTTGCACTGCCCGTTTTTGAGGCGCCCTGTTGCGCTGCGTCGGGGCAGTGCCGAAGAAGCATCGTCGCGAGCGGCGGCTAAACTCGCGCCCTTTTGCACGGGGCAGCAGCGCGCACATGGGCGACACGAAGGCGGATTTGGCGCGAGAGAGCGGCGGGCGCAAGGCAGGCCCACGTGCCGGCACCTTCGAATTGAAGTCGCGCCGCTTCAGCCTGCTGGGCCTGGTGCTGCACAGCGCCGACGTGGCCGACATCGCCGCCGATTGGGCCGAGCGTGCCGGCCAGGGCGGTTTTGAGCATGAACCTGTTGTCATCGACCTGAGCGGCGTGCCACGTGCACCGGCGGCAGCGGTGGCGAAGGAAGGCCAGGCGCCGTTGGCGCTGGACGGCCCCGCACCCGTCGACCTGCGCGCCATCGTCGAGTTGCTGCGCGCGAGCCAGCTGCAGCCGGTGGCCGTGGCCGGCGCTACGCCTGAGGAGCTGGCGCTGGCGCATGAGCTGGGTCTGGCCGACGCGGCCGACGAGCCCGCTGCGGAACGCACGGCACCGGCGACCACTGTTCGCGAGGTGGTGCGCGAGGTCGTGGTCGAGCGCATCGTCGAGAAGATCATCGAAAAGCCCGCCGCGCCCGTGCCGACGATGATCGTCGACAAGCCGCTGCGCTCCGGCCAGCGCATCTACGCCAAGGGCGGCGATCTCGTCGTGCTGGCCCTCGTGAACCACGGCGCCGAGGTCATCGCCGACGGCAGCGTGCATGTCTACGCGCCGCTGCGCGGCAAGGCGATTGCCGGTGCGCGCGGCGACACGTCGGCGCGCATCTACGCCCACAGCCTGGAGGCGGAACTGCTGTCGATTGCCGGCATCTACCGCACCGCCGAGAACCCGCTGCCGACCGATGTGGCGGGCAAGCCGGCCCAGGTCTTTCTCGATGGCGAGAAGCTGCTGATGCAGCCGCTCGGCCTCTGAACACCCGATTGAACTGAACCAACAGGAAAGCTCAGATGACCAAGATCGTCGTCGTCACCTCCGGCAAGGGCGGGGTCGGCAAGACCACCACCAGCGCGAGCTTCGCCACCGGCCTCGCGATGCGCGGCCTCAAGACCTGCGTCATCGACTTCGACGTCGGCCTGCGCAACCTCGACCTGATCATGGGCGTGGAGCGCCGCGTGGTGTATGACCTGATCAACGTCGTCAACGACGAGATCAAGCTGAGCCAGGCGCTGATCAAGGACAAGCAGCTCGACAAGCTCTACATCCTCGCCGCGTCCCAAACGCGCGACAAGGATGCGCTGAAGCAGGAAGGCGTGGAGCGCGTGCTCAACGAGTTGAAGGCGATGGAGTTCGACTACATCGTCTGCGACTCGCCGGCCGGCATCGAGACCGGGGCGTTGATGGCCATGCACTACGCCGACGAGGCGCTGGTGGTGACCAACCCCGAGGTCTCCTCGGTGCGCGACTCGGACCGCATCCTCGGCATGCTGAGCAGCAAGACCAAGCGCGCCATCGAGGGCGGCGAGCCGATCAAGGAACACCTGCTCATCACGCGCTACAACCCGAACCGCGTTGAGGGCGGCCAGATGCTGAGCCTGGGCGACATCCACGACATCCTGCGCACGCCGCTGATCGGCGTCATCCCCGAGAGCGAGAGCGTGCTGCAGGCGTCCAACCAGGGCACGCCGGCCATCCACCTGGCCGAGACCGACGTGGCCGAGGCCTACAAGGACGTCGTGGCGCGTTTTCTGGGCGAAGACAAGCCAATGCGCTTCACCGAGGCCGTGAAGCCGAGCTGGTTCAAGCGCGTCTTCGGCGGCAAGTGAGGGAGGCCGCACCATGGGATTCCTGAACTTTTTCCTCGGTGAGAAGAAGAACACAGCCAGCGTTGCCAAGGAGCGGCTGCAGCTCATCCTTGCGCACGAGCGCAATGGCCGCAGCTCCAGCCCCGACTACCTGCCGCAGTTGCAGCGCGAGCTGGTGGCGGTGATCAGCAAATACGTGTCGATCAACCCGGACGACATCAAGGTGCACATGGAGCGCCAGGGCGACTTCGATGTGCTCGAAGTCAAGATCGAATTACCTGAAACCCCTCGCCCAGCCTCGCCGCGCTGAACGCCGGCGAGGCTGGTCGGTCCCCCGAGGGGACGGCGACGCTTGCGGCATTGAGCCGCTCGCACATCGCCTGACGGGCCGGCTTGGGAGCGGCCCGGCGCTCGGCCCGAATGCGGGACGCTAACTCTGCGGTTTTGCGGCACGGGCTTGCTCGCGGCGCATGAAGAGGTAGAGGCTCTCCACCTTGGCGCGCGCCCACGGCGTCTTGCGCAGGAACTTCAGGCTTGACGACACGCTCGGGTCGACCTGGAAGCATTTGATGGCGATCTGCTGGCCCAGTTCGGCCCAGCCGAAATGCTCGACCAGCGCGGTCACGATGGCTTCGAGCGTGAGGCCGTGTAGCGGGTCTTTCGATGTTGGGGTCGTGTTCATTCGTGCGTGAACTGGTCTGAGTTCTTGCCCTTGAACTGGGCGTAGTAGCGCTTGATCTCGATCATGTCGGCCTCGATGTCGCCGCTGGGCCTGAACAGTGGCCCGAGGCCCACGAGCTTGCGTGGGTAATCCATGTAGGCCATGACGATGGGCAGCTCGGCGGTCACGGCGATCCAGTAGAAGCCGGTCTTCCAGTAGATGGTCTTGCTGCGCGTGCCCTCGGGCGGCACGATGAGCTGCACTGGGCCGTCGGCGGCCTTCAAGGCCTCGGCTGACGCCGCCACCAGGTTGCTGGAGGTGCCGCGGTCCACCGGGATGCCGCCCAGCCAGCGCATCAGGCCGCCGAACGGGAACCGGAAGATCGAAGACTTGCCGATCCAGTAGGGCGTCAGGCGCAGCGCGAACGACGCGAACAGCGTGTACGGCAGGTCCCAGTTGCTGGTGTGCGGCGCGGCGATGAGCACGCTCTTGCGCGCTTCGGCCGGCAGCTCGCCCTGCACCGTCCAGCCGGCCGCTCTGAGCCAGGCGACCGAGATGCCCCGCCACAGCGTGCTGATGCCGGGGGTCGTGAAGATGGTGCGGTGCATGCGGCCGAATTATCCGGGTCGCCTAAGACCTCCCGAGCGTCACGTCGCTGCGCGGCTCGGCCACGCAGGGCAGGATGAAACCGTCCGTCTTTTCCTCGGCGGACAGGCCGGGCCAGGGGATGCGGTGCTCGACGCGGCCGGCGACCAGGCGGGAGATGCAGCTGCGGCAGGTGCCGTTGCGGCAGGACCATGGCAGGGCGATGCCGGCGGCTAGGCCGGCCAGCAGCAGGGGCTGGTCGGCCGTGGCACTGAAGGTCTGGCCCGTGGGCAGAAGCGTCACAAGGAATGTCTCGGACATGACCGGCATCATGCCGCCACCTCGGTAGCATGCGGCCGCCGACTCGCAAGGTCGGCAGCGTTCTCAGGGCGGGGCGGAATTCCCCACCGGCGGTATGTGCGCAAGCACGAGCCCGCGAGCGCCTTCACCGCTGCGCGGCGAAGGGTCAGCAGACCTGGTGCGATGCCAGGGCCGACGGTCACAGTCCGGATGAAAGAGATCGCGTAGCGTCGGCGTGCCCGCATTGAATGGGCGCGCCGCTGCTGCGTGCGCTTGCCCTGATTCTGGAAAAGCCGTCTTTCAAGAGGACACCATGAATCAGCCCCTCCCCACCTTCAACCTGCCCCGCCTGCCGCGTGTGGCCATCGTGGCCGCCAGCTGGCACAAGGACATCGTCGGCGTTGCCGTGTCGGCCATCCGCCATGAGTTCGACCGATGTCGACTCCCGGCAGAGCACATCACCCAGCTGGAAGTGCCCGGCGCCTTCGAGATCCCGCTGCATGCGCGCCGCCTGGCACGCACGGGCCGCTTCGACGCCGTCATCGCCTGCGGCCTCGTCGTCGATGGCGGCATCTACCGGCACGACTTCGTCGCCCAGGCCGTCATCAACGCGTTGATGCAGGTGCAGATCGACACCGACGTGCCGGTGTTCTCTGCTGTGCTGACGCCGCATCACTTCCATGAGCATGGCGAGCACACGCGTTTCTTTGCCGAGCACTTCTCCACCAAGGGCGTTGAAGTAGCACGCGCCTGCCTCGCGACAATAGCGAGCCTGGACCAGATCACCGCGCTGGCCGACTGACCTAGCGCCCCGCGCAGCACACCCCCTGCGCTGCGCCTTCCTTCCCTACTGCATGCTCGCCGCCCGCTACCTTGCCGGCTATCCGCCCGAACTGATTGCGCAAGCTGAAGCGCTGCGTGTGGAGGGCCGCCTGGCTGACCACTTGGCCCGCCGTTTGCCCGAGCGCCATGAGGTGCGCAGCGACTCGGCGCTGTTCGCCTACGTGCAGGCCTTCAAGGCCCGCCACCTGCGCAACGCCGAGCCGCTGAACTCGGTCAACTACGACGCCAAGCTGCGTGTGCTGCAGCACGCCCTCGGCACGCACACGCGCCGCACGCAGGTGCAGGGCAGCAAGTTGAAGATGCGCCGCGAGATCCGCGTCGCGACCTTGTTCAAGGACGCCCCGGCCGCGCTGCTGCGCATGATCGTCGTGCACGAGCTGGCCCACCTGCGCGAGCTGGAGCACAACAAGCCCTTCTACAAGCTCTGCCAGCACATGGAACCGGACTACTTCCAGCTGGAGTTCGATTTGCGGCTGTATCTGATGAGCCTTGAGGACTCACCCAAGTGATCCTGCTCGCGCCCATGGAGGGCCTGCTCGACCACATCCTGCGCGATGTGCTGACCCGTGTCGGCGGCGTGGACCGCTGCGTGTCCGAGTTCATCCGCGTGACCGACCAGTTGCTGCCTAACCGCGTCTTCACGCGCATCGTGCCCGAGCTGAACAACGGTGGCCGCACCCCGGCCGGCGTGCCGGTGCACCCGCAGCTGCTGGGCTCCGACGTGACCTGCCTGGCCGAGAACGCGGGCCGCCTGGCCGAGCTGAAGCCCGAGGGCATCGACCTCAATTTCGGCTGCCCGGCCAAGTGCGTGAACCGCCATCGCGGCGGCGCTGTGCTCTTGGACGAGCCGGAGCTCATCCACGAGATCGTCGCCGCCGTGCGCCGCGCGGTGCCGGCCGACGTGATGGTGTCGGCCAAGATGCGGCTGGGCTTCATGGACGACAGCAAGACGCTGGACGTCGCCCGCGCCATCCACGCAGCCGGTGCGCAGGAGATCGTCGTCCACGCCCGCACCAAGGCCGATGGCTACAAGCCGCCGGCCTATTGGGATCGCATCGCCGAGGTGCGCGCGGCGGTGGCCGTGCCTGTTGTCGCCAATGGCGAGATTTGGACGGCGGCGGATGCCGACAATTGCCGCGCGCAATCGGGCTGCACCGATTTGATGTTGGGCCGCGGCATGGTGGCCAACCCCGGCCTGGCTTTGGCCATCAGCGCGCCGGGCGCAGCACCGATGGCCTGGGGTCAGGTCATGCGGCTGATGACGGATTTCTTTGACTTGGTGCGGGCGTGGACGACGATCTCCTGCGCACCGGCT
>NZ_JBDSQX010000026.1:0-17385 GCF_039929605.1 Roseateles sp.
GGTGCTCAGCCCCGAAGCCCCGCGCCGAACTCGCGCCGCTACGCTCTGCTCAAACAGGCGTCGCGAGTCAGTTCTTGAGGTTCGCTGCGCGAACGGGCTTCGGGTCTTCCGCTCCTCGGCGGGGCTCAAAGGGGGCATGCAGAAATACATCCACCGGATGGATTTCGGGTTTGGCTGTTGCGGCTGTTCAAAGGGTCCCCTTTGGAGGAGCCGAGAAGCGCAGGAGCCCGGGGCGCGAGCGCAGCGAGCATCAACATCTGACTTCGCGCCGCCTGTTTGAGCAGAGCGTAGCGGCGCGAGTTCGGCGCGGCCCCGGGCTTTGAGCATCGCAGGGCACCCGTCGCAGACGGGCGACGGAACAGGGGCGACTTTTTGCCTTCTTTTTGGTCGCTCAAAAAGAAGGTCGCCCGCCGGGGCGAACTCCCGGCATGGGCCTCGCCAGCAACGAACTGTCACGACAAAGCCTCCTGCGCGTGATGCGCGAGACCAGCCTCGTCAAACAGATGCGCCTCTGCGACATCCACGTTCACCGCAACATGCGAGCCGAGCCGAGGCGAAATCCCTGCTGGCACCGTGACGATCAACGGCGTGCCGCCCTCAAGCTTCAGATGCGCCAACGTGCGCTCACCCAAAAACTCGACCAGCTCCACCCGCCCCCGCAGCGGCCCAAACTCCGCCACCCGCAGGTTCTCCGGCCGCACGCCCAGCACCAAGCCTTGCGAAGCCAGGCCGTCGACAGAGACCCGCGTCGTCACCGACGCGCCACCCGGCACCGTCACGACCGCAAACCCACCCGCATCCGCCGCCCGCTCAACCGGCACAAACCCCATCCCCGGCGTGCCGATGAAGCTCGCCACAAACCGCGTGGCAGGTCGTCTATACAACTCCGCCGGCGTCGCCACCTGCTCGATCGCGCCGCCCTTCATGACGACGATGCGCGTCGCCAGCGTCATCGCCTCGATCTGGTCATGCGTGACAAACACCATCGTCGCGCCCAGGCGCTGGTGCAGCTGCGCCAGCTCCAGCCGTGTGCGGCCACGCAAGGCCGCATCCAGATTCGACAACGGCTCGTCGAACAGGAAGATCCCCGGCTCCTTGACGACAGCACGGCCAATCGCCACCCGCTGCCGCTGCCCACCCGACAGCTGCCCCGGCTTGCGGTCCAGCAGCGTGTCCAGCTCCAGCATGCGGGCGGATTCGGTGATGCGCCTGGCGATCTCGTCGGCCGGAATGCCGATGTTCTTCAACCCGAACGCCAGGTTCTCGCGCACGCTCATGTGCGGGTAGAGCGCGTAGTGCTGGAACACCATGGCCAGGTTGCGCTGGCCGGGCGGCATGACCGTCACGTCGCGGTCGCCGATGAGGATGCGGCCACCGGACACCTCTTCCAACCCGGCCACCATGCGCAGCAAGCTCGTCTTGCCACAGCCCGAGGGGCCCAGAAAGACGACGAACTCGCCTTCGGCGACGTCCAGCGACAGGTTCTCGATGACCTGCATCGCGCCGTAGCGCTTGCAGACGTTCTCCAACTTCAAACCAGCCACGTTGCCTGTCTCCGGTTCATTCTTCTTGTGCTACCACGGGCCAGCCGTCGTCGGTCCAGCTCAGGCGCTTGAAGCGCAGATGCGGCTTGCCGCCGCGCTCGCTGTCGTAGGCGTGATGGACCAGCCAGTCGCCGACGACGTCCTGGTGGCCCGGGCCCTTCCAGCGCGCGCCGCTGATGAGCAGCGGCGTGGCGCCCGCATCCAGCATGTCCTTGCCGTCGCGGTCCAGGTAAGGCCCCGTCACGCTGCGGGCGCGGCCGACGCGAACGTTGTAGGTACTCGCCACGCCCTTGCAGCACGGGTCGTAGGACGCGAACAGATAGACCCAGTCGCCGTGCCGCGCAATCGTCGGCGCCTCGATGCCGCCCTTGCGGCGCGCAATGAAGCGCGTCTCGCCGATGGGCCGCAGCGTGGCCGCGCTCAGCTCGGTCAGGCGGATGCCGCCCCAGAACGAGCCATAGCTCAGCCACAGCTTGCCGTCGTTGTCGACAAACAGGTCGGGGTCGATGGCGTTGAAGTTGTCGGCGGCCGTGCTCTGCACGACCAGACCTTCGTCGTGCCACTCGCCGTCGGGCTTGTCGCTGCTGGCCAGGCCGATGGCCGAGCGGTTCTTGCCGAAGGTGGAGATCGAGTACAGCGCCCAGGTGCGGCCGCGGTGCTCAAACAGCTTGGGCGCCCAGACGTCCAGGCCCTTGTGCTCGGGCACGGCATCGGCCCACCAGGCGGGAATTTCCGTGAACGCCGGCGCGAGGCGGCGCCAGGTCTTGCCGGCGTCGGTCGATTCGAGCCGCTGCAGGCCTCGGCCGGTCGTGAAGACGAGCCAGTGGTCGCCCTGGATCAACAACGTTGGGTCATGCGCGCCGGTGTCGCCCGCAGGTTCCACGGCGCATGCGGGAGCGGCAAGACACAGCGCTAGCAGCGCTGCGACCAGCGCGCGCATTACTTACTCCAGCGCAGGACCAGGGGGTCGAGTCGTTTGGCCGCGTCCAGCAGGCCGGCGCGGGTCTCGGGGCTCATCTCGGGGAAGGGGTGGCGCGGCGCGTCGCTGGCGATCACGCCGCCGGCCTTCATCAGCGCCTTGGCGGTCAGGATGCCCCCCTGACGGTTCTCGTAGTTGATCAGCGGCAGCCAGCGGCCGTACTGCACCACGGCTTCCTCGCGGTCGCCCCGGTGGAAGGCGTCGAAGATCAGCCGGATGCCGTCGGGGAAGCCGCCGCCGGTCATCGCGCCGGTGGCGCCGGCGTCCAGGTCGGCCAGCAGCGTGATGGCTTCCTCGCCGTCCCACGGGCCTTCGATGGCCGCGCCGCCGACGCGGATCAGCTCGCGCATCTTGCTGGCGGCCTGCGGCATCTCCAGCTTGAAGTACTTCACGTTCGTGATGTTGGCGGCCATGCGCGCCAGGAAAGGCACCGACAGCGGCGTGCCGGCCACCGGGGCGTCCTGGATCATGATCGGAATGCCGATGGCATCCGACAGGCGCTGGTAGAAGCTCTCGATCTGGCTTTCCGACACGCGGAAGGTGGCGCCGTGGTACGGCGGCATGACCATGACCATGGCCGCGCCGAGGTCCTGTGCGAGCTTGCTGCGCTCAATGCAGATCTGCGTCGAGTAATGCGTCGTCGTGACGATGACGGGCACGCGGCCGGCGACGTGCTCCAGGATGGCGCGGGTCAGCGTCTCGCGCTCGGCGTCCGACAGTACGAACTGCTCGGAGAAGTTCGCCAGGATGCACAGGCCCGTGGAGCCGGCGTCGATCATGAAGTCGATGCAGCGCAACTGGCCGGGAACATCCAGCGTGCCGTCGGCATGGAAGATGGTCGGCACGACGGGGAAGACGCCGCGATAAGGTCGCGAAAGGCGGGCGGTGGAGGCGCTCATGATGCGGTCCCTTGTCTCTGTGGGAAGTTGATTCAAGCACCGGCGCGCGGCGCACGGCCAGCTGTCATCGCCGGCATGGCGTTCATTAAAGTATGACTATTTAACTGTGATCATCGGGGTTAACCCGGAATTCGACGACTTTGCAAACAAAAAAGTATGACTAATAATCGCAGCACCGTCCGGCCAGAGAAGCCGGCCAGCATCCGACCGGAGACAGATCGATGAGTGCCTACGCCCGCTATTCCAGCCTGCAGGACCGGGGCGTCCTGATCACCGGCGGGGCCACCGGCATCGGTGAAACCTTGGTCGAGGCGTTTGCCGAGCAAGGCGCCAAGGTGGCCTTCATCGACCTGGCTGCCGCTGAGGGCCAGGCGCTCGCCGCCCGCCTGGCTGGCACCTCGCGCCACGCGCCGCAGTTCGCGGCGGCGGACCTGTCCAACGTCGAGTCGCTGCGTGCCGCCATCACCTCGTTGCGCGAACGCAGCGGCCCGTTCACGGTGCTGTTGAACAACGCCGCCAACGACAAGCGCCACTCTGTCGAAGAGACCACGCCCGAGTTCTGGGACGCCAGCGTCGGCGTCAACATCAAGCACCAGTTTTTCACCGCGCAAGCCGTGCTGCCCGACATGAAGGCGGCCGGTGGCGGCAGCATCGTCAACTTTGGCTCCATCAGCTGGATGCTCAAGCAGGGCGGCATGCCGGCGTACACCGCAAGCAAGGCCGCGACGCAAGGCCTGACACGCTGCCTGGCGCGCGACTTCGGGCCGCACAAGATCCGCGTCAACACGCTGGTGCCCGGCTGGGTCATGACCGAGAAGCAGTTGAAGCTCTGGGTGACGGAAGAGACCAAGGCCGAGATCGCCAAGGGCCAGTGCATCAACGAGCCGCTGATGCCGCAGCACATCGCCAACATGGCGCTGTTCCTGGCCGCCGACGATTCGGCCATGTGCACGGCGCAGGACTTCATCGTCGACGGTGGTTGGGTATGAGCGCCGCGCCGGGCCGCCCCAAGCAAGCTCGCTCCCGCCTGGCGGGACAGGCCGCAGGCCGAAGGGTGCATCAATGAGCATGGAAAGCCGTGAATACGGGCGCTTGCCCGATGGCCGCCTCGTCCATGAATACACGCTGGGCAACGGCCTGGGCTTGGAGCTGACCGCCATCACCCTGGGCGGCATCGTCACCGGCCTGTGGGTGCCCGATGCGCAGGGCCAGAGCGGCAACGTCGTGCTGGGCTTCGACAACCTGGACGACTACGTCCACCGCAACCCGGCCTTCGGCATCATCGTCGGCCGCTACGGCAACCGCATTGCCGGTGCCAGCTTCGAGCTGGACGGCGAAATGCACAGCCTCGGCCGCAACGATGGCCCCAACTGCCTGCACGGCGGCACGGAGGGATTCGGCCATCGCCTGTGGGCGGCCACGGCCGTCGAGCCCCGTGCCGGCGAGGCTGAGGCACTGCTGTTCAGCTACACCAGCCCGCACGGCGAACAAGGCTTCCCCGGCGAGTTGAAGGTCTACGTGCGCTATTCGTTGAGCGCCACCGACAACAGCTGGCGCGTCGACTACGAAGCCACGACCGACCGCGCCACCGTCGTCAACCTGACTCACCACGACTACTTCAACCTCGCCGGCCATGGCTCGGTGCTGCGCCACCGCCTCACCATCCCGGCCTCGCGCTACAGCGAGGTCGACGAGCATCTGATTCCGCAGCAGCACGCGGCGGTGGAGGGCACGCCCTTCGACTTCCGCGAGGCCAGCCCAATAGTCGCCCGCATCCGCCAGGCCCACCCGCAGCTGCTGCGCGCCAAGGGCTACGACCACAACTGGCTGCTCGACGGCGACCCCGATGCCGACGGCCTGCGCCGCGCCGCCACGCTGGAGGACCCGCACTCCGGCCGCTGCATGCACGTCCTCACCAGCGAGCCGGCGATGCAGTTCTATTCCGGCAACTTCCTGGACGGCAGCCTGGCCGGACCGGAAGGCCGCATCTACCGCCAGGGCGACGGCCTGTGCCTGGAAACACAGCACAACCCGGATTCGCCGCATCACGAAGCCAGCGAGGACTGGCCGAGCACCGTGCTGAGGCCTGGCGAGGTCTTCCGCAGCACGACAATCCACCGCTTCGTTTAGAGAAGCCGCCTCATGGACCTGCCCGCCCACCAACTGACGATGACGGTGCTGATGACACCGGACACCGCCAACTTCTCCGGCAACGTCCACGGCGGCAACATCCTCAAGCTGCTCGACCAGGTGGCCTACGCCTGCGCCAGCCGTTACGCGGGCCGCTACGTCGTCACGCTGTCGGTGGACCGGGTCATGTTCCGTCAGGCCATCCACGTCGGCGAGCTGGTGACCTTTCTGGCCAGCATAAACATGACCGGCACTTCGTCGATGGAAGTCGGCATCAAGGTCGTGGCCGAGAACATCCGCACGCAGGAAACGCGGCACGTCAACAGCTGCTACTTCACGATGGTGGCCGTGGGCGACGACAACAAGCCGGTGGCCGTGGCGCCGCTGCGCCCCTTCACCCCCGACGAGCGCCGCCGTCACGCCGGTGCCATTGCGCGCAAGCAGGCCCGCGCGGCCCTGGAAGTTCGACCTGACGCCAAACCCGATGCCGATGCCAGCTGAACATCCCTTCGTCCTGGCCCTCGCCCAGGCCAACACCCTCGGCGAAGGCCTGCAGTGGCACGCGCCCACCGGCCGCTGGTGGTGGACCGACATCCAGGCGAGCAGCATCTACGCCTGGACGCCCGGTGCCCCCACCACGCTGCAGGTGCGCCTGCCCGAGCGCGTGGGCTGCTTTGTGCACGGCCGCTCCGGTACCCTCATCCTGGCCATGGCCAAGCGCCTCGCGCGCCTGACGCTGCCCGACCTGCAGGCCACCGGCAGCACCGCCGGCGTGCCCGTCGAGATCACGCCGCTCGAAGCCCACCTGCCCACCACCCGGGCCAACGACGGCCGCTGCGACCGCAGTGGCGCCTTCGTCTTCGGCACGCTGGACGAGGCCGAGCCGGGCCAGCCTCGGCAACCGATTGGCGGCTTCTACCAGTACACGCTGGCCCACGGCCTGCGCCGCCTGGCGCTGGACGGCGTGGCCATCGCCAACAGCATCTGCTTCAGCCCCAACGGCCAGCGCATGTACTACTGCGACACGCCCAGCCGCCGCATCATGGTGTGCGACTACGACTCGGCCAGCGCCCGCGTCAGCGAGCCGCGCCTGTTCGTCAAGAAGGAACTCGACGACTGCTGGCCCGACGGCTCCACCATCGACGCCAAGGGCAACCTCTGGAACGCCGAATGGGGCAACGCGGCCGTGGCTCGCTACGCGCCGGACGGCCGGCTGCTGGGCCGCTATGCGTCGCCCGTGCGCGACGTCACCTGCCCCGCTCTCGGCGGGCCGGCGGGCGACCAGATCCTCGTGAGCACGGCGCGCGTCGGCCTCAGCACGGCCCAGCAGATGGCCATGCCGCTGTCGGGCAGCTTGTTCGCGATGGCGTTGGAGCCGGGGTTGTTTCTGGCTGAGTCGCTGTTCAACGACGACTGAACAAGCGTTCTCTCGCAGCCCCTTAGTCCGTGACGTGAGGCGAGCGTGGTGGCCATCGGGGGGGGGGCGGGCACGGGCGCTGATTGCCGACCTCAGCCAGCCTTCAAGGTCTTGGCGGCAGCGATCGCCAGGCCTGCGGAGCGGAAGACGATGGCCGCAGCCGCTGGCCTGGCGCTGCGTGACGAAAAGGGACTTCGCTACAACCCGATCACCAAGACCGACGCGCTGAACGGGCGGCCGACACCGTTGTCATGCGCGGGCAATTCAGCGACATTGCCGCACCCCCGCTGACCCGCCTCGCCATGCGTCTACTGCCTCTGCTGTTCGGCTTCTGTCTCGCCTTCACCGCGCATGTCCATGCTGCCGACATCGCGGCCGCCGCGCCCGGCCCGCATGCCGTCGGCTCGACCAACCTGCAGGTCACGCCGCCCACCGACAAGCCGCTGATCGATTACCTCAACGGCAGCAAGGACGACGCCTACCTGCCGGCCATCCTCACCCACCCGCAGGCCGTGCCACAGCTGCAGGTCACCGTGCCCGCCGCTGCGCCGGGTGCCGGCGCCATCGCCGACAAGCCCCAGCCGGTGGTGTTGCACATCCTGTACCCCACGCCCGCCAGCAACCCGCGGCCCGACTACGCCTTCCCCTACAAGGACACCGGCGATGCCGTGGTCCCGCATATGCAAGGTCCGTCCGACGAGCCGCTGCTGGCCGACCCCGCCGCCAAGTACCCACTCATCGTCTACTCGGGTGGCTACAACACCCACGGCCTGTGGCATCTCGGCCACCTCAAGCTGCTGGCCTCGCACGGCTACATCGTCGTCAACCTCTTCCACGGCGACGGCCGCGCGCCGGGCTACCCCGAGTCCGTCGCGCTGCGCCAGGCCGGCGTGCGCGCCGCGCTGGACTTCGTGCTGCGCGACCCGGTGCTCGGTCCCGCCATCGACCGTGACCGCATTGGCGCCTCGGGCGCCAGCGCCGGTGGCCTGACGGTGCTGGCGCTGCTGGGCGGCGTCGACCCCAAGTACCCCGCTCACAACCCGCGCGACCCACGCATCAAGGCCGGGTTCGGCCTCGTGCCTTTCATGGGCACCAGCTTCGGCGTCGGGCCCTTTGCAGTCGACGCCTGGCACCTGGGCCGCGACTTCGAAGGCCTGGCCGCCGTCAAGGCACCGTTCTTCGCCGTTTATGCCGACGAGGACAAGAGCGTCTCACCCGACGCGGTGCGTGCCGGCGTCCGCCGCCTCGGTGGCCCCGCCTGGGCCGTCGAACTGCCCGGCGAAGGTCATCTGCTGTCGCCCGCTGCAGAGCGCGAGGCGTACAGCTGGGAGCTGACCTTCTTCGACGCCGTCCTGCGCGGCAGCGCAGAGGCGCGCGCCAAGCTGGTGCCCGGTACGCAGGTCAGTGGGGGTGGCAAGGGAAAGATGACGTTTGTCGGCGCGGCGCGCTGAGGCTCACTTGCCAATGCAGAAGCTGCTGAAGATGACCCCCAGCAGCTCGTCCGCCGAGAACGCGCCGGTGATCTCGCCGAGCGCGTCGTGCGCCAGGCGCAGCTCCTCGGCCAGCAAGTCCAGCGCCGCGTCGCGCTGAGCGGCCACCTCGCGGGCCAGCGCCAGGTGTTCGGCGGTGCGGGCAAGTGCCTGCACGTGGCGCTCGCGGGCGATGAAGAGGCCTTCGGGCACGGCCTGCCAGCCGGCGGTCGTCAGCAGCCGCTGGCGCAGCGCCTCCAGCCCGTCGCCCGTCTTCAAGCTCAGTGCGATCTCGCCGGCCGGGGCTGCAGCGAGGTCCGCCTTGTTGAAAACCTGCACGATGCGGCTTGAATCGACACTCGCCAGCCGCGCGCGGATGCGCTCGTCCTCGGCCTCGTAGTCGGGCTGGCCGACGCGGCCCAGGTCGTGCAGGAAGAGCACGACATCGGCGTCATGAATGGCATCCCACGATCGCGACACGCCGATGCGCTCGACCTCGTCGACCGTCGCGTCTCGCAGGCCGGCCGTGTCGGTGATGTGCAGCGGCACGCCTTCGATCTGGATGGTCTGGCTGACCTTGTCGCGCGTCGTGCCCGGGATGGGTGTGACGATGGCCAGCTCGGCGCCGGCCAGTGCGTTCAGCAGCGAACTCTTGCCCACGTTGGGCTGGCCGGCGAGCACGACCTTGAGCCCGTCGCGCAGCAGCGCACCCTGGCGCGTGCGGGCCTGCACTGCGCTCAGTTGCGCGGTCAGGCGGTCCAGCCGCCCGAAGGCATCGGCCTTCTCCAGGAAGTCGATCTCTTCCTCGGGAAAGTCCAGCGTCGCCTCCACCAGCATGCGCAGCTGGATGAGCTGGTCGCGCAGCACGTCCACCTCCTGCGACAGCGCGCCGCCGAGCGCCCGGCTCGCGCTGCGTGCGGCGGCCTCGGTGCTGGCGTCGATGAGGTCGGCCACGGCCTCGGCTTGCGCCAGGTCGAGCTTGCCGTTCAGGAAGGCGCGCTGCGTGAACTCGCCGGGTTCGGCCAGCCTCAGGCCGGCACCGGCCTCGATGACACGGGCCAGCAGCAGCTGCATGACGACGGCGCCACCGTGGGCCTGGAGTTCCAGCACATGCTCGCCGGTGTAGGAATGCGGCGCCGGGAAGTGCAGCGCCAAACCTTGGTCGATGGCCGCGCCCGCCGCGTCGCGGAAGGGCAAGTAAGTCGCCTCGCGCGGCTTCAACACGCGACTGCAGACGGCTTCGATGAGCGGTGCCAGGTCTTGCGGCGACGACACGCGCACGATGCCGACGGCGCCGCGACCCGGGGCGGTGGCAATGGCGGCTATGGGGTCGGCGTGGCGGGCAAGCATGGGCGCAATTGTCGACGCGCCAAAAAGAAACAGCCGCCCGGTTGGGCGGCTGTTTCAGGTGTTGGCGCGGGGGAGGCTCGATGAGGTGGCTCTCGTGAGTTCCTTGCGGGCCGTTGTTCTCTGCCCCGCGAAGCTATTGAACTGCGAACTGCGGGCAGAAAAAAGCCCCCGGCTGCGGGGGCTCATTCAGGGGTGTGAATCAGTTCACGCCCAACCGCCTGTTGATGAGCCACTGTTGGGCGATGGACAGGATGTTGTTCGTCAGCCAGTACAGCACCAAGCCGGCGGGGAAGACGAAGAACATGACGCCGAAGGCGACCGGCATGATCCACATCATCTTCTGCTGCATGGGGTCGGATGCCGGCGGGTTGAGCCAGACCTGGAACAGGCTGGACGCCATCATCAGCAGCGGCAGGATGAAGTAGGGGTCGCGCACCGACAGGTCGGTGACCCACAGCATCCACGGCGCGTGGCGCATCTCGACGGTAGACAACAGCACCCAGTACAGCGCCATGAAGATGGGCATCTGCAGGAAGATGGGCAGGCAGCCGCCGATGGGGTTGATCTTTTCCTCGCGGTAGATCTTCATCATCTCGGTCTGCATTTCCTGCGGCTTGTCCTTCAGGCGCTCCTTCATGGCGGTGATGCGCGGTGCGACAGCTTTCATGCGTGCCATCGACTTGTAGGCGCTGGCGTTCAGGCTGTACAGCGCGACCTTCAGCAGCAGCACCAGCGCGACGATGGTCCAGCCCCAGTTGCCGATGAAACCGTGCAGCTTGTCGAGCAGCCAGAACAGCGGCTCGGCCAGGATGTGCAGCTTGCCGTAGTCCTTGACGCGCTCCAGGCCCGGGGCCAGCGCCGAGAGGTTGTTCTCTTCCTGGGGGCCGGCGAAGAGCGTCGCCTGCTGCGTGGTGCTGGCGCCGGGCGCCAAGGTGGGCAGCGTGAACACCATGCCGGTGGCATAGGTGTCACCGCTCACGCCGGGCTGGCCGGGCAGCTTGCGCACGAAGAACTCGCGGTTGCCGGGTTCGTTGACGAGCCAGGCGCTGGCGAAATAGTGCTGGACCATCGAGACCCAGCCGTCGTTGGCCTGCTTCTCGATGTCGACGTTGTTCTTGTCGATGTCGTCGAACTTGATGGTCTTGAACTTGGTCGTGTCGTTGTAGATGGCCGGACCGGTGAAGCTGGGCGTGAAGGCCGCGCCGCCGGTGACCGTGCTGCCATCGCGCACCAGCTGCAGATAGACCTGGGGCGTGACCGGCGCCGTGCCGACGTTGACCACCTCGTGCGTGACGCCCACCGTGTAGACGCCGCGCTTGAAGGTGAAGGTCTTGACGAGCTTGATGCCGCCTACCTCGGCCGATTCCAGCCGCAGCTTGACCTCGTTCTGGCCAGCCTCCAGCTCGCGCGGGCCTTCGACCGCCGTCATCGGCGTGTTGTGTGTCGGCAGCGGGCCTGCGCCGCCCACCAGGCCGGTCTGGGCACGGTAGTGCTGCACAGCGTTGAACAGCACGACCGGCTCGGGTGTGAACGCGGGCTTTTTCTGCAGATGAACCATCTGCAGCAGTTGGTCGGTGACCTTCGGGTCCGGCGAGGTGAGGTACTTGGGCAGCTCGGCGCGGACGATGTCGCCGCCCAGCGTGTCGACGGTGACCGTCAGCACGTCGGTGTGGATGGTGATTTTCTCGGACGGTGCCGTCGTGGCGGCTACGACGGCCGGGGCCTGGGCATTGCTGGCCGAGACGGTCGAGCCCGCCGGCACGCCGCTGGACGCAGGGCCGACAGGCGCCGTTGCAACGGCCTTGGGCGCCTGGGGGCTGAACATCGAGGGATGCCCGTTGTGCTTTTGCCAGCCGTCCCAGAGCAGGACGAGGGACATGGTGAACACCACCCACAGCACGGTGCGGCGAATATCAGTCATTGGAAGACTCGGACGAGGAAGACGATGGCGCACAGCGCGCCATGGAGGGGGAGATCAGGCGGGAAAACAGCCGCGGCGGATTGTCAGGCACGGGGTCGTGCCCGCCTTTGCACAGCGGCTGGCAGCGCAGGATGCGATGAACGGTCAGATAACTGCCGGCCAGCGCGCCGTGCTTTTCCAGGGCTTGCAAGGAATAGCGTGAACAGGTCGGCTCGAAGCGGCAGGCATTGCCCAGCCAGGGGCTGAGCATCAGCCGGTAGCCGCGCACGACGGCCATCAGCGCGCGGGCGGGCCAGCTGGGTGCTGTCATGCGGCAGCCTTGGGTTTCAGCGCGCGATCCAGCAACTGCGCGAGTTCGGCGCGTGCGGCCTGGCGCAGCGCATCGGACGCGGCGCTCGGAAACTTCTGGCGGTCAAAAGGCAAGCGCAAACGGACAACCCACAAACCCGGCGGCATGCCGATCGCTTCAGCAAATGCGGCGCGAATCTGGCGCTTCAAGAGCGCACGGGTCACCGAGCGCTTCGCGTGCCGTTTGGGCACGACCATGCCGAGCCAGCAGCCATCCGGAGGATTGGGCAGGGTTTGTTCCACAGAACTGTGGGCAGGCTGTGCGTCGCCTGTTGATAACTCGGCCGGGGCTGTGCGTAACTGGGCCGCGACCCAGGTGCTGGGCGCCGGGCTGGCCGAGAGATGGTGCAACGCGAAGTGCGTGCTGCGCGAGCGGCTCTGGCGGGCGAGCACCCGCTCGAAATCCACCGGGCGTTGGATGCGACCGATCATCGTGGGCCCGGGATGGGCGGCGCGGGGAGCGCCGCCTTGTGCGACAAGGCCTTAGACGGCCAGGCGCTTGCGGCCCTTGGCGCGACGCGCGGCGATGACGGCGCGGCCACCGCGGGTCTTCATGCGCACGAGAAAGCCGTGGGTGCGGGCGCGGCGGGTCTTGGAGGCTTGGTAGGTACGCTTCATGGGGAAACCTCTTTGGAGGGTTTGTACAGCCGGGCACAGCGGTTGGCGCCCGGCGGATTGACTGCAGAAAGCGCGCAGCGAAAGAGCCACTGATGCGCGAAAACCCGGCATTACAGCAGATGCGGCGACCCCGGTCAATAAGTCGCCAGTCTCAAGCCGGGTTTGCCAGGGATTGACCCCCTTCCAAATTCTGTGGATAACCCGTCTTTCAGGGGCCTCGGGTCCTTACAATCCGGGCGCTCGAAAAGAAGTTTTCCACAATGAGCGAAGAAGAACACAGGGTGGATGGGGTGCAGGCTTTGAACACGGGCGCGATGACAGGTTTGACGACCAGCGCTGAGGGCATGAATTCCGCAGAATGGGCGTCGGACCTCTGGCGGCGTGGCTGCGAGCGTCTGGCCACCGAGCTGCCCGAGCAGCAGTTCAATACCTGGATCCGCCCGCTGCCGCCCGCCACGCTGGCCGGCGAAGGCGCTGACAGCGGTGCCAACAGCGCCCTCGTGGCGACGCTGAAGGTGCCCAACCATTTCAAGCGCGACTGGATCCGCCGCCAATATGCGGCCCGCATCGAGGCCATCCTGACCGAGTTGGCCGGCCGCCCGACGCGGCTGGAGCTGGCCCTGGTGGCGCGCGATGCGTCCAGCGCGCCTGACACCATGCCCAGTTCCATGGCGGGTACCGCCTCGGCGTCGCAGCAGTTTTCGGCCCAGCCGCCGGCGCCCAGCGCGGCGCTGCGGCCCATCAGCGCGCCGCCCGCCAGCACCATCATGCTGCCGTCGCAGGCGCCGGCCTCGGCCAAGCACCGCATCAACCCGCAGCTCACGTTCGACACCCTCGTGCCCGGCCGCGCCAACCAGATGGCTCGCACCGCCGCGCTGCACGTGGCCGGGGCGCCGGGCATCACCTACAACCCGCTGTTCATCTACGGCGGCGTCGGCCTGGGCAAGACCCACCTGATCCACGCCGTCGGCAACGCGCTCTTGAAGGACCGGCCGGACGCCCGCGTGCTGTATCTGCACGCCGAGCAGTTCATCTCCGACGTCGTCAAGAACTACCAGCGCAAGACCTTCGACGAGCTGAAGGCCAAGTACCACTCGCTCGACCTGCTGCTGATCGACGATGTGCAGTTTTTCGCCGGCAAGGACCGCACGCAGGAGGAGTTCTTCAACGCCTTCGAGGCGCTGCTGGCCAAGAAGGCGCACATCATCATGACGTCGGACACCTACCCCAAGGGGCTGGTGGACATTGACGAGCGCCTCACCAGTCGCTTCGACGCCGGCTTGACGGTGGCCATCGAGCCGCCCGAGCTGGAGATGCGCGTCGCCATCCTGATCAAGAAGGCCGTGGCCGAGGGCGCGCCCATGCCCGAGGACGTCGCCTTCTTCATCGCCAAGAACGTGCGCGCCAACGTGCGCGAGCTGGAAGGCGCGCTGCGCAAGGTATTGGCCTACGCCAAGTTCTCGCACAAGGAGATCAGCATCACGCTGGCCCGCGAGGCGCTGAAGGACCTGCTCTCCATCCAGAACCGCCAGATCGGTGTGGAGAACATCCAGAAGACGGTGGCCGACTTCTACAAGATCAAGATCGCCGACATGTACTCCAAGAAGCGCCCGGCCAGCATCGCCCGGCCGCGCCAGATTGCGATGTACCTGGCCAAGGAAATGACGCAGAAGAGCCTGCCCGAGATCGGTGAGCTCTTCGGCGGGCGGGACCACACGACGGTGCTGCACGCGGTGCGCAAGATCGGCGGTGAGCGCCAGAAGAACACCGAGCTGAACCAGCAGCTGCACGTGCTGGAGCAGACGCTGAAAGGGTGAACCGCAACGGGCCGCCCTCGGGTTGACCCGTAGCTCCAACCAAGCCCCTGCCGGCCAGCCGCGCACTCTTTCCGGGCGACAATTGCAGCTTCACGCGCGCGCGTTTTTGGGTCTGCGCCCAGCTGAATCCCCCCAAGATCTCCTCCAAAGAGGCCTCCATGATCGTTTTGAAAGCTCCCCAGGATCAGGTGCTCGGCGCGCTGCAAGCAGTGGCCGGCATCGTCGAGCGGCGTCACACGCTGCCCATCCTGGCCAATGTGTTGATCCGCAAGACCGGCAACCAGGTGGAGCTCACGACCAGCGACCTCGAGATCCAGGTTCGCACCACCGTTCAGTTCGATGGGGATGCCGGCAACCTGTCCACCACGGTCGGCGCCCGCAAGCTCATCGACATCCTGCGCTCCATGCCGAGCGACCAGGTCGTCAGCCTGACGAGCAACGCCAACAAGATGACGCTGCAGGGCGGCAAGAGCCGCTTCACGCTGCAGACGCTGCCGGCCGACGACTTCCCGCTGGTGCAGGAAGCCGCCGATTTCGGCCCCGCCTTCAGCGTGCCGCAGAAAGCGCTGAAGGGTCTGATCAACCAGGTGCACTTCGCGATGGCGGTGCACGACATCCGCTACTACCTGAACGGCATCCTGTTCGTTGCCGAAGGCAAGAACCTGACGCTGGTGGCGACCGACGGCCACCGCCTGGCGCTGGCCCAGGCCGAGCTGGACACCGACATCCCCAAGCAGGAAGTCATCCTGCCGCGCAAGACCGTGCTGGAACTGCAGCGCCTGCTGAAGGACGGCAAGGGCCAGGACGAAGAAGGTGTCATCGAGATGCGCTTCGCTGGCAACCAGGCCAAGTTCTCCTTCAGCGGCATGGAGTTCGTGACCAAGCTCGTCGAGGGCAAGTTCCCCGACTACAACCGCGTCATCCCCAAGAACCACAAGTTCCGCTTGACGCTCGGCCGCACGACGCTGCTGAGCAGCCTGCAGCGCGCGGCCATCCTGACCAGCGAGAAGTTCAAGGCCGTGCGCCTGACCTTCGAGCCGGGCCTGCTGTCCATCGCGTCCAGCAATGCCGAGCAGGAAGAGGCCAAGGAAGAGATCGAGATCGACTACGCCGGCGACAAGATCGAGACCGGCTTCAACGTCACCTACCTGATGGATGCGCTGGCCAACATGAGCCAGGACATGGTCTGCGTCGACCTGAACGACAGCGCGTCGAGCGCGCTGCTGTCCATCCCCGACAACACCGGCTTCAAGTACGTCGTCATGCCAATGAGGATCTGACGATCCTCATTGGCGGTGCCCCTGCGTTGGCACCCCCCGGCCCCCCGCCAAGCGGGGGGTTCTAGTTTGAGAGTTGTACCGGCCGCGTCGCGGCCTTGAGAGTGCCCCATGAGTGATGTTCCGAACAGCGAAAACCATCCCGACGGTCTGAACGAGAGGCAGCAGGCCGCGGCCGCCGCCGAGAAGCAGTCGGGCGCGGTCTACGACGCGGATTCCATCCAGATCCTCGAAGGCCTGGAAGCCGTGCGCAAGCGCCCCGGCATGTACATCGGTGACACGTCCGATGGCACCGGCCTGCATCACCTCGTCTTCGAAGTCGTCGACAACTCCATCGACGAGGCCCTGGCCGGCCATTGCGACGACATCGTCGTCACCATCCACACCGACAACTCCATCACCGTCATCGACAACGGCCGCGGCATCCCCACCGGCGTCAAGATGGACGACAAGCACGAGCCCAAGCGCTCTGCCGCCGAGATTGCACTGACCGAGCTGCATGCCGGCGGCAAGTTCAACCAGAACTCGTACAAGGTCTCGGGCGGCCTGCACGGCGTGGGCGTGAGCTGCGTGAACGGCCTCAGCAAGTTCCTGCGCCTGACGGTGCGCCAGAACGGCAAGGTCCACTTCATCGAGTTCAACCGCGGCATCCCGCAGGACCGTCAAATCGAAGTCATCAACGGCTTCGAGACCAGCCCGATGAAGGTCATCGGCGAGACCGACAAGCGCGGCACGGAAGTCCATTTCCTGCCCGACACCGAGATCTTTCAGCAGAACGCCGACTTCCATTACGACATCCTCGCCAAGCGCCTGCGCGAGCTCTCGTTCCTGAACAACGGCGTCAAGATCCGCCTCGTCGACGAACGCAACAACAAGGAAGACAACTTCGAATACGCGGGCGGCGTGAAGGGCTTCGTCGAGTTCATCAACAAGGGCAAGACGACGCTGCACCCGAACATCTTCCACGCCCAGGGCGACAAGATGAGCGACCAGCAGACCAACATCGGCGTCGAAGTGGCGATGCAGTGGAACGACGGCTTCAACGAGAACGTCCTCTGCTTCACCAACAACATCCCGCAGCGTGACGGCGGCACCCACCTCACCGGCCTGCGCGCCGCGATGACCCGCGTCATCAACAAGTACATCGACGACAACGATCTGGCCAAGAAGGCCAAGGTCGAAGTGGCCGGTGACGACATGCGCGAAGGCCTGGCCTGCGTCGTGTCCGTCAAGGTGCCCGAGCCCAAGTTCAGCTCGCAGACGAAAGACAAGCTGGTCTCTTCGGAAGTACGCGGCCCGGTGGAAGACATCGTCGGCCGCCTGCTGACCGACTACCTGCTCGAGAACCCGCTCGACGCCAAGATCATCTGCGGCAAGATCCTCGACGCCGCCCGCGCCCGCGAAGCCGCGCGCAAGGCTCGCGAGATGACGCGCCGCAAGGGCGTGCTCGACGGCCTGGGCCTGCCCGGCAAGCTGGCCGACTGCCAGGAAAAAGACCCGGCGCTGTGCGAGATCTACATCGTCGAGGGCGACTCCGCCGGTGGCTCCGCCAAGCAGGGCCGCGACCGCAAGTTCCAGGCCATCCTGCCGCTGCGCGGCAAGATCCTGAACGTCGA
>NZ_JBDSQX010000027.1:0-3447 GCF_039929605.1 Roseateles sp.
CCAAGCCATGTTTTCTGGGGGTACTTCTGGGGGTACGCCACGCTGCGAATGGCTAGCGTGTCTCGATATAGCTGATATCGGCGGGATGATCTGGATACCTCCGTCCCAAGAAATTCAAAACCCGTCCTCGTGACGGGTTTTGTCTTTTCAGCGTCACCGCCAGCTTCGGCCTGGCCTGGTGAGCGGCGCCCACCTCCCGGCTGACAGCCAAGGTCATGCGCGCCACGGCCGACGCGGCGCACCGAGGCGCCAGCAAGCTCATCTTGCTGAGTGATCAAGGCGGCGAGCGCCGGGCGCCAACGGCGATTCCTACACTTCGCCAGCCCCACCGACTGAACTGAGCAAACTGCCGAATGCGACGCCTTCTTCCCGCCTTGCTGGCCTGCGCAGCGTTGTCTGCCGGTGCCCAGCCCCAGCCCATCTCGACGCGCTTCAATGCGGACCCGTCGCCGCACTACTTCAAGACGGCAGCGGGCGGCGCCTTCTACCTGTACGCGACGGACGACGCCTCCAACTCGGGCAAGTACTGGGACTCCACCAGCTGGCGGCTGTTCACATCGCCCGACCTGAGCGCCTGGGTGGATGCCGGCGTGCCGCTGGATGTCGGCGTGTTCAAGTGGGCGCGGCCCGACGCCAAGGCCTGGGCGCCGGAGGCCGCCTTTCGCGCCGGCAAATACTTCTTCTACGCGCCGGTGGGCGGCGACAAGATCGGCGTGGCCGTCTCGGCCCGGCCGGACGGCGGCTTCGTCGATGCGCGCACCGATGCCCTCGTCGACAAGGCCCGTGACGCGAACGCGGGCGACGAGCCCATCGACCCGGCCGTGTTCGTCGACAAGGCCGGCCAGGCCTATCTTTACTTCGGCACGCGCGTGCCCAAGGTCGTCAAGCTGAAGGCCGACATGGCTAGCCTGGACGGCCCGATCCATAACGTGCAGATCCAGGGGCTAGCCGAGCACAAGAAGACCTATGGCGAGGCGCCCTTCCTGCACGAGCGCGGCGGCCTCTACTACTTCACGTTCTCTACCGGCTGGCCGGGGCAGATCGTGTATGCGACGGGCACTTCGCCGCTGGGCCCGTTCACCTACCGCGGGCTGGTCATCGACTACCTGAAGATCTCGACCAACCACCAGGCCATCCTCGAGCACGACGGGCGCAGCTTCATCTTCTTTCACGACAACCTGCTGCCGGGCGGCGGCAGCCATCGGCGGTCGATCACCCTCGCGCCGCTTGAGTACGGTGCCGACGGCAGCATCCGTCAGATTGCGCTGGACCCGGCCCAGGTGGGCAAGCGCTGACCGTCCACTTCTGCCGACAGTAGTGCCTGGAATTTACGGGCCGAGCGCCGGGCCGCTCCCAAGCTGGCCCGCCATGGCGATGTGCGAGCGGCTCAATGCCGCAAGCATCGCCGTCCCCTCGGGGGACCGGTCAGGCTTGCCCGCGTTCAGCAGGGCCAGACTGGACGAGGGGCTCACGCATACCGCGTCGCGCGGCCCTCGCGCACGAATGCCCAGAGCTGCAGGCCGAGCGCCCTTGCCGTCGCGATGGCCAGGCTGCTGGGCGCCGACATGCAGGCCAGCAGGCCCGCACCCGCCATGGCCGTCTTGTGCACCAGCTCGAAGCTCGCGCGGCTGGACATCAGCACGAAGCCCTTGCGCTCACGCGCGTCCTGGCGGGCGAGGGCGCCGATCAGCTTGTCCAGGGCGTTATGCCGGCCGATGTCCTCGCGCGCCAGCACCAGCTCGCCGCTGGGTCGGCACCAGGCCGCGCCGTGCAGGCCACCGCAGCGTGCGTTCATGGGTTGGGCGGCATGCAGGGCGGCGAGGGCGCGGTCCAGCGCGCCCCGCTCCAGCGCCGGCGCATTGACGGCGGTGGGCCGCGGGCTGCCGAGCTGGGCCAGGCTCTCAACGCCGCACAGGCCGCAGCCGGTGCGCCCGGCCAGCGTGCGGCGGCGCGTCTTCAGGCGCTGCTCGCAGGCGGCCGTCACGGTCAGCGCCAGCTCGATGCCTTCGGCCTGGGGCATCGCCTCGACATCGAGCAGTTCCTGCGGCGACGTGAACCAGCCCTCGCCGAGACCGAAGCCGAGCGCGAAGTCCTCCAGGTCGGCCGGCGTCGCCAGCATGACGACCTGCGAGATGCCGTTGACGGTCAGCGCCACGGGCACCTCGACGGCGACCTCTTCGTCGGCCGCCGCGCCGTGGGGGCGCAGGCTGAGCAGGGGCGTGGAGTGCATGGCCGCCATGATAGGAGGCCGGTCGACCGTTTATCAGGGCGCCGGCAGCGCGGCCTGGGCGGGTGCTGCCATGCCGATGTGCGCCCACAGCTCGTCGGGCGGCAGCAGCGTCAGCATGCGGTGGCTGGAGGCCTCGGCGCCACGCACCAGCCGTGCCCGCGTGCCGGGGCTGGACAGGGCCTGGGCGGCGGGGATGGTGAACACGGGGCCCAGCTCGTCCACGCGCAGGGCCAGGCCCTGGCCGCGCTCGTTGCGGCAGATGATGATGGGGGCGTCCTGCGTGCCTTGCGTGCCCTGCGCATCGGCAGCGCGGCCGTAGAGGGCCAGGTTCAGGTCCAGCACCGGCAGCATGCGGCCCTCGTGCTGCAGCATGCCGACGACGGCGCGCGGCGCGTTGGGAATGGCCGTCAGGCGCGGCTGCTCGATGGCCTCGACGAGGTGCGCGGCGGGCAGGCCCAGCCATTGGCCGGCCACGCTGAAGGCGGCGATGTCCACGCTCTCTGCGGTGGCTTGGGCAGGTGGGGGCGCAAAGCCCGTGTCGCCGGCACCGGCCTGCGCGGGCATGCGCGGGCCGAGCGGCAGCAGGAGCACGGCGGCGACGTCTTCGGCGGACGCGGCCTGGCCGTGGCGGTACTCGCGGTAGCCCTGGGACATCGCGATGCCGGCCGCATACACCATGCCGTCGATCTCCAGCTCGGTGCGCAGCGCGCGGCCGGCGGCCAGGCCGGCCAGCGTGGCGGGCGGCACGGGTGACGTCGTGCCGGCAGGCCAGCGCTCGCTGGAGCTGGCGACAACGCGGCCGTCGCGTGTGACGAAGAGGCTGGCGGCCATATTCGCAGCGCTTGTGCCGGCGGTATCCGGCAGTGAGTCCTTCAGCATCGCGGCGAACTGCGGCGCGCCGTCGAAGACGATGGCGATGCCGCCGACGACCTGGCCCTCGTGCAGCAGCGAGGTGGCGTAGGTGTAGGTGGGCCGGCTGGCGTCGTACAGCGCGCTGGCTTCGTGGCGAGACACGACATAGCGCTCCGGGTCGCGCAGTGCCAGTGCGGCACTGACCCAGCCCGCCTCCAGCCGCTGGCCGACGTGGCCGGCCTGGGCCGGGTCGGACACCGCGACGACGCGGCCCTGCGGGTCGAAGACGAGCAGCAGCGAGTAGACCGTGTAGAGCCCGTTGATGTGCTGCAGCACCTGCTGGGCCTCGGCTGCGGCGGCCTGCG
>NZ_JBDSQX010000028.1:0-67785 GCF_039929605.1 Roseateles sp.
TGCCGATGGCGCGTAGCAGCTGCGCATCCGACTCGCTGGCTGCGTCCGCAGCCAGCACGCGCAGGCCTTCCGACGCGCCCAGGTCCGCCATCAATTGCAGCAGCCGCCGCTTGCCCGCGCTGCCATCGCCGGCCAGGTTGGTGCTCAAACTCGGCCCCAGGCGCAGATAGCCCACGCCCAGGCGGCGCAGCAGCGCCAGGTCTTCGGGCGGCGAGACGACGCGGCGGATGCCGATGCGCACGCCGTGGCGCTGCAGCATGGTCGTCAGCGGGCCGAGCACGCTGACGATGTTGCGCTCGCCGTCGGTCTCGAACTCCACCCACAACCTGGCGCCAAGTGCGCCCACGCCGGCCAGCGCTTCGTCGAAGCGGCTGACGAAGGTCGGCCGCTCGGCCGAGCGCGGCGAGATGCGGATGGCCAGTTCGTCGCCCTGATCCGCCCTGCCGGCAATCCGGGCCAGCGCCAGCTCGGCCACGCGCAGGTCGATGTCGGCGATGCGCGCGGTGCGCAGCGCGGCGGGCAGCACCTCGTCGGGGCCGAAGAAGCGGCCATCCGCGTGCTGCAGCCGCACCTGGGCGAGCTGGTGCACGATGGCGCCATCGGCCGAAGCCACGGCCGTCAGGCTCAGGTCGACGCGGCCGGTGATGAGGGCCTCATCGATGAGGCTGCGCCATTGCGCCAGCGACACGGTCGGGCCGGTGCGGGTGGCGCGCACCATCATCCAGGCGGCATCGTTGCCTTCGCCGGACTGCAGGCCGCGGTCCACGCGCGACATCACCGCGCCAATCGTCTCGCCGCCATGGAAGGAGCTGGCCGCCAGCCAACCCACGCGTGGCCGGTCGGTCAGCTCACGCTGCTTGAGGCCATGCAACGCGTCGGCCAGCTCGCGCGTCCAGGCGTCGAGGGCGTCGGCCCGCACGAGCGGCATCAGCACCCCGAAGTCGGCACCGTTCAGCCGCGCAATCACGCCACCGGCATCGGTCAGGCGCGGCGCCCGGGTGCGCAGCAGCGTGGCCACCTGCTTGAGCAACTCGTCTGCGCGCTCGCGGCCGGCGCGCTGGTTCAGGCCCGCCAGGTCGTCGATGCGCAGCAGCACGATGCCGCCGGTGGCGTCGTCCGGCTCATGCAGCAGCGCCGCGAGCCGGTCCATGAACTGCGCACGCGCGGCCAGCTGGGTGACCGGGTCCACCGAGAGTTCGGCGTGCAGCACGCCCAGGCGGTGGTCGCGGTCGTCCAACTGCGCCTTGATGCGCGTCAGCGCGACATTGATGGTGCGCGACATCGAGGCCCATTCGACCGGGCCGTCCTGCGGTCGCTCGACGATGCGGCCCTGGCCTGCGGCATCGAGCTGGCCCATCAGCGGCTCGCCACCGCGTTGCCACCAGCGCAAGACGAACAGCAATCCGACCATCGTCGCCACGGCTGCCAGGGCGTGGATGACGAGCAGCCAGCCGAGCTGGGTTGGCGTCAGCGCGCCATGCAGCAGCCACCAGTTGCCAATGGCCGACAGCGTGAAGCCGCCCGCCACTGCCCCGGCGGCTCGCTGTGTGGCGCTGCCAATCGTCATGCGTGCACCCCAAGCGCGGCGCTCACGCCTCGCCCCCCGCCGCAATCAGCTCGTACTGCGGCCCGAAGCGCTCATCCAGGTTCTCGGCCACCAGCGAGGCGGCGGCGACGAGGCTGGTGTCCAGCTTGTGCAGCGCGCGCTGCGCGTTGTCACCGGCCTCGATGGAGGCGGCCACCTGCGTGGCCAGCGCCAGCACCGGCGCGAGCGTGGCGGGCGCGGGTTCGGTGTCGAGGTGATGCGCGACAGCGTCGACCACGGAGGCTGGGAAGCCCAGCTCATCCAGCCACGCCGCGCTGACCTGCGCGTGGTCCAGCCCACAGGCCTCGCGCTCGATGGCCGCCAGCTCCACGCCACGCGTCGAGCGGGCGCCGGCCAGCGCGGCGGGCAGTGTGTCGGCAAAGGCCTGGCAAAGAATCAGGTGGCCGACGTTGTGCAGCAGGCCAGCGAGGAAGGCCGCTTCGACATCGGCGCCGGTGAGCCGGGCCAGGCTGCGCGCGGCCTTGGCGGTGAGGGTCGCGTCCAGCCAGAACTGACGCAGGTTGACGCCCGGCACGGCGACGAACACGGCCTCCAGCCCGCCGCTGATGACCAACGTGCGCAGCGTGTCGGTGCCGATGATGGCGACAGCGTCCTTCAGGCTGGCCAGGCTGCGGCGGCCGCAGTAGTAAGGCGAGTTGGCGATGCGCAGCGTGCGCGCGGCGAGTTGGGGTTCCTGCTCCAGCTCGTCCACCAGTTCGAGGATGGAGGCGCCCGGTTCGCGCAGCTGGCTGATGAGGCGGCGCACGACACGCGGCACCGAAGGCAGTTGCAGTTGCCCGCCGGCCGCAGCCCTGACCTTGTCCATCTGAAGGCTCATGTGCGCGGCCCCTTGCCGTCGGACAGCGCATCGCGGAGCTGGTCTTTCTCCAGGTTCCACAGCGTCGAGTCCATGCGCTTGACGAGGACGGCCTGCTGCATCACCTCGTCTTTCAGCCCCTGGTTGGAGGCGGTCAGCGCGGAGATCTCACGCTCCAGGCTGGCCACGCGCGACAGCGTCAGGCGCACATCGCCGACCAGGGCCTCCTGCACGGGCAGGAAGTCCAGCATGCGGGCAACGCGCTCGTTGGACGAGCCGCTCTCCTGCAGCATGCCCTCGGCCGCCGAGGCTAACCGCGCCATCGCCGGCACCACGTCGCCCACGCCGCCGACGGTGGCCGTCGTGCGCTCCAGCACCGCTTCCTGGCTCTCCAGCCGCTCGGTGAGCCGCGCCGAGGCGCCGGCCATTTGTGCCACCTGTGGCACGAGTTGATCGAGCCGGGCCACCACGTCGGCCAGCCCCGTGGTGGACGCGCGGTGCTGCTCCAGGATGTCGGCCAGCAGCGTGGCCAGGAAGCGCTCGCTGATCTCGACGTTCTCGTTGACGCTGCTCTTCTCGGCCAGCGACAGCACATGGCCGCGCACGGCATCGACGACATCGCCCGCCGCCTTGCGCACCGCCACCATCTGGAAACCCAGCACGATGGAGCCGACCAGGCCGAACATCGACGCCGAGAAGGCCGTGCCCATGGCCGCCAGCGGCTTTTGCAGGCCGCCGACGATCTTGGCGAACTCGCCCTCCATGTCGGCGCCGCCACCCGCGCTCTTGGCAATGGTGGCGATCAGGCTCGACGTCTCGACCAGCGTCTCCAGCAGGCCGACGAAGGTGCCCAGCAAGCCCAGGCCCACCATCAGGCCGACCAGGAACTGGCTCAGCTCCTGGCGCTTGTTGAGGTACTGCTCCAGCGCCTCGATTTCGGGCTCCATCGCCGAGCTGTGGATGTAGACCTGGTGGCCGAGGCCGAGCTTTTGCAGCCGGTCCAGCATGCCGGTGACGAAGGCCGGCGGGCCCAGGCGCGGGTGCTGCTCGCCGCTGGCGTCGCCCTCGCGCAGCCAGCGCATGCCGGCGCGGAAGACGCGGTCCTCGGCGAACAACTCGATCAGGTGGCCCGCCATCGTCCACATGCCCCAGCACAGCACGGCAATGATGATGCCGTTGAGGATGGGGTTGGACATGATCGCGAACGACACGAAGTGCCACATCGACGCGGCGCCCGCCAACATGGCGAACAACGGCAGCGCGACGAAGAAGATGTGACGCACGCCGATGCCATGCTCGTGCGGCGACCTCGGCGCTCGCGGCGGCAGCGGCTCGGACACGGTGGCGATGTGGGTGTCGCTCATGGCGGTGATCTCATTTCAGTGTTCTTTGCGCATTCCGGGCCGAGCGCCGGGCCGCTCCCAAGCCGGCCCGCGCTGGCGATGTGCTCGCGGCTCAATGCCGCGAGCATCGCCGTCCCCTCGGGGGACCGACCGGGCGAGCCGCGTTCAGCGGGGCGAGAGTGGGCGAGGGGCTTCATTTCCTGTCACGCAAAGCGGTATCGGCCATGCCGCGAATCGGCGACAGCAGGTACTGCAGAACGGTGCGGCGGCCCGTGACGACGTCGGCGCTGACGCTCATGCCGGGGCCCAGCGGCTGCGCAAAACGTTTCGCGCTCGCCGGGTCCACGGCAGAGACGACGCGGAAGTAGCGCTCGCCGCGCTCGTCGACGAGGCTGTCCGCACTGATCTCGGTGACGCGCGCTTCCAGCGTGCCGTAGGTCGTGTAGTCGAAGGCCGCGACCTTGACCCGCGTGGGCAGGCCGACGCGCAGCGTGCCGCGCTCGGCGGGCGAGGCGCGCGTCTCGACGACGAGGGCGTCGTCCTGCGGCGTCAGCTCCACCAGCGTCTCGCCGGGCTTCACGACACCGCCCACCGTGTTGCTCGCCAGCTTGTTGACGATGCCGGCCACGGGCGCGGTCAGCACCGTGCGGCGCACGCGGTCGTTCTCGGTCTTGATGTCTTCCTCCAGCCGGCGCAGCTCCACGCGCGCATCGCTCAGTGCCGTGCGGGCCTCGCTGTGGAACTGGGCGACCGTCTCGGCCTTGCGGGCGGCCAGTTCGGCGGCGGCGGCAGCCAGGCGCGGCAACGAGGCCTCGCTCTCGGCGATCTGCGTCGTCAGCCGCTCGACACGGCCGCGTGCATCGAGCAACTCGCTCTGCGAGCCGGCATTGCGGTTGACCATGTTCTGCACCAGGCCGAGCTGCGAGCGCGCCACCTCCAGCTCCGCGCGCAGGCCCTTGCCGCGCGCTGCGGCTTCGGCGGCCTCCTGGCGGCGCTGCGTGGCCTGCTCGTCCAGCACGCGGGCCGTCTGCGCCAGCTTGGCGGTGCGGGCGGCGAAGGACTCGGACTCGGCCCGCACGGCCGGGTCGTTGGCCGCTGCACCCGCTGGCGGCAGGAAGCGCGGCGCGCCGGTGGCTTCCGCATCCAGCCGGGCCACGCGGGCCGCCATGCCTGTCAACCGCGCGCTCTTCTCGGCGCGCGAGGAATTGGCCTGCAGGTCCGACACCGCCACCAGCGGCTGGCCGGCGGTCACCGTGTCGCCCTCGTGCACGAAGACCTTGGACAGGATGCCGCCCTCCAGATGCTGCACCAGCTGCTGCTTGCCCGACGGCACGATGCGGCCCTGGGTGTGCACGACGAGGTCGACGTTGGCAAGCGCCGTCCACAGCGCCAGCGCGGCGATGACGGCCGTGGTGGCGTAGATCAGCGCACGGGGGCGGCGCAGGCGGCGCGTCTGGCCGAGGGTGTTGTCGAAATAGCCGAGCAGCAGGTCTACGGAGGCGTCGCGCGTCACGGTCGTCATGGCTTCTCTCCCAAGCGCACGGCCACGGCTGCGGCGGGCGCGCTGGCATTCATGTCGATGCGCGTGACGATGCGGTCCCCGGCGATGCCCTGGCCGAGCAGCTCGTTGCGCACGGCCATCGCGCGGATGAAGGCGGCGCGCTGGTTCTCGCTGAGGTGGATCTCGGGGCCGATGGCCACGACCTCCAGCCGCAGCGTGGGCGATTCGGTCAGGCGCTGCTTAAGCGGCGCGAGCGCCTCACCCAAGGCCTTGGCGGCGGCGGCATCGACGGTGAGCGCGCCCGGTGCGAAATCCAGTTGCAGGTAGCGGTCGACCGGCTTGACCTTGGCGGTGGCCGCACTCGCGGCGAGCGCGGCCTCGTTGCCGGCCACGGCGATGCGCGTACGCTGCGGCGCCTTGGTCTCGATGAGGGGGCCGCCAGCCGCCGGCTTCTCCTTCTCGGCCGCCGGCCCGATGAGCGCCTGTCGCGCCCGCCCCAACTCTGCCTGCTGCTCGGCAATCTTGGCCGCCATGCGCTTGGCCAGGATCTGCGCCGAGAAGCTCAGCGCGATCGCCAGCACGACGATGACGAACACCATCGCGATGACCACATTGGTCAACGCGTCCACAAACCCTGGCCAGTAATCCCCGCCCTTGCCGCCGCCGCCTGACATGTCAGCTTTCTCCGGCGTGATTGAACGAATACACAACACAGCCACAGAGACACAGAGGCACAGAGGCGGCACCACAGATCCGCGAACGCGGGATTTCTCTGTGCCTCTGTGCCTCTGTGGCTTTGTTCATCGCGCTGGCCAACGTGGACGAGATCTTCAAGTCAGCTCCTCAACGTGCCACGACCGTGCGCAGCGCGCCGGTCAGGTGCGCAATGCGCCACTCATTCTGCGCGGCGCTGACGACGACCTGCACGATGTCCAACCGGCTCTGGTGCAGGCGCTGGTAGGCGTCCAGCACGTCCAGCAGCTGGCGATTGCCGCCGGTGAGCTGAGCGCGGAAGGCTTCGACCACCTTGCGGTTAGCGTCCAGCTCGTCACGCACGGAGGCGAAGCGTTCGGTCGCCGCGCTCAGGTTGGCGTAGCTGGTTTCCAGGTCCTGCACGACACGGCGGCGCACGCCCTCGCCGCGCGCCTCCAGCTCGTTGCGGCGCGCCTCGGCGGCCTTCATGCGCGAGTAGTCGGCGCCGCCGTTGAGCAGGGGCATCGTCAGCACCAGCATGGCCTTGCTGTCGCGCTGCTGCGCCTCGCTGCCGGCCGCGTTGCGCGTCTGCGAATGCGTCACCTCCAAGGCCAGGCGCGGCAGGAAGGCGGCGCGGTTGCCCTTGCGCTCGGACTCCGCCGCCTGCTGCTCCAGCCGCGACGACAGGATCTCGGCGTTGGCGCCGTCGGCTTCGGCCAGCGCCGCGTCGGCATCAACGGGCAGGTAGAGGTCCATCGGCGCGTCCAGCGCGAGGCCGAACGGCGTCACCGACGACAGCCGCTGGAAGTTGCGCAGCGCCGCCGCCAGCGCCGCGCGCGAGTCGGCCAGGCCCGAGCGCACATTGGCCACGCGCGCCGTGATGCGCTCGCGCTCGGCCGGGCTGGCGCCACCGGCCGCCACGCGGTCGCTGATGTAGCGCAGCAGCTCGTTCAACTCTTTCTCGTAGCCCTGGCCAAGCTCCACACCCACGCGTTGCTGCAGCACGGCGAACCAGGCGGTGCCGGTGTCCAGCAGCGTCTGCGACTCGACGCCGGCCTGCTGGATATCGGCAGATGCGGCCAGCAGTTCCTGGCGCGTCCACTCATAGCGCGCGCTCTCGTCCACCAGCGCCTGGCTGAGCACGGCTGAGTTGTCGTTGCGGCCCAGGTTGTCCTTGCGGTCCGGCGGCGTTTCCAGATGGCCACGCCCCACGGAGAAGCGCGTCTCCAGCCTCGGCAGCAACGCACCGCGCGCGGCCTTGCGGGTGTAGTCGAAGCTCAGCGCGCGGTAGCGCGCGGCGGCCACCTCGGGGCTGTTCTGCCAGGCCAGCTGCAGCGCGTCGCCCAGCGACAGCGCCGGGCCGGTGCCCGTCAACGGCAGCACCGGCGGCATGCCCAGCAGCTGTATGAGATTGGCGACGCGCGGCTTGGTGGCCTCGACCATGGGCGCCGATGCGGCGGCGGCCGGCGCATCGGTCTGGGCCACGGCCCAGGCGGGTGCGATGCAGAGCAGCAGCAGGCTGCTCAGGCGACGCAAGGGGAGAGACATGGATCGCATTCCTTCAGGCAGACGTCGTGCGCGGCGCGGGCGTGCGCGGGGTGACAGCGCCCGGCGCCAGCAGGCGCTGCGGCGGCGCGTCGGCCACGAGGCGGCCGCGGTCCAGCACCAGCACGCGGTCGCAGATCTGGATCAGCTCGGCGCTGTGCGTGGCGACGACGACGCAGCGGCCGTCGCGCCAGCTGGGCAGCGCCGCGAGAAAACCTTCCTGGGCCTGGCGGTCCAGGCCGAGCGTGGGCTCGTCCAGCAGCACGAGGTCGGATGTTTGATGCAGCACGCGCGCCAGGGCCAGCATCTGCCGCTGCCCGCCCGACAGCCCGGCGCCGTTGGAACCCAGCTCGGTGTTCAGGCCCAGCTCGCCACGGTCCAGCTGCGGGCCCAGGCCAGCGACGCGCAAGGTGCGCAGCAACTCGGCCTCACGCTGGCCGTTCTCGCCCGGGGCGACGACGTCCTGCAAAGCGCCGGCCAGGAAGCCCGGCTCCTGCGGCTTGTAGGCGACGGCACCGGCCAGCCAGCGGCGGGTCAGGTCGTCCTGCACGACGCGGCCACCCAGTGCGAACTGGCCCGAGGTCGGCACCACATGCCCTGCGAGCAGCTTGAGCAGCGTCGACTTGCCGGCGCCCGAGCTGCCGACGACGGCGACCAGCTCGCCCGGCTTCAGCGTCACGCTCAAATCGGCCAGCACGGGCGGCCGGTCCGGGTAGGCAAAGCCGACACCGGCCAGGCGCACGCCTTCGGCAGCGGCAGACCCGAGCGGGCCGCCGGCCTCGCGGTCGGGCAGGGTCGCCGCGTCCAGCGCCACCGTATGGCCCATGTCACGCAGCGCGCGCATGAACTCCTGCCAGCGCAGCATTACCGGCGCGAACAGGCAGATGGAGCTGACGAGGCGGCCGCCCAGCATCGTCGTGGAGATGAGCCCGCCGACGCTGAGCGCCTGGGCTTCGATGCGGTAGACACCGGCCACCAGCGTCAGCACCGTGCAGGCCGACATGCCCACGGGCAGCAGCTGCTGGCTGACCTGCTGCCACACGCGAGCCCGCGCTGCCGCCCGCGCCGAGATGGCCGAGGGCTCGCGCAGACCGCGCTCGGCCACGCGGGCGGCGGCGACGGACATGAGGCTTTCGCGCGCCATCAGCACGTCCACCAACCACGACAGCTTGGTGCCCGACGCCTGCGTGGCCACCCGCGAACGGCGCGCGGCGGCGGCCTGCAGCACGCCACCCGTCATCAACAGCAGCGCACCGAAGCCGAGCGGAATCAGCACCAGCGGGCCGGCGATGACGGCCAGCACGACGGCGAAGATCAGCGCGAAGGGCACGTCGGCCAGCGGCAACAGGAATTGGGCAGACAGCACATCGCGCGTCGACCCGAGTTCGCGGTAGCGCGCCAGCAGCGTGCCCACCGCCAGCGGCTTGCTCGCCGGCGCGGCCAGCACGCCACGCAGCAGGCGTTCGTCCAGATGCATGTCCCAGCGCGCGCCGGCATGCTCCACCAGCATCACGCGGGAAAAGCGCAGCACCAGCTCCAGCGCGAACAGCAGCACCATCCCGAGCGCCAGCGCCCACAGCGTCTCGTGCAACTCGTTGCCGACGGCCTTGTCATAGACCAGCATCGAGAACAGCGGCAACGTCAGCACGAAGGCGTTGACGAGCAGGCTGGCCAGACCCAGATCCAGCAAGTGCCGCCGGTTCGCGCGGAGAAACAGAAGAATCGATTCACGCATGCGTCGGTAGCAACTCGTACCTCACGCTGGCGAAGGGCAGACCAGGCGGGAATTAGGAAAAGGGGCTTAATTGACTAGCCAATAAATGATAGCCATCGATAAAAGCTCGCCATCGCCGGGAATACCAGTCAAAACCCTTGCAGTTGCCAACTTGTAGGACGGCGGGCTGGCTGTTACGCATGCGCAGAACTGGGTTTTTCGCTGCGGCGCCAGGGCTGGAAGCCGGGCGCCAAACGGCTTGCGCATCGCAAACCACCAATACCAAACGGGGAGTTTGGTAGGCCGTGTTGGACATAGTTGTCGATCAACGGAAATGCTCCGAGGTCCCCAGGCAGACATTCAGCATCAGCGGCTCCTGATCCAGCAGGCAGCGCTGCTTGAACTTGTCGGCCGCAGCGATGACCTGAGCGGCTCTGAAGAAGTTCGGGGTGAACCGGCTCATGTCAGGAATGCCTGTTGTATCGGTTGCTCCGATGATTGGCTGGGCACTCCGTCGGCAAGCGGCCGCACCCCGTCATCGCCGCAGATCTCAATGCCCATGCGATATCCCATGGCGCGGTAGCCCCGCTGTCGCTTGTCCCACATCCGCAGCAGCGCCGGGTGTCCGGTATCAACGAAGTCGATGATCCGCACGTCGGCCTTGCTGGCGTGCTCACGGTGCAGGCGGCCAGCGTACTGCTGCAGCGTGCCTTTCCAGGACACCGGCATGGCCAGCACCAGGGTGTCGAGTGGCGGGTGGTCGAACCCTTCGCCGACCAGCTTGCCGCTGGCCAGCAAGATGCGCGGCTCGTTGGGTGGCAGTGCGTCCAGTGCGGCAATGAGGGCGGCTCGCCGCTTCTTCGACATCCGCCCGTGCAACACGAAGGGTGATGGCGCGTGTGCGGCCAGGGCTTGCTGGATCGCATCGAGGTGCTCGGTGCGCTCGGTCAGCACCAGCACTTTGCGGCCTTGTTCGAACGCCGCCGCAGCTTCTGCGGCGATGGCTTCGGTGCGGGCCAGGTCATTGGCCAGGTGTTTGAACACGTCTTGAATGCCCGCAGTGGCGCCCAAGTCGATGCGGGCAAGGCGTGATCGTGGCCACACCGCCAGGTCATGCGGTGCGCAGACCGGCCGGGCTGCCGTGTGCCGGATGGGCCCGCACTGCATGAAGATGATGGGCTGCAGGCCATCGCGGCGGATCGGCGTGGCGGTCAGGCCCAGCACGAACTTCGCCTTGGTTCGTTTGAGGAGGGCATCGAATGACGCGGCGCCAACGTGGTGGCACTCGTCCACGATGATCTGGCCGTAGCTTTCGACCCGTGCGTTCACCTCGCCCTGTCGCGACAGCGACTGCATCACGGCGATGTCGATCTTGCCCGTGGGTTTGGCTTTGCCGCCGCCGATGGTGCCGACCACCCCCTTGCCAACGTCGAGAAAGGCTTGCAGCCGCTCTTGCCACTGCTTCAACAGCTCGGTGCGGTGGACCAGCACCAGCGTGTTCACGCCGCGCCGGGCGATGAGGGCCGCCGCCGTCACGGTCTTGCCGAACGCAGTGGGCGCACACAGTACGCCGGCGTCGTGCTTCAGCATGGCGGCCACGGCCATTTCCTGATCCGGCCGCAGGTTGCCGACGAAGGCGGTTTGGATGGGCTCACCGGCGAATCGCTCGTCTGCAGGTCGCAGCGGATGCCGTTGTCCTTCAGCAAGCCCAGCGCAGCGTCAAGACAACCGCGTGGCAAGGCGATGTGCTGCGGGTAGTTCTCGGCATTGCCGACAACGCGAGGCTTGTCCCACACCGACATGCGCATGGCCTGAGCCTTGTAGAACGCGGGGTTCTGAAAGGCCGCCAGCCGGATCAGCCGATTCGCCAGCGCCTGCGGCAGCGCACTCTTCTCGAAGTAGATGAGGTTGGCCAACGTCACTGTTAAGGACTGCGGCATGGCACCCGGCAGCTTGGCGGACGTGTTGACGGGGCGCTTCCAGGGCGCGGCCAAGTCCTCGTCGTCGATGAACGTCACGTCCAGCGGGTGGGTACCGCCCGTGGCACGCAGGATGGTGGGCTCGATGTCGTGTGGCGCCAGAGGCTGGATCGACTCGAGATACGCCCACTGGTCGCCGTGCGGCTGCAGCGCGGCATTCACAAATACGCTGCAACCGTTTTCCCGCGGGTGCTTCTGCAGCGGCAGGGCGATCAGGTTGCCGAATCCTCCTTTGGGCATCGAATCCTGGTTGGGAAACAAGCGGTCGTAAGACCCCAGCTTGAGCTGTCGGGTGCGCGCGCAGGTGTGGCTGATGAGGGCGGTGCCCAGGCGGCGCGCATCGCGCGCCGACACGCGCCCTGCGAAGAACACCCAGGCGTGTGCGCCCTGGCCCGAGCGCGAAATCTCAAGCGCTGCCGGTACGCCCAGTTCATCGCAAGACTGCATGAACGCCTGGGCGTCCTGTGGCCAGTCCGCCTCATCGAAATCGACCGCCAGGAAGTAGCAGGTGTCATCTTCGAGCAGCGGATAGACGCCCACCGTTTGCTTGCCGGCCAGGTGGTTGTAGATCACAGCATCCGTCAGCCGCACCAGCAGCCGCTGGCCGCAGTCCCCGCACTTGATGCGCGGCTTCTCGCAAACGCCCGCGCGCCACTCGTTGGCACAAGCCGGCGCGTAGCCCGACTTGCCCGAGGTCTTACCCTCCCAGCGGACGGGATAGACATCGGTTCGGCCCCTGAAGAGCCGACGGAACAAGGCCACCTTGTCGGCCGTCGACAGGCTGGCACGCGGAGCCTGCGGTGTGGGTGGCGTGGGCGCAGGGGAGTGTGCCTGCGTGGCGATGGTCAGCGAGGGCAGCGGTACCGCTGCGGGTGTCGGGCGCCATGCGATGCCGTGCGACTCCAGCAGCGCCACCAGCCGAGCGTTCTCGGCTTGCAGCGCCCGGAGGTTTTCGCGCTCAGCCATTGCCTCCGTGCTCAGCGAACAGTTCGGCGATGTCGTCGCCCACGCCGTAACCGATGTCTTGGCAGCGATCCTGAACGACTTCCAGCCGCGTCAACAGCGGGTCTTGCTGTGTGGGTGGCAAGGAGGTGACAGCCTTCAAGGCCTGCTCGAACATGCGCACCAACGCACCCAGATAGGTCTCGTCGTCCATGCCCACATCGCCGCTGAAGCCCGAGGCACGCTCGCAATAGAACACCATCAACTCTGCCAGCCCGACGGCCGTGCCCGAAGCCTTCTTGTAGTCCGCGATGGCCTTCTTGGCCTTGGCCACCGAGGTGTCCTGGTTCTTGAACACATCGGGCCACAGCCAGCGGTCGATCGTGGCCTTGTAGGGCTTGAGCACGTCGGCGCCCAGCTGCAGCCGCGCGTGCAGAAAAGCCTGGTTGTCCTTGCTGGCGGCGTAGAGGTCTTGCAGCAGGCCGAGCAGGCCGGCGCGGTCGAGGTGGGCGAGCTGCGCCTTGACGTCGATCCAGGAGGAGGTTGCCTTCGTCTTTGCCATGTGGGTGGTGGGGGTCCAGAGGGTCAGTGCGACCCGGTTCAGGGGAGTGCGGACACTCGGTACAGCGTGGCGTTGGCCTTCATTGCCCAGCCTCCGCATCGTCCCCGCCGGCGCGCCGCGCATCCAGTTCCCGCCGCGTCCTGTCCAGCTCGTCCGCCAGCAACTTCTCATCGGGCAGGACGGTTTGATACTCCGCCGCCAGCACGGTGTTGGGCAAGCCCTCCAGCGCGTAACGCGCCTCGGCAGCGCCCTTCTCGGCACACAGGATCAGACCGACCGGCGGGTTCTCGCCGGGCTTCATCCAGTGCTCGCGGGCGTAGTTCAGGTAGAGGTGCATCTGGCCGGCATCGGCATAGCTGAATTTGCCGACTTTCAGATCGATGACCACGAGACACTTGAGCCGGCGGTGGAAGAACAGCAGATCGACGCGGAACCAGCTGTCGTCGATACGCAGGCGGCGCTGCCGGCTCACGAAGGCGAAGTCGTCGCCGAGCTCCAGCAGAAAGTCGGCCAGGTGCTGGATCAGCGCGCCTTCCAGGTCGGACTCGGAGTATTCGTCCTTGAGGTTGAGGAACTCCAGGACGAAGGGGTCTTTCAGCGCTTGTTCGGGCGTGACGGCATCGCCGGGCTCGGCCGCTTCTGCCTTTTGCAGCATGGCGGCCTTGTTGCGCGACAGGGCGAGGCGCTCATAGAACTGGCTGTTGACCTGGCGGTCGAGCTGTCGCACGCTCCAGCCGCAGCGCAGGGCTTCGGTTTCATAGAAAGCGCGCGCCGCGTCGGATTTGACCGAGAGCAGGCGGACATAGGCTGACCACGGCAGCGGGAAGGCCTGGGCCAGTGAAGCCAGGTTGGGTAGGTCAGGCGATTCTCCGGACGCCGCCTGGAGAATTTGCCGACCAGATTTTGCAGACAGCGTCTGCAAAATCTGGTCGGCAGGCCAAGCCAGGTAGGAAGCTGCGCATCTGCGCCAGGTTGCGCCAGCCAAAGCCGCGCCCGAACCGCCGAGTCAGGTCGCCGCCCAGGCGCTTGATCAGGTCTTCGCCGTAAACCGCCCGCTCCCGCCCGCCCTGCTCAAACTCAACGATACGCCGGCCGATCTCCCAGTAGCTCGCCGTCATCAACGCGTTGACGCTGCGGGCGGCTGCATGGCGGGCCGCCTCCAGCAGGCTGACGATGTCGCCATGGATGCCGCTGTAGCCCGGCTGTGCATCGGCGCTGCCGGGAGCGAGTTCGCTCATGCCTGCACCTCGTCCCAGTCGCGTCTCACGCACTCTCCCAGGCTGTTGTCTAGTGGTAGGCCGTGCAGGACTTGAACCTGCGACCAAAGGATTCCGGTTTGTGCCCATTTCTGGACTCCCTGGACTATGCCTTCGCCATGGGCCGTGAGGCCGGTAGGCGGGCGCCGTCTAGTCTCTACACCTTCCCCTCGCGGGGCTTGGCTCGGCGTTGCCTTGTGCCTTGCGGCCGTCAGGTTTCGCCGAATTTGACGCCATTCACGCGGGCGCTTTCGCCGCCCGGTGCACAACTTTCGCTATGAGTCCTCTGCTCTAACCAACTGAGCTAACGGCCCACTGAACAACAACTCCCTTGTCTGGAAGAAGGGGCGGATTCTAATCGTCGCCTGAACAGCCTAATCAGCGTTGACTGAGCGCCTGCCCAACCATGCGCGACGTGATGTCGACGATCTGGATCATGCGGTCGTAGGCCATGCGCGTGGGGCCGATGACGCCGAGCGTGCCGACGATCTGGCCATCCACTTCGTAAGGCGCCGACACGATGGACAGCTCCTCGTAGGGCACGACCTTGCTCTCGCCGCCGATGTAGATGCGCACGCCCTCGGCGCGGCTGGATGTGTCGAGCAGGCGCATCAGCTGCGTCTTCTCTTCGAACAGGTCGAAGAGGCGGCGCAGGCTACCCATGTCGTGGCTGAAGTCCTGCACGGTCAGCAGGTTGCGTTCGCCGGAGACGACCATCTGTTCGTCCTGCTGCTCCATGGCCTCGGTGCCGACCTTGACGGCCGCGCTCATCAGCTGGGCGATCTCGCCGCGCAGCTCGTCGACTTCGCCGCGCAGGCGTTCGCGCACGCCTTCCAGCGTCAGGCCCGCGTAGCCGGCATTCAGGCGTTTGCTGGCTTCGGCCAGTTCGCTCTGGGTCAGGTCTTGTGCCGTGAAGATGACGCGGTTCTGCACGTCGCCATCCGGCGAGACGAGGATGACCAGCACGCGCCGCTCGCCCAGGCGCAGGAACTCGATGTGGTGGAAGACACTGGGCTTCTTGGGCGACGTGACCACACCGACGAAGCTCGACAGGTTGGACAGCATCTGCGCGGCGCTGGCGATGACGCGCTGGGGCTGGTCCGGCTGCAGGCGGTTCGTCTCGACGCCAATGAGGGCGGGCTGGGCCGTCAGCATGGTGTCGACAAACAGGCGGTAGCCGCGCGCCGTGGGAATGCGGCCCGCGCTGGTGTGCGGGCTGGCGATGAGGCCGAGTTCTTCCAGGTCGGCCATCACATTGCGGATGGTCGCCGCGCTGAGTTCCAGGCCGGAGGCCTTGGACAGCGTGCGCGAACCCACGGGTTGACCGTCCGCGATGTAGCGTTCAACCAGGGTTTTCAGCAGGGATTTGGATCGCTCGTCGAGCATGGGTCAATCTTATGGCTTGCGTGCCAGACCGCCCGAGCGTAGCGAGTAGCTCTGGCTCCAACTGACTAAAGCTTGCGTGCCAGACCGCCCGAGCGCAGCGAGTAGCTCTGGCTCCAACTGACTGAGAACTGGCCCCTTTCCTCCACGGAGAGGCGATACCCCTGTGGTGTAATTTGCCGCATGGCCGAGCGCTTCAGACATGTCGCCATCGTGGGCAAACATCAAGCGCCGGGCATCAGGCCGGTGCTGGAGGAGATTGCCCAATTTTTGTGCAGCAACGGGCTCGAGGTTTCGCTCGAAGCGGAAACGGCGCTCAACACCGGGCTGACCGACTATGACGCCCTCTCCCACGACCAACTCGGCAAGGCCTGCGACCTGGCCGTCGTCGTCGGCGGCGACGGCACCATGCTGGGCTTTGCGCGCGAGATGGCGCGCTACGGCGTGCCGCTGCTGGGCATCAACCAGGGGCGGCTGGGCTTCATCACCGACATCCCCATCGAACGCTGGCGCGAATCGCTGGCGCCCGTGCTGGCCGGCGACTACGAGGTGGAGTCGCGCGCGATGCTGGAAGGCGCCGTGCTGCGCGACGGCGAAACCATCTTCTCGGGCCTGGCGCTCAACGACGTCGTCGTCAGCCGCGGCGGCACGGCGGGCATGGTGGAGCTGAAGGTCGACGTCGGCGACCAGTTCGTCGCCAACATGCGTGCCGACGGCCTCATCGTCGCCTCGCCCACCGGCTCCACGGCCTATGCGCTGTCGGCCGGCGGCCCGCTCATGCACCCCAGCATCGCCGGCTGGCTGCTGGTGCCGATTGCCCCGCACACGCTGTCTAACCGACCCATCGTGCTGCCCGACCTGGGCGAAGTCAGCCTGGAAATTCTGGCCGGGCGCGACGTGTCGGTGAACTTCGACATGCAAAGCCTGGCCAGCCTGCTGCACGGCGACCGCATCACCGTGCGGCGCAGCCAGCATCAGGTCCGCTTCCTGCACCCCAAGGGCTGGAGCTATTACGCGACGCTGCGTCGCAAGCTTCGCTGGTACCTGTAGCCTTTTCCCGAACCCCACCATGCTGCGGCACCTCAGTCTCAAGGACTTCGTCATCGTCCCGGTCCTCGAACTCGATTTCGAGCCGGGCTTCGCCGTGCTGACCGGCGAGACCGGCGCGGGCAAGTCCATCCTCATCGACGCGCTGCAACTGGCCCTGGGCGGCCGGGGTGAGGCGGGCGTCGTGCGCGAAGGCGCGGCCAAGGCCGAGATCACGGCGGAGTTCGACACGCCGGCGCATCTGCGCGGCTGGCTGGACGAAGCCGGTTTCGATACCGACGACACCCTGCTGCTGCGTCGTGTCATCGACGCTGCGGGAAAGAGCCGCGCTTGGATCAACGGCGGCGCGGCCACGCTGACGCAGTTGCGCGAGCTGGCCGACCATCTGCTCGACATCCACGGCCAGCATGCCTGGCAAGGCCTGACCCGCCCGGCCGCCGTGCGCGAGCTGCTGGACGGCTTTGCCGGCCTGGACACCGCGCCGCTGGCCCGCGCCTACGCCGCCTGGAAGCAGGCCGCCGAGGCGCTGAACAAGGCGCAAGCACTGCAGGCCGACGCCCAGCGCGAGCGTGAGCGCCTGGCCTGGCAGATCGGCGAGCTGGACAGCCTGGCGCCGGTCGACGGCGAGTGGGACGAACTGAACGCCGAACACCAGCGCCTGTCGCACGGGCAGTCGCTGCTCGACGCGGCACGCTCGGCGCTGGACGCGCTGGACGACGCCGAGCCCAGCGCCCAGTCGCTCGCCAGTGGCGCGCTGGACCAGCTGGAGCGCGTGCTGGACCACGACGCCCGCCTGCTGCCCGCCGTGCAGGCCCTGCGCGATGTGCAGGCCCAGCTGCAGGACGCCAGCCACACGCTGGCCGGCTATCTGCACAAGACCGACCTCGACCCGGCCCGCCTGGGCGAGCTGGACGAGCGCGTCTCGGCGTGGGTGACGCTGGCCCGCCGCTACCGCCGCCAGCCGCCCGAACTGCCCGCACTGCTCACGCAATGGCGCGACGAACTTGCCGCACTGAATGCCGCCAGCGACCCGGCCCAGCTTGAAGCCGCCCTGGCCGCCGCGCGCAAGGCCTTCGACGCCCAGGCCCAGGCCGCCAGCCGCGCCCGCCGCAAGGCCGCGCCCCAGCTCGCATCGGCCGTCACCGCGGCGATGCAGCAGCTCGGCATGGCCGGCGGCCTGTTCGACATCGTGCTGCAGCCGGCCGCCGAGCCGCAGAGCTACGGCGCCGAGTCCGCCGAATTCCTCGTGGCCGGCCACGCCGGCAGCACGCCGCGGCCGCTGGCCAAGGTGGCGTCGGGCGGTGAGCTGTCGCGCATCGCGCTGGCCATCTCCGTGACGGCCAGCCAGGCTGCCAACGCCGACAGCAACGGCCAGGCGCCGGGCACGCTGATCTTTGACGAGATCGATGTCGGCATCGGCGGCGCCGTGGCCGAGACGGTGGGCCGGCTGATGAAGCAGCTGGGCCGCGAGCGGCAGGTGCTGGCCGTGACCCACCTGCCGCAGGTGGCCGCCTGCGCCGACCGTCATCTCGTCGTCTCCAAGAGCCTGCAAGATGGCGCCACCGCCAGCCGCGTATCGCCGGTTGCAGGCGAAAGCCGAGTCGCCGAAATTGCCCGCATGCTGGGTGGCGAACGGCTGTCGTCCACCAGCCTCGCTCACGCGCAGGAGATGCTGGCGGCCTCCACCTCCACAGCCAAGTCGAAGAAGGCCAGATCATGAGCTTGGGCCAAGAGCTGCAGGGCGATGTCGTGCTGCTGACCGGCATGTCCGGCGGCGGCAAATCCGTGGCCATGCATGCGCTGGAAGACGCCGGCTACTTCTGCGTGGACAACCTGCCAGCCGAGCTGTTGCTGGACTTCCTCAAACTCGAAGCGCAGCGCGGCGAACGCCGTGTCGCCATTGCCGTGGACGTGCGCTCGGCCGACTCGCTGCCGCTGATGCTGCCGCTGCTGAAGGAGTTGCGCGCCGGCGGTGTGCAGGTGCGCTCCATCTTCCTGGATGCCAGCGACGAGGCGCTGATGCGCCGCTTTTCCGAAACGCGCCGCCCCCACCCGCTGCGCCAGGGCCGCGACACCGGCTCCGGTTCGCTGGGCGGCGCAGCCGAAGACAGCCACCGCCTGCTGCTGGACGCCATCCAGCTGGAACGCGAACTGATGAGCGGGCTCAAGGCCGAGTCCACCGTCATCGACACGAGCCAGCTGCGCCCCGCGCAGCTGCGCGCCTGGCTGGCCGACCTGGTCGGCCCCGACGCCAGCAGCAAATTGACGCTGGTGTTCGAGAGCTTCGCCTTCAAGCGCGGCGTGCCCAGCGACGCGGATTTCGTCTTCGACGTGCGCGTGCTGCCCAACCCCTACTACGACCGCGAGCTGCGGCCGCTGACCGGCCGCGACGCGCCGGTGGCGGCCTATCTGGCGGCCCAGCCCGAGGTCGGGATGATGATGGGCCAGATCGCCGGCTTCCTGTCGCGCTGGCTGCCAAACTTCGCGGCCGACCAGCGCAGCTACCTCACCGTCGCCATCGGCTGCACCGGCGGCCAGCACCGCTCGGTCTATCTCGTCGAGATGCTGTCAAGGCAGTTCGGCCACCACGGCCACGTGCTCAAGCGGCACCGCGAACTCGACGCACGCTGACACTCAAGCCGGGTGTTCGGGCCGAGCGCCGGGCCGCTCCCAAGCCGGCCCGTCTGGCGATGTGCCTGCGGCTCAATGCCGCAAGCATCGCCGTCCCCTCGGGGGACCGCCCCAGGCGCGCCCGCGTTCAGCGGCGCGAGACTGGGCGAGGGGCGTTCATCTCCGTGGCTTCATCCAGTAGGCCAGGTCGGCCTCCATCTCGCGCTCGGCATCGGCACTCACGTTGGGGTTGTGCAGATGCAGCACGCGGCGCTTTCGCAACCCGGCACGCGCCACGGACGGCCCGTGGTGGCGCCACAGATGCGCATCGAAACTGCCATCCGCCTTCATCGCCAGCAAGCCCTCTTCGACCCGGGCCGCCAGCGCAGCCTGGCTGGGTGCGAAGTAGTAGTGGCAGGGATGGGGAAAGACCAGCAGCAGGCTGGGGTCAACCGCGAGGCGCGGCATGGCGGCATGCCGCGCATCGAACTCGTCAAACACTTCGCCAACGCCGCGCGGAAACAGATCGAACCGGCCGGCCAGCAACATGCGGAACAGGTTCTCGTAGCCGGACACGGTGAAGACCTTCAAGCCGCTGGCCTCATAAACATCCACGTCCGGCCAGCCCAGGCCTTGGCCGATGGTGAAGCGCCGCAGCGCCGCCAGGTCGCTCGCCTTGGCGAGGTCGGGCAGCCGCTGCTGCTCAAGCAGCGAGACACGCATACCCAGCAGGCCGCGCCGGGTATCGAAGTTCACGGGCCGCGCGCTGGTCTTGCGTTGCAGGGCCGGGTTCGCCCAGGTCACGTGCAGCAGCCCGCGGTCCATATTCAATTCGGCGAACTGGCGCAACTCGGTCAGGCGCTCGTCCGACGGCAGCAGCCGGACCGGGCCGTGGTTGACTTCGGTGCGGCGCAGCGCCGCGTCCAGCAGGCTGATCATGTCCAGCGAGCGCTTGTCCAGATCGGACTGAGGCGCCGGATAACGCACCACCGTCGCCTCGCCAGCCCGCGCGGCGCCACCGGCCACCAGGCCCACAAGGCCGAGTTGGAGGCAGTGCCGGCGGCTTGTGATCATGCGCGCCAGTTTGACACGCACTGCTTGTCGATTTACGTTGCTTTATCACGATCACCGCGACAGCGGCAGGCACTCAGAACGGTTCGAGTGCCTCGGCAAATAGCCCGAGCCGTTCAGTGCACCCCAAGGATCATGTCGTACTTGGCGCCGTTGTCCCTTCAAGGTGCCGAAGAACCAGCGGAAGCTGCCGGTATGGCTCTTTCGGATAAGGGCTTTCCAAATTCAGAACATCAGTTCTAGACAACAAGTTCTAGAACTTCTATGCTGCGCGCCATGAGCAAAACCTCCCCTCCCGCTGCCCGCCCCACGGCCGCCGAGCTGGACCTGCTGCAGGTGCTGTGGCGCCTCGGCCCGGCCGACGCCAAGGCCGTGCACGATGCCCTGCTGCCCGACCGCCCCGAGGCCACCTACGCCACCGTGCTGCGCCAGCTGCAGGTCATGCACGGCAAGGGCCTGCTGGCGCGCGACGAAAGCCAGCGCCCGCAGCTCTACGCGCCGGTGCACGCGCAGGACAAGCTGCAGCAATCCCTCGTCAGGGACTTCATCGCCAAGGCCTTTGCCGGCTCGGGCAAGGCGCTGGTGTTGGCGGCATTGAAGAACCATGTGAGTGCCAAGGAGCGCGCGGAAATCCGCCGGCTGCTGGCCAAGAACGGAGATGAGGCATGAGCGTGGATGTCGTCATGAATGTGTGGGGCTGGGCTCTCGTGAACTTCGTCTGGCAGGGCGCCGTCATCGGTGCCGTGGCGGCGCTGCTGCTGGCCCTATTGCGTGGGGCGTCGGCACGTTGGCGATACGCCGTCTGCGCGGTTGGACTGGGGCTGTGCCTGGCGCTGCCCCTGGCCCAATGCCTGGACGTCGCGCCCGCCGATGTCGAGTTCCTCGGCGAGCTGCCACCGTGGGCCGAGCAGATGCCGGCCCTCGTCACCGCCTGGGCGCTGGGCACGGCGCTGATGCTCGGCCGCCTCGCGCTGGGCCTGGCCTGGGTGCGCCGAGCGCGCCGGCGCAGCGTGCCGGCGCCGGCTGAATGGCAGGCGCGGCTGGACGCCCTCGCCCGCCGCCTGGGCCTGAAGCGCCCAGTCAGCCTGCGCCTGCTGCCCGAGCTGGCCGGGCCCATCGCACTGGGCGCCTTGAGGCCCTGCGTGCTGCTGCCCGCCGCGCTGCTGAGCCGCCTGCCGGTCGACCTGATCGAAGCCCTGCTCGCCCACGAGCTGGCGCATGTGCGGCGCTGGGACTATCTCGCCAACCTGCTGCAGAGTGCCGTCGAGGCGCTGCTCTTCTTCCACCCCGTCGTCTGGTGGCTGTCGGCCCGCATGCGCGCCGAGCGGGAGCTGGTGGCTGATGAAGTATCGGCCGAGCTGCTGTGCGACCGTCGCCGCCTGGCACTGGCGCTGCATGCACTCAGCGAACTGGCGCCGCAGCCTACGCCCGCCCTCGCCATGGCCGCTCGCGGCGGTGACCTGCTTCAGCGCATCGAACGCCTGCTCGCGCCCCGCCCTCAGGCCACCGGCTGGAAGCTGGCCCTGCCTGCGCTGCTGATCGCCGCGACGAGCTTCGTCGTGCAGGCCAAGGGCCGCGAGACACCCGAGCCGCCCGTTTCAGCAACGCCCGTTGCGGCGGCAAAGGAGACGCCACCAGTCCAGCAGTTGCGCCTGCCCGTCAATGCCAAGCATGTCCTCGTTGTCGATGACGAGACCGGCAAGGTGCTGATGTCCCGCGACGCCGACGCCATCGTCCCCATCGCCTCGCTAACCAAGCTGCTGACGGCCATGGTGGTGCTGGACGCCAAGCTGGACCCGAACGAGAAGCTGCGCATCACCGACGACGACGTCGACACGCTCAAGCACAGCCGCTCGCGGGTGCGCGTGGGCACGCAGATGTCGCGCCAGTCGGCGCTGGAGATGGCGTTGATGGCGTCCGAGAACCGCGCCGCTGCGGCGCTGGCCCGCACCTTTCCCGGCGGCGAGGCCGGCTTCGCGAAGGCCATGCACGCCAAGATCCGCGCACTCGGCCTGACCCGCACGGCCATCACCGACCCGACGGGCTTGTCGCCGGCCAACACATCTACCGCCACCGAGATGGCCGCCATCACTTCGGCAGCGGCGCGTTACCGCGAGATCGAGCGCATCACCAGCGTCAAGAAGGCCAATGTGCCGGTGGACGGCCGGCCGCGCGAGATCCGCAACACCAACCGGCTGGTGGGCGCAAAGGGCTGGAACATCCGCGTCTCCAAGACCGGCTACACCGAGGAGGCCGGCCGCTGCCTGGCCATGCGCATGATGAACGGCAAGCGCCCGATCACCGTCGTGCTGCTGGACGCAGACGGCTCGGCCAACCGGCTGCGTGACGCGGCGCTGATCCGCAAGTCGCTCGGCCGTAAGGGGTTCTGATGCAGCGGCGCCATCTACTCGCCGCTGGCAGCGCGGCCCTGACCCTGCCTGCACGCGCCCTCGACTTCGCGCCGCCTCGGGCACCGGCGGCGATGCGCATCAGCGTCGACCGCATCATCGACATCACCGTCGGCATCCGCCCATTTCGCGCGCAAGGACCGCGCATCGAGGCCGAGCGGCTGTTCGGCAAGGCCGTCGTTCACCACTACGGCCACGGCGGCAGTGGCTGGTCGCTGAGCTGGGGCTCGGCCGAGCGGGCGCTGGCGCTGATCCAGGCCCACGCGCGGCCGGGTGAGCGCATCGCCGTCATCGGCGCTGGCGCCATCGGCCTGACGACCGCGCGCACGGCCCAGCAGGCCGGCTTCAAGGTGCGCCTCTACGCCAAGGACAGGCCACCGCACGTGCACTCCTCGGCCGCCACGGGCCTGTGGACGCCAGACTCGCGCATCGTCACGAGCGAGTACGCGACCGACGCCTGGAAGGCGGGTTGGGAAGCCATGGCGCGTGCGTCCTTCAAGGTCCACCAGAGCTATCTCGGCCTGCCTTCGGCTCCGGTGGAATGGCATGACGGCTACCTGGTCGCCGACAACGGCTTCGACACGCCGTTGCCCAGCTACGCCGTGGAACCGGACTACCCGGAGTTGCCCCTGGATGTGCGCCCGCACAGCAAGGCACTGGCCGCCGGCGAACACCCGTTTCACTCAGCCCAGGCGCGCCGCTTCACGCAGCTCGTCTTCAACGTGCCGGCCTACCAGCGCCTGCTGCTGGAGGACTTTGCGCGAGACGGCGGCGAGCTGGTGCAGCGCGAGTTCAAACGGCCGCGCGACTTCGCCCGCCTGCCCGAGCGCCTCGTCGTCAACTGCACGGGCGACGGCGCGCGCACGCTGCTGGCCGACACCAGCCTCACGCCGGTGCGCGGCCAGACGGCGCGGCTCATTCCGCAGCCCGAGGTGGACTATGCGGTGATCTACCGAGGCCGCAACGTCGTGGCCCTGCCGCGCCGCGACGGCTTGCTCGTCGCGTCTATGGGCGAGCACGATTTCGGCAGCGACGACCTGCGGCCGGACCGGGCGCACTCCGAAGACGCCGTGCGGCGACTCGCGGCGTTGTTCTAGCCAGTTGGGGACAGAGCTACTCGCTTCGCTCGGGCGGTCTGTCCCGCAAGGTCATCAGCTTAGTTGGGGACAGAGCTACTCGCTTCGCTCGGGCGGTCTGTCCCGCAATGTCATCAGCTTAGTTGGGGACAGAGCTACTCGCTTCGCTCGGGCGGTCTGTCTCGCAAGGTCATCAGCTTAGTTGGAGACAGAGCTACTCGCTTCGCTCGGGCGGTCTGTCCCGCAAGGTCATCAGAAGGTCTCCCAGTCGCTCTCGCCGGCGCCCGGTGGGGGCGCAGTGGCCGCGGGCGCAGGCGCGGCTTTCGCCGGTGCGGGTGCTGCCGGCCTGGGGCCCGCAGCCCTGGCTGCGGGCTTGGGCGCAGACCTGGCCACCGACTTGTGAGCGGCCGCCGGCCTCGGCGCAGCCGCGTGGCCGGCATCCACGCGGAAGGCTGCAACCGCCTCGGTCAGCTGCGTCGTCTGCATGCGCATGCTCTCGGCCGCAGCGGCGGTCTGTTCCACCAGCGCCGCGTTCTGCTGCGTGGCCTGGTCGAGCTGGTTCACGGCGGCATTGATCTGGCCCACGCCCTCGCTCTGCTCGCGGCTGGACACCGTGATCTCGCCGACGAGGGCGGTCACCTTGCGCACCTCGGTCACCATCTGGCCAATGGTCTCGCGCGCCGCCAGCACCTGGGCGCTGCCGCTCTCGACCTTGCTGACGCTGTCGCCGATGAGGCTCTTGATCTCCTTGGCCGCCTCGGCGCTGCGCTGCGCCAGCAGGCGCACCTCGCCGGCCACGACGGCAAAGCCCCGGCCCTGCTCGCCCGCACGGGCCGCTTCCACCGCCGCGTTCAACGCGAGGATGTTGGTCTGGAAGGCGATGCCGTCGATGGTGCCGATGATGTCGGCGATCTTGCGGCTGGAGGTCGAGATGCCATCCATCGTCGCGACCACCTCGCCCACCGCGACGCCACCGGCCTGGGCCACCTCGGAGGCATGGTTGGCGAGCTGATCGGCCTGGCGCGCGTTGTCGGCATTTGCCTTGATCTGCGCGGCCATCTGCTCGACCGAGGCGGCCGTTTCTTCCAGGCTCGACGCCTGGCTCTCGGTGCGGGCCGACAAGTCGGCATTGCCCTGGGCAATCTCGGCCGCCGCCACGTTGAGCTGCTCGCAGCCCTGGCGCACGCCCGACACCATGCGCGCCAGGTTCTGCGTCATCTCGTCCAGCATGGACAGCAGCTGGCCCAGCTCGTCGCGCCCGTTGCTCTGCAGCCGCTGCGTCAGGTCGCCGCCTGCCACGGCCCTGACAGCGTCGGACGCACGCTGCACCGGGCGCGTGATGGAGCGCGTGATGGTCAGCGCTGCCGCGATACCAATGACCAGGGCGACGACCGTCGCGAGCGCGAAGATCAACAGCACGCGCCGGTAGGCAGCCGCAGCGGACTCGGTCGCTGTCGCTGCGAGCTTCTCGTTGTGTTCCCACCAGCGGGCGACAGCCTCTCGCACCGGCAGGAAGACCGTGCGCACCGCACCCAACGACGTCTCCCTCGCCGCCGTGGCCTGGGTCGGGTCCGCGCCGCTTTCGTCGGAGGCCTTCAACACCTTGTCCTGCAGGCTCAGGTACGCCGCCAGGCCGTCGCTGGCTTTCTTCATCAGCGCACGGTCCTCGTCGTCGGTGACCAGGGGCTCGTAGTCCTTGAACGCCTTGGCGAGCTCCGCGCGCGCCTGGGCGATGCGGGCCGACGTGGCCTTCTTCTCCTTGTCATCGTCGGCCATGACGTGCTGCTGCTCCAGCCGCCGCGCGTCGCCGATGGCGCCGTCGATCTCGTGGATCAGCCGCAGCGACGGCAGGATGTTGTGGGGGTAAAACTCCGCGTACTCATTGATGGAGCGCGCCAGCAAGGCCCCCACGCCGGCCATCGCCAGCATCAACGCCAGCAACACGGCGAAGGCCAGGCCGAGGCGGGCCCCGACGCGCAGGTTCTTCAGTAAGTCCATGGCAGTGCCCTCTCGTTGCCTCGGGGACTTTGCCTCTTTCGGCGAGGTGAAGCAATGCTGGCACAAGCCCGCGTGGTCAGCTTTCCGACGGCTCCGACTCGCTGAGCAGCAAGGCCAGCAGCACGGCCGTGCCCAGCGGCGCGAAGATGACGATGGCGACGAACCACGGCGCGAACGAACGCCCCGTGCGCCGCACCAGTTGCATCATGAAGACGCAATGCATGGCACCCGCCACCAGCAGGCCCAGGCCCATGAGGGCGATCCTGGCCGCCGGCGGGTCGGGCTCGTTGGCGCCGCTGATCAGCTGCCACAGGCACAGGCCCGACACCAGCAGTGTGATGACCGCGTACTCGATGCCACTTTTGATGTCGTTCTTCATTCAGCTTTCCTCGATCAGCTTCTTCAGCGGCGCGGGCAGCGCGTAAAGGCTAAGTTTCTCCCGCGCCACCCAGGTGCCGCCATCCGTCATGCCTGCGGTCACTCCATGCACCTCGGCCCGCAGCGTGTGCAGCACCCAGTCGAAGTGGGTCAGCGCGTGCTGGATGCGCGGCAGCGTCGCCAGCTCGCCACCGGGCAGGGCCGCGCGGGCACTTGCCTCGTCGTCGAACATCGGCAGCGTCCACAGCCCCGCCCACACGCCGGTGGCCGGGCGCTGGTGCAGCAAGACCTGGCCCCCAGCCTCGCCCTTCTTTTCGACCCAAAGCCACCAGTTCTCGCGCCGGCCGCGCTTGAGCTTGCGCGTCTTGACGGGGTAGCGCGTCGGGTCGCCCTCGTGCTGGCCGCGACACATCGGCTGCACCGGGCAGAGCAGGCAATCGGGCGAGCGCGTACTGCAGACGGTTGCGCCCAGGTCCATCAGGCCCTGCGTGTAGCGGTCCACGTCCTGCTCGGGCAGCAGCTCGCTGGCACGGTCCCAGAGGCGCTTCTCGGCCGCGCTGCTGGCCAGATCGCCGCCAAAGGCCAGCACGCGGCCAAGCACGCGTTTCACGTTGCCGTCCAGGATGGCGACGCGCTCGCCGAAGCAGAAGGCCGCGATGGCCGCAGCCGTGGAGCGGCCGATGCCGGGCAACGTCTGCAGGCCCGCAGCCGTGGCCGGGAACTCGCCGCCATGCAGCTCGGCCACCGCCTTGGCGCAGCCGTGGAGATTGCGCGCACGGCTGTAGTAGCCCAGGCCCGCCCACTGCGCCAGCACTTCGTCCAGCGTGGCGGCGGCCAGATCGGTGACCTTGGGCCAGCGCGTGAGGAAGCGCTCGTAATAGCCCAGCACCGTGGTCACCTGCGTCTGCTGCAGCATGACCTCCGACAGCCAGACGCGGTACGGGTCACGCGTGTTCTGCCACGGCAACGTGTGGCGGCCGTGGCGGCGCTGCCAGGCCACCACCGTCTTGCCGAAGTCGGCGATCAACGTTTCTGACATGTCGGACAGAAGAAGGTGGAGCGCGCGCCCTGCACGATGCGCCGGATGGCCGTGCCGCAACGCCGGCACGCCTCGCCCTCGCGGCCGTAGACCTGGGCCTGCATCTGGAAGCTGCCCGCCACGCCGTGTGCATCGCGGAAGTCGCGCAGCGTCGTGCCGCCGGCCTCAAGCGCCTTGGCCAGCACCGTGCGCACGGCCAGCGCCAGCTTGTCTGCGCGCGGGCGGCTCAGCTTGCCGGCGGGCAGGCGCGGGTCGATGCCGGCCATGAACAGTGCCTCGCAGGCGTAGATGTTGCCGGCGCCGACGACGATGTCGCCCGCCAGCAGTGCCTGCTTGATCGCCACGCGCCGGCCACTCAAGGCGGCGTGCAGGTGCAGGCCGTCGAAGCGCTCGTCGAAGGGCTCCAGGCCCAGGCTGCCGAGCAGCGTCGCCACCGGTTCGGCATCCAGCCCCGCGCCCCAGACGACGGCGCCAAAGCGGCGCGGGTCGGTCAGGCGCAGCAGGCCCCGGTCGGTGTGCAGGTCGAAATGGTCATGCGCGCCGGGCGCCGGGGTCGTTTCCAGAAACGCCAGCGAGCCCGACATACCCAGGTGCATCAGTAACCCGCCGCTGTTTTCCAGCGGAAGCCACAAATATTTACCCCTTCTTTGCACGTTGCCGACCAGGGTGCCGAGCAGGGTTTCGGGGTCCACGCCTATGGGCCAGCGCAGGGGTTTTCCCAGGCGCAGACCGGTGACCCGGGCTCCTTGGATGGCGCCTGCAAAGCTGCGGCGCGTGACTTCGACTTCGGGCAACTCGGGCATGAGGGCGAAATCATAATCAGCGCTTGCTCCCGGAGTTCCCTCGAATGCCGTTCACCGTTCGCCGCATCGCCTGTGCCGCCGCCCTGCTGGTGGGCCTTCACGCCCATGCCCAGGAGGGGCCCTCAACGCCGTTCACGAACTCGGCGATGGACGCGCCGCTGTTCTACCAACTGCTGATCGGCGAACTTGAGCTGAGCGGCGGCCAAGCCGGCGTCGCCTTCCAGGTGCTGCTGGACGCCGCCCGCCGCACCGGCGACGAGGAGTTGTTCAAGCGCGTCGTCAACATCGCGCTGCAGGCCCGCGCTGGCGACCAGGCACTGATGGCCGCGCGCGGCTGGACGGAAGCCGTGCCCAGCTCGGTCGAGGCACACCAGACCATCGTGCAGTTGCTGGCCCTGTTGAACAAGCCGGCCGAGGTGCCTCAGCCGCTGCAGGCGCTGCTGCGCCTGGCACCCGCCGATCAGCGGCCCGGCTTCATCGCCTCGCTGCCCCGCCTCTTCCAGCGTGCGAGCGACCCCAAGGCCGTGCTCGCCGCGCTGGCGCCCGTGCTGCAGGCCCAGACCGGCCCGCTCAAGCCGCCGGCCCTCTTCACCGAGGCGCGTCTGGCCATGAACGCCGGCGACAACGCCCGTGCGCTGGCCCTGACCCGCGAGCTCGCCGCGGCCCAGCCCGACGGCGACGACGCGATGCAGCTTGCCGTCGACCTGATGCCGGTCGAGCCGCAGGCCGAGAGCCTCATCACCGCACGCCTGGCGCAAAAACCCGACCAACACGCGCTGCGCCAGGCCTACGGCCGCACGCTGATCAAGGCGCAGCGCCCCGCCGACGCGGTGCGCGAGTTCCGCCTGCTGACCGAGGCGACGCCCGACAACCCGGCCGTGTGGCTGGCGCTGGGCGCCATCGAGCTGGAGCTCAAGCACCTGCCCGCCGCCGAGGCCGCGCTGCGCGAAAGCCTCAAGCGCCTGGACACGCCGGCCGCCGGCAGCGATGCCGAGATCAAGGCCCGCGCCGACGGCCGCCAGAGCGCCTGGCTGATGCTGTCCCGCGTGGCCGAGCAGCGCGGCGACCTGAAGGCGGCCGAGGCGGCGCTGCTGAAGGTCGACGGCAGCGGCATCGACGTGAAGTACCGCCGCGCCAGCCTGCTGGCTCGCCAGGGCAAGCTGCTTGATGCCCGCAAGCTGCTCCAGCCCGACGCCGATGCCAGCGACGCCGACGCGCGCGCCGCCATGCTGGCCGAGGCCCAGCTGCTGCGTGAGCAACGCGACTTTGCCGGTGCCGCCGCCGTGCTGAAGGCGGCGACCGAGCGGTTCGCCGGCGACGCCGACCTCATCTACGAGCAGGCCATGATGAGCGAGAAGCTCGGCCGCTTCGACGAAATGGAGGCGCTGCTGCGCAAGGTCATCGAGCTGAAGGCCGACCACCCCCACGCCTACAACGCACTGGGCTATTCCTTCGCTGATCGCAACGTGCGCCTGCCGGAAGCCAAGGAGCTCATCGAGCGCGCACTCCAGCTGGCGCCCGGCGAGGCCTTCATCATCGACAGCATGGGCTGGGTCGAGTTCCGCCTGGGCAACCTGCCCGAGGCCACGAAGCTGCTGCGCCAGGCCTATGCCGGCCAGCCCGACGCCGAGGTCGCCGCCCATCTGGGCGAAGTGCTCTGGGTCAGCGGCGCGCAGGACGAGGCGCGCAAGGTCTTCGCCGAAGCCGCCCAGCGCGATGCAGACAACGAGGCGCTGCGCGAGGTGATGGGCCGGTTGAAGGTGAAGCCTTGAGGGTCGCCGCCCTGCTCCTGAGCTTCGCGTTGGCCGGCTGCGCGCAACTGCCCAAGGCGCCAGCCCCCGTAACGGATGAATCGCGTCTGAGCGGCCGCATCAGCGTCACCGTGGCCGGCGACGTGCACAACCGCGGCACCGGCGGCGCGGCCAGCTTCGAGCTGTTCGGCGGCCCCGAGGCCGGTCGGCTGGAGCTGACCTCACCACTCGGCACCCTCGTCGCCCGCGCCACCTGGCAGCCCGGCCTCGTCGCGCTGCGGACGCCCGACGGCGAGCGCCGCTTCGACGACCTGGACGCGCTGACCCGCGAGATGCTGGGAGAGACCGTGCCCGTGGCCGCGCTGTTCGACTGGCTCCATGCCCGCCCCTGGCCCGCCGCGCCGCACGAGAAGACGGCGAGCGGCTTCGAGCAACTGGGCTGGCGCATCGAACCCAAGCTGCCCGCCCTCGTCGCCACGCGCCTGGCCGACCCCGTCGTCACGCTGCGCGCCAAGCTGGATGGGGAATGAAGGCCCTCCACGATCTGGCCGCGCCGGCCAAGCTGAATCTCTTCCTGCATGTCGTCGGCAAACGGCCGGACGGCTATCACCTGCTGCAGTCGGTGTTCGTGCTCATCGATTGGGCGGACACGCTGCACGTCGAAGTGCGCAGCGACTGCCGCCTGCAACGCCACGACGTGCTCGGCGGCGACCTCCCAGCGGACGACCTCTGCCTGCGCGCCGCGCGGCTGCTGCAGGCCGAGACCGGCTGCACGCTGGGTGCCGACATCCACCTCGAAAAACGCTTGCCCGCCGGTGCCGGCATGGGCGGCGGCTCGTCGGACGCTGCCACCACGCTGCTGGCGTTGAACCGACTTTGGGGCCTGCGCTTGCCGCTGCCACGCCTGCTTGCACTCGGCCTCAAGCTCGGCGCCGACGTGCCCTTCTTCCTCGGCGGCGGCCCGGCCTTCGTCGAAGGCATCGGCGAGATCCTGCACCCGCTGTCCCTGCCCGCGCAGCGCTTCGCCGTCATCAAGGGGCCGGCGGGGCTGGCCACCAAGGACATCTTTTCAAGCCCTCTCTTGGCACGGAGCGAAAACCTGGCTATAGTCGCGGGCTTTCCCGCCCTGGCTGGAACTGCAGAAAACTTCAACGAATTGGCGGGGGGCTTTGGTCGCAATGACCTTCAGCCCGCAGCAGAAGCGATCAGCAGTGAAGTGCGAGACGCGTTGGCTCTGATGTCGAAGCAATTCGGCAACGCCCGGATGACGGGCTCAGGCGCTGCCGTGTTTTCAGTGCTCCCCGAGGATGGAAAGAATGGCAATGACGACCAGTCCCTGGCGGCATTACTGCAGGCTAAATCTGCAGAGTGGACCGGTCGAATCTGCCGCAGCTTGGCTCAACACCCGCTCGCGGGTTGGGCCAACTGAAAAGTTATAGGGTGCAGCAGCTCTGCTGTGTCCTGTGTAGGGGAGTCGCCAAGTTGGTAAAGGCACTGGATTTTGATTCCAGCATGCGAGGGTTCGAGTCCTTCCTCCCCTGCCAAATGTTTTTTGTACTTCGCTGAACCGGCTGCGCATTCAGCGGGCCACTGACTCAAGGAAGCACAGTGCTGCTCAACACGGTTCTCTTCACCGGCAACGCGAACCCGGTCCTCTCCCAGGAAATCGCCACCCACCTCGGTGTCGAGCTCGGCAAGGCCGTGGTCGGCCGTTTCTCGGACGGCGAGGTCACGGTCGAGATCCAGCAGAACGTGCGCGCCCGTGACGTCTTCGTCATCCAGCCCACCTGCGCGCCGACGAACGAAAACCTGATGGAGCTGCTGATCATGGCGGACGCGCTCAAGCGCTCCAGCGCCCGCCGCATCACCGCCGTCATCCCCTACTACGGCTACGCCCGCCAGGACCGCCGCCCGCGCTCCACCCGCGTGCCGATCTCGGCCAAGGTGGTGGCCAACTGCCTGGAAACCGTCGGCGTCGAGCGCGTGCTGACGATGGACCTGCACGCCGACCAGATCCAGGGCTTCTTCGACATCCCGGTCGACAACATCTACGCGTCGCCCGTGCTGCTGTCGGACCTGAAGAGCCGCAACTACAGCAACCTCGTCGTCGTCAGCCCGGACGTTGGCGGCGTGGTGCGCGCCCGTGCGCTGGCCAAGCAGCTCGGCTGCGACCTGGCCATCATCGACAAGCGCCGCCCGGCCGCCAACGTCTCCGAAGTGATGCACGTCATCGGCGACATCGACGGCCGCAACTGCGTGGTCATGGACGACATGATCGACACCGCCGGCACGCTCGTGAAGGCGGCCGAGGTGCTGAAGGCACGCGGCGCCAAGAGCGTCTTTGCCTACTGCACCCACCCCATCCTGTCCGGCCCGGCCATCGAGCGCATCGCCGGCTCACAGCTCGATGAGGTCGTCATCACCAACACCATTCCGCTGACCGACGCGGCCAAGGCCTGCAAGAAGATCCGCCAGTTGTCGGTGGCCTTCCTGTTTGCCGAAACTATCCGCCGTATTTCCGACGGCGAGTCGGTCACGTCCCTCTTCTCCGAGCAGAACAACAACTTCTGATCGGCGATTCCGCCGCAGCCGCAAGGCTGCAATCCCAACGGCAACCTGGTCGCGGGTGCCGTTTCTCTTTCTAGGAGAAAACCATGAAGTTCGTCGCTTTTGAGCGCAATCTGCAGGGGACCGGAGCGAGCCGCCGCCTGCGCGTGGCCGGCAAAGTGCCCGGTATCGTCTATGGCGCCGGTGAGCCCGCACTGATCGAACTCGATCACAACGCGCTCTATCACGCCCTCAAGAAGGAAGCCTTCCACAGCTCCCTGCTGGACATGGAGCTGAACGGCGCCGTGACCCAGGTCTTGCTGCGCGACTTCCAGGTGCACCCGTACAAGCCGCAAGTCCTGCACTGCGACTTCCAACGCGTGGACGCCACCACCCGCATCACGAAGAAGGTGCCCCTGCACTTCGTCGGCGAAGACACCTCGGTGGCCGTCAAGACCGATCACTGCACGGTCAACCACGTCATCACCGAGCTGGAAATCGCCTGCCTGGCGCAACAGCTGCCCGAGTTCATCGAGGTGGACCTGTCGGGCATGACGCAAGGTCACTCGCTGCACGTCAACGACATCAAGCTGCCTGCCGGCGTCAAGATCGTCACGCACGGCAAGCCGAACCCGGTCGTCGCGACGCCGATCGCACCGGCTGCTGAAGAAGTCATCGTCGTGGCCGCTCCGGTGGTCGACGACGGCAAGAAGAAGAAGAAGAAGTAATTTCTTCGACGGCTTCAAGCCAGATAAAGGGCTCCCCAAACGGGAGCCCTTTTTTCATGGCGCTGCGGCAGTTTTCGCCGCGCTGCCACTGCCAACGGAAAGGTGTTCCACCCCCGCACGCGCGGGGGGCGGGGCGGTGGAACATGCACAAGCACACAGAACAGCTGTGCAACCCCCACGCGCGAGGGGGCGGGGTGCCGGCCCGTGTAGGAACAATGGAACTTCCAGCAACAGACTCGGCTCGTACCGAGACACAGGATTTCAGTATGACGATCTTCATTCGCACCCGTTCCGCCGTGGCCTTGGCCGGCTTGGTCGCCTTGATGGCGGGCCAGGGTGCACACGCCGACTCGTTCACCCAGACCTACGAGCTGCCGGGACTCAAGAACACCACGACAACCTTCTCAGGTGGCAGCGGCGTCGAGACGTTCGATTCGCGCTCCACCGGCACCGGCGGCTTCGTCTCCACCTTCGGCGGCAGCACGATCACCGGGACCTACAGCGCTCCGGTTCGTATCGACCCGGCGAACCAGTACGGCAGCGCCAACGGCGTCGGCAACCATGCCGTCACGTCCTCGTCGACCGGCTACTCGATCACCCTCGCCGCCCCGGTCAACTACTTCGGCTACTGGCTGTCGGCACTCGACACGGGCAATGTCGTCGAGTTCTACAGCGGTGCGACAAAGGTCGGCTCACTCGGTGCCGCAGCGGTGCTGGCCTCGATCGGTGACAACGCCTCCTACTTCGGCAACCCCAACGGCCCGTTCGCCGGCATGAACTCGGCCCAGCCTTACGCATTCGTGAACTTCTACGACACGAACGGCTCCTTCGATCGCATCGTGTTCCGCGAGGAACCGTCGTTCGGTGGCTACGAGTCTGACAACCACACCGTTGGCATGTACCTCGACATCACCGGCGTGCCGGCGGTGCCGGAACCGAGCACCTACGCCCTGCTGGCCGCCGGACTCGGCGTCTTGGGCTTTGCGGCGCGCCGTCGCCGGCAGCATTGAGAGGCTTCGAGCCGAGGGAACAACGGGCTGCTTCGGCGGCCCTTTTTTTGAGCGCCTTACTGAGCAGTGGGCAGCCGCCCGCCCAGGTTCTTCAGCAGCAGGTTGGCCGCTACAAGCTGGCGGTTGCGGGCGCTGAGCAGGCTGGCTTCAGCCGACAGCAGCGAACTCTGCGCCGAGCTGACGTTGATGTAGCTGACCGTGCCCGCGCGGTACTGGGCCAGCACGATGTCGAGGTTGCGCTGGGAAGCGTCGAGGGCGTCGCGTTGCAAGGCCAGCGCGGCGCCGGATTCGGCGAACTCGACGAGGTTGTCCTCCACTTCCTGGAAGGCCACCAACACGGCCTGGCGGTAGTTGGCCGTTGCGACATCGGCACTCGTGCGGGCCTGAGCCGAAGCGAGCTTGCGCTGGCCGCCGTCGAAGATGGGCGCCGCCACGGCCGCGCCGAGGCTCCAGACCAGGTTGGGCGCTGAGATCAGGTTGGACCACGACGAGCCGCGGTAGCCGGCGCTGGCGGACAGGTCGACCGAAGGGAAGAAGGCCGCATCGGCGATGCCGATCTGGGCGTAGGCCGCGACCTGACGGGCGCGGGCGGCGGCGATGTCGGGGCGCTGGGCGAGCAGCGTCGACGGCACTAGGTCGGGCACGGGTGGCAGCTCGGGCAGGCGGGCGCTTGGGGCCAACTGCAACTGGCCCGCCAGTTTGCCGACTTGGGTGGCGATGGCGTGTTCGAGCTGGGCGCGCTGGGCGCGCATGTCGGCCAGTTGGGCCTGCACGCTGCGCAGCTGGGTGCGCGCCTGCAGCACGTCGGCCTGGGCGACGACGCCGCTGGCGTAGCGCGCCTGGGTCAGGTCCAGCGCGCGCTGGTTGGCGGCCGCTGTGCGCACGAGCAGCGCCTGCTGGGCCTCGGCGGTGCGCAGCGCGAAGTAGCTCTGCGTCAGCGTCGACTGGGCCGACAGGCGCAGTGCGGCGAGGTCGGCCTGGCTGGCCTGGTAGTTGGCGCCGGCGGCCTTGATGCCTTCTGCCAGGCGGCCCCACAGGTCGATCTCCCACGCGGCATTGGCCGTCAGCGAGTTGTTGGTCGACACGGTGCGCTGGCCGTTGTTGTTCTCTGCCGTGGCCGAGCGCGTGCTGCCGGCGCCGACAGACAGCGTCGGGAAGATGGCCGAGCCGCTGGCCTTCAACACCGCGCGGGCGGAGGCGACCTGAGCGAGCGCTGCGGCGAGGTTCTGGTTGCCGACGACGAGGTCGCCCTGCAGGCCGTCGAGCACGGGGTCCTTGAACAGCGTCCACCAGGCTTCGGGCACGGCCAGGTCGGGCGCGATGCGTTGCCATTCGGCGGAGCCTTTGAAAGCGGCGGGCGGCGCGGGTTCGGCGGGCGGGCGCTGTGAGGTCACGGCGCAGCCGGCGAGCAGCGCAGCCAGCAGCAACGGGGTCAATACGGTCTTTGGCATGTGCTTCAGCTTGCTGTCTGCAGAACGGGCGCGGGGCGGCGGGCGGGAGCCCGCTTCTTGCGGCTCAGCCGGTCCATGCAACAGAACACGACGGGCGTGGTGTAGAGGGTCAGCAACTGGCTCAGCAGCAGGCCGCCGACGATGGAGATGCCCAGCGGCACGCGCAGCTCGGCGCCTTCGCCGTGGCCCAGGGCAAGCGGCACGGCGCCGAAGACAGCCGCCACCGTCGTCATCAGGATGGGCCGCAGCCGCAGCAGCGCGGCGCGGTAGATGGCCGCGCCGGGCGACAAACGCGAGCCGCGCTCGGCGGCGCCGTCCTGCGCCGAGATGGCGAAGTCCAGCATCATGATGGCGTTCTTCTTGACGATGCCGATCAGCAGGATCACGCCGATCAGCGCAATGATGGTGAAGTCGGTCTTGAACAGCATCAGCGCCAGCAGCGCGCCGACGCCGGCCGAGGGCAGCGTCGACAAAATCGTGATCGGGTGGATGAGGCTCTCGTACAGGATGCCCAGCACGAGATAGATGGTCACGATGGCCGCGAGGATGAGCAGTGGCTGGGACTTGAGAGACGCCTGGAAGGCCTGCGCCGTGCCCTGGAAGCTGCCGCGCACCGACACCGGCGCGCCACTGCCGGCGACGGCATCGTTGATGGCGATGACCGCGTCGGACAGCGGCACGCCCTCCGCGAGGTTGAAGCTGATGGTGCTGGCCGGCGTGCCGCTCTGGTGGTTGACGGACAGCGGCGTGCTCGTCGTCTCCACGCGCGCCACGCTGGACATCGGCACCTGCTGGCCGCCGCTGCCCGTCAGCATCAGCCGGTCCAGCGTCTGCGGGCTTTGCAGCCACTCGGGCGCCAGCTCCATGACGACGCGGTACTGGTTCAGCGGGTTGTAGATGACGCCGACCTGCCGCTGGCCGAAGGCGTTGTTGAGCGTGCTGTCGAAGGCGCTCATCGTGATGCCGAGGCGGGCGAGCGCGTCGCGGTCGACGACGAGGGAGGTCTGCGTGCCCTTGTCCTGCTGGTCGGTGTTGACGTCGGTGATCTCGGGCACCTCGGTCAGCGCGCGGCGGATGCGCGGCTCCCAGGTCCTGAGGGCCTCCAGGTCGTCGGCCTGCAGCGTGTACTGCAGCGAGGCGTTGGACTGGCGACCGCCGATGCGGATGTCCTGCACAGGCGCCAGGAACATGTTGGCGCCGGGCTCCTTGGCGAGCTTGCCACGCAGCCGGTTGATGACGGCGTCGATGCTTTCCTTGCGCTCGGCCTGGGACTTCAGGCTGATGAACATGTTGGCGCTGTTGCGCTGGCCGCCGCCGGTGAAGCCGGTCACGTTGGCCACGGCCGGGTCGGCGCGCACGATGTCGTGGAAGGTGCGCAGCTTGCCCTGCATGGACTGGAAACTGCTGGCCTGGTCGGCCTGCACGCCGCCCATCATCAGGCCGGTGTCCTGCTGCGGGAAGAAGCCCTTGGGGATGGTCATGTAGAGATGCACGTTCAGCGCGACGACGCCGGCCAGGGCCAGCAGCGCGAGCGGCTGGTGACGCAGCGTCCAGCGCAGCGAGCGGCGGTAGCCGCGCATCAGCGCGCGCTGGATGCGCGCGAGGCGCTGTCCGAAGCGACCGGGCTTCTTCGCCTCGGCATGAGGCTTGAGCAGCGCGGCGGCCATCATGGGCGTCGTCGTCAGCGACACGACCATGGACACGAGGATGGCGACCGACAGCACGACGGCGAACTCGCGGAAGAGGCGGCCGACGATGCCGCCCATCGCCAGGATCGGGATGAACACGGCGATCAGGCTCAGCGAGATGGAGACGACGGTGAAGCCGATCTCCTTGGCGCCCTTCAGCGCCGCCTCGCGTGGCGGCACGCCGCGCTCGATGTGGCGCGAGATGTTCTCCAGCACGACGATGGCGTCGTCGACGACGAAGCCGGTGGCCACGGTCATCGCCATCAGCGACAGGTTGTCGATGCTGTAGCCCAGCAGGTACATGACGCCCGCCGTGCCGGCCAGCGACACCGGCACGGCCACGGCCGGCAGCAGCGCCGCGCGAAAGCGCCTCAGGAAGACGAAGACCACGACGATGACCAGGCCGAAGGAGATGGCCAGCGTGCGCTGCACCTCGGTGATGCTGCCGCGAATGGTGGACGTGCGGTCCATCACCACGTTGAGGTTGATGGCTGGCGAGATGGACGCGCGCAACTGCGGCAGCAGCGCGCGCACGGTATCGACCGTCTGGATGATGTTGGCGCTGGGCGCCTTGTTCAGGATCAGCAGCACCGCCGAGCGGCCATCGGCCAGGCCGTCGTTGCGCAGGTCCTGCACGCTGTCTTCGATGGTGGCCACGTCGCGCAAGTGCACGGCGGCGCCGCTCTTGTAGCTCAGCACCAGTGGCGCGTAGTCGCTGGCCAGGCGGGCCTGGTCGTTGGCGGCAATCTGCCAGTAGCGCTCGCCCGTCTCCAGCATGCCCTTGGGCCGGTTGGCATTGGTGGCGACGACGGCCGCGCGCACCTGCTCCAGCGAGATGCCCTGCGCGGACAGCTTGTTCGGGTCCAGCTCGATGCGCACGGCCGGCAGCGCGCCGCCGCCCACGCTGACCTGGCCCACGCCCTCCACCTGCGCCAGCCGCTGCGCCAGCACGGTGGAGGCGGCGTCGTACATCTGGCCGCGCGTCAGCGTGTCGGACGTCAGCGACACGATCATGATGGGCGCGTCGGCCGGGTTCACCTTGCGGTAGGTCGGGTTGCCCGGCATGCCGCTCGGCAGCAGCGCGCGCGAGGCGTTGATGCCGGCCTGCACATCGCGCGCAGCGGCGTCGATGCTGCGGCTCATGTCGAACTGCAGCGTGACGCGGCTGCTGCCCAGCGACGACGACGACGTGATCTCGGTGACGCCGGCAATGCTGCCGAGCGTGCGCTCCAACGGCGTGGCGACCGTGGCGGCCATGGTGTCGGGGCTGGCGCCGGGCAGGGACGCGCTGACGGAGATGGTCGGGAACTCGACCTGCGGCAGCGGCGCGATGGGCAGCAGCAGGTAGGCGATGGCGCCGGCCAGCGCAATGCCGCAGGTGATCAGCGCCGTGCCGATGGGGCGCTCGATGAAGACGCGCGACAGGTTCACGCTGCGGCCTCCGCAGCCCGGTTGCGACGCTTGCGCAGGCGCGCCGCCAGCGACGCGAAGCCGAGGTAGATGACCGGTGTGGTGAACAGCGTCAGCAGCTGGCTGACGATGAGCCCGCCGACCATGACGACGCCCAGCGGGTGGCGCAGCTCGCTGCCCACGCCGGTGCCCAGCATCAGCGGCAGCGCGCCGAGCAGCGCAGCCATCGTCGTCATCAGGATGGGCCGAAAGCGCAGCAGACAGGCTTCGTAGATGGCGTCTCGCGGCGCCTTGCCGTGGTCGCGTTCGGCCTCCAGCGCGAAGTCGATCATCATGATCGCGTTCTTCTTGACGATGCCGATCAGCAGCACGATGCCGATGATGGCGATGATGTCCAGGTCAAGCCGGAAGGCCAGCAGCGCCAGCAACGCACCCAGCGCCGCTGAGGGCAGTGTGGACAGGATGGTCAGCGGGTGGATGGTGCTCTCGTACAGCACGCCCAGCACGATGTACATCGTCACGATGGCCGCGAGGATCAGCAGCAGCGTACTCGAGAGCGACGCCTGGAAGGCCAGCGCCGAACCCTCGAAGCGCGTCTCGACGCTGAGCGGCAGCTGCAGCGCGTCGACCTCGGCGCGAATGGCTTTCACCGCCTCGCCCAGCGACGCACCCGGCGCGAGGTTGAAGGACACGGTGGCTGATGGGAACTGCGCCACGTGGTTGACGGCCAGCGGCGCGAGCCGCTCGCTGAAGCGCGCCACCGAGCTGAGCGGCACCTGCACGCCGCCGGCACCGGGCACGTACAGGCGCTGCAGCGCGTCCAGGCCCTGGCGGTCCTTGGGCGCCACCTCCAGCACGACGCGGTACTGGTTGCTCTGCGTGAAGATGGTGGAGATGAGCCGCTGGCCGAAGGCGCTGTAGAGCGCGCTGTCGATGGTCGCGACGCTGACGCCGAAACGCCCGGCCGCCTCGCGGTCGATGTCCACAAACGCCTGCAGCCCCTTCTCCTGCTGGTCGCTCGCCACGTCGGCAATCTGCTTGAGCTCACGCAGCCGCTGCAGCAGCGCGGTGGTCGAGCGGCTCAGCTCGGCCGAGTCCGGCGAGCTCAGCGTGAACTGGTACTGCGTCTTGGCGATGCGGTCCTCGATGGTCAGGTCCTGCACGGGCTGCAGGAACAGCGAGATGCCAGGCTCGCCGGCCGCCTCGTCAGCAATGCGGCGCGCCACCTCGGTCGCACTGGCACCGCGCGTCTCCTTGGGCTTGAGCGTGATCTGCAGGCGGCCCTGGTTCAACGTCGTGTTGCCGCCGTCCACGCCGATGAAGGACGACACGCTGTCCACGGCCGGGTCCTTCAGCACGCGCTCGGCGATGCGCTGCTGATGCTCGGCCATGGCCGCGAACGAGGTGGACTGCGCGGCCTCGGTGATGCCCTGGATCTGGCCCGTGTCCTGCACCGGGAAAAAGCCCTTGGGCACCAGCAGGTAGAGCACGCCGGTCAGCAGCAGCGTCGCGACGAAGACGAGCATCGTCGCGGCCGAGCGGTCCAGCACCCAGTTCAGCATGCGACCGTAGCCGGCAATGGTGTCGTCGAAGGCCTGGCCCACCAGGCGCCACAGCCGGCCATGGTCTTCAGGGTGCTCGTGCTTCAGCAGCCGCGCGCACATCATGGGCGTCAGCGTCAGCGACACGAAGGCCGAGATCAGGATGGACACGGCCAGCGTGATGGCGAACTCGTGGAAGAGGCGGCCCACCACATCACCCATGAAGAGCAGCGGGATCAGCACGGCGATGAGCGAGACCGTCAGCGAAATGATGGTGAAGCCGATCTGCTTGGAGCCGGTCAGCGCGGCGTCATAGGCGCTGACGCTTTCGCCGCCCTCCTCCATGTGCCGAGCAATGTTCTCGATCATGACGATGGCGTCGTCGACCACGAAACCCGTGGAGATGACGAGCGCCATCAGCGTCAGGTTGTTGATGGAGAACCCAGCCATGTACATGACGCCGAACGTTCCCACCAGCGACACCGGCACGGCGACCGCGGGAATGATGGTGGCCGGCACGCTGCGCAGGAAGACAAAGATGACGCCGATGACGAGCAGAACTGCGAACAGCAGCTCGTGCTGCACGTCGGTGACGGAGGCGCGGATGGTGGTGGTGCGGTCGCTGAGCAACTGCACGTCCAGCGACGCCGGCAGGCTGGCCTGCAACTGCGGCAGCACGGCGCGCACGCGGTCCACCGTCTCGATGACGTTGGCGCCGGGTTGGCGCTGCACGTTCAGGATGACGGCCGAGACGGAGGACTTGCCGGTCTGGCCGGCCCATGCGGCCAGGCGCAGGTTCTCGGCGTCGTCGACGAGCTGGGCTACATCCTTGAGCCGCACCGCGTTGCCATTCTTGTAGGCGATGACGAGATTGGCGTACTCGCTCGCGTTACGCAGTTGGTCGTTGGCGTCGAGCGTGGACGCGCGCAGCGGGCCGTCGAAGCTGCCCTTGGACTGGTTGACGTTGGCGCTGCCTATTGAACTGCGCAGGTCGTCGATGGACAGGCCCAGGGCCGCCAAGGCACTCGGGTTGGCCTGGATGCGCACGGCCGGGCGGCGCCCGCCCGCGATGCCGACGAGGCCGACGCCCGGCACCTGCGAGATCTTCTGCGCGAGGCGGTTTTCCACCAGGTCGTGCACGCGCGTGATCGGCAGCGTGGCGGAGCTGACCGCGATGGTCAGCACCGGCGCGTCGGCCGGGTTGACCTTGCTGTAGACCGGCGGCATCGGCAGGTCGCTGGGCAGCAGGTTGCTGCCGGCGTTGATGGCCGCCTGCACCTCCTGCTCGGCCACGTCCAACTGAACGACGAGCTCGAAGCGCAGCGTGATGACCGAGGCGCCGCCCGAGCTGGTGGACGACATCTGCGCCAGGCCCGGCATCTGGCCGAACTGGCGCTCCAGCGGCGCGGTGACGGAGGACGTCATCACGTCCGGGCTGGCGCCGGGGTAGAGCGTCGTGACCTGGATGGTCGGGTAGTCGACCTCGGGCAGGGCCGACACCGGCAGCAGCCGGTAGGCCAGCGCGCCGGCCAGCACGATGGCCAGCATCAGCAGCGAAGTCGCGACCGGCCGCGCGATGAACAGGCGTGACGGGTTCATGGCCGCAGCCTCAGGGGGCCGGAGCGGAAGCGCGGTGCTCCTGCATCCAGGCACGGCGGTCCTCGGGGCTCATGGCCTTCAGCTTGTCGACCATCTCGGGTGGCACACGGTCCATCCAGCGCGGGCGCTCGCCGTCAGCGGCGCCGCTCGCAGCCACGGCGCCACTGGCCGCCGCACTTGCCGCACTTGCAGCGCTGGCCGCAGCACCAGGGCCGCGCCCCCGACCGCGCCCACCCGCCGCCGCGCCAGCCGCCGGAACCTGGATGACCTCGGCCTTGCCGCCGTCGCGCAGCCGATCGGCGCCGTCGGTAACGACCTGGTCGCCCGGCTTCAACTCGCCCTGCACGGCCGTCGCTTCGCCGTCGGTCGCCAGGATCTGCAGCTTGCGCAGCGCCACGGTGCCGTCGGCCACGACGTAGACAAAGATGCCCGGCGCGCCGCGCTGCACGGCCGCCGTGGGCACGACGAGCACGCCCTTCAGCGTGTCCAGCTGCAGGCGCACGTTGACGAACTGGTTGGGGAAGAGACTGCCGTCCTTGTTGTCGAACAGCGCCTTGACCTTGATGGTGCCGGTGCTCGCGTCGATGGCGTTGTCGGTGCTGGCGACACGGCCTTCGGCGAGCTTGAGCTTGCGTTCGCGGTCCCAGGCTTGCACGGGCAAGGCCTGCTTGTCGCCCAGCTGCTGGCGGATGCGTGCCAGCCGCGCGTCGGGCACGGCGAAGACGACGGCCGCCGGCTGCGTCTGCGCGATGCTGAGGATGCCGTTGGCGTCGCTCGGCGTCACGGTGTTGCCCAGGTCGGCCTGCTTCAGGCCCGCCTGGCCGGCGATGGGCGCGGTGACGCGGGTGTAGGAAAGCTGCAACTTGGCGCTGTCCAGCGTGGCCTGGTCGGACAGCAGCGTGGCCTCCAGCTGGCGCACCAGCGCCTGCTGGGTGTCGAGCTGCTGGCGCGGCGCGGCTTCCTGCGCGACGAGGTCGCGGTAGCGGGCCAGGTCGGCGCGGGCGTTCTCCAGCTGCGCCTTGTCGCGGGCCAGCGCGGCATTGGCCTGGTCACGTGCGATCTCGAAGGTGCGCGGGTCGATCAGGGCCAGCAACTGCCCGGCCTTCACCGGCTGGCCTTCCTTGAAGTAGATCGCCTTCAGCTCGCCGCTGACCTTGGCGCGCACGACGGCCGTGTTGGCCGAGGCGATGCTGCCGATGGCGTCGATGGCGACGGCGAGGTCGCGCCGCTGCACCACCGCCACCGACACCGGCTGCGGCCCCGTGCGGCCGAAGCGCCCGCCACCGGGCCGGGCGGTGCCTGAAGCACCCGACGCCGCTGATGCTGCGCCGGCCGGGCCTTCGCCACCGGTGGCGCCGTCGCGGCCCTTCCACCACCAGCCCGCCAGCGCGATGGCCGCCACGGCCAGCGCCACCAGCAGCCAGGTTCTCGCGGCTCCGGTCGCCTTGCCGCCTTTGGAATCCTTGTTCTTCATTCGAATCCACTCCTGATGCAGCGAAGTTTCCTGGGCGAATGTAGCTAGAGCGTTGCTGGGCTGGAATCTGTTCAAAGTTCCAAAAGCTAGGATGACCGCATGATCCGATTGCTTGTCGGCCTGGGCAACCCAGGCGCTGAATATGAAGACACCCGGCACAACGCCGGCTTCTGGTGGATAGACGGCCTCGCGCGCGGCCTCAAGGTCAGCCTCGGGCCGGACAAGGCCTACCACGGCCTCGTCGCCCGGGCCAACAACGCGCCCGGCGCCAGCGGCCCCATCTGGCTGCTGCAGCCCATGACCTACATGAACCTCTCGGGCAAGTCGGTCGCGCCGCTGGCCCGCTTCTTCAAGATCGCGCCGGAGGAAATCCTCGCCATCCACGACGAGCTGGACCTGCCGCCCGGCGAGATGAAGTTCAAGAAGGGCGGCGGCAACGGCGGCCACAACGGGCTGAAGGACATGCAGGCCCAGCTCGGCAGTGGCGACTTCTGGCGGCTGCGCCTGGGCATCGGCCACCCCGGCCACAAAGACGAAGTGGCCGGCTACGTGCTGCGCAAGCCGCCACTGGCCGAGCGCCAGGCGGTGGAGGACTGCATCGAGAAGAGTTACGGCGCCGTCGAGCTGATGCTGCGCGGCGAGATGGACAAGGCCCTCGCCAAAATTCACGCGAAACCGCCCCGGCCCAAGCCCCCCAAACCCGAGCCACCGGTAGACACTCCGCCCTCATGAAGCCGCTACTGCTGGTTCTGACCTTTTGCATCGCACTGCCCTGCCTCGCGCAGACGCAGGTCCGGCGCACCCAGGTCTACCGCTGCGGTGCCGAGGGCCGCGACCTGCGCGATTCGCCCTGCCCCGGCGGCACGGCGGCCAGCAGCGTGGACTACGACGAGCCCAGCAACGCCGACAGCCGCGCGGCGCGTGCCCGCCATCTGGCCGACGCCAAGCAAGCCGCCGCGCTGGCCTCGGCGCGCCGCGCCAGCGACGCCGAGGGGCGCCACACGCGCGCCACGCTGATCGGCTTGCAGCCTTCGGCGGTACCGGCCCAGCCGGCGAGCGCACCGAAGGTCACCTACCTGAAGCCACCCAAGACGGCCAAGCCGCGCAAGCCAGCCGCCAAGGCCAACAGCGACGGCCGATAGAATCCGCGCCGTTGGTGCTCGCGCCCGCCTCCATGGCGGGTGCAGTTCAACGGGAATCAGGAGGGTGGGTCACACCGTGACGAACCTAACCTGAGCTGTCCCCGCAACGGTAAGTGGACGAGGCCTCGCGCCTCACTGTTCGACAAAAGCCACTGGTGCCCAGCACCGGGAAGGGGTCGAACGGCGTTTCACCAGCCCGGATACCGGCCAACGACGGGGCTTTCGTGCAATCAGCCGGAAGCCGTTTTCAGCCTTGCTGCGGGGGTCAGCAGGGCTGCTTGATCGTTTGCGCTTCCCTTTCATGTCCCCATCATTCTTTGCGGCCCGTCGGCCGCTGCTGGCCCTTTCCGTGCTGGCACTGGCTGCGTCTGCCCACGCCCAGAACAAGCTCGACACCGTCGTCACCACCGCCACCCGCACGCCGCAAAAGCTGTCCGAAGTGCTGGCCGACCTCACCGTCATCACCCGCGCCGACATCGAGCGCCAGGCCGCCGCCAGCGTGGCCGACCTGCTGCGCAACAACGGCTGCGCCGAGGTGACGCGCACGGGCGGTGCGGCTTCGACCACGTCCGTGTTCCTGCGCGGCGCCGACAACCGGCACACGCTGGTGCTGATCGACGGCGTCAAGGTGGACTCGCAATCCACCGGCGGCGCCAGCTGGCAAGGCCTGCCGCTGTCGCAGATCGAGCGCATCGAGGTGCTCAAGGGCCCGGCCAGCGCCATCTACGGCTCCGACGCCGTCGGCGGCGTGGTGCAGATCTTCACGCGCAAGGGCGGCAGCCGCACGAGCGCCGACTTCGGCGTGTCGGCCGGCAACCTCGGCGCCTACAAGGCAGACGGCGGTGTGTTCGGTTCTACCGGCATCTTTGACTACGCGGTGACAGCCGCCATCGAAGGCAGCGACGGCTTCAACGCCACCGTGGACTACCCCGGCTCCTTCAGCTACGTGCCGGACCGTGACGGCTTCCGCAAGCGCCAGGCCATGGTGCGCGTGGGCGCACAGCTGAGCGCCGAGCACCGTGCCGAAGCCCTGGTCATGCGCACCCACACGGTGGCGCAGTACGACGGCTCCAAGTCCCGCCCGCTGGTGGACGACCTGACCCGGCAGGACGCCGACGTGGCCCGCCTGGCCTGGACGGCGCAGTGGACGCCCGACCTGCAGACGCAGCTGAGCTTTGGCGAGTCGCGCGACCGCTACGAGACGACGCCCTCGCCCTACCTGACCGACACCCGCGTGCGCAACCTGGCGCTGACCGGCTTCTACAAGCTGTCCGCCGGGCAGCAGCTGAACTTCACGGCCGAGCGCATCGAGGACAAGCTGGAGAACAGCGGCCTCGTGACGGCCGGCGTCGGCACGCGCCACCGCGACGGCATGGGCCTGGGCTATCTGCTGTCGGCCGGCGCCTTCGACCTGCAGGCCCACGCGCGGCACGACCGCGACAGCGAGTTTGGCGACGTCAACACGGGCACGCTGCTGGCGGGCTTCGCGGTGGCGCCGGGCCTGCGCCTGGTGGGCTCCATCGGCAACGCCTTCCGCGCGCCGACGATCTACCAGCAAGGCACGGTCTACGGCCCCGACCTCAGCAAGCCCGGCGTCACGCCCCTGGGTGCCGAGCGCGGCCGCAACATGGAAGCCGGCCTGAAATGGGCCAGCGGCGATCACGAGTTGTCGGTCACGGCCTACCGCAACCGCATCAGCAACCTGATCATTTTTGGCGCGGCGGGCAATTGCAACAGCAGCTTCGGTTGCTACCAGAACGTGTCCAAGGCGCGGTTGCAGGGCGTGAGCTTCGCCGGCGCCACCAAGGTCGCCAACGTGAACCTACGCGGCACGCTGGACGTGCAGAAGCACACCGACGCCGCCAACGGCCTGCTGCTGGCCCGGCGCGCAAAACGCCTGGCCAGCGTCAATGCCGACACGGCGCTGGGCGCGTGGACGCTGGGTGCCGGCGTGACGGCCTCGGGGGCGCGCTTCGACAACGCCGCCAACACGCGAAAGCTCGGCGGCTATGCGCTCGTGAACCTGAACGCGCAGGTGGCCGTCAGCCGCGAAGTGAAGCTGCAGCTGAACCTGGACAACGCCTTCAGCCGCAAGTACCAGACGGCCTACGGCTATGCCTCGGCGCCGATGACGGTGCTGGCGTCGCTGCGCTGGACGCCACGGTTCTAAAGAAGCGATGACCGCACACCAACTCATCGTCGGCGGCCAGCGCAGCGGCAAGTCGCGCCAGGCCGAAAGGCTGGCACTGCGATGGCAGGCCGGCGGCGGGCGAGTGGCGGTCATCGCCACCGCACTCGCCGCCGACGAAGAGATGCGTACGCGCATCGCCCATCACCGCGCCACGCGGCCGGCGGGCTTCGACACCATCGAAGCGCCGCTGGGCCTGAGCGCGGCGCTGCAACAGGCCGACGATGCGGGCACGCTGCTGGTCGTCGACTGCCTGACGCTGTGGCTCGTCAACTGGCTGATGCCGATGAACAGCGCACCCGACTGCAATGGCTGGGAGGTCGAGCGGCAGACGCTGCTGGCCCTGCTGCCGCAGCTGGCGTCGCCCGTCGTCTTCGTCTCCAACGAGGTGGGCTGGGGCGTGTCGCCGCTGGGCCGCGAGGTGCGCGACTACGTCGACGAACTCGGCCGGCTCAACCAGGACATCGCGCGCCTGTGTGGCCGGTTGACACTGATGGTGGCGGGCCAGGCTTGGGCGCGACCTGTCGAGGATTCTTTCGATGCTTAGATTGCTAACCCTGCTGTTGCTCGCCTTGGCGCTGCCCGCCAGCGCCGTCGAGATCAAGGACGATCTCGGTCACACCACGGTGATCACCGCGCCGCCGCAGCGCATCGTCAGCCTGCTGCCGTCGCTGACCGAGACGGTCTGCGAGCTGGGCGCCTGCGGCCGCCTCGTCGGCGTCGACCGCTACTCCAACTTCCCGGCCAGCGTGAACGCGCTGCCCAAGCTCGGCGGCATGGAGGACACGAACGTCGAGGTGATCGCGTCGCTGAAGCCCGACGTCGTGCTCGTCGCCGCGTCCTCCCGCGTGGCCGAGCGGCTGCGCGCTTTGGGCATGAAGGTCATCGCGCTGGAGCCGCGAAGCTACAAGGATGTGCAGCGCGTGCTGAGCGTCATCGGCCAGGTGCTGGGCGTGCCGGACGCGCAGCGCGTTTGGCGCCACATCGACGCCGGCGTGGCGGCGGCGGCCAGCAGCGTGCCGGCATCGGCGCGCGGCGTGCGCGTCTACTACGAAGTGGCGAGCGGCCTGTACGCGGCCGGCACCGTCTCCTTCATGGGCGAGACGCTGACCAAGCTCGGCGCGGGCAACATCATCCCGCCCGACCTCGGCCCCTTCCCCAAGATCAATGCGGAGTTCGTCGTCAAGGCCAACCCGGCGCTGATCATGATCGGCCAGCGCGGCGTCGAGGGCCTGGCCCAACGCCCAGGCTGGGACCGCATCGACGCCATCAAGCGCGGCCGCGTCTGCGTCTTCAAGCCCGATGAGGGCGACATCCTGTCCCGCCCCGGGCCGCGCATGGCCGAGGCCGCGCAGATCATGGCCAAGTGCCTACGCGAGAAGGCGGGCTCATGAAGCCAACGCCGAACACAGCCACAGAGGCACAGAGGCACAGAGAAATTCGGTCGCTGAACACAGGTCTCTCTGTGTCTCTGTGCCTCTGTGGCTGCGTTGAAGCTCTCGTGCGTCAACCACGGCAGCGAGGCGAGGCGTGAACCTGCGTCCCGGCGTCCTGCTCGTGCTGCTGCTGGCCGTCGGCGCCGCCGGCGTGCTGGCCGGCGTGCTGACCGGCAGTACCGGCTGGGCCGATCTGCAGGACGACAGCATGGGCGTCATCCTGTGGGAGATCCGGCTGCCGCGCTCGCTGGGCGCGTGGCTCGCGGGCGCGCTGCTGGGCATGGCGGGTGCGATGGCGCAGGGCCTGTTCCGCAACCCGCTGGCCGACCCCTATCTGCTCGGCAGCGCCTCGGGCGCGGGCCTGGCCGTCGCCGTCGCGCTGGCGTTGACGGGCATCTCGCCGCAGACCTCGTCGCTGCTCGCCCACGTCGGCCTGACCGGCATCGCCTTCGTCGGCACGCTGGTGGGCGTGGGCCTCACGCTCATCCTCGCGCGCGGCGTGGAGCAGACGCTGCGGCTGCTGCTGGCCGGCGTCGTCGTCGGCGTGGTGCTGAATGCGCTGACCGGCCTGGCCACGCTGTGGGCGCCCGACATCCTGCGCGCCATGCAGGCCTTCCTGCTCGGCAACACCGGGCTGCTGGGCTGGAGCAGCGTCACGGTGATGGCGGCCAGCGGTGCGGCGGCGCTCGTCGTCGGCCTGCTGGCCAGCCCGGCGCTGGACGCGCTGACGCTGGGCGAAGCCACCGCCGCATCGCTGGGCGTGCGCATGGGCCTGATGCGGCTGCTGCTGATCTGCGCCTTCGCGCTGGCCACGGGTGCGGCCGTCGCGCAGACGGGCATCGTCGCCTTTGTCGGCCTTGTTGCGCCCCATCTCGTGCGCGCGCTGTGCCCGATGCTGCACGGCCGTTTGATCATGATGTCGGCTGCGGCCGGCGGCGCGCTGCTGCTGGCGGCAGACGTGCTCGCGCGCGGGTTGATCCGGCCGCAGGAGCTGCCCGTCGGCCTCGTGACGGCGCTACTCGGCGGCGTTTACTTGCTGGTGCTGATGCACAGGCGCGGAGCACCCCGCCGATGAGCGCCCTGCAAGCCCGCATCGAGCGCGTCCGCATCGACGGCCGCGACCTCATCAGCGGCATCGACCTGGTGATTCCGCAAGGCCGCTGGACGGCCATCGTTGGCCCGAACGGAGCCGGCAAGTCCACGCTGCTGCGCGCCGTGGCCGGCCTGCAGCGCTGCGACGGCACCGTGCAACTCGCCGGCCGCGCGCTCAGCGATTGGCCCAGCCGCGAGCGCGCCCGCCATCTGGCCTGGATGGGCCAGCAGGAGACCGGCGCCGACGACCTGATGGCCCACGACGTCGTCATGCTCGGCCGCCTGCCCCACCGCCCGTGGCTGGCGCCACCCACGGCTGCAGACCAGGCCGCCGTGCACGCCGCCATGCAGGCCACGCAGAGCTGGGCTTGGCGCGAGCGGCGCCTGGGCTCGCTGTCGGGCGGCGAGCGCCAACGCGTGCTGCTGGCCCGCGCCATCGCTGTGGACGCGCCGCTGACGCTGATGGACGAGCCGCTTGCCCATCTCGACCCGCCCCACCAGGCCGAGTGGATGGCGCTGGTGCGGGCGCGCGTGGCGGCCGGGCACAGCGTCGTCAGCGTGCTGCACGAGCTACACCTCGCGCTGCAGGCCGACCACCTCGTGCTGATGGCCGACGGCCGCATCGTGCACACCGGCGCGCCGGCCGACGCGGCCACGCACGACGCGCTGCGGCGCGTGTTCGGGCCCAGCCTGCACATCGCGCAGATCGAGGGGCGCTGGGTCGCCTTGCCGCTATGACGTCCTGCCCTGCCCTCTTCATCAGCGCGCCGTCCTCCGGCTCGGGCAAGACCAGCATCACCGCAGCCATCGCCCGCAGCCACGCGCGGCGCGGCAAGCGTGTGCGCGTCTTCAAGACCGGGCCTGACTTCCTCGACCCCGGCATCCTCGAACTCGCCAGCCGCGCACCGGTCTACCAGCTCGATCTCTTCATGGGCGGCTTCGCGCACTGCCAGGCGCTGCTGGCGCAGGCGGCGGCCGAGGCCGACCTGATCCTCGTCGAGGGCGTCATGGGCCTGTTTGACGGCGACCCGAGCAGCGCCGACCTTGCAGTCGCTTTCGGCCTACCCGTCGTCTGCGTCATCGACGCCTCGGCAATGGCTCAGACCTTCGCCGCGCTCGCCACGGGCTTGCAGCGCTTCCGGCTCGAGGTTCATCACGGCGGCGTCATCGCCAACCGCGTGGGCGGCCCGGCGCACGGCCGCATGCTCCTGGAAGGCCTGCCCGCCGATCTGCCATTGATCGCAGCGTTTCCGCGTGAGGCAGCGCTGAGCCTGCCGGAGCGCCACCTCGGCCTCGTGCAGGCGCTGGAGCAGCCGGGGCTGGACGGAAAGTTGGGTGCCTGGGCTGACGCCTGGGAGGCCGCGCTGCGGCCGGGCCTGGCCTTGTGCGCGGTCGAGTTCCCGCAGGAACCCGAGCCACCGCCTGCCCCACGCTTGGCCGGCCGGCGCATCGCCATCGCGCGCGACGCCGCCTTCGGCTTCATCTACCCGGCCAACGTCGACCTGCTGCGCGCACTCGGCGCCGAGCTGTCCTTCTTCTCGCCCATTGCCCACGAGCCCCTGCCCGCCTGCGACGCGCTGTGGCTGCCCGGCTGCTACCCCGAGCTGCATGGCGACGCGCTGGGCAGCCACCCGACGCTGGCTGCATCGCTGGCGGCCCACGTCGCGGCCGGCAAACCGCTGCTGGCCGAATGTGGCGGCATGCTGGCGCTGCTGGATGAGCTGACCGACGCCACCGGCCACGCCCACCGCATGGCCGGCCTGATGCCCGGCCATGCCCGCGTGCAGCAGCGCCTGGCCGCGCTGGGCCTGCAGGCCATAGCCTGGCCCGAAGGCCCGCTGCGCGGCCACAGCTATCACCACTCCACGCTGGAGACGCCGCTCGCGCCGGTGGCGCACGCCACCAACCCCAACGGCGGCAAGACGACCGAGGCGCTCTTCCAACACGGCTCGCTGCGCGCGAGCTATGTGCACCACTACTTCCCGTCCAACCCCGAGGCTGTGGCCGAATTCTTCAAGGGCTGACTGATGGAAATCGAACAACCTCCCATCGACCGCGAACGCGTCATCCCCACCGCCGAGCGACGTGGCCTCGTGCTGGTTCACACGGGTGACGGCAAGGGCAAGAGCACGGCCGCCTTCGGCCTGGCGCTGCGTGCGCATGGGCGCGGCAAGCCGGTGTTGATCTTCCAGTTCATGAAGGTGCCCAGCGCCCGCTTCGGCGAGCACCGCGTCTTCGAACAACTTGGCGTGCCCATCATCGGCCTGGGCGACGGCTTTTCGTGGAAGAGCAAGGACCTGGAGCACTCCGCCGAGCTGGCCCGCGAGGGCTGGGCGCGCGCCGAAGCCACCATCCGCAGCGGCGACCATTTCCTCGTCGTGCTGGACGAGATCATGTATCCGCTGCGCTACGGCTGGGTGCCGCTGGAGCCGGTGCTGGCCTGCCTGCGCGAGCGGCCCTCGCATGTGCACGTCGTGCTGACCGGGCGCGGTGCACCGGCCGAGTTGATCGAGCTGGCCGACACGGTGACGGAGATGACGCTGGTGAAGCATCACTACAAGGCAGGCGTACCGGCGCAGCGGGGCATCGAGGATTGAGCGCGCTCATCATTTGCACGACTTGCACCGACGGCCAGGGGCAGTTGTTGCTGGAGGCTGTCGAGAACGAGGCGCTGGCACGCAACCTGCCGCTGGCCATCCGCGGCCAGGCCTGCATGGCCGCCTGCAAGCAGAGCTGCACGGCGGCGCTGCAGGGCGCGGGCAAGCACAGCTATCTGTTCGGGCAGTTGGCGCCCGGCGCGGCCAGCGTCGACGCATTGCTGGCCGTGGCCGCCCAACATGCGGAACCCGGTGACGGCCTGCTGGCCTGGAGCCGCCGCCCGGAGCTGCTGAAGAGCGGCTTGGTGGCCCGGCTGCCGCCGCTGTGATGAGCCTGCTGCTGCCCCTGTCCATCCTCGTAGCCTTGCTGGTGGACCGCCTGGGCGAACCACCAACATGGATGCACCCCGTCGTGGGCATGGGGCGCTACCTGGGGTGGTTCAAGCTGACCAAGCTGCCGCCCGCGTTGGGCTTCATCGCGGGGGCGCTGGCCTGGCTTGTCGGCGCAGCTGTGGTGGGGTTCATTGCGCTGTGGCTGGCGGGCTGGGTGCTGATCGCTTTGCAGCCGTCGGTGTCGCCGGTGCGCCTGCTGGGCGCGGCCCTGCTGCTCGGCCTGCTGCTCAAGCCGCTGCTCGCCTGGCGCATGCTGGCCGACGAAGCGATGGCCGTCGAGATGGCGCTGGCCGAATCGCTCGATGTCGGCCGCGCCCGGCTCTCCAGGCTTGTCAGCCGCGACACGTCAATGCTGTCCGAGACCGAAGTGCGCGAGGCCGCCATCGAGACACTCGCCGAGAACCTGAACGACTCCGTCATCGCGCCGCTTTTCTGGTTCGCGCTGCTGGGCTTGCCGGGCGCGGCCATCTACCGCTTTGCCAACACCGCCGATGCGATGTGGGGCTACCGGGACGAGCGCGAGTGGAGCGGCAAGTGGGCGGCGCGTGCTGACGATGCGCTGAGCTGGCTGCCGGCGCGGCTGACGGCGCTGGTGCTGCTGCCGCCGTCGCTGCTGGCCGTGGCGCGCGAGGCGCGCCGCACGCCATCGCCCAACAGCGGCTGGCCGATGGCCGCGATGGCGCTGCGGCTGGGCGTTCGACTGAGCAAACCGGGTGTCTACTCGCTGCACGCTGGCGGGCAAGCCGCAGCGGCTGGCGCGCTGCAGGCGGCGTGCACGGTGGCCCGGCAGGGCGTCATCGTCGGCACCGTGTTGATCGCCGCGCTGGCCTGGGCGCTGAGGATGGCGCCATGAACTCTCTGCAAGCCGAACACGGCGGCCCCGACGGCGGCCCACCGGTGGCGCACGACTTCTCGACCAACGCGAGCCCGCTGGGCCCGCCGCCGGCGCTGTGGCAGGCGGTGCAGCAGGCCGACCGCCAGGCCTACCCCGACCCGCACTACGCCGCGCTGCGCCGCAGCCTGGGCGAGGCTCACGCGACCCATCACGACCTGGTGCTGCCCACGGCTGGCGGCGCCGAGGGCATACGCCGCCTCACGCTGGCGGCGATGCTGGCCGGCCAGCGCGAGGCCTGGGTGCCGCAACCTGGCTTTGGCGACTACGCCGCAGCGGCGCATGCGCTCGGACTGGCCGTGAAGTCCTATGCCGACCCGGCCGAAGTGCGCCCGACAGCACCGGCACTGGTGTGGATCTGCGAACCCTGCAACCCGACCGGTGCGAGCGAGGCGGCCTGGCCCGATCTGGGCGAACACCTGGTGGCCGTGGACCGCGCCTACGAGCCGCTGCGCCTGCACGGCGCGGCGCCCATGCTGCCGCGCAACGCCTGGCAGCTGGTCTGCCCCAACAAGGCGCTGGGCCTGACCGGCGTGCGCGCCGGCTACCTCATTGCGCCGTCGCCCGATGCCGTCTGGACGCACGCGCAGGCACTGGCGCCGAGCTGGGTGCTGTCGGCCGAAGGCGTGGCGCTGCTGTCGCACTGGCATGACGACACGACCACCGCCTGGCTGATGGACGCCCGTGCTCGGCTGCGCGAATGGACCACCGCCCAGCGCGCGATGCTGGCCGCGCTGGACTGGCAGCAGCGACCCAGCTGCACCAACTTCTGGCTGGCCCGCCCGCCGCGACACGACATCGACACGCGGCTGCACGAATGGGGCATTCGCCTGCGCGACGCGACCTCCTTCGGCCTGTCCGGCTGGGTGCGTGTGTCGGCCCAGCCGCCAACTGCACAGCAGGCGCTGCAGTTGGCGCTAGTTGAGATCGAAAGCGAGGACGCATGAGCCCGAAAGGCCACACCGCCAAGGCCGTCATGGTGCTGGGCACCACCAGTGGCGCGGGAAAAAGCTGGCTGGCCACGGCACTGTGCCGCTGGTACGCACGGCAAGGTCTGAAGGTCGCGCCGTTCAAGGCCCAGAACATGAGCAACAACGCGCGTGTCGTGCCTGGGCTGAATGGACGAATGGGCGAGATCGGCAGCGCCCAGTACTTCCAGGCCCTGGCCGCTAAGCGCGTGCCCGAGGTGCGCATGAACCCCGTGCTGCTCAAGCCCGAGGCCGACACGCAGAGCCAGGTCGTCGTGCTGGGCGAGGTGGACGCAGCGTTATCGCGCATGGCCTGGCGCGAGCGCAGCGCTCTGCTCAAGCCGCGTGCCAGCGCCGCGCTGCACGAGCTGATGAGCGAGAACGATGTCGTCGTCATCGAGGGCGCGGGCTCGCCGGCCGAGATCAATCTGGCGCCCAGCGACTACGTCAATCTCGGCACTGCGCGCGACGCCAACGCGGCCTGCCTGCTCGTCACTGACATCGACCGCGGCGGCGCCTTCGCCCACCTCTACGGCACGCATCAGCTGATGCCGGCCGACGTGCGCGCACAGGTCAAGGGCTTCGTGCTGAACCGCTTTCGCGGCGACGCGGGATTGCTGGCTCCCGGCCCCGAGCAATTGCAGGCGCTGACCGGCGTGCCCACCATCGCCACGCTGCCGATGTGGCGCAATCACGGCCTGCCCGAGGAAGACGGTGTGTTTGATCGCGCCACCACCGGCGCCGGCCTGCACATCGCCGTCGTCGCCTACCCGCACATCTCCAACCTCGACGAATTCCAGCCGCTGCGCCAGCTGCCCGGCGTGCGCCTCTCGTGGGCCCGCGAGCCGCGCGACCTGGCGGGCGCTGACTGGGTCATCCTGCCCGGCTCCAAGGCCACCGCCGCCGACCTGGCCTGGCTGCGCGCGCAGAAGCTGGACGCCGCCATCAACAGCCACGCCGGCCCGGTGCTGGGCATCTGCGGCGGGCTGCAGATGCTGGGCGAGGCGCTGATCGACACGCAGGGCGTGGACGGCAATGCGCCCGGCCTGGGGCTGCTGCCGCTGGTCACGGTGTTCGAGACGCAGAAGCTGCTGCTCGACACCGCCGTGGCCTTCGACCCGCTGGACGGCCCGTGGGCGCCGCTCTCTCTGGTGCATGCGCGTGGCTACGAGATCCGCCACGGCCGCACGCGCGCCCACCCGGCCTTCGAGCCGCCGCGCGTGGCGCTGCGCAATGCCGAGGGCGAAGCCATCGGCTGGCAGGCGGGCCTCGGCGGAAGGGTGCTGGGCGTCTACGCCCACGGCCTGTTCGAGCAGCCGGCCGTGCTGCAGGCGCTGTTCGGCCAGACGGGCCGGCCGCTGGAGGCGGTGTTCGATGGCCTCGCCGACTTCATTGACCTGCACTTCCAGCCGGGCAAGATCGCCGGCTTGATCGCCTGAAGGAAAGTGAGCCCCTCGCCCGGTCGTGCGCCGCGGGACGCGGGCCAGCCAGTCTGGCCGCCCATCGTTTCCGCAACCTCGGGCTGATCGAGCCCGACACGAGCAAGGGGCCGCCGTTCCGCATGTTCGAAGCCTGGCCCGTCGCCCCGAATGCGGCGCTGGTGCTCTTCCACACCGACCGGGTGCGCCTGAAGGCCGAGGTCTACGCGAAGAAGTTCGACCACCTGGTGCTGTACTCCGACCGCTACCCACAAGGGCTGGAGATGCTGAAGCTGGGCCTGGACGACGGCAACGTGCAGCGCTGGGCCATGAGCGGCACCACGCTCTGGCTCGACACGCTGGACCTGCGCACGAACAACTCGTTCGTGTGGTCACTCGATTTGTCCAAGGTGATCTGACGCACCGGGCAATCAGTACAACAACAAGCACCCGCGCGTGGGCGCGTTCGGCACGTTCGCGGCATTCCACGACTCCATCAAGAAGGAGAACATCTTCCGCGTCGCGCACGACCTGGACCCGATCCCGCTGCTGGGGACCTACCCGTACACGCACGTCAACCCCAGCCCCCGAGACCCCAACAACTTCACGCTGCCGTCCCCCAGCGGCGAGCTGTTCAGCACCGCCAACCACGACATGAACCTCTACATCACCTCCGTGGGTGCGGGGGAAGGAACGACCTCGGACACGGTGCGCGGCTTTTCGCAAAAGACCGACAACGACAACGCCGTGCTGGCCAAGTGGCTGCTGCCTTCGATGCAGGCTGCCAAGCGTGTTCACCGCAGATTGATGGCGACCAGCTTCCTGGCGCTGATATCCACCACGTTCTGGTCGCTGGCGATATACAGCACGCCGTTGGCCGATACGGCCAGTGGTCCGGAAAGCGGGTATTGCCAAGCCAGCTGATGGGTGCGCAGGTCCACCGCATAGGTGACCTGGTCGACGCCCATGAATGCGTAATCCCCCACCACGAGCAGCGGCGCGTTCGGGCCGTAAGGTCCCGGTGCGGAAGCCGGTGCGTTGGGGTCCGCGGGCGGCTGCGGCACGTCCCAGCGCCACAGCTCCGTGCCGGTCGCGGCATCCAAAGCCTGCAACGTGCGGCTCGCCAACGTCACGTAGACGACGCCACGTGCCAGCACGGGATTGGAGCGCACGGTGTTGAGGCTGCCTGTCCAGCGCAGGCTGCGCGTGTTCAGGTCGAACGCGGCCAGTTGCCCAGACGGCGTGCTGGACTGGGCGTTGTACGCGGTGGCATAGGCAATGCCGTTCGCCCCCAACGAGGGCGCACCGAAGGGCGCCCAGACACTGGACCCTGACAACGGCCTGGGGCCGACGATGCTGAAGTTCTTCGTCGCCGTGGCGAGGTCCGTCACATGCAGCGTGCCCAGGTCGAACACCATCGCCAACCCACCACCGATGGTGGGCGTCCAGGCGTCGACGGACGGTGATGGTCCGAAGTTCGTCAGCCATTCAGCCGCGCCGTCGGACTGGCGGCGGCGACCAATGGTGGTGCCGGAGTCCGCCGCGAAAAAGACGCTGGCGCCCGCCGGCACCGGCGCGAACCTGAGGCTGGGGAAGCTGCTGTTGTAGAACTGGACGCCGCTCAATGTGGCGCCGGTGGCAGCATCGACCGCCCAGAGTTCTGGGCCACGGCCGTTGGCATCCAGCGCCACTGTCCAGACCTTGCCACCGCTGCTGGCCGGGCCGCTGAGAACGCTGCTGCGCGAGGTGGTCCAGAGGTCGCTGCCGTCGTGCTCGTTCAGCGCCCTGAGCGGCCCGGCAACGCTGTTGGATGCGTTGACAAACACGCGCGTCGCGTCCGTCGCTATCGAGGCCGTCGAGATGCCGCGCACCCAGCGCCGGTTGAAGTTTTCAGCCGACACCGTTGCATCGACGAAGCCCGTATGCATGGCATCGCCCTGGTAGGTGGACCAGCCGGCAGCACCAGGCAGCGAGGTCAATGCGGTCAGATTGGTGGCCGGCCGGACCGTGATCTTGTAGGGCACTTGCCAGGGCGAGCCGGCAATGGGCTGGGCGCAAGTCGTCGGCACGTCGCGGCACAGCCTGACTTCGAAGCTCCCTTCATAGATGCCGGTCGCCAGCGTCGGGGCAACCTTGAGGCCCGCCGTGTAAGTCATGGCTGAAGGGTGGCGGAGATCGATCTCCGGGCTGATGACGCCGCGGCTGTCGATCACCCCCACGTTGATGACGCCGTCGATCACCTTGCTGGACACGGCCTTGATCGTGAAAGGCGCCGATTCCCCCGTGTGGGTCGTGACCTCGTTCGTCGTGGGTGAAAAGCTCAGCCAGCTGTTGTCAGCGCCACCACCACCCGTGCCCGGGCTCGAACTGCTGCCTCCCCCACCGCCACCACAAGCTGAAAGTGCAAGCAAACCAAGGACGATGAACGGGTGACGCATGACAAGCGAGGGCAATGACGGGCCCTCATTCTCATCGCCGCACCGACGGCTTGCGGGGACCCGCTCCCTCTCGGATGTCGAGGAAGTATTCCCGCCAAGCGCTCGAGCACGCCAGCCGATCAAAGCCCCCATGAGGCTACGCCGCTGCCAGCGTGGCCCATTCGCTCCAAGACATCGCGCCGGTTCCGTGCCGAATTGATCGGTCGCCGTCGTCGGCAGCAACACGCTGCCCCGAAAGCGAAACAACTCCGTCGTGGCCCTTCATGTTGAGCGAAGCCTGCATGTGTCTTGGTTTGCTAAACCGCTGCGGTCAGGCGTTCGTACTTCTGCAGCAACGTGTCGCGCGTCTCGATGTGAGCCGGATTGATCGGGATGCAGGCCACGGGGCAGAGCATCACGCACTGCGGCTCATCGAAGTGGCCGATGCACTCGGTGCACTTGCTGGGCTCGATCTTGTAGAACTCCTCGCCCATCGAGATCGCGTTGTTCGGGCAGGCGGGTTCGCAGACGTCGCAGTTGATGCATTCGTCCGTGATCATCAATGCCACGGCGTGCCTCCATCGGGTTGCCGGACGAATACGGCAAGCGCCTGCATGCGCTCGCCGCGCTCGGCGGGGCAACGCATGCGTTGCCGATTCCCGCCGATCGTGTCGGTAATCATGAGCGCCATCTCACGCCTCCTTGAACTTGTCATTCAAGCGCGCCAGCACGCCGGGCGACACAAACTCCGCCACCTCGCCGCCCAGCGTCGCGATCTCGCGCACGAAGGTGCTGGACGTGTACTGGTGACGCTCACCCGGCGTCAGGAAGATGGTCTCGACCTCGGGCATGAGCTTGCGGTTCATGCCGGCCATCTGGAACTCGTACTCGAAGTCGCCGCCGGTGCGCAGGCCGCGTACGACGACGCGGCCTGCGTGGGTCCGCACGAAATCGCGCAGCAGGCCATCGAAGGCGCACACCTCCACATTGCCCAGCGGTGCCGCAGCTTCCTGGACCATCGCCAGGCGCTCGTCCAGCGGGAACAGCGTCTTCTTGTGATGGCCGACGGCCACCGCCACCACGAGGCGCTCGAACATGCCGGCGGCACGGCGCATCAGGTCTTCGTGGCCCAAGGTGATCGGGTCGAAGGTGCCGGGGTAGATGGCCGTGATCTGGGTGCGGGAGGTCATGAAGCCGGATTCTCGTCGCGTCGCAGCAATTGGTAATGCACGGCGCCCGCGCGGCCCTGGCGCCAGGCGGTGAATCCGGCCGGCGCGGGAATGTCGCGCGGGGACTCGACGTAGATCACGCCGCCCTCGGTCAGCAACGGCACGGCGGCGGCCAGCGCCCGGTCGAACAGGTCGTCCGCAAACGGCGGGTCTAGAAAGATGAGGTCGAAGCGCTCCGCGCTGGCCGTCATCCAGTTCAGCGCGTTGGCCCGGAGGATGGTGATGGCGGTCGCCTGCAGGCGCTTCTGGCTGGCCCGCAGCCCGTCCACCAGCGCCGCCTCGCGCTCGATCATCACCACGGCATCGGCCCCGCGAGACGCCGCCTCGAAACCCAGCGCCCCGGTGCCCGCGAACGCATCCAGCACGCGCCAGCCGTTCAGCGTCTGGCCCAGCCAGTTGAAGAGGGTCTCGCGGATGCGGTCGGCCGTGGGGCGCAGGCCCGGCAGGTCGGGGACGGGCAGCTTGGAGCGCTTCCATTGGCCGCCGATGATTCGGATCTCGCCTGGGCCCTTGGCGGACTGCCTGCCCGCGTCCATCCCCTGCGGAGACGCGGCTCGGCGCTCGTCCCGCTTGCCGGTACTCATTGGCGCACCGGAATGCCGCGCGCCGCCATCAGCGCCTTGGCCTCGCCCACCGTGTGCTGGCCGAAGTGGAAGATGCTGGCGGCGAGCACCGCGTCGGCACCACCGAGGGTGATGCCGTCGGCCAGGTCTTCCAGCGAACCGACACCGCCGGAGGCGATGACGGGGATGGACACCGCGTCCGACACGGCGCGGGTCAGCGTCAGGTCGAAGCCGCTCTTGGTGCCGTCGCGGTCCATGCTGGTGAGCAGGATCTCGCCGGCACCGTACTCGGCCATCTGCTTGGCCCAGGCCACAGCATCGAGGCCGACGTTCTTGCGGCCGCCGTGGGTGTAGACGTCCCAGCCCGGTCCTCTCGGGTCATCGTCGGCCCGGCGCTTGGCGTCGATGGCGACGACGATGCACTGGGCGCCGTACTTGTCGCTGGCGGCACGGATCAGCTCGGGGTCGGCCACGGCGGCGGAATTGAAGCCGACTTTGTCGGCACCGGCGTTCAGCAGGCGCCGCACATCGGCCACGGCACGCACGCCGCCACCCACCGTCAGCGGGATGAAGACCTTGCTGGCGACGGCTTCGATGATGTGCAGGATCAGGTCGCGGCCGTCGCTGGTGGCGGTGATGTCGAGGAAGGTCAGTTCGTCGGCGCCCTGCTCGTTGTAGCGGGCGGCGATGTCCACCGGGTCGCCCGCGTCGCGCAGGCCGACGAAGTTGACGCCCTTGACCACGCGGCCGGCGGTGACGTCAAGGCAGGGAATGATTCGTTTGGCGAGCATGAGAGGGGGACGGAAATCGAACCCGGATTATTCCTTTGCAACCTAGGGCTTCGCAGCGGCGCGGGAACAACGCTCAATCGCGGGTGCTCGATTCACAACCAACCACCCCACGGAGACAACGATGAGATTGCTTCAACCTGCCCTGCTCGCCGCAACGCTTGCCCTCGGCGCCACCGCCGCCTCGGCCCACAGCACGACCTTCGTGGGCACCTTCGCCCCCGATGTCTTGGGAGCCACCGGCTCGGGCACCTTGTCCCTGGAGTACGACGATGACGGCCACACGCTGCTCATCAACGCCACCTGGGCGGGCTTGTCGGGCACCACCACCAATGCGCACATCCACTGCTGCACCACCGCCGCCAACACCGGGACCGCCGGCGTGGCGCTGGCGCAGGCCAGCATCGGCCGCCTGCCCGACTTCCCGCTGGGTGTGAGCTCGGGCTCCTACGTCAAGATCATCGACCTGACGCAGGCCGGCATGTACAGCGCCACCTTCGTGACCGCCAGCGGCGGCACCGCCGCACAGGCGGAAGCCCACCTGATCAGCAACCTGATGTCAGGCAACGCCTACCTCAACATCCACACCACGACCTTTGGTGCCGGCGAGATCCGTACCTTCGTCACCGCCGTGCCGGAGCCTGAAACCTATGCGCTGATGCTGGCTGGGCTGGGCGTGGTTGCCTGGGTGGGGCGCCGCCGCCGCGGCTGAACAACTGGCTGCGGCGCGGGCAGACGGGGTTCCGGGCCGAGCGCCGTGCCGCCCCCGAGCCGGCCCGCTTAGCGATGTGCTTGTGGCTCAATGCCTCAAGCATCGCCGTCCCCTCGGGGACCGGCCAAGGTACTCCTTGGACGAGGGGCCTCTGTTCAGCCCGCCGCTGCCATGAGTTCGTCGGCGCGAACCTGGGCGGCGGTGAAGTCCAGCGCGCCGGTGTAGATGGAGCGGCCGCAGATGACGCCCTCGACGCCGTCGCCGAACACGGCGCACAGGCGCTCGATGTCGGCGATGTCCGAGAGGCCACCCGAGGCGACCACCGGGACGGTCAGCGCCTGGGCCAGCTTGACGGTCGCCTCGATGTTGATGCCGGACAGCATGCCGTCGCGGCCGATGTCGGTGTAGATGACGCCTTCGATACCGTAGTCCTGGAACTTCAGCGCCAGGTCGACCACTTCATGGCCGGTCAGTTTGCTCCAGCCGTCGGTGGCGACCTTGCCGTCCTTCGCGTCCAGGCCGACGATGATGTGGCCAGGGAAGGCGCTGCAGGCGTCCTTCAGAAAGCCGGGATTCTTGACCGCGGCCGTGCCGATGATGACGTAGCTGAGGCCGTCGTCCAGGTAGCGCTCGATGGTGTCGAGGTCCCGGATGCCGCCGCCGAGCTGGATGGGGATCTCGTCGCCCAGCTCCTTGATGATGGCTTTGATGGCCGGCTCGTTGACCGGCTTGCCCGCGAAGGCGCCGTTCAGGTCCACCAGGTGCAGGCGCCGTGCGCCGGCATCGAGCCAGCGGCGCGCCATCGCGGCGGGGTCTTCGCCAAAGGTGGTGGAGTCGTTCATGTCGCCTTGCTTGAGGCGGACACAGCGACCATCTTTCAGGTCAATCGCAGGGATCAGCAGCATGGCCGGGAGCAGCGTGAGAAGGTGGGGAGAAAGTGCGGACCGCAGTGGTTCGGTCAAGGGTTCCAACGAAGGAAGTTGCGGTAAAGCGCGAGGCCCAAAGCTGCACTTTTCTCGGGGTGGAACTGGGTCGCAAAAATGTTATCCCGGGCCACCGCGCAGGTAAAGCGAGCGCCGTAGTCGGTCTCGCCGGCGCTGTGTTCCTGCAACGCTGTCGTCGCATAGAAGCTGTGCACGAAATAGAACCAGCTGTCGTCCGGAATGCCAGCCCACACAGGGTGCGCACGCGGCTGGTGCACGCGGTTCCAGCCCATCTGCGGCACCTTGAAGCGGCTGCCGTCTTCCTGCAGCCGGCCTTCGAGGCGAAAGCGCTGCACGCGGCCGGGGATGAGCCCGAGGCCGGGGGTGTCCTGCTCCTCGCTGTGGTCCAGCAGCATCTGCATGCCGACACACACACCCAGCAGCGGCTTGGTGGCGGCGGCTTCGAGCACAGCTTCCTTGGCGCCTGAGGCAGCCAGTTCGGCCATGCAGTCGCGCATGGCGCCCTGGCCCGGCAGCACGACGCGTTCGGCGGCGCGGATCACCTCGGGGTCGCAGGTGATGGCGACCTCGAAGCCCTGGCCCTCGGCGGCATGAATGACTGCCTGCGATACCGAGCGCAGATTGCCCATGCCGTAGTCGACGACGGCGACGGTGCGCCGGGTCATTGAGCGGTCTCCCGGGACAGGTCGACCAAGGCATTGCCTAGCGCCTCGATGGCCGGGTCGGACACGGCACGGTCCGCATCAGAGAAGGTGGCGCGAAGCTTCCAGATCGAGCCACCGCCACTCCAAAGCTGCACGTGTGTCCGGTAGGTGGTCACGTCTGGCACTTCGATGACCGCAACGGCGGTCATCACTTCGATGCGCGCATCGCCGCGCTGCACGTACTTCGCCTCGGTATCGCGCACGACGCCCTTGTTCTTCTGCTTCCAGCCCTGCACGATGCCGCTCAGCGCCTGTTGGAATTCGGCCATCAGCCGCGGGTCACGCGCCGTGTCCTCGATGACACCGTGGCCGGCGCGGTAGATAAAGACGTCGGCCCACATGCCGGCGGGGTGCTTGTACCGGACGCTGCAACCGCCGCCGGGCAGTTGGGCTTCATAGCTGTGCGTGGCCTCGCGCACAAAGCCGGGGCCGAGCACCTGCGGCAGGTCCTGCTGCGTCTTGGGATGGTGGCACGGCGCGCCGTCCTGCGCCCAGGCGCCGGCACAAGCGGCCACTGCGGCCGCCATCAGGCCGGCTCGCAACAGAACCCTCACAGCGAGCCCTTGGTCGACGGGATCACGCCCGCCGAACGCGGGTCCTGCGCCGCCGCCATGCGCAGCGCGCGGCCGAAGGCCTTGAACATGGTCTCGGCCTGATGGTGGGCGTTGTGGCCCTTCAGGTTGTCGATGTGCACGGTGGCCAGCGCGTGGTTGACGAAGCCCTGGAAGAACTCGAAGGTCAGCTGCGTATCGAAGGCACCGATGCTGCCGGCCGTGAACTTGACGTCCATGTGCAGGCCGGGGCGGCCGGAGAGGTCGATGACGACGCGCGACAGCGCTTCGTCCAGCGGCACGTAGCTGTGGCCGTAGCGCGTCAGTCCGGCCTTGTCGCCCACGGCCTTGGCCACGGCCAGGCCGAGCGTGATGCCAACGTCTTCCACCGTGTGGTGGCCGTCGATGTGCAGGTCGCCCTCGCACTGCACGTCCAGGTCGATCAAGCCGTGGCGGGCGATCTGGTCGAGCATGTGGTCGAAGAAGCCGATGCCGGTCTGCAGCTTGGACTGGCCCGTGCCGTCGAGGTTGATGCGCACCGTGATGCGCGTCTCGCGGGTGTTGCGGGTGACTTCGGCTACTCGTGAAGTGACGGGAGGTGTGGTCATGACAGACTGTCTTCGAGCGCTTGGAGCAGCAAGGTGTTTTCGTCGGGCGTGCCGACGGTGAGGCGCACACAGTTCGCGAGCAGCGGATGCATGGCCGAGACGTTTTTGATCAGCACGCCGCGCGCCTTCAGCGCCGCGAAGGTGGCGGCCGCGTCCTGCACCCTGGCCAGGATCATATTGCCCTGACTCGGCCAGGGCGTGATACCGGGCATGGCTTGCAGCGCCGCAAAGAGGCGCTCGCGCTGCTGGCGTAGCTCGGCCGCCTGGGCAGCGTAGACGTCGGCATGCTCCAGCGCAAAGAAGGCGGCTTCCGCGTTCAGCACGCTGATGTTGTAGGGCGGGCGCAGCTTCTCGATCTGGCCGACCAGCTCGGCCGCCCCCAGCAGGTAGCCGATGCGCACACCGGCCAGACCGAACTTGCTCATCGTCCGCATGACCAGCACGTTGGGCTGGCGGGCCATCAGCGAGAGGCTGTCCTGGCTGGCGAAAGGTTGGTAGGCCTCGTCCATGACGACGAGGCCCGGCGCGGCCTGGGCGATGCGTTCGATGACGGCCGCGTCCCACAGCGTGGCAGTCGGGTTGTTGGGGTAGGCCAGGTAGATCAGGGCAGGCTGGTGCTTGGCAATGGCGGCGAGCATGGCGGGCTCGTCCAGCTCGAAGTCGTCGGAGCGCAGCGGCACGCCGATGAAATTGAGCTGCTGCTGGCGCGCCAGCGCCTCGTACATGACGAAGCCGGGCACAGGCGCCAGCACGGTGGCGCCGGGCTTGGCGACGGCAATGGTCAGCAGGCCGATGAGTTCGTCGGAGCCATTGCCCAGCGTGACACCCACGTCGTCGCCCACACCGGCATGGCGGGCCAGCGCGCGGGCCAGTTCGGCGGTGCGCTCCGCCGGGTAGCGGTTCAGCGCCAGCGCGCCGAGGCGTTCACCGAGCGCCTGCTGCAGCTCCGGCGGCAGGCGGTAGGGGTTCTCCATCGCGTCCAGCTTCAGCAGGCCGTCGCTGGGCTGCACGACGTAGGCATGCGCCGCGCGCACGTCGGAACGGATCTGGGCGAGGGCTTTTTCGAGGGCTGAGGTCATGGCGCGGTGACGAGAGGATTGAGCACCTGCACGCTGTCGAACACGGCGTCGTGCGGCAGGGCCAGGCTGAGCAGGCGGGTGCAGCCCTGTGCCTTGGCGCTGGCCACGACGAGGGCGTCGGCGAACGGCAGGCCGAAGCGGCTCTCCAGCGACCATGCGGCGTCGACCGTGGCCTGGTCGGTCGCCCAGGGGCGCCAGTGCTGGTAGCGGCGCACCTCGGCGCGGGCGTCGCCCTGCGGCATGGCGGGGCTGATCTGGCGCGTGGCCAGCAGGTAGAAGTCGTTCAGCACCTGCACCGACACGCGGCCCCGGCGGGTGGACCAGAGCGCGCGCAGCCAGGCCAGCACCAGCTCGCGCTCGGCCGGGCGGGCGCCGTCCTCGCTGAACAGCAGCACGGAGGTGTCAACGAAGACGAGATCGGCACTCACAGGATGCCTCGACCGGGATAGGGTTGGCCGTCGGACGACCAGCTGCGTTCGCGGTGCAGCCAGTCCTGCAGCGCGCGCTCGTAGGCGTCGTCGTGCTGCATCTTCTCGGCGAGCAGCTCACCGAGCAGTCGCGAGACGCTGGTGTTGCGCCGCGCCGCCTCCAGCCGCGCCCATTCGGCGACGGCATCGTCCATGGACACGGTGACGTTCTTCATGCGCCGCAGTATCACACGAAGTTCGTGTTGCACGAACTTCGTGTGATGCGAGGTGCAGCCTCAGCCCGGGCGTTTGAGCCGCATTTCGGCAGCGCGGGCGTGGGCCTGCAGGCCCTCGCCGTGGGCCAGCACGGAGGCGATGCGGCCCAGCGCCTGCGCGCCCTCGGCGCTGACCTCGATGAGGCTGCTGCGCTTCTGGAAGTCGTAGACGCCCAACGGCGATGAGAACCGCGCCGTGCTGGCCGTGGGCAGCACGTGGTTGGGCCCCGCGCAGTAGTCGCCCAGCGATTCGCTGGTGTACGCGCCCATGAAGATCGCGCCGGCGTGGCGCAGCAGCGGCTCCCAGCGCTGCGGCTCGGCGGCGCTGATCTCCAGGTGCTCGGGCGCGATGGCGTTGCTGATCTCGCAGGCCTCTTCCATCGAGCGCGTCAGGATCAGCGCGCCGCGGCCCTCGAGCGACGCGCGGATGACGGCCTCGCGCGGCATCTCAGCCAGCAGGCGCTCCATGCTGGCGCGCACGGCGTCGAGGTAAGCCGCGTCGGGGCTGAGCAGAATGCTCTGCGCCAGCTCGTCGTGCTCGGCCTGGCTGAAGAGGTCCATCGCCACCCAGTCGGGCGGCGTCGTGCCGTCGGCGATGACGAGGATCTCGCTGGGGCCGGCAATCATGTCGATGCCGACCTGGCCGAACACATGCTTCTTGGCCGAGGCGACGTAGGCGTTGCCCGGGCCGGTGATCTTGTCGACACGCGGGATGGTGGCCGTGCCGTAGGCCAGCGCGGCCACGGCCTGGGCGCCGCCCACGGTGAACACGCGGTGCACGCCGGCCACGGCGGCGGCGGCCAGCACCAGCGGGTTGCGCACGCCGTCCGGCGTGGGCACGACCATGATGATTTCCTGCACGCCGGCAACATGAGCCGGGATGGCGTTCATCAGCACACTGCTCGGGTAGGCCGCCTTGCCGCCGGGCACGTAGATGCCGACGCGGTCCAGCGGCGTGACCTTCTGGCCGAGCAGGTTGCCGTCGTCGTCGCGGTAGCTCCAGCTGAGGCCGCAGGCTTCGAGCTGGCGCTCGTGATAGGCCCTCACGCGCTGGGCGGCGGCTTCGAGCGCGCTGCGCTGGGCGGGCGTGATGGAGGCCAACGCGGCCTGCAACTCGGCTTGGCCGATCTCCAGCGCGCCAACGCTGTCGACGGGCATGCGGTCGAAGCGCGCGGTGTATTCCAGCAAAGCAGCGTCGCCGCGCTTTTGCACATCGGCCAGGATCTCGGCAACGCGGCCTTCGATGGCGGCATCCGTCTCCGCCGACCAATGGCGCAGGCGCTCGAACTCGGCAGCGAAGTCAGCGGCGGCAGTCGAGAGTTGGCGGAGCTTCATGGGCGAATGGCGGCGGCGAAGGCGTCGATGAGCGGGCGCAGCAGGTCGCGCTTCAACTTGAGCGCGGCCTGGTTAACGACGAGGCGGGACGAGATCTCCATGATGTGCTCCACCTCGACCAGCTTGTTCGCGCGCAGCGTGCCGCCGGTGGAGACGAGGTCGACGATGGCCTCGGCCAGGCCGGTCAGCGGCGCGAGCTCCATCGAGCCGTAGAGCTTGATGAGGTCGACGTGCACGCCCTTGTCGGCAAAGTGCTGGCGGGCGATCTCGGTGTACTTGGTGGCCACGCGGATGCGCGAGCCCTGCTTGATGGCAGCGGCGTAGTCGAAGTCGGCGCGCACGGCCACGCTCATGCGGCAGCGGGCGATGTTCAGGTCCAGCGGTTGGTACAGGCCGTGCGAGCCGCCCTGGGCCAGCGCCTGCTCGTGCAGCACGTCGCGGCCGGCCACGCCGAGGTCGGCGCCGCCGTATTGCACATAGGTCGGCACGTCGCTGGCGCGGACCATGACGATGCGCACGCCGTCGCGGTTGGTCGGCAGGATCAGCTTGCGCGAGGTCTCGGGGTCTTCCAGCACTTCGATGCCAGCGGCGCGCAGCAGCGGCAACGTCTCTTCGAAGATGCGGCCCTTGGAGAGGGCGAGGGTCAGGGTCAGGCCGGTCGTCATGCTGCTCATCGGGCGCTCCATTCGGCGGGGCTCAGGGTCTTCATCGACAGCGCGTGGATCTGCTCGCGCATGCGCTCGCCGAGGGCGGCGTAGACACGCTGGTGGCGCTTGATGCGAGAGAGGCCGTTGAACTCGTCCGACACGATGGTGGCGAAGAAATGGCGGCCGTCGCCCTCGACTTCGAGATGCGCGCAGGGCAGGCCTGCGGCGATGAAGTCGCGCACTTCTTGCGGTGTCGGGTCGGCCATGGATCGGTCCTCGGGAAAACCCAGGATTTTAGAGGCTCACCTTGTTGGCCTCCTTCGTGACTTAGAGCCTATCCGTAAATAATGTTTATTGTCAGCGGCACCTTGCGGAACGCGATGATCGCTGCGGCGATGTGGTTGAGCGCGAGGAAGCTGCGATCGAGTTTCTCGTATCGCACGAGCAGCTT
>NZ_JBDSQX010000029.1:0-43151 GCF_039929605.1 Roseateles sp.
CCAGCTCAACGCCTTTGCGGGCGAAGTGAGCCGGGTGGCGCGCGAGGTAGGCACCGACGGCAAGCTCGGCGGGCAGGCGGCCGTGGAGGGCGTGGCCGGCACCTGGAAAGACCTGACGGACAACGTCAACTCGATGGCGTCGAACCTGACGGGGCAGGTGCGCAACATCGCCGAGGTGACCATCGCCGTGGCCAACGGCGACCTGTCCAAGAAGATCACCGTCGACGTGCGCGGCGAGATCCTGGAGCTGAAGTCGACCATCAACATCATGGTGGACCAGCTCAACGGCTTTGCCTCGGAAGTGACGCGCGTGGCCCGCGAAGTGGGAACCGACGGCAAGCTCGGCGGGCAGGCGCAGGTGCGTGGCGTCGCCGGAACCTGGAAGGACCTGACCGACAACGTCAACTCGATGGCGAGCAACCTGACCAACCAGGTGCGCAACATCGCCGAGGTGACCATCGCGGTGGCCAACGGCGACCTGTCCAAGAAGATCACCGTCGACGTGCGCGGCGAGATCCTTCAGCTCAAGGAAACCATCAACACGATGGTGGAGCAGTTGCGCTCCTTCGCGTCCGAGGTCACGCGCGTGGCCCGCGAGGTGGGCACCGAAGGGCGGCTGGGCGTGCAGGCCGTGGTGCCCGGCGTGGGCGGCACGTGGAAGGACCTGACCGACTCGGTCAACACCATGGGCGCCAACCTGACGGCCCAGGTGCGCAACATCGCCGAGGTGACCACGGCCGTGGCGCGGGGCGACCTGAACCGCAAGATCACGGTGGACGTGAAGGGCGAGATCCTGGAGCTCAAGGACACCATCAACACGATGGTCGACCAGCTCAACGCCTTTGCCGGCGAGGTCACGCGCGTAGCCCGTGAGGTGGGCACCGAGGGCAAGCTCGGCGGCCAGGCCAAGGTGGCCGGTGTGGGCGGCACCTGGAAGGACCTGACCGACAACGTCAACTTCATGGCCTCCAACCTGACCGAGCAGGTGCGCGGCATCGTCAAGGTCGTCACGGCCGTGGCCAACGGCAACCTGACGCAGCGCCTGACCGTGCAGGCCAAGGGCGAGGTGGCGGCGCTGGCCGACACCATCAACAACATGACCGACACGCTGGCCACGTTTGCCGAGCAGGTCACCAACGTGGCCCGCGAGGTGGGCGTGGACGGGCGCCTGGGCGGCCAGGCCCACGTGCCCGGCGCCTCCGGTACGTGGAAGGACCTGACCGGCAACGTCAACCTGCTGGCCGCTAACTTGACGACTCAGGTGCGCGCGATTGCCGAGGTGGCCACCGCCGTGACCCAGGGCGACCTGACGCGCGCCATCCAGGTGGACGCCAAGGGTGAGGTGTCCGAGCTCAAGGACAACATCAACACGATGATTTCCAACCTGCGCGAGACCACCGAGCGCAACCGCGAGGAGGACTGGCTCAAGACCAACCTCGCCAAGTTCACCGGCATGCTGCAGGGCCAACGCGAGCTGAAGACGGTCAGCCAGATGCTGCTGACCGAGCTGGCGCCGCTGGTGCAGGCCCACCAGGGCACCATCTACCACCTGGCCGGCGCTCAAGGGCCCGAGCAACCGCGGCTGCGCCTGCTGGCCAGCTACGCGCAGTCCGGCAACGTGGCGTTGCTGCCCTCCATCGAGCTGGGCGAAGGCCTCGTCGGCCAATGCGCGCTGGAGAAGCGCAGCGTGCTGCTGGCCGACATCGCGTCGGACTTCGTCTCCATCTCCTCCAGCCTCGGCCGTGCGGCGCGCGTCAGCGTCATCGTGCTGCCGGTGCTGTTCGAGGGGCAGACCAAGGCCGTCATCGAGCTGGCGACGCTGCAGCCTTTCAGCAGCGGCTCGCTGGCCTTCCTGGAGCTGCTGACGCAGAGCATCGGCGCGGTGTTCAACACCATCGAGGCGACCATGCGCACCGAGTCGCTGTTGTCGCAGTCGCAGCAGTTGACGGTGGAGCTGCAATCGCGCCAGAGCGAGCTGCAGGAGACCAACGAGCAGCTCGGCACCAAGGCGCGGCTGCTGGCCGAGCAGAACGAGGAGGTCGAACGCAAGAACGCCGAGGTCGAGCAGGCCCGCCACGCGCTGGAAGACCAGGCCGCCGAGCTGGCGATGACGTCCAAGTACAAGAGCGAGTTCCTGGCCAACATGAGCCACGAGCTGCGCACGCCGCTGAATTCCATCCTCATCCTGAGCCAGCAGCTGGCCGTCAACAACGGCGGCAACCTCAGCGGCAAACAGATCGAGTTCGCGCGCAACATCAACTCGTCGGGCTCCGACCTGCTGCACCTCATCAACGACATCCTTGACCTGTCCAAGATCGAATCGGGCACGGTGACGTTGGAAATCGAGGACATCGCCTTCGGGTCCTTGCGAGACAGCATCGACCGCAACTTCAGCCACTTCGCCGAGGCAAAGAACCTGCCGCTGCGCATCCTGTTTGCCGACGACCTGCCGCGCAGCATGGAGAGCGACGCCAAGCGCCTGCAGCAGATCCTGAAGAACCTGCTGTCCAACGCCGTCAAGTTCACGGCGCATGGCCACGTGGAGCTGCGCGTGAGCCTGGCGCGCGAGGGCTGGAGCAGCGACCACCCCGTGCTGGCGAAGGCGCCGCAGGTGCTGGCCTTCGCGGTCGAGGACACCGGCATCGGCGTCCCGCCCGACAAGCAGCGCCTCATCTTCGAGGCCTTCCAGCAGGCCGATGCCGGCACCTCGCGCAAGTACGGCGGCACCGGTCTGGGCCTGGCCATCAGCCGCGAACTGGCAGCGCTGCTGGGCGGCGAGATCAAGCTGGTCAGCCGCCACGGCGAGGGCAGCACCTTCACGCTCTTCCTGCCGCTGCAGTTCGTCGGTGGCGACAGCGCCCGCGCGCCGCGCCCGGCGGGCGAACCTGAGGCCGCGCTGCACATGCGCGCCACCGTGCCGCTGGTGCGCGAGGCTCAGGTGGCCGACGACCGTGACGGCATCGTCGACGGCGACCCGGTGCTGCTCATCATCGAAGACGACCCGCACTACGCCCGCATCGTGCTGCAGCTGGCGCGAGACCGCGGCTTCAAGGGCCTGGTCGCGCTCAAGGGCGGCGTGGGCCTCGAGCTGGCGCGGCGCTTCCTGCCGACCGCCGTGTCGCTGGACATCTTCCTGCCCGACATGCTGGGCTGGACAGTGCTCAACCAGCTCAAGCTCGACCCGGCCACGCGCCACATCCCCGTGCAGATCTTCAGCGTCGCCGAGGAGGACCGCAACCACGGCCTGGCGCACGGGGCGTTCTCCTATCTCGTCAAGTCGTCCACCAGCGAGGGCATGGAGGCGGCGCTGGACCGCATCCGCGACTTCACCGAGCCGCGCACGCGCCGGCTGCTGGTGGTGGAAGACAACGACATCGAGCGCAGCGCCATCGTCGAGTTGTTGAGCCACCAGGACATCGAGCTGGTGGCTGTCGGCACCGGCGCCGAGGCACTGCAGCTGCTGCAGGAGCAGCGCTTCGACTGCATGGTGCTGGACCTGCGCCTGCCCGACGTCAACGGCTTCGGTCTGCTGCAGCAGCTCCATGCTGACCCGGCGCTGGCCCGCGTGCCGGTCGTCGTCTTCACCGGCAAGGACCTGTCCGACGCCGAGCGCAAGCAGTTGCGCATGCTGGCCAAGAGCGTCGTGCTGAAGGACGTGCAAAGCCCCGAACGGCTGCTGGACGAGACGGCGCTGTTCCTGCACCGCGTGGTCAGCGAGCTGCCGCCGGACAAGCAGGCCGTGCTGCAGAAGCTGCACGGCGCCGCCGAGATGCTGCGCGGCCGCCGCGTGCTCGTGGTGGACGACGATGCGCGCAACATCTTTGCGCTGACGACGCTGCTGGAGAACCAGGACATGCAGGTCATGACCGCCACCAGTGGCCGCACGGCCATCGAGATCGTGCAGCACACGCCCGACCTCGACCTCGTGCTGATGGACATCATGATGCCCGACATGGACGGCTACGAAACCATGCGCGCGATCCGCTCCAACCCCGACTTCCGCAACCTGCCCATGCTGGCCCTGACCGCCAAGGCCATGAAGGGCGACCGCGAGAAATGCCTGGAAGCCGGCGCCAGTGACTACATCTCCAAGCCGGTCAACACTGCGCAGTTGCTGTCGCTGATGCGTGTGTGGCTGCATCGATGATCGTGCAAGCGCCCACCAACATCCTCATCGTCGACGACGAGCCCGCCAACCTGCTCGTGCTGGAGACGGTGCTGGACGACCCGGGCTACCGCATCGTCCGCGCCCAGTCGGCCGACCAGGCACTGCGCGCGCTCATGACCGACGAGTTCGCCGTCATGGTGCTGGACATCCAGTTGCCCGACATGAACGGCATCGAGTTGGCGCAGATGATCAAGGAGCGCAAGAAGACGGCGCACCTGCCCATCATCTTCATGACCGCCTATTTCGACGAGGACCAGCACCGCCTGCAGGGCTACGGCACCGGCGCGGTGGACTACCTCAGCAAGCCGGTGAACCCGGCCATCCTGCGCTCCAAGGTGGCCGTGTTCGCCGAGCTGCACCGCAAGACGTTGCAGGTTCAACGGGCCAACGTCGCGCTGCTCGCCGAGGTGGAGGAGCGCCGCCGCGCCGAGGAGCGCCTACGCGAACTCAACGAGACGCTGGAGCGGCGCGTGCGCGAACGCTCCGAGGCGCTGCTGCTGGCCGACCGCAAGCTGCAGGCCATGATGAGCAGCATCACCGACGGCCTGCTCCTCATCGAGCACGACGGCCTCATCGGCTACGCCAACGAGCAGGGCGCGCAGCTGCTGGGGCGGCATGCCGGCGAGCTGACCGGGCAGCGCTTCGAGGGCATCGTCGGCGACGACGTGCTCGACACCCAGTTCGGGCGCGCGACGAGCGAGCGCCAGGCCGTGTCCTTCGAGGCCGAGGTCGGTGGGGGCGTGGAGCGCTGGCTGCAGTTCCACTGCTACCCGTCCGAAGACGGCCTGTCGATCTACTTTCACGACATCACCGACCGCCGCGACCTACAGGTGCAACGCGATCAGCTGCTGGCCGCCGAGCAGGCCGCGCGCAGCGCCTCCGAGCACGCAGCGCATGCCAAGGAGCAATTCATCGCCGCCGTCAGCCACGAGCTGCGCACGCCGCTGGCGGCCATCGTCGGCTGGGCCAATGTGCTGAGCCAGCCCGGCATCGAGGCGAGCACGATGCAGCGTGGCGTGCAGGCCATCGCGCGCAACGCGCAGGCGCAGTCCTTCCTGGTGTCCGACCTGCTGGAGATGAGCCGCATCATTGCCGGCAAGCTGCGCCTGGACATGCAGCACGTGGACCTCAACGAGATCGTCCACGGCGCCGCCGAGACGGCGCGACCCACCGCGCAGTCGCGCCGGCACGTCATCGTGATGCAGGCCGCCGCCGAGCCGGCCGAGGTGTTGGGCGACGCGAGCCGGCTCACGCAGATCGTCATGAACCTCGTCACCAACGCGATGAAGTTCACGCCGGCCGGCGGCACCATCACGCTCGGGACGGCAGTCCATCGGACGACGGTCGAACTCAGCGTCAGCGACACCGGCCAGGGCATTGCGCAGGAGTTCATGCCGAAGCTGTTCGACCGCTTCAGCCAGGCCGACGACACGGCCGCGCGCGTACACGGCGGCCTGGGGCTGGGCCTGTCCATCGTCAAGAACCTGACCGAGTTGCATGGCGGCGAGGTGTCGGCGCGCAGCGAAGGGCCCGGCCAGGGCTCCGCCTTCGTCGTGCGCTTCCCGCGGGCCAGCCACGCCGCCCTGCCGCGCGACTACCCCGCCAGCCACGAGCCGGCCGGCGACGGTGGCGACGGCGGTGACGGCTCTGTGACCGGGCTGCGCGTGTTGGTGGTGGACGACCACGCCGATGTGCTGGAGGTGCACGCACGCCTACTGTCGGAGCAGGGCGCTGTCGTCACGACGGCGCAGTCCGCGCATGCGGCGCTGGCGCTGCTGGCGGTGCATCGCTTCGAGGTGCTGCTCAGTGACCTCGGCATGCCGGAGCTCGACGGCTATGGCCTGATCCGCCGCGTTCGCAGCGACCTGGGCCTGGACGCCGACACGCTGCCGGCGCTGGCCGTCACCGCCTTCGTTCGCACGGAAGACCGCGACGCCGCGCTGGACGCCGGCTACCAGCGCTGCTTGCAAAAGCCTGTGTCGCCCGGCGAGTTCGTGCGCACCGTGGCGCAACTCGGGCGGCGCGCGGGCCGGCGGCTGCGCACCCTCTTCGTGGAGGACAACGACGACCTGCGTGAGCAGATCACCTGGCTGCTGGAGGAGGAGGGGCTCAAGGTCCAGGCCTATGCGAGCGCCGAGGAGGCACTGGCCCACTATGTGCCGGAGGAGTTCGACCTCGTCATTTCCGACGTGAGCCTCACCGGCATGTCGGGCGTGGAGCTGGCGCGAGCCATCCTGCAGCGTGCGCCCGACGCTTGGGTGGTGTTCTCATCGGGCTACCCGATGGGCAACGACCTGAGCGGTTTCGGCCCGAATGTGCGCGCCCTGCTCAAGCCGTTTGATTTCGATGACGTTCGCCGCTTGATCGACGAGATCCGTCCGCGCCCCAATTAGGGGCTGCATCGGCGCCGTCGCGCCGGGAGGCTCAGACGCCGATGGCGTTGGCGGCTGCGCGGCGGCTCATGAAGTCGGCGAACTGGGCCACGATGGCGACGGCCGAGAAGGCCAAAGTGATGATGAGCAGTTCCATTTCTTTTCCCTTTGTTGATTGTTGAAACAGCTTCAGTATAAGGGTTTACACCTGTTTGACAAGGGTTAACCCTTTGAATCGGCAGGGTGGCACGGCACTGCGCGCTGAGATGGCGCGTCGTTCTATACGAACTGGATATAAACCAAGCGAAAGAAACAATATTTCAGAACTAGATGGCCCTCCTAAGCTCGTGGCGTTCCTGAACGAGCCATGAGCCCATGCGAATCACGAAGCTGACGACCTACCGAGTGCCTCCGCGGTGGATGTTCCTGAAAATCGAGACCGACGAGGGTGTCGTCGGATGGGGCGAGCCGGTCATTGAGGGGCGCGCGCGCACCGTCGAGGCTGCCGTGCACGAGCTGTCGGACTACCTGATCGGCCAGGACCCGTCCCGCATCAACGATCTGTGGCAGGTCATGTACCGCGCCGGTTTCTACCGTGGCGGCCCCATCCTGATGAGTGCCATCGCCGGCATCGACCAGGCGCTGTGGGACATCAAGGGCAAGGTCATGGGCCAGCCGGTCTACGAGCTGCTCGGCGGCCTGGTGCGCGACAAGATGAAGGTCTATTCCTGGGTCGGCGGCGACCGCCCGGCCGACGTTATCGCCGACATCAAGCGGCTGCGCGAGGGCGGCTTCGACACCTTCAAGATGAACGGCACCGAGGAGATGGGCATCGTCGACAGCGCCCGCAAGATCGACGAGGCGGTGGCCCGCATCGCCGAGATCCGCGAGGCCTTCGGCCATGACATCGAGTTCGGCATCGACTTCCACGGCCGCGTCGCCGCACCGATGGCCAAGCCGCTGCTGAAGGCGCTGGAGCCTTACCGGCCGCTGTTCGTCGAAGAGCCGGTGCTGGCCGAGCAGGCCGAGTACTACCCGCGCCTGGCCGAGCACACCTCCATCCCGCTGGCGGCCGGCGAGCGCATGTTCTCGCGCTTCGACTTCAAGCGCCTGTTTGCGGCCGGTGGCATTTCCATCGTGCAGCCCGACCTGTCGCATGCCGGTGGAATCACCGAGTGCTTCAAGATCGCCGGCATGGCCGAGGCTCACGACGTCGCCTTCGCGCCGCATTGCCCGCTGGGCCCGGTGGCGCTGGCTTCCTGCCTGGCTGTGGACTTCGTCTCCCACAACGCCGTGCTGCAGGAGCAGAGCATGGGCATCCACTACAACCAGGGTGCCGAGCTCCTGGACTTCGTCAAGAACAAGGACGACTTCCGCATCGAGAACGGCTTCATCAACCCGCTGCGCAAGCCGGGCCTGGGTGTCGAGATCGATGAAGAGCGCGTCATCGAGGCCGCCAGGAACCCGCCCGACTGGCGCAATCCGGTCTGGCGCCACGCTGACGGTTCTGTGGCCGAGTGGTGATGGTGCAAGCCCGGCTCATTGCGCTCGACTGGGGCAGCACGCGGCTGCGCGCCTTCCTGCTGGGCGCTGACGGTGCTGTGCTGGAGACGCGCCAGTCCAACGATGGTGCCTCGACGCTTTCCGGCGCCGACGTGTTCGCGCGCGCGCTCGCCGACCTGGTGGGCGACTGGCGAGCCGATCACCCCAAGCTCAGACTTCTCGCCTGCGGCATGGTCGGCAGCCAGCACGGCTGGCGCGAGGCGGCTTATGTGCGCTGCCCGGCCGATGCCGCTGCGTTGGCCAGTCAGGCGCTGGCCATCGACGACGCACTGAGCATCGTCCCGGGCCTGGTGGACGACGCGGCCCAGCCCGACGTCATGCGCGGCGAGGAGACGCAGATCGTCGGCGCGCTGGCGCTGAACCCCGAACTGGCCGAGAACGCCTGCCTGGTGCTGCCGGGCACGCATTCCAAGTGGGCGCGCGTCAGCGCCGGCCGGGTGACGGGCTTTGCCACGCACATGACGGGCGAGCTGTTCGCGCTGCTGCGCCAGCACTCGGTGCTGTCGCGGTTGATGCCGTCCGACGGCAGTTCGCCCGCGTCGCCCGAGGCCTTCCTGAAGGGCGTGGGTGCTGCGCAGGAGGAGGGCGGCCTCGCGCACCAGCTGTTCGCCGTGCGCACGCTGGGCCTGTTCAAGCAACTGGCGCCCGAGCAACTGCCCGACTACCTCTCCGGCCTGCTGATCGGCCACGAGATCGCCAGCGAGCTGCAACGCGCGCCGCAGCGGCTGGCGCTCATTGGCGACCCGGCGCTGTGTGGCCGCTACGCCCAGGCGCTGCATCACCTCGGCCACGCGGCACCGCTGCAACTCGACAACACCGCGCCCGCCGGCCTGTGGCAGCTGGCGCAAACCCTCCAACTGACCTGACATGCTCGACGCCGCCCTGAAACACCTCCCCCTCGTCGCCATCCTGCGCGGCGTCAAGCCCGAGGAGGTCGAGGCGATTGCCGATGCGCTCTACGTCGAAGGCTTTCGCGTCATTGAGGTGCCGCTGAATTCACCCAACGCGCTGGATTCCATCGCCCGGCTGGCGCGCCGCATGCCGGCGGATGCCGTCGTCGGCGCTGGCACGGTGCTGAGCGTTCAGGCCGTGGCCGATGTCGAAGCGGCCGGCGGCAAGGTCATCGTCATGCCGCATGCCGACGTGGCCGTCATCCGCGACGCCAAGGCCCGTGGCCTGTTCTGCGTGCCGGGTGCGGCCACGCCGACCGAGGCCTTCGCAGCCGTCAACGCCGGTGCCGACGCGGTCAAGCTCTTCCCGGCCGAACTGGTGACGCCGAGCGTCATGAAGGCCATGCGCGCCGTGCTGCCGCGCGAGCTGCGGCTGCTGCCGGTGGGCGGCATCACGCCGGACACGATGGCCGTCTTCAAGAACGCCGGCGCGTCCGGCTTCGGGCTAGGCTCGGCGCTGTACGCGCCCGGCCTGTCGGCGGCCCAGGTCGCCGAGCGCGCACGCGCCTTCGTGCAGGCCTGGCGCGCGCTCTGACGACGCGCCACGCATAAAACAACAACGACCGGGGACTGCCATGAACCGCATCCGCACGCTGGGCGCTGCGCTGCTGCTGGCCGCGCTTGGCCCGGTCGCAGCTGCCGACACCCTCAAGCTCGACGCCCGCGCCGCGGTGGCCACGCCGCTGACCGGGCACCTGAAGCTCGGCACGGCGACCTCGCCCAAGGGCGAGACGCTGGCGGCCAACAACCAGTACCTGCTGCAAGACGGCAAACCCTGGCTGCCGGTCATGGGCGAGTACCACTACAGCCGTGCGCCTGCCGCGCAATGGGACACCGAGCTGCGCCTGATGAAGGCCGCCGGCATCGACATCGTCGCCAGCTATGTGTTCTGGAACCACCACCAGGAGCAGCCGGGCGCTTTCAACTGGAAGGGCAACCGCGACCTGCGCCGCTTCGTGCAACTGGCCCAGGCCGCCGGCCTGAAGGTCGTCGTGCGCCTGGGGCCGTGGGCGCATGGTGAGTCGCGCTACGGCGGCATCCCCGACTGGGTCGTCGACAAGATGCCCACGCGCCGCAACGACGCCGAGTACCTCGGCCATGTCGAGAAGCTCTACGCCGAGATCGGCGCGCAGATCAAGGGCCTGCTGTGGAAGGACGGCGGCCCGGTCGTCGGCGTGCAGATCGAGAACGAATACAACATCCGCGGCGCCGGCCGCGGCGAGGAACACATCAGTGCGTTGAAGGCGCTGGCGCTGAAGGCGGGCATGGATGTGCCGCTGTACACCGTCACCGGCTGGGACGGCACGGTCTACCCGTCCGGCGAGGTCACGCCCGTGTTCGGCGGCTACCCGGATGAGCCCTGGGCAGCGAGTACGAAAGAGCTGCCGCCCAAGGAGACGCACGCCTTCCGCTTCAACACCCGCGTCAGCGGCGACCTGGGCGCGCAGACCAAGTCGCACGGCGCCGGCACGGCCGAGACCGACAAGGACAAGGTGCCCTTCCTCGGCGCGGAATACGGCCCCGGCCTGCCGGCCATGTACCGCCGCCGCACGCTGGTGTCGCCCGACGACATCGCCGCCATGCTGCCGGTGCAGATCGGTTCGGGCGTCAACCTGTTGGGCTATTACATGTTCCACGGCGGCCGCAACCCGGTCAGCGTGGGGGGCACCGGCCTGGAGGAAAGCACGCTGAGCGGCGGCGACAACGACACGCCGCGCATCAGCTACGACTTCCAGGCGCCGCTGGGCCCGGACGGCCAGCAGCGCCCGGTGCTCGCCAAGCTGCGCCCCTTCCACTACTTCCTGCGCGATTACGGCGCCGCGCTGGCGACGATGACGGTGCGCCAGCCCGAGCGCTCGCCCGCCACGCCGGCCGACCTGCAGACGCCGCGCTGGTCCGTGCGCAACCATGGCGACAGCGGCTTCCTGTTCTTCAACAACCATGTGCGCCAGTACGCCGTGCCGGCCCAGCTCGGCGTGCGCTTCGAGGTGCAACTGCCGGGCGGCACGGTGACGCTGCCGAGCGCGCCGGTCGACATTCCCAACGGCGCCTATTTCATCTGGCCGATCAGCCTGGACCTTGACGGCGTGAAGCTGCGCTACGCAACGGCCCAGCCGGTCACGCGGGTGGACGCGGGTGCGCTGGGCATCGTGCATGTCTTTGCAACGACCGCTGGCATCCCCGCCGAGTTCGCGCTGCCGGACGGCGTGAAGACACTCAAGCCCGATGCCAGCCTGCAGCGCATCGGCACCACGGACGGCACCAGCAAGGGCCGCGCCGTCAGCGTGCTGCTGCTGGCCCCCGAGCAGGTCGAGCAACTCAGCGTGCTGGACATCGCCGGCCAGCGCCGCCTTGTCTTCAGCGAGCAGCAGGCCTGGGTGGCCGACGGCAAGCTGCAACTGCGCGGCGTGGGCCCGCAGTCGCTGAGCGCGGCCGTCTTCCCGGCCCTGCCCAAGCCGCGTGCGGCCGGCCTGCAGGTCAAGCAGGACGGCCTGCTGCAACGCCTGGAGCTGGCGGGCGACAACGCCCAGCCGACGCTGCACATCAGCGCCACCCGCAAGGCCGGCAATGCGCCGCGCATCCTGAAGGGCGGCCTGGCCAATGCAGCCGTGCAGCCCGTGCCGGAGGCCTTCGCCAACGCGGCGACCTGGTCGCTGGAGCTGCCCGCCGAGCTCGCGCCCCAGGCCGAGGACGTGCTGCTGCAGCTGGACTTCGTCGGCGACATCGGCCGCGTCTTCGCCGACACCCAGATGCTGGACGACTGGTACTACAACGGCCAGCGCTGGGAGATCGGCCTGCGCCAGTTCGCGCTCAGGCCGGGCGCCGAGTTGCAACTCAGCGTGCTGCCGCTGCGGGCCGACGCGCCGATCTACATCGATGCCGCCCACCGCCCCGTCTTCGCCGCCGGTCAGACGCAAATTGCCGAATTGCGCGGTGCACGTTTGCTGACGGTGCGGCGTTCAGTGATCGAACCCTGAGCTCGGACGTATTCGAAATCCGGATAGTTAAGCCCGGACATTCGATTTGTAGGGAATGGAGCCGCTCCGTAACCTGAGCTTCTGATGAAATTGACCGGCGATCTGGAACTGACCGTGCCGCAAGGCGCCACCCTCGGCGAGGGCCTGCTGTGGCGGGCCGGTCGGTGGTGGTGGACCGACATCGAGGCCGCGACGCTGTTTGCCTGGCGGCCCGGCAGCGCCGCGCCGCAGTTCTGTCGCCTGCCCGACCGCGTGGGCAGCTTTGCCCACACCCGCTCCGGCCGCGTGCTGCTGGGCCTGGCGAAGCGGCTGGCCGTTGCTTCGCTGGGCGCCGAGCTGGAGCTGACCCAGTTGCAGACGCTGGCGCCGGTGGACGCCGCCGAGCCGCGCACGCGCATCAACGACGGCCGCACGGATCGGCGCGGCTACTTCGTCTTCGGCACCATGAACGAGGCCAAGGACAAGCGCGCCATCGCCAGCTTCTACCAGTTCTCTGTGCCGCACGGGCTGCGCCGCCTGGCCTTGCCGGCGGTGGCCATTGCCAACAGCATCTGCTTCAGCGTCGACGGCCGCACGATGTACTTCTGCGACACGCTGAGCCAGCGCATCCAGCAGTGCGACTACGACGCCGAGACCGCCCAGGTCGACAACATCCGCCAGTTCACGCAGATGGACCGCGCCGACGCCTGGCCCGATGGTTCGGTCATCGACACCGAAGGCTGCCTGTGGAATGCGCAGTGGGGCGCCGGCCGTGTGGCGCGCTACGACCCCGAGGGGCAGCTGATGGGGGTCCTGAACGCCCCGGCTGCCCACACCACCTGCCCCGCCATCGGCGGCGAGGGCGGGGATCAACTGATGCTCACCACCGCCCGCGCCGAGCTCGGCCGCGACGCGCTTGCCGCGCAGCCGCTGTCCGGCAGCCTGTTCGGCCTGCGCCTGCCCAAGGCGCTGGGCATTGAAGACACCTTGTTTGACGACTGACGGAGACAACCCCATGAAGATCCAACGACGCGCTCTCACGCTGGCCCTGATGGCCACCCCCTTCGCGCTGCACGCCGCAGAGCCGGTCAAGATCGGCTTTCTCGTCAAGCAGGCCGAGGAACCCTGGTTCCAGGATGAATGGAAATTCGCTGAACAGGCCGCCAAGGACAAGGGCTTCACGCTCGTCAAGATCGGCATCCCCAACGGCGAGAAGATGATGGCCGCCATCGACAACCTGGCGGCCCAGAAGGCGGTCGGCTTCGTCATCTGCGCGCCCGACGTGAAGCTCGGCGTGGCCGTCAACCGCGCGGCCAAGCGCCACAAGCTCAAGGTCATGTCGGTGGACGACCAACTCGTGGACGGCGCCGGCAAGCCCATTGCCGAGATCCCGCACATGGGCATCTCGGGCTACGAGATCGGCAAGCAGGTGGGCCAGGCCCTCGTGGCCGAGATGAAGACGCGCGGCTGGAAGCTCGACGAAGTGGGTGCGCTGCGCGTGGCCTTCGACCAACTGCCCACCGCCCGAGACCGCACCATGGGCGCCATCGACGCGCTCAAGGCCGCCGGCCTGCCCGCAGCCAACGTCGTCGACGCGCCGCAGGCCAAGACCGACACCGAGAGCGCCTTCAACGCCGCCAACATCGCCTTCACGAAGAACGCCAAGTTCAAGCGCTGGGTGGCGGTGGGCCTGAACGACGAAGCCGCCCTGGGCGCCGTGCGCGCCGGCGAAGGCCGCGGCATGAAGCATGACGAGATGCTGGCCATCGGCATCGGCGGCAGCCAGACGGCGCTCAACGAGTTCACCAAGCCGACGCCGACCGGCTTCTTCGGCACGGTGCTGATCAGCCCGAAGCGCCATGGCTACGAGACGGCCGTGTTCGTCTACGAATGGGCCACGCAGGGCAAGGCGCCTCCTCCGGTCACGCTGACTGCGGGCACGTTGATGACGCGTCAAAACCAAGCCGAACTGCGAAAGCAAATGGGTCTGTAAATGGCGGTCTTGCAGTTCGACAACATCAGCAAGGTCTTCCCCGGCGTCAAGGCGCTGAACGGGGTGAGCTTCGAGGCGCATGCCGGCCAGGTCATGGGCCTGCTCGGCGAGAACGGCGCGGGCAAGAGCACGCTGCTGAAGATCCTCGGTGGCCAGTACAAGCCCGACGGCGGCCGGCTGCTGCTGGAAGGCCAGGAGCGCCACTTCACGTCGGCGGGTGATGCCATCGCCGCCGGCATCGCCATCATTCACCAGGAGCTGCAGTACGTGGCCGAGCTGACGGTGGCCGAGAACGTGCTGCTGGGCCGTCTGCCGACGCGGCTGGGCTTTGTCGACCACAAGGCCGCGCGCCGCTTGGTGGCGGCGCAGCTTGCCGCCATCGGCGTGGATCTGGACCCGGCCGCGCGTCTGTCCGAGCTGTCCATCGCCCAGCGCCAGATGGTGGAGATCTGCAAGGCCGTCATGCAGGACGCCAAGGTCATTGCCTTCGACGAGCCCACCAGCAGCCTGTCGCACCGCGAGACGGAGATCCTGTTCCGCTTAGTGAAGCGCCTGCGTGCCGAGGGCCGCACGCTGATCTACATCTCGCACCGCCTGGAAGAGCTCTACGAGCTGTGCGACGCCTGCACCATCTTCCGCGACGGCCGCAAGGTCGCCACGCACGAGGTGATGGCGGATGTGCCGCGCGAGCGCCTCATTGCCGACATGGTCGGCCGCGAGCTGCAGGACATCTACGACTACCGCACGCGCCAGCACGGTCCCGTGCGCCTGGAGGCACGCGGCCTGCACAGCGCCCGCCTACCGCAGCCGCTGAGCTTTGCGATGCGCGGCGGCGAAGTGCTGGGCTTCTTCGGCCTGGTGGGTGCCGGCCGCAGCGAGCTGATGCGCCTGCTCTACGGCGCTGATGCGCGCCGTGGCGGCGAGGTGCTGCTGGATGGCCAAGCGGTGTCCACGGCCGGCCCGTTCGAGGCCATCGCGGCCGGCATCGTGCTGTGCCCGGAGGACCGCAAGGAGCAGGGCATCCTGGCCCACAGCTCGGTGGCCGAGAACATCAATATCAGCTGCCGCCGCCACGGCCTGCTGGGCGGCATCTTTCTGCGCCATGGCGCCGAGGCCGCGCGTGCCGACGAGTTCATCAAGAAGCTGCGCATCAAGACGCCGAGCCGCGAGCAGGAGATCCGCCTGCTGTCCGGCGGCAACCAGCAGAAGGTCATCCTGGCGCGCTGGCTCGCCGAGCCGGGGCTGAAGGTGCTCATCCTCGACGAGCCGACTCGCGGCATCGACGTGGGCGCCAAGAACGAGATCTACAAGATCATTCACGATGTGGCCGCCTCGGGCTGCTGCGTCATCGTCATCTCCAGCGAGCTGCCCGAGGTGCTGGGCATCACCGACCGCCTCATCGTCATGCGCGACGGCCGCATCAGCGGGGAGCTGGATCGTGCCAACGCCAGCGAGACCGCAGCGCTTGCACTGGCACTCCCCGACGGAGCGCCCGCTGCGGCCGTCCATTGATCATGAACACGACCACCCAAACGACCGCAACGTCGCCCAGCCCCGCCATGAACTCCACCGCTCGCGCCCTGCTCAAGGAGCACAGCATGACGCTGGGCTACGCCCTGCTGTTCGTCGTGCTGGCCTTCACCGTCGAGAACTTCTTCTCCACGGCCAACATCGCCGGCCTGCTGCTGTCGGTGGCGCAGATCGGCATGGTGGCCTGCACCATGATGTTCTGCCTGGCCTCGCGGGACTTCGACCTGTCCGTCGGCTCCACCATCGCTTTCGCCGGCGTGCTGGGCGCCATGGTGCTGGAGCGCACCGGCAGCATCGGCCTGGCCATCGGCGGCGGGCTGCTGGCCGGCGCGCTGATCGGCGCGGGCAACGGCGTGCTGATCGCCTACCTGCGCGTCAACGCGCTGATCGCCACGCTGGCCACCATGCTGATGGTGCGCGGCATGGCCTTCATCGCCTCGCAAGGCCAGGCGGTGGGCATCGCCGATGAAGGCTTCATCAGCTTCGGCGACACCGTCGTGTTCGGCCTGTCGCTGCCGATCTGGACGACGGCGATCTGCTTCGTCATCTTCGGCGTGCTGCTCAACCACACGGTGTTCGGCCGCAACTCGCTGGCCATCGGCGGCAACCCCGAGGCCGCGCGGCTGGCGGGTGTCAAGGTCGAGCGCCTGCGCGTGTGGATCTTCCTGCTGCAGGGCGTTGTGGCTGCGCTGGCCGGGCTGATCCTGTCGGCCCGCATCACCAGCGGCCAGCCCAACGCGGCCACCGGCTTCGAGCTGGACGTCATCTCCGCCTGCGTGCTGGGCGGCGTGTCGCTGTCGGGCGGCAAGGCGCGCATCTTCGGCGTCGTCATCGGCGTGCTCATCATGGGCACGGTCGAGAACGTCATGAACTTGCTCAATGTGGACGCGTTCTACCAGTACCTCGTGCGCGGCCTGATCCTGCTGGCCGCCGTCCTTTTGGACCAGCTCAAGGCGCGGGGCGAACGCCGCGTATAACGTGCAGCTCCTCGCCCAAGCAAAGCCTTGGGCGGGCGGCGTTGAGCCACAAGCGCATCGGCGCAACGCAGCCAGCGGGCGTGCGGCGCTGTTCGCCAAATTGGTGAAAGCGGCTGTGTGAAAAAGCTGATGAGTTAACGAGGGTTTCGATGAATAGCGAGCGGTCAACTGTTGGGTCGAGGCTTCGTCTGCAAGGCAAGGTCGCGCTCGTGACCGGTTCAAGCCAGGGCATCGGCAAGGCCATCGCCCGACTCTTCGTCGTCGAGGGCGCCAAGGTCATCCTCAACGGCCTGACCGCCGATGCCGCGAGCGATGCGCTCATCGCCGAGCTGGGTGAAGACAACGCCCTCTACATCGCCGCCGACATCGCCGACGAGGCCGCCGTGCAGGCCATGGCCGCGCGCGGCGCCGAGCGCTTCGGGCCGATCAACGTGATCATCAACAACGCCGACATCGACGTCTTCGCCGAGCCGCTGGAGATGACCAGCGCGCAGTGGCAGCGCTGTTTCGCGGTCGACGTGGACGGCGCGCTGCATTGCTGCCGCGCCGTGCTGCCCGGCATGCTCGCCGGTGGCGGCGGCAGCATCGTCAACGTCGCCTCCGTGCACGGTCACCGCATCATCCCCAACGCCTTCCCCTACCCGGTGGCCAAGCACGCGCTGATCGGCATGACGAAGGCGCTGGGCATCCAGTACGCGGCCCACAACGTGCGGGTCAACTCGATCTCGCCCGGCCTCATCCTGTCCGAGCGCGTCGTGCAATGGCTGGACGGCGCGCCGCCCGAAGTGCGCCAGCGCCAGATCGACCTGCTGCCACCGAAGCGCATCGGCGAGCCCATCGAGGTTGCCTACACTGCCCTCTTTCTCGCCAGCGACGAGGCGCGCTTCATCAACGCCACCGACATCCTCATCGATGGCGGCCGCTCGCAGCTCTATCACGAGTAGCTCCTCACCCAGGCATGACGACTGACCTGCGCTCGGATCGCTTCGTCCGCTCCCACCTCAAGACCCGCCAGCTCGTGCTGCTGGTGGAGCTGGGGCGGCACGGCTCGATCCTGCATGCGGCGCAGGGCGCCAACCTGACACAGCCGGCCGCCTCCAAGCTGCTGGCCGACCTGGAGCACGCGCTCGGCGTGAAGCTTTTCGAGCGCCTACCGCGCGGCGTGGCGCCCACCGCGTACGGCGAGGTCATGATCCGTCGCGCCGGCGCTGCGCTGGCCGAGCTGGACGCCGGGCATCAGGAAGTGATGGAGTTGCTGTCCGGCCTGGCCGGCCGCGTGGCCGTGGGTTCGGTGCTGACGCCGTCCACCACGCTGCTGCCGGCGGCAATCGTCGCGCTCAAGGCGCGCCAGCCGCGCGTGCACGTGGCCATCACGGTGGACACCAGCAAGCCGATGATCCAGCAGCTGCAGAACGGCGATCTCGATCTCGTCATCGGCCGCGTGCTGGACAGCGCCTCCGCCGCCCAGCTCAGCTTCGAGCCGCTGACCGACGAGCCTCACGCCCTCATCGTGCGCGCCGGCCACCCCCTGGCGGGCCGCAGTGACCTGAGCCTGCAGGAATTGGCCGGCCAGAGCTGGGTCCTGCCCCCGAGCGGCAGCATCCTGCGGGACCGTCTCACGTCACTGTTCCTGAGCGCCGGGCTGGACCAGCCCCAGCAGGCCGTGGAGACGCTGTCCCTGCCCGTCGTGACCAGCCTGCTCGTGCAGTCCGACATGGTCGTGGCCCTGCCCGAGGAGCTGGTGCGCCCCTATCTCGACGCCGGTCTGCTGACCGTGCTGCCCATCGAACTCGGCCTGCGCATGGATGCCTACGGCATCGTCACGCGGCGCGGCCACCAGCTCTCGCCCGGCGCCGAACTGATGCTGACCTGCCTGCGCGAGGAGGTGGCGGGCCGCACCGAGCGGGTGCCGCGCGGATCCGTCACGGTGCCAGGCGCCACAGAGTGAAACGGTGACCCCTGTTGTCGGGATTGGCAACAGGCTGACCCGTAGCGCCCTGACGGGCGACACACGCCAACGTCACCAATTGCTGGGCCCATTGGGACCTGGTCTGCATGGTGGGCATGCTGTCTATCGGCGTCTTCGCGAGGGCCTGAGCGCCGCCCGCCGGCGTCGCCTCAGCTTCGCCGCGAGCGCGCGGTCCTGAGCGCGTCGTCCAGCGCGTTGATCAGCAGCGCTGGCGACAGCGGTTTGGTCAGGTAGCGGAAAAAGCCCGCCGCCAGGCTGGCCGTGGCCGCCTCGGGCATCGCGTTGGCCGTCAGCGCGATGACCGGGATATGGGCCGTGCGCGGGTCCAGCTTCAGGATGGCCTGAGCCTCGCGTCCGCTCATCGTTGGCATGTTGTTGTCCATCAGGATGACGTCGGGCTGCTCGGCGCGCGCCATCGCCACGCCCGCGCTGCCGTCGTCCGCGGTCAGCAGGCGCAGGTCGGTGCGCGCCCTCAGCAGCTCCTCGACCAGCCGGCGGCTGGCGGGGTTGTCCTCGACGTAGAGCACCGTGGCCAGCGGCGCGCCTGCGCGCGGCAAGGTCAGGCGGGTCAGGTCTCCCCAGTCGGTCTCCACGCGCGGCGCTGCGGGGCTCTCGCTGGCAAGCAGGTCGACCGAGAACACGCTGCCCTCGCCGGGTGTGCTGTGCACGCTGATCTCGCCGCCCATCAACTCGACCAGGCGTTGTGTGACCACCAGGCCGATACCGGTGCCTTGCTCGGGGCCGGCCTCCTGGCCGAGGCGGTTGAAGGGCTGGAAGAGCGCTTCCAGTTGCTTGGGTTGCAGGCCGAGGCCGGTGTCCTGCACGGTGATGCGCACGTGCAGCGGGCCAAGCTGGCCGCAGCTGACACGCACGGAGCCGTTCGGGCGGTTGTACTTGATGGCGTTGCTGACGAGGTTGAGCAGCACCTGCTTGAGCCGCATGCGGTCCGCCAGCGCGACGCAGCCGCTGTGGGTCATGAACTGCGCGGTGATGCCGCGCTGGCCGGCCATCGGCTCGATCATCTTGCGGCAGTCGGCCAGCACGTCGTCCATCTGCACCGGCTCCAGCGACAGCTCCACATGCCCGGCCTCGATGCGCGCCAGGTTGAGGATCTCGTTGATCAACGTCAGCAGATGCTTGCCGGCGCCGACGATGTGCTCGACGAACTCCTGGCGCCGCTCGGGCCGCTGGGTCTGGGCGTCGCCGACGTCGCTGCCCAGCAGTTGGCCGAAACCGATGATGGCGTTCAGCGGCGTGCGCAGCTCGTGGCTCATGCTGGACAGGAACTCCGACTTGGCCCGGTTGGCCTTTTCGGCCGTCGCCGTGGCCAGGCGCAGGTCCTCGTTGGACGCCTCCAGCTGCGCGGTGCGGTCGCGCACGCGTGCCTCCAGCTCCTCGTTCAGGCGCAACACCTCCTGCGTGCGCCGCTCGATCTCGCCGAGCATGCCGTTGAAGGAGTCGGCCAGCGTGCCGACCTCGTCCTGCGTCGCCTTGGGCGCGCGGCGCGAATAGTCCTGGCGCTGCATGACGTCCTGGGCCACGTCGCTGATGGCCAGGATGGGCCGCACCACGACGCGTTGCAGCCGCAGAGACAGCAGCATCGCCACGCCCAGCGCGACCACCGCCACCGCGCCAGCGATGCCGAGGTAGCTCAGCACGCGGTCGTAGAGGGCGTACTCAGCGAGCAGGTGCACGCTGCCGATGAGGCGCCCGTCCTGGCGGATGGTCTGCACGACCACCAGGTCGCCGCCGCTGCGGCGCACGCCCGGTGCCTCCACGCGGGCGGGCAGCACGATGTCGCCGCCCGCAACGGCATAGGTCGCGAAGCGCGCGCCATCGGCGCCGTAGAGCGCAGCGGCTTTGATCCTGGGCTGCAGGCGCAGCAGCGCGAGGTTCTCGCTGGCGACCTTGTGGTCGTCGAACTCCAGTGCCGGTGCCGTGGCGCGGCCGAGCAGCTCGGCCTGCGTCTGCAGGTCGCTCACCCAGCCCTGGTGATAGGCGCGCAGGTCGTAGGCCACCATGGCACTTAGCGCCACGAACAGGGCCACCAGCGACGTCAGCATCGTGACGCCGAGCAGCCTGCGTTGGAGAGAGTGCGTAAACATCGTGTTGTCAGGTCCTATGACCTGCCTTCGACCCGGCGTGCCACGCCCAACAGCCGCACGCTGATCCGGAGGCCGCTTTGCGCGATGGGTGGCAACAGGATGTCGAAGCGCACCTTGTCGTCTACCACGACGAAGTTGATCATGCCCGGCGAGCCACCGGAGTCAAGCTCGGTAACCGTCAGCACCGGCCGGCCCTGCACGGCGGCCATGACCGCGAGCGCTTGGGCCCCCATGGCGCGCGACACGAAGACGACGTGCAGCCCCTCAGGCGCCTCGCCGCGCACCAGCCGCTTCACCTCCACCGGATGCCCTGCCACCGAGGCCGCCGCAGCCGTGCGGCGGAACTCCTCCGCCACCGCGCCGCCGGCCAGTACGCCGATGCGAAACGGCTCGCTCGCAGCGCCCAGGGCCCGGGCCGGCCAGTCGACGTAGTTGCCGAACTTGCAGACGAAGGCAGCCTTGACCTGGTATTCGGCGCTGCCGTCGCCATCGTCGTCGCTGGCGCCCGCGCCGGCCGCGCGCCAGGCAGCCAGCGCGGACAGCAGCAGGGTGCGGCGGGCGAGGGGGGGGAGCAGGGCAGCGGCCATCAGAACCAGCGCATTCGCAACTGCAGGCCGATGCTGCGGCCAATCTCGGTGCGCGTCTCGACCGGGCCGAACTCGCCGTGGCCGCCGTCCAGCAGGTTCTGCGCGGTCAGCGCGATCTCGACGTCAGCGCTCAGCCGCCCGCCGAGCCGCAGGTCGGCCGTCGTGTAGCCCGGCACGGCGGGCGTGCTCAGGGCGCCGACGTGGCGCAGCGTGATGTCGAACTCGGCCTCGCGTGGCAGGTTGAAGGCCGCGCGCAGCCGCCACACCTGGCGCGGCATGGCGCCGTCGGCCGCAGCGACCGAGTCGGCGGTGTCGCGGCTGCCGGCCTTCAGTTGCAGATGCGGGCGCAGCAGCGTCATGCCGGCTTGCAGGCGCATGGCCGGCGTGATCTGCAGCATGCCCCAGGCCTCCAGTCCGCTGACACGGCCGCGCATGCCGTTGCCGAAGTAGACCTGCGCGTTGCTGGGCGCCAGTTCCTGGGTGCGCAAATGGTCGTAACTGCCATGGAAAGCCGTGGCCGCCAGGCTCAGCGCGGGCAGCAGCTGGCCCCGGTAGCCCAGCTCCAGCACCGTGGCCGTCTCGGCACGAAAGCCCGGGCCGCCATTGAGCAGGAAGGGCGCTGTGGCGGGAACGTAGGCGTCGCGGTCCAGCCGCGACGGCGCCCGCACCGTGCGTGCGGCCGAGACCCACCAGAGCTGGTCGGCCGAGACCTTCCAGGCCAGGCGCGCATTCGGCAGAAATTCGGTGCCCGTGTAGTCGTTGCGTTCGGCGCGGGCGCCCAGCGTCAGGCGCAGCGCCTCGGTGAGCGCGATCTCGTCCTGTGCGAACAGGCTGGTCCATGACTGGCTCAGCCGCTCGGGCAGGAAGGCGAATTCCGGCGCGTTGTGGCCCACCTCGTCGCGCGAGCGGCGGTGGTTGAGGCCGACGACGACGGTGTGCGCCGCCGCCGGCCTCAGCGTGTATTGCACCTCCAGGTCGGCGATGAGCAGGCGCTCGTCGAAGGTGGGCGGCGTGACGCGCGTGGTGCGGTCCAGGTAGCCCTGCACGCTGAGTTCGCCGCCGCCAACCGGCTTCTCCCAGCGTGCCAGCAGGTTGGCGCCCGACAGCCGGATGGTGTCCAGCGCGAAGTCCACGCCCGTGACATTGATGCTGCCCGGCAATGGCTGGCCGTGCCGGCCGCGGTAGGCATTGCCCTGCAGCGTGAAGCGGTCGCTCCCGCCACCCCAGTCGGCGCGGAAACCGCCTTGCAGCAGGTGGCCGGCGTCCTCGACGGGCCGGCCATCGGCGGTCTCGGTGTGGCGCTGGGTGGATTGCTTGATGTACAGGCGCATGTCACCGCCGCCGATGGCAAAGCCATGCCGCACGAGGGCGCTGCGCTCCTGGCTGCCGGCGGTCATCGACGCCAGCGTGCCGCGCGTGCCGGCCGCGCTCTTCGTGATGATGTTGATGACGCCATTGACCGCGTTCACGCCCCACAGCGTGCTGCCCGGGCCGCTGCTGACCTCGATGCGCTCGACGTCTTCCAGTGCCACGTCCTGCGCGTCCCAGAACACGCCGGCGAACAGCGGCGTGTAGACGGAGCGGCCGTCGATGAGCACCAGCAACTTGTTGGCCGAGCTGGCGTTGAAGCCGCGCGCGCTGATCGCGTAGTCGCCGCGATAGCCCTCGGCCACATGCAGGTTGGGCGCCAGACGCAGCACCTCGGGCAGGCGCGTGAAGCCACTGCGGCGGATGTCATCGGCGGTGATGACGAACAGCGAGGCGGCGGCGTCGGCCAGGCGCTGCTCGCGCTTGGCCACCGACGTGATCGTCAGGCTGCCGAGTTCCTCAAGGCTGAGGCTGACCAATGCGTCCCGCGCCCGCGCATCGGCCGTCGCTAGCAGGGCGGGTAGTGCGGCTGCAGCCATGCGGCAGAGCCAGCGGAAAGACAGACGCATGCAACCTCCAGGCACTGTCCGTGGGCGCTCGACGATAGCGCAGCACCGTGCTTGGAAACGTCAGATTAGGCACGAAAAGCGGGGTTTGCTAACGCTTGGGTGTGCCGGTCGCTCATCACCGTGGATCTCGCTTGATGGCCCAGATCAGCACACAGACGATCAGCGTCGTGCCGATCAGCACATTACCCACCCACGGGAAATGCTCCAGCCGGCCATCCGCGCCCATGGTGACGATGTGGCCCGACACCAGCGCCGCCAAGCCGCCAGCCAACTGCTGAAGCGCCGCGTTGATGGCCGTGAACGCGCCGCGCTGCTCTGGCGCCGGGATGCCCGTGACGATGACCTGCCAGGGCACCATGCGCGAGAAGATGCCGGCGAACATGACGACGTTGATGACGATCAGCGTTGTCAGCGACGACGGCCCCAGCCGCGTGTAGATCGCCACCATGACGATGGTGATGGCGCTGCCCACGTAGAACACCGGCAGCGGCCCGAGGCGGTCGCTCAGGCGCCCCACCAGCGGCGCGACGAACATCGTGCTGATGCCGGTGACGAGGTAGACGACGGGCAGATGCTGCAGGTCGATGCCGACGTTGTGAACCGAGAAGGCGCTGGCGAACGGCATGATCATGAAGCCGCCCGTCGTCAGCAGCGCGGTGATGGCGAAGGCGTGCAGATGCCGTTTTTGGGCGACGGTGTGCCATAGGTGGCCGAAGGCGCTGCGGTCGTTCTTCAAGGCCAGATGGGCCGTAACGGGCCGCATGCGCCAAGCGATCAGGCCGCCGCCGACAACGCCGAAGGCCACCAGCGCGAAGAACGGCGTGTGCCAGTCCCAGCGTGTGGCGAGGTACAGGCCAAAGGGCAGGCCCAGCACCTGGCTGGCCGCAAAGCCGCCCTGCAGCAGGCCCATGACGCGGCCGCGCAGCGCGGGCTCGAACAGGTCGGCCGCGATGGCCATGACGATGGAGCCGATGACGCCGCCGAACAGGCCGGTGACGATGCGCGCCAGCAGCAACGACTCGAAGCTCGTGGCCAGCCCGCACCACAGCGTGCCGAGCAGGAAGCCGCTGTAGAAGAACAGCAGCAGCCGTTTGCGGTCGAAGCGGTCGGCGAAGCCGGCGGTCAGCAGGCCGGCCGCGCCGGCACTGAAGGCATAGGCCGACACGACGAGGCCGAACTGCTGCGTCGTCATGCCCATCGCCGGCATGATCAGCGCGCCGAGCGGCGACATGATCATGAAGTCCAGGATGACGGCGAACTGCAGCAGCGTCAGCAGCGCGGTGGCGAAGCGTTGGTAGGGCGTGAAGGCCGCAGGCGGCGCGGCTGGCTTGGCGGAGGGTTTGGTTTCGGACATCGGGGCCGTGTTTGCAAAGTTCTGGCGGCAATGTTGCATCAGCTTGTCAAACCGCCGCGTGGCGGCAGCAATTCACGCTTGTCGGCCGGGGCCTCTGTAGCTCAGGCGCCGTCCTACGGGGTCTCGGGCCGGCAACTCACACCCGGTGGCGCGGGTCAGGGAGAAAGTGGCGTCATCCCTAACTGCTAAGGAATCGGTATGAACGCGACCGACTGTCCGCCCCAAATGACCCAAGACCAGCAGCCCGGGGGCAATTTTCTGGTTTGCGTCGTCGGCACGGCCGAAGTGCTCAGCCACTACGCCGACGAGCTGTCTGCGCTGGCGAGCGACGAGGTCAGCCTGATGACCTGGTGCCTTGACGACGACTTCGGCGAGCCGCCCGCAGCGGCCGACTGGGCTGACGGCCTGGTCGTGCTGAACTCCGACGTCTGGGCCGCGCCCACCGGTTGCGCGCGGCTGCAGGCGCTGCTGAAGATGGCCTGGCGCTGCGGCCGCACCGTGGCGCTGTGCGGCGACGCGGTGAACTCGCTCGGCGCGCTGGGCTTTCCGGCCGATGTGCCGGCCGAGGCCGAGGGCCTGTTCCTCTGCCCCGACGGCCCTTGCCATGAGACGCTCAGCGAGTTCCTGGACGCCGTGCACGAACAGCCGCACAGGGGACGTTAGAGCGAGCGGCTGCGTGGCCGTACAGGAACACAGCCACAGAGACACAGAGGCACAGAGAGGATGGTGCTTTCTCTGTGACCTCTGTGCCTCTGTGCCTCTGTGGCTGTACTTTTGAATTGGTGATCAGCCCTTCTTGTCAGGGGCCACCGCCGCGCGCGGATTCAAGCTGCAGTCGACCGGCGGCAGGTCCTCGCCCGGGTCGATGAAGGCCAGCAGCGCAGCCGGCGGTGCCAGCGAACCCAGCGCCAACGCCGCGAGTACGCGGCCGCCCAGGCGCTTGCCTTCCAGCGCCACGCGCGGGTCGGCCAGCGTGCCTTGCACACGCACCGGCGCACGCAGGGTCAGCGGCGAAAAATCCTTGGGTTTGGCAACCAGGCGCAGGTCCAGCGTTTCATTGGCGAGGTTGATGCTGCCGTCCATGTCGATGCGGCTGTCGCGGTTGTCCATGAGGGCGGTGCGCGGGCGTAGCACGCCGGCCACGAAGCGGCCGTCGACTCGCGCGCAATGCAGGGGCAGGTTCTCATCGCCCTTGATCAGAAGGCCCAGGCCCTGGGCAACGTCCAGGCCGATGGCTTCCGTGATCAGGTGCGAGACGCTGCCGTTCTCCACGCGCAGCTGCAGCGGCCCGTTCATGCTGCCGAGCAGTTCGGCGGTGCTGCGGCCCTGGCCCTTCACGTCGAGCTGGGCCTTGAGCTTGCCGGTAATCGGGTGATTCGTCAGCGCCTTCGCGTCGAACTTGATCCATCGCTCCACGGCCAGACCATTGGCATCCAGGCTGGCCTGCCATTGCGGCGGGGAGGGCTGCGTGTCGAGCTTGATCGAACCGGTGATCGCGCCACCCGCCACGCCGGCATTGAGCTGGCTGAACGTGAGCACGCCGCTCTCCAGCACCAGATTGCCGTTGACGGGCCCCAGCGGCTCCAGTCTGGCGGTGCCGAGGTCGAGCTGGCTCAGGGCCACGGTGACGCGGGCGTCCATCGCCTTCAGCGACGGCACGTCGATCGGCCGGTCAGGCAGCACGCGCCCGGGGCGGCTGGGCGGTGCGTCGGTGCCGATGGCGGGGCCCAGGTCGGCCAGGCGCAGCGGGCCGCCGCGCAGCGTGCCGGTCAGCACGGAACGCTGGGCCCGGGTGTCGAAGGCGAAGTCGCCGCCGAGCTGGCTCTTGCCGATGCGCGCACGGATGGCGCCGAGCTGCCACAGGCCCGCCGCGTGCTGCAGCCGGCCGGCGAGGTCGAATGGCGGCGTGTTGGGCAGCGTCACGCCAAACGGCTTGCCCACGGCGGCGAGGGTGTTGCCCCGCACGTGCAGTTGGCCGTCCAGCGCGCGGGCATCGAGCAACGACGCAGCGGTGCCGTTGAACTCGACGCGTTCGCTGCCCTGGCTCAGCGCCACTCGCAGCTTTACCGGCGGCGTGCCGGCGTCGGGTGGCGACAGCAGGGCCAGGCCGGCATCGGCCTGGGCGTTCAATGTCAGTTGCTGGCCGCGCAACTTGCCTTTGACGTCGGCCTTCCATTGGCCATCGGCCTCGGTCGCGAAGCGGGCGTCGCCAGCCAGTTGCAACGGCGCGTCGTCGATGTGCGCCGTGCCGTTGTGAATGATGAGCTGCTCGATCTGCGGCAGCGGCGCCGGCTTCTTGGCGTCGGCGTCGGCCTGCACCGGCCAGGCCGTGCGGCCGTCGGCGTCGCGCTCCCAGGTCAGCGACAGGGATTGCGCCTGGACGGTGCGAAGCCGCAGCGGCTCACCGTGGCGCCAGTCCCAGATATCGCCCCAGTGCCAGGCCAGCAGCACCTCGTGGGCGTCGGCCAGCGTGTCGCCCTGAGTGCTCACGACGCGCAGCTGCGGCGCTTCCAGCCGAGGCTTCCAGAACAGGTGAAGGCGCGTGTCGGGGTCGACCTTCAACCCGTAGTTGGTGCGTTGGGCCAGCCGGGTCGCGAGACCGGGCCAGCCTGCTTGGTCGAGTGCCACCACCGTGGCCACCCCGGCCACAACGAGCACACCAGCGATGACGAGGCCTGTCTTTTTCATGCCTTTGATAGTCCCCAGTCACGCGCGTCGTGCGGGTGGGACGTTGGCGCCGGAGGGTGTAGGACTCGGAGCTGTCGGCGTGGTCCGACATGCAATCGGCACCTGGGCTGAAATTCAAATCAAGCCGTGGCGTCCAAAGTGGAGTTGCCGGCCCTCTAGGCCTGATTTCGCAACAGCCCCGAAAGGACGACCATGAAGCACACCCACACCCCCACCCGATTGCCCCTGCTCGCCGCCCTGGCCATCGCCGCCGCGCTAACCGCCTGCGGCAAGCACAACGAGGACGAGCGCACGGCAGGCCAACGCCTGGACGGCGCCATTTCCGAGGCCAAGCAGTCCGCGCAGGAAACCAAGCAGGACGCCAAGCAGGCCATGACTGAGGCTGAACAGTCGGCTGCGCGCGCCGTCGACAAGACCGCCGAGGTTTCGGGCGACGTGACCATCACGGCCAAGGTCAATGCCGCCCTGGTGGCCGACGACAAGCTCAAGGCCACGCAGATCAATGTCGACACACAGGCCGGCCAGGTCACGCTGACCGGCCAGGCGCCGGACGCGCAATCGCGTGAACGTGCCACGATCCTGGCTTCGGCTGTCGACGGCGTGAAGCACGTCAATAACCAACTCGTGGTTGGCAAGAACGGCTGATCGCCGCTTTCCCCCCCGGAAGGCGCCCTTGAGGCGCCTTTTTCACGTGGCTCGGCATGGGTGTTCCCGCAGCGGTGCGGGTGGGGTTCGCCGATAGGATGAGCCCCCCACACCGCACGCCGCCATGGACTTCACGATCGCCGCCATCCTCGGCCTCGACGGCCTGACCAACGGGGCCATCTACGCCCTCGTTGCGCTGGCCCTGGTGCTCGTCTTCTCGGTCACCCGCGTCATCTTCATCCCGCAGGGCGAGTTCGTCGCCTTCGGCGCGCTGACGCTGGCGTCTCTGCAGATGGGCAAGGCGCCGGGCACCGTCTGGCTGCTGCTGCTGATGGCCGTGGCGGTGGCGGTGCTCGACCTGGTGCAGGGACTGCGCGAACGCTGGCGGCCATCTCGCATCTTCATCAGTCTGCTCCAGACCTTGAGCTTCCCGTGCGTCGTCGCCGCCATGGCGCCGATGTTCGTGCGGCAGCAGCATGCGCTGATCGTGCAGGTGCTGGCCACGCTGACCATCGTCACCTGCATGGGCCCGCTGCTCTACCGCCTCGCCTACCGCGCGCTGTCCGGCGCCAGCGTGCTGACGCTGCTCATCGTCTCGGTCGGCGTGCACTTCGCGCTGACCGGCGTCGGCCTCGTCTTCTTCGGCGCCGAGGGCTACCGCACGCCGGCCTTCTGGGAGGCGCGCTTCGACGTCGGCCCGCTCACCTTCACGGGGCAGACGCTGATCATCTTCGGCGCGTCCATCGTGCTGCTGCTGGCGATGTTCGTCTTCTTCGAGCGCACGCTGATGGGCAAGGCGCTCAAAGCCACGTCGGTCAATCGAACGGGTGCACGGCTGATGGGCATCTCCGGCGACGCGGCCGGCAGCCTGAGCTTCACCATGGCCGCCTTCATTGGCGCGCTGTCGGGCCTGCTGATCTCGCCGTCCACGACGATCTATTACGACACCGGCTTCCTGATCGGCCTGAAAGGCTTCGTCGCGGCGGTTTTCGGTGGGTTGGCCAGCTTCCCGATGGCCCTGGCGGGTGCCATCGGCATCGGGCTCATCGAGAGCTTCGGCTCCTTCTGGGCCAGCGCTTTCAAGGAGGTCATCGTGTTCACGGTGATCCTGCCCATCCTCCTCTGGCGGTCGTTCGTCGACCCGCACCACGAGGAGCATTGACGCGATGAACCGCACTCACTTGTCGGTGGCCGTCGCCGTCCTGCTTCTTGTGCTGCCCTTCGCCCCGGTGCCGGACTTCTGGATCACGCAGCTCAACTACATTGGCCTGTTCTCCCTTGTCGTGCTCGGCCTCGTGCTGCTCACGGGCGTGGGCGGCCTCACGTCGTTCGGGCAGGCGGCCTTTGCCGGCATCGGCGCCTACGCCACGGCGTATCTATCGACGACGCTGGGCCTGTCGCCCTGGCTCGGCCTGGTCGCCGGCTTGGGCCTGACGCTCGTGCTGGCCCTCGTCATCGGCCTGCTGACGCTGCGCATGTCCGGCCACTACCTGCCGCTGGCCACCATCTGCTGGTGCCTGGCGCTGTTCTATCTCGTCGGCAACCTGGAGGCGCTCGGCAAATACGACGGCCTGCTCGGTCTGCCGGCAATCACCATCGGCGACTTCAGCTTCCAGAGCGAGCGTCGCATCTATCTGCTGATCTGGCTGGCTGCGCTGCTGGCCGCTTTAGGCGTGACGCGGCTGCTGGACTCGCGGCCGGGCCGCATCATGCGCGCCCTCAATGGCAACCGCGGTGGCGGTGCCACGATGCCCGAGGCGATGGGCGCGTCCACCTTCCGCTACAAGCTGACGATGTTCGTCATCGCGGCGCTGCTGGCGTCCGTTTCGGGCTGGCTCTACGCCCACATGCAGCGCAGCGTGAACCCGTCGCCCTTCGGCATCAAGTTCGGCATCGAGTACCTCTTCATGGCCGTGCTGGGCGGCATAGCCACCGTGGGCGGCGCCTTCACCGGTGCGGCGCTGGTGAAGCTGGCGGAGGATCAGCTCAAGGTCTGGCTGCCGCTCGTCTTCGGCGGCTCGGGCAACTACGAAATCATCGTGTTTGGCGTTGTCCTCGTGCTGGTGCTGCGCTTCGCGCCGGACGGGCTGTGGCCGCTCATTTCGCGCTGGCTGCCGGGCGCAGGCAGCCGCGCCGTGGACGAAAGCGCGCCTGCCTTGAGCGAGCGCAAGCACCCGGAGCGCGGCGCGCCGCTGCTGGACGTGCGCGCCATCCGGAAGACCTTCGGCGGCTTGGTGGCCGTCAACGACATCAGCTTCGCCATCCGCGCGGGCGACATCGTCGGCCTGATCGGCCCGAACGGCGCGGGCAAGAGCACCACGTTCAACCTCGTCTCCGGCGTGCTGCCACTGACGTCGGGCGAAGTTGAGTTGCTGGGCCAGCGCATCAACGGCCGCAGCAGCCGCGAGATCGCCCGCGCCGGCCTGTCGCGCACCTTCCAGCACGTCAAGCTGGTGCCCGACATGACGGTGCTGGAGAACGTCGTGTTAGGAACCTATCTGCGCACCAAGAGCGGCACGTTGCGCGCCATGCTGCGGCTGGACCGCGCCGAGGAGGCGCAGGCATTGGCTGAGTCCATGCGCCAACTGCGCCGCATCGGCCTGTCCGAGCACGCCCACGAGCTTGCCGGCAACCTGGCGCTGGGCCCCCAGCGCCTCGTCGAGATCGCCCGAGCCCTGGCCAGCGACCCCTCGCTGCTGCTGCTGGACGAACCCGCCGCCGGCCTGCGTCACAAGGAGAAGGAAGCGCTGGCCGAGGTGCTGAAGCAGTTGAAGGCCGAGGGCCTGTCGCTGCTGCTGGTGGAGCACGACATGGACTTCGTCATGAAGCTCACCGACCGCATCGTCGTCATGGAGTTCGGCCGCTGGCTGATGGAAGGCACGCCCGCCGAAGTGCAGGCCAGCCCGGCGGTGCGGGCGGCTTACCTGGGGGCGGACGAATGAGTGCTCTCCTGGAAGTGAGGGAACTGCACGCCGGCTACGGCCGAGCCGAGGTACTGCATGGCTTGAGCTTCAGCGCGGCCGAGAAGAGCGTCGTCACCGTCATCGGCCCCAATGGCGCCGGCAAGTCCACGCTGCTCGGCGCGCTGATGGGCCTGATCCCGTCGCGCATTGGCACGCTGCGCTTTGCGGGTGAGGACATCGCCCGGCTGACGCTCGAAGAGCGCGTTATGGCCGGCCTGGCCCTGGTGCCCGAGAAGCGCGAACTGTTCGGCACGATGACGGTGGAAGACAACCTGCTGCTCGGCGGCTGGCGGCCCCGCAAGCTCGGCGACAAGCGCTGGCGCGACGGGCTGGACAGCGTCTACACGCGCTTCCCGCGCCTGAAGGAACGCCGCGCGCAGCAGGCTGGCACGCTGTCTGGCGGCGAGCGCCAGATGCTCGCCCTGGGCCGCGCACTGATGGGGCAGCCGAAGCTGCTCATGCTGGACGAACCCAGCCTGGGCCTGGCGCCCCTGATCGTGCGCGAGATCTTCGCCATCGTCGAAAGCTTGCGTGCCAGCGGCGTGACCATCCTGCTGGTTGAGCAGAACGCCCGAGCGGCGCTGCGTGTGGCCGATCACGGGTATGTGCTGGAGACGGGGGAGTTCGGGCTGAGCGGGCCGGCGGATCGGTTGGCGGCGGACCCGAGGGTCATTGAGACGTATCTCGGCGCTGGCCGGAAGGAGTGACCGTTGGCAACCCTCCTCAAAGCTGAGCGCGCCGACATCACGAAGCTGGTCGTTGACGTCATCGTCAATGCGGCCAATTCATCGCTGCTCGGTGGCGGAGGTGTGGACGGTGCGATCCACCGCGCGGCGGGGCCGAACCTGGTGCACGAATGCCGCTTGCTTGGCGGCTGCAAACCCGGTGAAGCCAAGCTCACCAAAGGCTATCGCCTGCCGGCTCAGTACATCGTCCATACCGTCGGCCCGGTGTGGCGTGGCGGCGCGCATGGCGAGGCCGAACTCTTGGCCTCCTGCTATCGGAATAGCTTGAGACTGGCCGCCGGCCAGCAGGCGGCGACAGTGGCTTTTCCCAGCATCAGCACCGGCATCTTCGGTTACCCGATTGAGCAGGCGGCGCGTGTGGCCATCGAGACCGTGCGCGCTCAAGCTGCATCGCACAGCAGCATCCAGCAAGTCATCTTCTGCTGCTTCTCGGCGGAAGACCTGCAAGCCTATGAACGGTTACTTGCTTTGCCCTGAGGCTTGACCCACATCGCCTTCACGCTGTTGATGTTGGGGCGCGCACCTGACCCCAACCGATGGGCTGCCAAATCAGCCGCCCGGTGCCAAGAACCGGATCGAGCGCAGCCGTGTAGGGCGGGTCGCGACCCGCCAACTGCCGTCGCAGGATGCAGGTCGTTTCAGCGATGCCTTCTTTGTGGCGAGTACGGTTGCCGGGAGTCCGCCCCGCCGCCGGGCGGGACTCCCGGCAATGCCGCGAGCCGCAAGGACAAGCGCAATAGCAAGCCATGTAGCCATGTGCATCCAGCCCGTACTCGAGCGCCTGGCGCAGCAGTACCCCGGCGTCACGAGGGTGGGCTTTCAGGCGCGCGCAATTGCCGGATCGCCGACGCCTGGGCCGTGGGGTCGTGGCGCACCTTGCTGGCCGGCCCGCCTTGATGCGGGGCACCCCAAGTCAGCCGCGTGCCCAGACCAGCAGCTTGTTGTTGGCCGGCATGTCCAGCCGCTCGCTCAGCGTCAGGCCTGCCGCAGCAGCCTCGGTGGCAACGTCGGCCAGCCGGCGGATGCCCCAGCCGGGATTGCGCGTGCGGAGGTCGGCGTCGAACGCGAGGTTGCTCGGCGCCGTCGGCTCGTCGTCGAGCAGATAGGGGCCGTAGGTGATGAGCAAGCCGTTCGGCGCCAGATGCCGCGCGGCACCCCGCATCAGCCCGGCCGTACAGGCCCACGGCGCGATGTGGATCATGTTGGCGCAGTAGATGGCGTCCACCGGCGCCGACACGCCGGGCCAGGGGGCGTCCAGCACATCCAGCGTGATGGGCGGGCGCACGCGATCCAGGCCGTCGCACCAGGCGGCGATGGAGGGCAGGGCGCCAGCTTCGAAATCGCTGGGCTGCCACTGCCAGCCGGGCAGGCCGGCGCTGAAAAAGGCGGCGTGCTGGCCGGTGCCGCTGGCGATCTCCAGCATCACGCCCGTGGCTGGCAGCAGCCGCTGCAACGCGGCGAGGATGGGTGGGCCGTTGCGTTCGGCGGCGGGGCTGTGGCGGAGGTGGTCCATGGCCGGCATTAGAGCCGCCCATGCGGCCTGTTCAGACGGCCGGGTCAGGCGAGGCGCCTCACTGGAGGCGATGTCAGCCTCGTTGGAGGCCTGCCCGACGCCGCGCGCCTGACGTTACTCGTCCGCGTTCTTGAACGCGAACTCGATGGCGACCTCGCGGGGCGCCGCGATGGGCTCGAAGCGCCATTGCTTGACGGCTTCGATCGCTGCGGTGCCCAGCCGGCTGTGGCTGCTCGCGAGCGCCTCGGCCTTGCTGACCGAGCCGTCGGGTGCCACGGTGAACTTCACGCGGGCAAAGCCGTCGCGGAAGTTCTGCTGCTGCAGCTGCCGCGGGATGCCCGGGTTGACGCGGGACAGCAGCTTGAGCGGCAGCTCGGCCTCTTCAACAGGCGGGGGCGGCGGCTCCACGGCGCGCGCGGCGACGGCCATGGGCGCCACCGGCGCGGGCGGGGGCGAGGCGATGGCCAGCAGCGCGGGCGCCGCGCGTTCGGGCTTGGGCTCGGGTTCAGGGAGCGCAGCAGTGCGGGCCCGGGCCACGACCGGTTCGGGCAAGGCGGCCGGCGCTGGCGCGGGGGCCGGCCTGGGTGCAGCGGCGACGGCGGCGGGCGTGGGGGTGGGGGTGGGCGTGGGCTTGCGGGGTGCCGGTGCGGGCGCCACGGCCGGCGCGGCTGCGGGAGGCGGTGCGGGCGACGCCGTCTGGCGGCTGGCACCCTTGTCGCCGTTGAGCTTGATCCAGTGGAAGACGGCGTCAGCGGCCTTCTGCGCGCGCTCCAGGCTCTTGTCGGCCTGGGGCGCTTCCGTTTGCGCCATGGCCAACTGGCCGAGCATCAGCAGGGTGGCCGCGATGGCGGTCAGCTTGGGCGTTAGGGTGGTGAGCAGTCCAGGAGGCATGTCAGATCCGCGAAGACGGGTGAAGGGGGCCGACGCACGATCCGTGCGCCCGCACTCTAGTCAAGCGCGAACGTGGCGGCAGCGGGTAGCTGCCCCGAAACGTGCAATTTGAAGCGTTATTGCTGCAAGCTTCATGCCGGGCCAAGCAGGCTGCGGCAGCGCTTCTCGTGCTGGCGGATCTCGGCGAGCGTCACCTCGATGTCGTGGCGCTGCTGTTCCAGTTGCTCGCGGTGCCGCGCCAGGATGGCCAGGAAAGCCTGCAGCTGGGGCGCGGCGCTGGCCTGGCTGTCGTACATGTCGACGAGCTGCTTGATCTCCTGCAGCGCCAGTCCCAGCCGCTTGCCGCGCAGCGTCAGCTTCAGCCGTGTGCGGTCGCGCGGTGTGTAGACGCGGTTGCGGCCTTTGCGGCCGGGCTCCAGCAGGCCCATGTCCTCGTAGAAGCGGATGGCGCGCGGCGTGATGTCGAACTCGGCAGCCAGCTCGGTGATCGTGAAGGTGGTTTCGGTCGCAGCGGCGACATGTTTGCGGGAGGGCATGGCTAAACTTGGTTGACGTTAACGTCAGTCTAGAACGGCCATGGGCAATCCAAGAGAGTCTGAACTTCACTACCCCTTGGGCGAAACCCTGCCCCAGCCCGGGGAGGCGCTGGACCTGGCGCCCGGCCTGCGCTGGGTGCGCATGGGCCTGCCCTTCGCGCTGGACCACATCAACCTGTGGCTGCTGCGCGACCGCATCGATGGTCGCGAGGGCTGGACCATCGTCGACTGCGGCATCTCCAGCGACGACACGCGGGCGAACTGGGAGAAGGTGTTCGCTGAAGCGCTGGACGGGCTGCCGGTGCTGCGCGTGATCGCCACGCACTTCCATCCGGACCATCTCGGCCTGGCGCACTGGCTGACCGAGCGCTGGAACTGCAGGCTCTGGATGAGCGCGACGGACTACAACCTTGCCCGGCTGGCGAGCGGCTCGACGGTGGGCATGGGCGGCGCCACGGCGGCCGCCTTCTTCGGCAGCCACGGCCTGAGCGACGAAGACTCGCTGGCCAAGATCCGCGACCGTGCCGACTACTACCCCAAGATGGTGCCCGTCGTGCCGTCCAGCTACCGGCGCTTGATGGACGGCGCCGAGGTCGAGATCGGCGGGCGCCTCTGGCGCTGCATTGCCGGCTACGGCCACGCGCCGGAGCACATGAGCCTGTCCTGCGCTGATGCGGAGGGCACCAAGCTGCTGATCTCCGGCGACATGGTGTTGCCGCGCATCTCGACGAACGTGTCCGTCGTCGACGTCGAGCCCGAGGCCGATCCGCTGACGCTGTACCTGAACTCACTCACCCGCTACCTCGACCTGGCCGAAGACACGCTGGTGCTGCCCTCGCACGGCAAGCCCTTCACCGGCCTGCACGCGCGCATCGACCAGTTGCGCGAGCACCACGACGAGCGGCTGGCCGAGGTGGTGGCCGCCTGCCGCGCCGAGCCGACGCATGCGGCGGGGCTGCTGCCCGTGCTGTTCAAGCGCAAGCTGGACCTGCACCAGACCACGTTCGCCATGGGCGAGGCGATCGCCCACCTGCACGCGCTGTGGCTGAAGGGTGAACTCAGACGCGAGCTGGGCGCCGACGGCGTCTACCGCTTCGTGGCGAGCTGATCAGCACCCCGCCAAAAGAAAAGCCGCCGCAGGATGCCCAGCGGCGGCGTTTCGGCCTTCTAGCGGTACCTTCCTCCCTCACTCACCGGATCGAGCCGGCTTCCGGTACCTGTGGTGACAGCGTTCGACACGAAGTGTTGCTGAACGTGTCTGCAAGCGGAGTACGCCCGAGCGGGAATATTCACCAGCAAACGATGGCAGCGTGGGGCTGTCGGGCCGAGCGCCGGGCCGCTCCCAAGCCGGCCCGCCTAGCGATGTGCTTGCCGGTCAATCCGGCAAGCATCGCCGTCCCCTAGGGGGACCGACCAGTCTGGCCGCGTTCAGCGAAGCCAGACTGGGCGAGGGGCTCACTGAACCACGATGGATTCCTCGCGCAGCGCCTCGCGGGAGCGCTCGAAATCGGGCAGCACGGAACGCACCGTGTCCCAGAACGCCGAGCTGTGGTTCATCTCGCGCAGGTGGGCCAGTTCGTGGGCGACGACGTAATCGATGATGGCCGGCGCGAAGTGGATGAGGCGCCAGTTCAGGCGTATCGAACCATCCGCGCTGGCGCTGCCCCAGCGCGTCTGCGCGGACGACAGCCGCAGCGACTTCATCGCCACATCCAGCCGCTCGGCAAACAGCCGGCAGCGCGGCAGGAAGTCTTCCTTGGCACGCGCCTGCAGCCAGGACTGGCTCAGGTCGCGGATCTGCTCAGACGTGGCCTCCAGCGGCAGCGGCAGGCGCAGCTCGCGCGTGGTGGCATCCCACACGACCTCGCGTTCGCCGGGCGCCACCACCAGCGTCAGCGGCTGGCCGAGGTAGGGCAGGCGGCCGCCGTTCATCCAGTCGATGCGGGCGGCCTGCATACGCTGCTGGCGCTCGCGCTGCTCGACGATCTTGCGCAGGATCCAGTCGCCCTTGTGATGCAGGGCGCGCTCGATCTCGGCAATCGGCACCCAGCGCGGCGCACTGACGCGCAGGCCCTGCGGCCCGACGACGAAACCGATGGAGCGCCGCCGCGCGCGCTTGAGCTCATAGCCCACGCGGTGCTGGCCCAGCCACATTTCGCGCCGCGATTTCGCTGCGCCGGGTTCGGCGGGCGCAACGTCGGCCTCGGCGTCGAACAGCGCTAACTGGCTGTCCTGCAGAAGTGGGGCCGGGCGCTTCGCGGGCATGGCGTTCAGCGTGAGGGCGCAGCCGGGCCGCCGGCGACACCGGCGGGCGGAGGGTTGTTGACGTAGGCCTGAGGGTCGAGGCGGCGCATCTCGCTCTCGATCCAGTCCTTCACCTCAGCCATCAGCTCACCGGGCTGGCGGCCCACCGAGGGGATCTGCTTGCCGATGGAGATGTCGACCACGCCCGGCTTCAGCAGGAAGCTCTTGCGCGGCCAGCAACGCGCCGCCGTGGCCGCGACGGGCACGACTGGCAGGCCAGCCTCGATGGCCAGGCGCGTGCCGCCGGTCTTGTAGTCGCCCACCTCGCCGCGGGCGATGCGCGTGCCCTCGGGGAACATGATGACCCAGTTGCCCTGGCCGCCCAGGCGCTTGCCCTGCTTGAGCACCTTGTTCCAGGCTTCGGTGCGGCGGCCACGGTCGATGTGGATCATGTCCATGCGGGCCATCGCCCAGCCGAAGAAGGGCACGTAGAGCAGTTCGCGCTTGAAGACATAGGCCAGCGGGTGGCTGAACAGCGCGGGGTAGGCAAAGGTCTCCCAGGTGCTCTGGTGCTTGGACAGCAGCACCACGCCGGCCTTGCGGTCCGACGCGGGTGGCAGGTTCTCCATGCCATGCAGGCGCCAGCGGATGCCGCAAATGAAGCGCGCAGCCCAGATGGAGAGCCTGAGCCAGCCGGCGCAGGCCCAGTAGATGGGGTCGCCGCGCAGGAAGATCGACAGGAGGACAACGGCCGTCGCCCAGGGAATGACCGTGATGATGAGGAAGAGGACAAAGATCAGCGAGCGGATAGCGCTCAGCAAGTTGGACATCAATTCAGGTCTCCGGCCTGGGTGTCGGGGGAAAAGGCCTGGCCACGCTGTTCGGCGATTCGGCGGCGTTCCTCCTGGATCAGGGTTTCGGCAAAGCTCATCAAATCGTCGTGTACGCGGGCCTTGGGCACCTGCACGAGCAGGTTGGCGAGTTCATGGGTGCTGAGGTGGCCGAAGGGGCCAGTCAGCACGAGGTGGGGCACGCAGCCGGCGTTCTGCGCCGTCAGCAGGTCGGTCAGCGACGCGCCGACCATGTGCACGTCGGGCAGCTCGACGTCGAAGCGCTCGCCGATCTGCTGAATCAGCCCCGGCAGCGGTTTGCGGCAGTCGCAGCCTTCCTCGGGCGTGTGCGGGCAGAAGAAGGCGGCGTCCATGCGCCCGCCCTTCTCGGCCAGCAACTGGTTCAGCCGCAGGTGCACGGCATTCAGCGAGGCCATGTCGAGCAGGCCGCGGCCGATGCCGGCCTGGTTGGTGGCCAGCACGGTGTGCCAGCCGGCATGGTTGAGCCGCGCGACGGCTTCCAGCGCGCCCGGCAGCGGGTCGAGCTCCTCCGGCGCCTTGACGTGATCGTCGCGGTAGCGGTTGATCGTGCCGTCGCGGCCCAGGATGACGAGCTTCATGCCGTGGGCGTGGTCAGCGCGCATGGAAGTCTTCTTCAAGTGGCCAGGCGCGACAGGTCGGCCACTCGGTTCATCGCGGCGTGCAGGCGGCCCAGCAGCGCCAGGCGGTTGGCGCGGAGTAGCGGGTCTTCGGCATTGACCATCACGTCGTCGAAGAAGGCGTCGACCGGGGCCTTGAGCGCGGCCAGCGCCTTGAGCGAGCCGGTGTAGTCGTGCTGCTCGAACAGCAGGTCAGCAGCGGGCTGCACTTCGGCAATCGCGGCGGCCAGGGCTTGCTCGGCAGCTTCCTGCAGCAGCTCAGGTTTGACCTCGGTCGGCAGTTCGCCTTCAACCTTTTTCAGGATGTTGGCGACGCGCTTGTTGGCTGCCGCCAGTGAGGCGGCTTCGGCCAGCGCAGCGAAGGCGCGCACCGCTTCCAGCCGGCGCGGGATGTCGCCCAGGCGCGTGGGGTTCAACGCCAGCACGGCATCGACTTCCTGGGCGCCGTAGCCCTGATCGCGCAGGCTTACGGCCAGGCGGTCGGCGAAGAAGGTTAGCAGCGTCTGACGCGTGTCCTGCGGGTTCGTGACCAGCTCGCCGAACGGCGGCACGGCGGCGTCGATCAGCGCGGGCAGGTGCAGCGGCAGGTTCTTCTCGACCAGGATGCGGATGACGCCCAACGCATGGCGGCGCAGCGCGAACGGGTCTTTGTCGCCGGTGGGCAACTGGCCGACGCCGAACAGGCCCACCAGCGTTTCCAGCTTGTCCGCCAGCGCCACGACCGTGCCGGTGTGGTTGCGCGGCAGCGCGTCGCCGGCAAAGCGGGGCTTGTAGTGGTCTTCGATGGCGATGGCGACGCCGTCGCGCAGACCTTCGTGGCGGGCGTAGTAGCCGCCCATGATCCCTTGCAGCTCGGGGAACTCGCCGACCATGTCGGTCAGCAGGTCGCACTTGGCGAGTTGGGCGGCCTGCTTGACCTTGCTGTCCAGCACCTTGAACTCGTCGTCGGCCTCGACCGTGTAGGGCAGCGTCGCCATGCTGAGCTGGTTGACGATGGCATGCGCAATCGCCCGCACGCGCTCGGCGCGCTCGCCCTGGCTGCCCAGCTTGCCGTGATAGACGACCTTGGCCAGGCCGGGCAGGCGGTCTTCGAGGGTCTTCTTGCGGTCCTGGTCGAAGAAGAACTTGGCATCGGCCAGGCGCGGGCGCACGACGCGCTCGTTGCCCTGCACGACGGCGCTGGCGTCGGCCGGCGCGATGTTGCTGACGACCAGGAAATGGCGGGTCAGCTTGCCGTGAGAGTCCAGCAGCGGGAAGTACTTCTGATTGGCCTTCATCGTCAGGATGAGGCACTCCTGCGGCACGGCCAGGAACTCGGCTTCGAAGGCGCAGGTCAGCACGTTGGGACGCTCGACCAGGGCGGTCACTTCGTCCAGCAGCGCTTCGTCGTCGATGGGTGTCAGGCTCAGAGCATCGGCTGCACCTTTCAGCTGTCGCGAGATCTCGGCGCGGCGCTCGGCGAAGCTGGCGATGACGGCGCCCTGCTCGAACAACTGAGCGGCATAGCTGTCGGCCGAGTCGATGGACAGTTCGGGCGTGGTCGCCTCGAAGCGGTGGCCCTTGGTGATGCGACCCGACGTCAGGCCGAGGGCCTTGACCGGCACGACGTCGCCGCCGTGCAGCGCGACGATGCCATGCGCCGGGCGCACGAACTTCACGTCGCTCCAGCCATCGGCGAGCTGGTAGGTCATGACCTTGGGGATGGGCAGCTTGGCCAGCGTTTCGTCCAGCGCCTTCTGCAGGCCTTGGGCGAGCGTGGCGCCGGCGACCATGCTGTCCCAGAACAGCGCCTCGGCCTTGCCATCGGGCTGGCGCTTGAGCTGGGGCACGACGTCGGGGCCGGCACCGATGGCCGCGAGCTTCTTCAGCAGCGCCGGCGTGGCCTGGCCGTCGGCGGTCAGCGCGACGGCGACGGGCATCAGCTTCTGCTGCACGGCCTTGTCGGCGGCCTTAGTGGCGACGCCCGCGACATGCACACCGAGGCGGCGCGGCGACGCGAACGACGAGACGGCGGCATCCACAGCGGCCAGGCCTTGAGCCTTGAGGCTGTCGGCCAGCACGCTGGCGAACGACTCGCCCAGCTTCTTCAGCGCCTTGGGCGGCAGTTCTTCGACGAAGAGTTCAACGAGCAGATTCATCAGGCCGCCTTCTTGCTGTTCTTCAGTTCGATCTGCGCGACGACCTCGTCGGCCCAGGCCTTCGGTGCCATCGGGAAGCCGAGCCGCGCACGGCTGTCCAGATAGCTCTGCGCGACGGCGCGGGCCAGGTTGCGGATGCGGCCGATGTAGGCGGCGCGCTCCGTCACGCTGATGGCGCCGCGTGCGTCCAGCAGGTTGAAGCTATGGCCGGCCTTCAGCAGTTGCTCGTAAGCGGGCAGGGCGAGCTTCTCGGCCATCAGCGCCTGGCTCGTCTTTTCATGCGCGGCAAAGGCCGACAGCAGGAAGTCCACGTCGCTGTGCTCGAAGTTATACGTGCTCTGCTCAACCTCGTTCTGATGGAACACGTCGCCGTAAGTCAGGCCGTCGGTGTAGACGAGGTCATACACGGATTCCTTGCCCTGCAGATACATCGCCAGGCGCTCCAGCCCGTAGGTGATCTCGCCGGTGATGGGCTTGCAGTCGATGCCGCCGACCTGCTGGAAGTAGGTGAACTGCGTCACTTCCATGCCGTTCAGCCAGACCTCCCAACCCAGGCCCCAGCAGCCGAGCGTGGGGTTCTCCCAGTCGTCCTCGACGAAGCGCACGTCGTTCTTCTTCAGATCGAAACCGAGGGCCTCCAGCGAGCCGAGGTAGAGCTCCAGGATGTTGGCCGGCGCGGGCTTGAGCACGACCTGGTACTGGTAGTAGTGCTGCAGGCGGTTGGGGTTGTTGCCGTAGCGGCCGTCTTTGGGGCGGCGGCTGGGCTGCACGTAGCCGGCCTTCCACGGCTCGGGGCCGAGGGCGCGCAGGAAGGTCGCGGTGTGGCTGGTGCCGGCGCCGACTTCCATGTCGTAAGGCTGTAGCAGTGCGCAGCCTTGTTTGGACCAATAGTCCTGAAGCGTCAGGATGATTTGCTGGAAGGTCAGCATGGGCGGGGAGCGCGAGAGCGGGGGGTGAACGATTCTATGAGGCCGCCCTCTTGAGTCCCATCAGGGTCAACAGCCCCAGCGCCCAGAGTGGCCACAGGCCCAAGGCGCTGAGCCAGCGGGCGTAGGGCGTGCTGCCGGTGCGGCCGTCAACGCTGGCTTCCAGCACGCCGCGTTCGAGCGCCGGCAGGCGCGCGGTGATGCGGCCGAGATGGTCGACGACGGCGGTGGCGCCGGTGTTGGTCGAGCGCACGAAGGGGCGCTGGAATTCGAGCGCGCGCATCTGCGAGAACTGCAGGTGCTGGTCCTGGATCATGGCGGTGCCGAACCAGGCCAGGTTGCTGACGTTGACGAAGACGGTGGCGGCGTCCGGCCCCACAGCGCTCTGCACGAAGTCTTCGCCGAACAGATCCTCGTAGCAGATCAGCGGGCGCAAGCGCTGGCCGGCCACGTCCCAGGGGTGCTGGTGATCGCCGCGCGCCTGGTCTTCCATGGGGATGCCCATCGCATGCACGAACCACGCGAAGCCCGGCGGGATCATTTCGCCGAAGGGCAGCAGATGGCGCTTGCCGTAGTGGTAGTTGCTGCCCAGGGCGACGACCGAGTTCACCCAGCCGTCATCGGCGTTGCCGAGAAACGCGCCGAGCAGCGCGGGCCGTTCCGGGCGGGACAGGCGGGCCAGCGTGGCGCTGTCCAGCTCGTCCAGCGGCAGTGGCACGACGGACTCGGGCGTGATGACGACCTGGCCCTTGGCCGACTCGATGAGCCGCGCCAGCGCGTCCAGGTTGGTGGCGAAACGGGCGGGGTCGAACTTCTGATCCTGCGGGATGCTGGGCTGCACGAGGGACACCGCCACCCGGCCGCTCGACGCGGTGAAGTCCTGCGGCAGCAGCAGCCCGGCCAGCGGCAACAGCAGGGCCGGCGCGGCCAGGGCCCAGGCGCGCTCCTTCAGCAGTACGAGTCCGGCGGCCACCAGCGCCGCCAGCCCCGTGATGCCGTAGATGCCGACCCACGGCGCCCAACCCGCCAGCGGGCCGACCGTGTGCGCATAGCCCGACGCGATCCACGGGAAGCCGCTGAACCACGTGGCGCGCGCCAGCTCGGCCAGCAGCCAGGCCGGCGCCAGGGCCAGCAGCCGCCAGCGGCCTGGGGCGAACCAGCGTGCCGCAAGGCCTAGCGCCAGCGCGAAGTAGCCACTGAGAACAGTCGCCAACAGCGCCACGGCCAGCGCGGCAACGAGCCAGGGGATGCCGCCGAACTGGTGCATGCTGATGTGCAGCCACCACAGGCCCGAGGCCATCCAGCTCCAGCCGAACAGCGCGCCGCAGAGCGCGGCAACGCGTGGCGTGGCGCGGTCAACAAGGCCGAAGAGCAGGGCGAGGGCGGCGAGCTGGGCCCACCAGGCGTCGGTGGGCGCGAAGGATGCGGTCTGCAGCAGCCCGGCAGCCAGCGCGACCGCAGCGGCCGTACTGGCTTTGACGGGCCTCACGCTTCGGACTCGCCTTCGGGCACCCGCGTGACTTTGAACCAGCGCACGGCGCCGCCACGGGTCAGCATGACGGCGAAGTTGAGGCCGCCCACCCGAACGGACTCGCCACGACGCGGCACACGGCCGTGCTCGTGAGCGACCAGGCCGCCGATGGTGTCGAAGTCGTCGTCCGGCAGCGCCAGGCCGAAGCTGCTGTTGACGGCTGAGATGGTCGCGTCGCCAGCCACGCGTTGGCTGCCGTCGGCCAGTGTGTAGAGACCCGACTCGCCGTCCTTGTCGTCGAACTCGTCCTCGATCTCGCCGACGATCTCTTCCAGCACGTCTTCGATGGTGATGAGGCCGGCGGTGTTGCCGAACTCGTCAATGACGATGGCCAGGTGGTTGCGGTTGGAGCGGAAGTCGCGCAGCAGCTCGTTCAGCC
>NZ_JBDSQX010000030.1:0-7864 GCF_039929605.1 Roseateles sp.
GGCGGCCGGCGTGGCGCATCACAGCGACGACCTCATGGCCTTCAGCACCGGTGCCGTGTCGGGCCGCACGCCGCGCCAGAAGAAGAAGGCTTCGGCCGCCTGCTCGATGAGCATGCCCAGCCCGTCGCGCGGCTCGGCGCCGTGGGCGGCGGCCCAGTCGAGGAAACCTTGCGCCTTGGGGCCGTACATCATGTCCAGCGCCAGCGCGCCTCGGGCCAGCACGCGGGCGTCGACCGGCGCGGCGGTGCCGGCCAGGCTGGTGCTAGTGGCGTTGACGACGATGTCCTGCGCGGCCGGGGCATCAGTCAAGGTGCCGGCTGACAAAGGCACGCCGAGATGAGCGTGGCTGGCGACCAGCGCCTGAGCTTTGTCCACGGTGCGGTTCACTACGGTGATGCGCGCCGGCCCCGCCGCGATCAGGCTGCCCAGCACGCCCGCCGCCGCGCCACCGGCGCCCACCAGCAGCACCTGCAAGCCGGCCAGCGAGCGGCCGGCATTGCGCTGGATGTCGTTGACGAGACCGGCGCCGTCGGTGTTGTCGGCGGTCCAGCCGCCTTCGTCGAAGCGCAACGCGTTGGCGGCGCCGCCCAGCTGCGCGCGGTCGGTGCGCACAGCGGCCAGCGCGAAGGCGTCGAACTTGAAGGGCACGGTGATGTTGCAGCCCTTGGCACCGGCGGCCACAAAGGCGCGCAGCGTCGCCTCGAACCCGTCCAGCGGCGCCAGCAGGCGCTCATAACTCAGCGTCTGCCCGGTCTGCTCCGCAAACATCGCGTGGATGGCCGGCGAGCGGCTGTGCTCCACAGGGTTGCCGACGACGGCATATCTATCGGTCATGGTTGTCCGGTCAATATGGTTTCCAGGCCTTCATCGCGCGTGAACTTGAAGCGCGATGTGATGACCAGCACTTCGGCGCCCTTGAGCATCTCCTTGCTGAAGTTGCCGAAGGGCGAGGCCGCCTGCACGATGGCGATGGCGCGGCGATCCAGCGTCGGGTTGCCGCTGGAGGCCAGCACGTCGGTCTCGATGACGCGGCCCTTGTTGTCGATGTGGATGTTCATCGTCAGCTCGCCGTAAAGCTTCTTGCCGCGCGCTTCCGGGAAGTCGCGCGTGCCGCGCTCCTCGATGCGCTTGCGCAGGCCGTCGTAGTACTGCGCGTAGACCACTTCGCGCGTGGCCGGGCTGATGTAGCGCTTGCGCGGCCGGGCGCTTTCCTCGTTGACGCGCTTCTCGATCTCGGCGAGCAAATCGACGAGCTGGCGGCGCTTCTCCGCCTGGCCGCGCTCGGCGGAGTCGGTCTTTTCACGGCGCGGGTCGGGCGGCGGCAGCAGGGCGATGTCACGGCGCAACTGGGTCAGCAATTGCTGCTGCTGTTGCTGCAGCTGGGAGATCTGCGAGCTCTGCGCCTCGGCGGCGTCGCCGGTCTCGCTGTGGCGCGCGGGCGGCAGCGGCGAGGTGGCCCGGCCCACTTCCGTATTGCCGCCGCCGGCCAGGTTGGCCTGGGCCAATGCCGCCGCCTTGCTGGGCAATTCGTTGGAGCGCGTGTTAACGAGCACCACTTCCAGCGGCGTGTCCTGAAACACGCGGTTGAAGGATTCGGGCGAGCCCATGCGCCAGCCGAGCAGAACACCATGCGCGCCAAGCGAGCATGCGAGCGCGATCTGCAGGGTGCTCAGCCGGCGCATTTCAGCTTTGCGCCGCCGGTTCTGCTTCGCTCGGGCTGTCGTTCAGGTCGATGGCCAGCGCGATCGGCGCCGCAGCGGCTTCGAGATCGTCGTCATCGCCCTCGGCTTCCGCTTCTGCGGGCTTCTCGTCCAGGCGCTCGATCAAGGTCGCATGCACGTCCAGCGTCATCTCGTCCAGGCCGGTGATGCGCACCTTCACATGGCTGCCGCGCGGCAGGTTTTCGCATCCCAGCGCCTTGAACACCAGCGGCAGGTCATCGGCGCGGACGAGGCCTTCCTTCATGACGGTGGCGGTCAGCTCGGTCGTGTCGTTCTGCTGCAGCCAGCGCAGCGTCCAGAAGCGCTCGATGCCGTTCTGAAAGCCGTTGTACGCCGCGTAGGCTGCCTCGAAGCCCGAGATGATCGAGAAGAGCTGCGCGTCCTTGGGCTTGAACGGCGCAACGAGCGCAGCCGTCTTGCCGTGGCGGGCGCAGGCAATGATCTGCCACTGGTTGACCAGGTCGACATAACGGCGCAAGGGTGATGTCGCCCAGGTGTACTGCGCCACGCCCATGCCGGCATGCGGCAGCGCCTTGGTGCCCATGCGCACCTTGATGCCGGGCGCCAGGCTGGCCTGGCTGCGGTAGATGCCGGGCAGGCCCAGCTCCGCCAACCAGCCGCCCCAAGCCGAGTTGGCCAGGATCATGGCCTCGGCCACGATCAGGTCCAGCGAGCTGCCGCGCGCGCGCATGCCGATCTCGACTGACTCCGTGCCGTTGGGCGCTTCCATGCGCTCGCCGGTCAAGCGAAAGTTGTAGTCGGGCCGGTTGAAGTTCTCCGGCTTGCCGCGCGCCACTTCCCGCTGCGCCTTCAGGTGCTTGGCCAGCCGCCAGGTGAAGGCGAGCTCGGGCGCGAAGGCGTAGTCGGCCGGCGCCTCGCCCGACAGCGTGGCGTCGGTGACGATGCCGTCCAACTTGTCGTGGCGCAGGTTGGCGGCGATGTGCACGCGCTCCAGCTTGGTCTCGCGCGACTTCACCTCGAAGGTGGCCTCGTCCAGCGTGAAGTAGATGGACACCGCTGGGCAGTCGCGGCCCGCGATCAGCGTGTAGGCCTGCACGACATCGTCGGGCAGCATGGTCAGCTTCCAGCCCGGCATGTAGACGGTGGACAGGCGGTCGCGGGCCACCTTGTCGACAGCCGAGTCCGGCGTGATCGCGAGGCCTGGTGCGGCGATGTGCACGCCGAAGGTGACCGTGCCCGTGCCCAGGCCCTGCACCGACAGCGCGTCGTCGATCTCGGTGGTCTGGGAGTCGTCGATGGAAAAGGCCTGCGCGGTCGACAACGCCAGCTCGTCCTTGATCTCCGGCGCCGTGAGGGCCGGGAAGCCGGCGCCCTTGGGAAAGTTCTCGAACAGGAAGCGCTTCCAGTGGAACTGGTAGGGGCTGGTGATGGCTCCTGCCGACTGCAGCAGGTCCAGCGGCGCCTTGTGCGACTTCTTGCTCGCCTCGACGACGGCCTTGTACTCCGGCCCGTTCTTGTCGGGCTTGAACAGGATCTTGTAGATCTGGTCCTGGATGGGCGCCGGGCAGGTGCCGGCCGCCAGTTCGTCCGCCCAGGCCTCGATCTGAGCTGCCTGCTGGGCTTTGCGCGCGATGCCCAGCAGCGCGGCCTTGACCGTCTCCTCGGGCGCCTTCTTGAATTGACCCTTGCCGGCGCGGCGGAAGTAGTGCGGCGCGTCGTACAGGCCCAGCAGCGCGGCGGCCTGCTGCACCGTGCCCGCCTTGGCGTCGAAATAGTCACGCGCCAGGTCGGCAAAGCCGAACTCGCCTTCAGGCGCGAACTCCCAGGCCAGGTCGAGGTCGATGGTGTCCGCCAGTGCGCGCGCCTCGCTCAGCAGCGCGGCGGGCGCCGGCTTCTCGAACTTCAGCAACACATTGGCGGACTTGACCTTGACTCGCTTGCCCGAGTCCAGCTCGACCTGCAGCGAGGCATCGGCCTCCGACATCACCCGGCCGGCGTGAAATTTCCCGGCATCATCAAACAGCGCAAACATATGGGGTGGATTGTCGCTTCAGGCTTGCAGGTGTTTCAGCAACCCGGGCAGATGGGCTTCGAAATCCGTCAGCCCATGGTCGCTGCCTTCCAGCACCTCGCCGTCGCAACCCGCATAACGGGCCAGCATCTCGCGCCAGTCCAGCAGCTCGTCACCCTTGGCGATCAGCGCGTAGTAGCGCAGCGGGCGGGTCAGCAGGGGCGGCGGTGTGAGTGCGGCGAGTTCGGCCACGTGCTCGGCCGTGAAGTCGAACTTCAGCGTCGGGTCGTGCCAGGCGGTCAGCTCGCCGATGTGGTGGGCCAGGTCGCGCGCCGGGTTCACGGCCGGGTTCAGCACTGCGGCGCGCCAGCCGCGATGGGCGCGCTGCTCGGCCAGCGCCGTGGCGTAGAAGCCGCCCAGCGAGCTGCCGATGACGGCCGACCCCGTCGCAGGCCAGCCGGCCACGATGTCGGCAACGAGCGCCATCGCGTCCAGCGGGGAGGGCGGCAGTTGCGGGCAGGCGAAAGTCAGGCCCGGTTGCTGCTGCGCCCAGGCGGCCATTCGCACCGCCTTGGCCGAGCCGGGCGACGATCTAAAACCGTGTAAATAAATGAGATGCGTGAGTTCCATGACGGAAGTTTTGTTGCGACGCGACGGCGACGTCACCCAATTGACGCGAGTGTCGCCGCCGTCCACAGTGATTGTTTTTCTCCAATTTTTCGGACGCTTCGCATGATTCGGCTGCCCCGTACTGCCCTTGCCACCGCCGCGCTGCTCGCGCTGGCTGCCGCTCAAACTCAGGCCCAGACACCACCCTTGCCCAACGGAGCCGCCTCCGCACCGGCGGGCGCCGCGTCCGCCCCGGCCGTGCCGGCCACATCAGCACTGCGCCCGCCCGCCGACCCCACCGCCCCCAAGCCCTTTGCCGAGATCATCCGCGGCGCCAAGGAGCAGCCGGGCCTCTTCCCCATCTGGCGCAAGGACGAAAAGACCTGGATCGAGATCCCCAAGGAGGCCTTCAACAAGCCCTTCCTGTTCAGCGTCAACGTTGCCAACTCCATCGGCGAGCGTGGCCTGTACGCCAGCCAGATGATTGGTGAGGAGCTGGCCGAGTGGCGCCGCATCGGTAACCACGTGCAGCTGATCGCGCTCAACACCAAGTTCCGCACCGACAACGCCGCCACCCAGGCCGCGCTCGCCCAGGCCTTTTCGCCCAGCCTCATCACATCCGGCCCCGTGGCCAGCGCCGATCACCCGGACCGCAAGTCGGTGCTGGTGGACGCCAGCGGGCTCCTGCTCGGCGACATCCCCGGCTATTCCACGCGCTTAGAAGTGGCTTACCGCTTGCCGTACGCGCCCGACCGCGCCAACTCCTTCATCGAAGCGACCCGCGCCGACGCGCAGATCTCCACGCTGACCGCTCGCGTGCACTTCGCCACCGCCCGCATTCCCGCGCCGCCGCTGGTGCCTGTGCCGGTGCCCGTGCCCACGCCGCCCCAGGCCACGCCGGACCCGCGCTCGATGTTCTTCAGCTTCGTCTACAGCATGCGCGCGCTGCCCGAAGCGCCGGCTGCCGTGCGCCAGGCCGACCCGCGCCTGGGTCATTTCATGGAGAGCTACAGCAACCTCGGCGACGACCTCAAGCCCAACCCGCGCGTGCACATGGTGGCCCGCTGGCGCCTGGAGAAGAAGGACCCGGCTGCGGCCCTGTCCGAGCCGGTGCAGCCCATCGTCTACTGGATGGACAAGAACATCCCGCCCAAGTACCGCGAATCCGTCAAGGCCGGCATCCTGGAGTGGAACAAGGCCTTCGAGAAGATCGGCTTCAAGGACGCCGTGGTCGCCAAGCAGCAGCCCGACGACGCCGACTGGGACAACATGGACTCCACGCATGCGTCCATCCGCTGGTTCACCGGCTCTGACGTCGGCTTCGCCATCGGCCCCAACCACAAGGACCCGCGCACCGGCGAAATCCTGGACGCCGACATCGGCATGAGCGACGTCTTCGGTCGCGGCACCCGCCGCCTGGCCGCCGACGACGTGCCGCCGGGTTACCAGGCCCACGACCACGGCCCCAACAACAGCGCCTGGCTGGGCGAGCGCAGCCAGCACGCGCTGGCCGACCAGCTCTGCACCTACATGGCCGACCAGGCCAGCGAGTTCGGCTTCGCGCTCGACCTGCTGGCGCTGCGGGGCGGGGCAGAGGGCCTGGACACCAACGGCCCCGAGGCCGAGGCGCTGGCCCAGGCGGTGATGAAGGACGTCGTCATGCACGAGGTCGGCCACACGCTCGGCCTCAAGCACAACTTCCGCTCCTCCACCACCGTCACACAGGCCCAGTTGAAGGACAAGACTTTCACCGAGGCCCACGGCATCTCCAACTCGGTGATGGACTACAACGCCTACAACCTGCCGCTGAAGGGCGAGGCCAAGACGAGCGTGACCAACACCACGCTGGGCGCCTACGACTACTGGGCCATCGAGTACGCCTACAAACAGATTCCCTCCGAGCAGGAGTCGGGCGAGCTGGCCCGCATCGCCGCGCGCTCCACCGAGCCGCAGCTGGCCTTCGGAGACGACCTCGACCAGGGCATCGGCGGCATCTACGACGGCTTCGACCCGCGCACCAACCAGCGTGACCTGGGCGACGACCCACTGGCCTTCGCCAAAAAGCGCCTCAAGCTCAGCCAGGAGCTGTGGGAGCGCGTGCAGACGCGCAAGCCCGAAGCCGGCGAGGACCCGCTGCGCAACCGCCGCTCGGTGTTCGAGGCCTTCCGCCAGCTCGGCATGACGGCCGGCAACGTCAGCAAATACGTCGGCGGCATCCAGGCCGAGCGCATCGTGCCAGGCGTGACACCCGGCCCGGCCTTCAAGCCGGTGGACAACGCCCAGCAGCGCGACGCTCTGCGCTTCATCGCCAGTGGCCTGCTGTCCAGCAACTCGTTCAAGTTCAGCCCTGAGTTCCTGGCCATGCAGACGCTGGACTACAACGAGTGGGAGCGTGGCCTGCCGCTGTCCATCCCCGACACCGTCAGCGCCCTGCAGGGCCGCGTGCTGGATCGTCTGATGTCACCCGCCACCGCGCGCCGCCTCATTGATCAGAGCGCCTACCTGCCCGAGGCCCAGCGCAAAGGCGCGGTCTCGCTCAGCGAGGTTTACGGCACGCTGCAAGGCACCGTCTTCAGCGAGCTGAAGACGGGTGGTGAGATCGACCGCATGCGCCGCAGCCTGCAGCGCGAATACCTGAAGCGCCTGCAGGCTCAGCTCAACCGCTCGACCAACGGCGCCACGGTCTACGCCGATGCCTTCTCGATGGCGCGCTGGCACGCGACCCAGCTCGCCCGCGACCTGCGCGCGGCCTCGGCCAAGCCGGGGCTGTCTATCGAGACGCGCGCCCACCTGGCCGAAACCCAGGACATGCTCGACAACATGCTGAAGGCGACGCTGACGCGCAGTTGATCCGACGCGCCTCAAGCGCCGCAAGTGAAAAGGCCAGCAGGGATGCCGGCCTTTTTGTTGTCCCCAGGATGGCCGCGCATCCAACGGAGCTGAAGTCCAACATCTCGGCACGGCACGTGAGGGCACGGTGGCCTGCGTGGCGAAGGCGGTGCATCTGGGGAGGACGACACAGGTCTGGGATGCGGTCGTCACGCACATGGACAGTGGCAAGACGATGGCGTTGTTTCGGTGTACGCAGATGGTTTTGTATGGGAAGTAAATCGGCGTTGCGGTTTTGTGCCGCGGCCCAGCCGGGAGTTCGCCCCGGCGGGCGACCTTCTTTTTGAGCGACCAAAAAGAAGGCAAAAAGTCGCCCCTGTTCCGTCGCCCCTCTGCGAGGGGTGCCCTGCGATGCTCGAAGCCCGAGGCCCGCGCAAAACTCCCTTCGCTACGCTGCGGTCAAACAGTTGCGCGGAGTCAGTTGACGAAGCGTGCTGCGCACGCGCCTCGGGCTCCTGCGCTTCTCGGCTCCTCCAAAGGGGACCCTTCGAAACAGCCGAACAGCCAAGCCCGCCATCCCTCCGGTGGATGTATTTCTGCAGGGCCCCTTTTAGCCCCGCCGAGGAACGGAAGACCCGAAGCCCGTTCGCGCAGCGAACCTCAAGAACTGACTCGCGACGCCTGTTTGAGCAGAGCGTAGCGGCGCGAGTTCGGCGCGGGGCTTCGGGGCTGA
>NZ_JBDSQX010000031.1:0-6037 GCF_039929605.1 Roseateles sp.
CAAGGGGGCTGATCCGTCGTTGCAAATGCTCGCTGGGCACTCGGCCCAGCTCCGCTTTGCGCCTAGGCTGAGCCCCCTTGCAGGCCCAACGCGCACCCGACCCAAAGCCCGACAGGCTCCTGGGCGCCGAGGGTTTGTAGCATGGCGTCCGCCGCGTGGCTGGCCGTCCAATCGCGCGAACCTCAGGGCTGCCCTTGCGAGCGGCCCCGGCCCCCTTTCTCCTCCCCCGGACTCGCCCACGTTCATGGATCACCTGGCTAGCTTTACCCCGGCCGATCTGGCCGGCCGCACCCCGCCCGAGCTGAGCACCTTCCGCTGGAAGCTGCTGGCCCAGGGCGACTCCTGGTTCTCCAACTCGCGAGACAAGCTCAACGCCCACGCCAATCTGCTGCAGGAACTGGTGTTCAAAGCCAGCGTCGCTGCCGTGAACTGCGCCGGCACCGGCAATGCGCTGTCGCACATCGTCGACCTGCAGTCCAACCCCGACTTCGTCCGGCTGCTGACCGGCCCTGGCGCGCCGACCTGGGACGGCGTGCTGCTGTCCGTCGGCGGCAACGACCTCATCGCCGCGGCCCGCACGCCGGCGCACGACGGCAACGGCCAGCCCATTGCGCTGGAACTGCGCCTGCTGCGCCGCCAGACCGAATGGGGCCCGCCTTCGGCCGGCGTGGCGCGATATTTTTCAGAACCCGGCTGGGCCACCTATGCCGCGTACCTGCGCGCCAACATCAAGCATCTGCTGACGCTGCGCGACCAGGGCCCGTCGGTGGGCAAGCCCATCTTCATGCACTGCTACGCCGTGCCCATGCCGCGCCCGGCAGGCGCCGCCATCAACGATGAGCTGGGCGCCAGCGGCCCCTGGCTGTATCCCGCGCTGAAGTCCTACGGCGTGCCCGCGGCCGACTGGGCGGCGGTCAGCCGGCTGATGGTCTTCCACCTCGCCCAGTTGCTCAAGGGCATGGCAGCCGACAAGGAGGCCTTCCGTGGCCTCTTCGTGTTCGACTCGACTGCCGTGCCGCTGGCCCTGGCCGCGCCCGGTTCGACCGGCATCAGCGGCGACTGGCACAACGAGATCCACCTCAACCACAGCGGCTGCTTCAAGATCGCCCGCGCCTGGAGCGAGGCCATCGAGGCGGTGCTGGACGGCAAGCACCTGATCCAGCCCACCAGCGGCCGCAAGGGTCGCGGGTCCAGCTCAAACAGCCGCTCCTGAGTTTTCGATAGGCCTCGCTAAGCGAGGCCGCCCCTCCAGCGGCTGCCGTGGAACTGGCTTTGCCAGGCCACTGGCAGCGCCCCCTTGAGGTGGGCTGAGGCCGGTAGGGGGTGGTCTAACGATCCACCGGCTTCAGGTCGTCGCTGCGCGCCAGGTCGAGCAGGTGCTCGACCTCTTCCTTGTGCTCGACAAGGTTGCGCTGGTGCCAGCGCTTGATCCACCACATCGTGCCGGCCACGACGACACCGAAGATGGTGATGGCGCCGAAGGCGGACAGGCCGAAGCGCGTCATGGCCGTGTAGAAGGCGCCCAGGCCCAGGATGCAAGCCTGCTCGTTGAAGTTCTGCACCGCGATGCTGCGCCCGGCGCCCATCAGGTTGTGACCACGGTGCTGCAGCAGCGCATTCATCGGCACCACCATGTAGCCGCCGATGCCACCCAGCAGGATCAGGAACGGCGCGGCCACCCAGACATTGGTGATGAAGACCATCAGGATGAAGAGCAGCCCCATGGCGATGCCCAGCGGGATGACGGCCATGGCGCGGTCCAGCCGGCAATACATTGACGCGACGACAGCGCCCACCGCCGTGCCAATGGCAACGACGCCGACCAGCGACGACGCCTGCGTCGTGCCATAGCCCAGCGCCACCGCAGCCCAGGCCAGCACGATGTAGCGAAGGTTGCCGGTGACACCCCAGAACAGGGTCGTCGTGGCCAGGGAGATCTGGCCCAGCTTGTCCTCCCAAAGCCGGCTGTTGCAGGAGGAGAAGTCGCGTACCAAGCCGAGGACGCTGTGTGCGAACGGCTGCAGCGGTGCCTGGGTGCGCGGAATACGCAGGTTGAACAGGGCCGCCACAACGTACAGGCCGACGAGGCCGGCGATCGCCGCCTCGGGCGGCGTGTCGATGCCGGTGTTGACCATGGGCAGGTCCAAGCCCAGCAACATGGGCGCAATGCGGTTCCCGATCAACTGGCCGCCGAGCAGCACGCCCAGGATGATCGACGTGATCGTCAGCCCTTCGATCCAGCCGTTGGCCTTGACCAGTTGGGACGGCGGCAGCATTTCGGTCAGGATGCCGTACTTGGCCGGCGAGTAGGCCGCAGCGCCCAGGCCGACGATGGCGTAGGCCATCAACGGGTGGGTGCCGAACAGCATCATCAAACAGCCGACGACCTTGATGGTGTTCGAATAGAACATCACCTTGCCCTTGGGCACCGCGTCGGCAAAGGCACCGACAAAGGGCGCCAGCACGACGTAGAACAGGGCAAACATCGGCACCAGCGCGGCGCGCTGCCACTCGGCGCCGCCGGAGGTGCGCAGCAGCTCGACCGCCGCAACGAAAAGCGCGTTATCAGCCAGCGAGCTGAAGAACTGCGCCGACATGATGATGTAGAAGCCGCGTTTCATCGACCGGAGTTCGATCCTGACAGGGGAGCTATGGGCAGAAGAGGCGGCAAAGGACGAGGCGGAGCGGGTTTATAGCACGCGCCCCTGGCCGATTTCACGCACCACGGCCGGGCGCAAAATCAGCGGCTATGCCCCGTCCCATCGAAGCTCTTGTCCACGTTGACGCCCTCGCGCACAACCTCGCCCGCGCCCGTGCACAAGCGCCCAACGCGCGCGTCTGGGCGGTCGTCAAGGCCAATGCCTACGGCCACGGCATCGAGCGCGCTTATCCAGGCCTGCGCGCCGCCGACGGCTTCGCGCTGCTGGACCTGGCGGAGGCCGAACGGCTGCGGGCGCTGGACTGGCGCGGCCCCATCCTGCTGCTGGAGGGCGTGTTCGAGCCGCGCGACCTGGAGCTGTGTTCGCGCCTGAAGCTCTGGCACGCCGTGCACTGTGAGCAGCAGATCGACTGGCTGGCCATGCACAAGACGCACGAGCCGCACCGCGTCTTCCTCAAGCTCAACTCGGGCATGAACCGCCTCGGCTTCACACCCGCCGCGTTCCGCGCCGCCTATGCGCGGCTGGACGCGCTGCCCCAAGTCGACGAGATCGGGCTGATGACGCATTTTTCGGACGCCGACGCGATGCGCCAGGGCGTCGACGGCATCGCCCACCAGCTCGCCGCCTTCGAGACTGCGGCCGACGGCCTGGCCGGCGAACGGACGATGGCCAACAGCGCCGCGACGCTGCGCCACCCGGCCCGCACGGCGGCCGACTGGGTGCGCGCCGGCATCATGATCTACGGCGGCGTGCCCGACTTCCCCGAGCACGACGCCGCCCACTGGGACTTGGCGCCGGCCATGACGCTGCGCTCCAAACTCATCGGCGTGCAGCAGCTGCAGCCCGGCGACACGGTCGGCTACGGCAGCGCCTACCGCGCCGAGCAGGCCACGCGCGTGGGCATCGTCGCCTGCGGCTATGCCGACGGCTACCCGCGCCACGCGCCGACCGGCACGCCGGTGCTGGTGGACGGCCAGCGCACGCGCACGCTGGGCCGCGTCTCCATGGACATGCTGGCGGTGGACCTGAGCGCCCTGCCGGCGAGCGGCTTTGGCAGCGAGGTGACGTTGTGGGGCGAGGGTCCTGTCATCGGCGGCACAGCCAGCCGCCTTCCCATCGACGAAGTCGCCCGGTCGGCCGGCACCATCGGCTACGAGCTGATGTGCGCGATCGCGCCGCGCGTGCCGGTGCGCAGTGCATGAAATGAAAACCAAACAAAGCCACAGAGGCACAGAGACACAGAGGCAGCGGGATGCAGGTCCCTCTGTGTCTCTGTGCCTCTGTGGCTGTGTTCTTTTGCCGCACGCCGCGTCGCGCGACGGGCCGGCTTGCCGTGCCACATGACACTGCACTGGCAGCCACGCCCGGACGAGCTTGACTTCGAAGCCATCCGCGCCAGCGGCCCGGGCGGGCAGAACGTCAACAAAGTTTCAAACGCCGTCCACCTGCGCTTCGACATCCGCGCGTCGAGCCTGCCAGACGCCGTCAAGGAGCGCCTGCTGAACTGGGCCGACCAGCGCATCACCACCGAGGGCGTCGTCGTCATCAAGGCGCAGGACACGCGCAGCCTGGAGCGCAACCGTGCCGACGCCGTGGCCCGCCTCATCGAACTGGTGCAAGCCGCCGCCCATGTACCCAAGGCCAGGCGGGCGACCAAGCCGACCTATGGCTCCAAGCAGCGGCGGCTGGAGGGCAAATCGAAACGCAGCAACATCAAGGCCGGGCGGCGTGGGACGGGGGATTTCTAGGCAGGTATCGGGGCCGGGGTGGAGGCTGGTAGCAGGGCGGCTTCGGGCTCATCACGGTCCTTGGCATCGCGCGGTTGGCGGCTTCCGCAAAGCGGCCCCTCCCACCCCGAGGCGCCGCCCGGGCCACGCGCTTGGGGCGCAGCGCAGCCGGTGTGACGGCACCACACCTTCGGCCGCGTCGCGACGAACAGGCTGACCAGGCACAGCCCCATGCCGCCTACGGCCGATCCCTTCGGCTTCGGCCTGGACATGAAGCGGATCGTCGAGCCGGGAACCTTTACCGTGATGGTCGGCCCCAACAGCGTTGATCTCAAGCACGTCACGTTGACGGTTGCGGCCTGACGGCGAACTCATGAGCCTCGCGGTCCGGTTTTTCGTAGGCGCCAATGTCGGAAACGTGCTCATTGAATGCTCTGCGCCGTATTGATCGGCAGTTCAAGGGTGAAGGTTGCGCCCAGGCCGGGCCCATCGCTGTGCACGCTGAGCGTGCCACCCATTTCGCGCGCCGCCAGCACGCAGCTGTGCAGGCCGAAGCCATGGCCGGTCTGGCGCGTCGTGAAACCGTGCGAGAAGATGCGCGTGAGGTTCTCCGGCGCGATGCCTTCGCCGTTGTCCACCAGGCGGATGCGAAGGGTTTGCGGTGACGGGGCCTGTGCTTGCAAGGTCAACTGGTGCGGGCGATCACGCACACCGTCCATTGCGTACGTGGCATTGCTGATGAGGTTGACCAGGATCAGCAGCACACGGTGCTTGTCCAGGGCCAGCATGGGCAGGTCGGCAAATTGCTTGATGACGCTGACGTCATGGCGCGCCAGCGCGCTGGCGTTCATGCGCAACGCGTCCTCCACCAGGTCGCGCACCAGCACCGCCTCGACGACTCCGGAGGCGCGCGCATAGGACTGCTGGGTGGCGACGACATCCTTGATGTGGTCGACGCTGTTGGCCAGCTGCCGCAGCTCCGCGATGATGTCTTGCTGCTCGGCCACCAGGGTCTGGGCCAGCTGCCCCAGGTACGACGGCAGCAGCTTGCCGCGCGCATCCTGGGTCAAGAAATCGGCCAGGTCCCCACTGTGCTCGTCCAGCAGCTCGACGGCGCGCATCAGACCCCTCACTTTGGACGTTTGCACTTTGTCGGTGACCAAGCCGGCCGACACGTTGACGCTGTTCAAGACGTTGCCGACGTTGTGCAAAACGCTGGTGGCAATTTCGGCCATGCCTGCCTGATGCGACTTGTGACGCAGCTCGGTCTGCACCTGGCCCATGCGCAGTACGGCGCGCACCCGCGCCTTGAGCTCGATCGGCGAAAACGGCTTGGCGACGTAGTCGTCGGCACCACTTTCCAGCCCGGTGACGCTGGCGCCGCTGCCGCGGCGGGCGGTCAGCAAGATGATGGGGACATGGGAAAAGCTGGCGCTGGCTTTGAGCCGCGCGGTCAGGCCCAGGCCATCCAGGTTGGGCATCATCACGTCCGAGACGATGGCCTGCACCGATGTGCGCTGGAGCAGCGCCCAGGCCAGTTCGCCATCGGCTGCGGTGACCACGTCGCATTCGTCTTGCAGCAGCTCGGTGATGTAGGCCAGCATCTCCTGGGTGTCGTCGACCACCATCACGCAGGGCCGGGCGCTGCGC
>NZ_JBDSQX010000032.1:0-10769 GCF_039929605.1 Roseateles sp.
CTCGCGCCACTGCGTGATCTGCAGCGTCTCTTGCTGGCTCTGCAGGTTCTGCCCGGCAATGGCCAGCCGCTGCTGCAGGCTGCGCAGCTGCAGGTAGTTGACGGCCACCTCGGCCGCGACCGAGACCTGCGCGTCGCCCAGGCTGGCGGCGCTGGCCTGGACGTCGGCATCGGCCGCCGACACGCCGGCGCGCACGGCACCGAAGATGTCGGGCTCCCAGCTCGCGTCGAAACCTGCACTGAAGGTGTTGGTCGAGACGCTGGCCGTGCTGCCGGGTGAGTTCGCGCCTGTGTTCCCGATACCGCGTCGGCTGCGCTGCGCCGACACCGAGCCGCCCAGGGCTGGCCGCAAGGCAGCAGACTGCAGGTCACCCGCGGCGCGTGACTGCGCCAGCGCGGCCCGCGCCGCTTCCAGCGAGGTGTTGGCGCGCAGGGCGTCGTCGATCAGGCTCACCAGCAGCGCATCGTCGAAGCGCCGCCACCAGGCCGCCAGGGGTGTTGCGGCGAGGCCCGCGTCCGCCGTCGACCAAGCCAAGGGCACATTCAGCGCCACGCGTGGGGCCGGTGCCTGCACCGGCTCAAAGGCGGCACAGCCGGCCAACGCGGCGACGAGCATCAGGCCTGCACACAAGCTGACACTGGCGGCCAGGGCATCGCGCCAGGGTTCAAGATGCTTGTGCATTGACGGCGTGTTCAGTTGTTGTGGCTCTGGGCCCAAGTTTGGTTCGCACGGCGGCGCCGGTCTGTACGTCGCCGCACATGTCACCCCCTGCGCAGCCGTCTGTAGCGCTGGATCAAGGCCTCGGTCGACGTGTCATGCGTTCCGGCCTCGCCGGCCTCGGCGCCCAACTCGACAGCCGTCCGCTGCGCCAGCGCCTTGCCGAACTCGACACCCCATTGGTCGAAAGAGTCGATACCCCAGATCACACCCTGTGTGAACACGCTGTGCTCGTACAGAGCCACCAGGGCGCCCAGCGCAAACGGCGTCAGGCGGTCACCCAGCAACATGTTGCTGGGTTGGTTGCCTTCAAGGACGCGGTGCGGTAACAGCGCCGGGGCAACCCCGTCGGCCCGCAGTTCGTCCGCGGTGCGCCCGAAGGCCAGCGCCTCGGCTTGCGCGAACAGGTTGGCCATCAGCAGGTCGTGTTGTGGGTCGCCCTGCCCGGCCGCTTGGCCCTGTGGGTTCAGGCTCTGCGCGAAACCGATGAAGTCGCACGGCGCCAGCCGTGTGCCCTGGTGCAGCAACTGGAAGAACGAATGCTGCCCGTTGGTACCCGGCTCGCCCCACACGACGGGCGATGTGGTCATCCCGACGGTCTGGCCTTCGCGCGTCACGTGCTTGCCATTGCTCTCCATCGTCAGTTGCTGCAGATAGGCCGGAAAGCGCTGCAGATACTGCTCGTACGGCAGCACCGCCTGCGTTGGCGCACCGAGGAAGTTGTTGTTCCAAACGGCAAGGAGGCCCAGCAGCACCGGCATGTTGTGGCCAAGGGGCGCGTGCCGGAAATGTTGGTCCATCGTGCGCATGCCGGCCAGCATGTCGGTGAAATGCCCCGGCCCGATGGCCAGCATGATGGAAAGGCCGACCGCCGACGCCATCGAGCAGCGGCCGCCAACCCAGTCCCACAGCGGGAATATCTGCGCTGGCGCGATGCCGAACGCCGTCGCGGCCTCGACGTTGGCGGACACCGCGACGAAGTGGCGTGCCACGGCCTGGGCAGCACCCAAGTGCTGCAGGCACCAAGAGCGCGCCACCCGGGCATTTGTCAGCGTCTCGGTCGTCTTGAAGCTCTTGGAGCAGACGATGAACAGCGTCTGCGCGGCGTCGAGCCCGCGAACGGCCTCCGCGAAATCGGTGCCATCGACGTTGGCGACGAATCGAATGCAGAGGTCGCGTTGGCTGTAGTGCAGCAACGCGGCATGTGCCATCGCCGGGCCCAGGTCCGAGCCGCCGATGCCGATGTTGACGATGTTGCGGATCGGCTGGCCCGTATGCCCCAGCCAGGCGCCGCTGCGGACCTGATCGCTGAAAGCTGCCATGCGCGCAAGCACGACATGCACCTCATCGACCACGTTCACGCCGTCCAGCAGGACGCACTCGCCGGCCGCCGCCCGCAACGCGGTGTGCAAAACGGCGCGCCCTTCGGTGGTGTTGATGCGGTCGCCGCGGAACATGGCATTCATACGCTCGGCCAGGCCACGGTCGACCGCCAACGCCACCAGCAGCGCAACCGTCTGCGCGTCGATGCGGTTCTTCGAGTAGTCAAGATACAGGCCTGCGGCCTCCACCGTGCAACGGGTGCCGCGCTCGGGATCGGCGGCGAACAGCGCACGCAGGTGCAGACCGCCGATGCGAGCCCGGTGTTCGATCAGCACCTGCCATGCCGGGCTGGACGGCAGCGTCTGATCGTTCATATCGGCGTCATGGCGGCGTCATGGCGGCCTTGGTAGCGCACTTCTGCCGGATGCAGGTCAGCGCCGCGTGCCACGACGCTGCGAAGCCCTCCACGCCTTCGCGCTGAAGGCGCTCGGCCAGTGCCGCGTCGTCGACGCCCTCGCGCCGAAACTCTTCCAGCACGGCATCGGCATAACCGCCGTCGGCCGGGAGCGGCGTGCCCACCCTGCCGTGGTCGGCAAAGGCCAGCAAGGTCTTCTCCGGCAAGGTGTTGATCGTTCCTGCGGCGGCCAAAGCCTGCACGTACAAGGTGTCGGCGACGGTGGAATCCTTGGTGCCCGTGCTGGCCCACAGCAGCCGCTGCGGCTGCGCGCCGGCCGCTGCCAGCCGTTGCCAGCGGTCGCTGGCGAGCAGTTCACGATGGGCGCGGTAGGTGCGCATCGCCATCGCGATGCCGAGCCGGTTGTGGAACGGTGAGGAGATCTCCAGCTTGACCGCCGCGTCCCACCGGCCGATGAAGACAGAGGCCACCGACGCCACCTTCGCATCGAGCCCTGCAGCCAGGCGCCGCTCGATGCCGCGCAGGTAGGCCTGCGCCGCAGCCAGGTAGTGTTCGCGCGAGAACAGCAGCGTCACGTTGACGGGGACACCGTCGAAAACCACTTCCTCAACGGCCTGCAGGCCTTCACCGGTGCCGGGAATCTTGATCAGCAGGTTCGCCCGCGCCGCGCGCCTGAACAGCTGATCGGCTGCCCGAATGGTGTGCGCCGCGTTGTCGGCCAAAAGCGGAGAGACTTCCAGTGACACCCAGCCGTCCACGCCCTGGCTGGCGTTGAAGACGGGGCGCAAAAGGTCTGCGGCCTGGGTCAGGTCCTCCAGGATCAGTTCGAACAGCAACGCCTCGCCCGCCAGACCCGCGGCATCCAGCGCGCGAATGCTGGCGTCGTAGCCATCGCCGGCCTTGATCGCATGTTCGAAGATCGTGGGGTTGGAGGTCAGACCCGTGATACCCAACTCGGCGATGTAGCGGGCCAGTGCGCCACCGCAGAGCAACTCCCGGCTGATGCTGTCCAGCCAGAGGCTTTGCCCCAGGGCTTGCAAGCGATGCGTGTTGGCGTTCATGGCGTGGCGTTCCCCCGGAATGCCGTTCAGAAGGCGGCAGAGGATGTGTGTAGCGGTTCAGGCGACTGCCCTCTGTGCGCTACCCGACACTGCGCCCACGGAAATGGCCGCAAGGCCTTCTACGCCGTCACTGCTGTACGTCACCGAACAGACTCGGCAGGCGGTATGGCCGTCAACTCAAGATCCCAGATCGACGAACGCTCAGGCCTGCAGCCGTCGCACTTGGAACGGCCCGGGAGGCGATATGTTGAATTGGTTGCACACTGTCATGTCGGCGACCAATCGGCTGATCCTGCGTCGACCTGAGCCCGCTGAACTGTTTGACGGCGTGTGCAGAATCTGCGTGGCTTCAGGCCATGCCAAGCTTGCTGTGATCGAGGTGCTGGACGGCAGCATGGCGCACCGCGCAACGGCTCGCTGGGCCGACAGCAACACGCCGGATCGCCGAACGGACTGCGACGACAGCGGCCCAGTCATGCTGAACACCCTGACGAGCGCAGCCTCGAATGCGCCTTGCATCAGCAACGACATCAGCCAGGACCCGCGGCTGCAGCCGTGGGCAGCCTGGTGCTTGCGCAACGACATTCACGCGATGGCCGCGCTGCCGATTCAGCGCAACGCCGCCCGCGTGGGCGCGCTGCTGATCTACGCTGGCCAAAGAGGCTACTTCCAGGCGGACATGGTGGCGCTGCTCAAAGAGATGGGCGAGGACCTGTCCTTCGCCCTCGACAACGCCGACCGCGAGAAAGCCCACAAGGCTGCGCTCGACGAGAAGGTGCGTACGTTGCAGCTGTTCAACACGCTGTTCGATAGCGCATCGATTCCGATGGCCGTGTTCAATCTCGACGACCGAAAAGTCGTCAAGGTCAATGATCAGTGGTGCTCGCTGCTGGCCTTGACGCTCCAGCAGATCATGGGCAAATCCATCGACGGGCTCGGCTGCGGGCTTTCGGATGCGGACCGCGCCATCTTCTACGCTCCGCTTGACTTGGGTCACGCCGTCGTGGGCCTGCAAGCCCGGATCACCGACAGCCGGCAGATCGCCCATGAGGTGCTCCTTCACGCTCATGTGGTGGACTACCTGGGCACCAGGTGCGTGCTGGTCGTGGCGACCGAGATTTCCGATCTGCAGACCGCACAGGAGGCGAACCTCGCGCGCGCGGTTGCCGAAGATGCCAGCCGCGCCAAGACGGATTTCCTGTCGCGGATGAGCCATGAACTGCGCACGCCCTTGAATGCCATGCTGGGCTTTGCCCAGTTGCTGGGCTCCGACCCTGAAGGCGCGTTGTTGCCGGCCCAGGCCGAACGCGTGCGGCTGATCACCGACGCGGGCTGGCATCTGCTGGGTCTGGTCAACGACGTCATGGACATCTCACACATCGAGGCCGGCAGATTTGACGTGGTGACTGAAGGCATCGACATCGCACCCATCATTGACGCAGCCGTTTCGATGAGCCGACCGCTCGCTCGCAGTCAACAGGTGGCACTGACGGTTGGTGGGCTGGGCGTTTTGTCGATCGGCGTGGTCTGCGACCCGCGCAGGATGCGCCAGGTGCTGATCAACCTGCTGAGCAACGCCTGCAAGTACAACCGCCACGGCGGTACGGTGAAGGTGGAGGTCTCTTGCCAGCAAGGTGAAGTTGTCGTCGATGTGGTGGACAACGGGCTGGGCATGACCGAGGAGCAGATGTCACACCTCTTCGAACCCTTCAACCGGCTCGGAAACGCTGGCCTGGCCGTCGAAGGCACGGGGATCGGCCTGACCCTGACCAAACAACTGGTGGAGCTGATGAAGGGAAGGCTCATCATCGAGAGCCACCCCGCCACCGGAACCCGCGCGCGGGTCGTGCTGCCCCGGTTTGAGCTGGCGTCGAAGCAGGCGCCCCCTGTGACCCTGGTGTGTCCGCAGGGGAGCCCGAGGTGGCAAAGGGCCACCGTGCTGAGCATCGACGACAACCCGGTCAATCAGATCCTCGTCGAGCAGATGCTGGCGCTTTGCGGTGGCATCCAGGTGCTGCAGGCCGACGATGGCTCGACCGGCCTGGCGAGTGCTCTTGCGCACAAGCCCGACCTGCTGCTGCTGGACCTGCAACTGCCAGACATGTCCGGCTTCGAGGTACTTGAAGCGCTGCGCGCCGACCCCCGAACCGCGTCGATCCCGGTTGTCGCGGTTTCGGCCAGCGCCTTCCCGATCGACATCCAGCGGGCCAGGGCATTCGGCGTGCTGGACTACTGGACCAAGCCGCTGCAGGTCGAGTCGTTTGTTGCCGGCGTGAACAGCATCCTGCAGTCTCGGCTGGAGCACCCTGTCGCAGTTCTGCCCGCAGCACCCTTGGCTTCGTGCGGATGAGGCCTGTCGGGTGGCTGCTTGGTGCAGGGGTGGGGCTTGCGTGTCTTGCGTGTCTTGCGTGTCTTGCGGTTCTTGGGCGTCTTGCTTTCCTTGCGCCGGCCGGCGGCGCCCTTGACGTCGAACCAGTGGCGCCGAGGTCATCGCCGTCAGCCACCAACATCGCGCCAGACGAGGGCGGGGCGATGGCGGCAGCGTTCGCGCGTGACGTCTCACCACGCCTGCCCCTGCCACAGACGCAAGCTGATGAATATGCCCAGCGTCTGGCGAGCGCCCTGCAAGCGGCGCAGCTTGAGCTGAGTGCACTGCAGTTCGTTCTGCTGGTGGACCGGAATCCCGACGTCCAGGCCGCGTTGCTGTACTGGGGATCGTCGTCGCTGGGCTGGGCTTTGATTGGCGCGACGCCAGTTTCCACCGGCCTGCCAGGCCGGTTCGAGCACTTCACGACGCCGCTGGGCGTCTTCGATCACTCGCTGGCCAACCCCGATTTTCGCGCAGAAGGCACGAAGAACGAGAACGGTTTCCGTGGCTACGGCAACAAGGGCATGCGCGTCTACGACTTCGGCTGGGTCGCCGCACCGCGAGGCTGGGGGGATGGGGCAATGGGCAAGCTGCGCCTGCAAATGCACGCCACAGATGCCGATCTCGCGGCATGGCGCCTGGGCAGCAGGCAGTCCGAGGGTTGCGTGCGCATGCCCGCCACGCTGAACAGCTTCCTGGACAAGAACGGGCTGCTCGACGAGGACTACGACGAGGCGCTCGGTGCAGGCGAGGCACTTTGGGTCATGCGCAGCGACCGCACGCCGACTGCGCACCCCGGGCGCTATCTGATCGTTGTCGATTCGGAGCGCCCTGGCAGGCCCGATTGGTCTCCGCTGCCCGCCAAACTGCCAAGGGTCAGCACACCGCGCCACGGGCCGGGATGAGCTCGTTCATGGTGTCTGCTGCTGCGGTTGGAAGGGGTTGGCGTTGGGAGCCGGTGCAACGATCAGGCCCAGCGCGGCAGGCTGCTCCCCGAAGCGCCGGCGCACCGTCTCCTTGAAGGCTGCCGCGGTCTGCGGCTTGATGAACAGCGTCACCACCTCCGGGTGTGCAATGCGGATCTGCCGCTCGATCTCGGCCACCGCCGCCTCGACCTCGGGAACGCGCAGCGCATCCGGAAACTCCAGGCTCAAGGCCGCCAGGATCTGATCCGGCGCCAGCTGCACGGTCAGCACGCCATTGGCCTTGGCGCTCACGCTGGCCGCTTCGGCGATGCGCAGCAGCGAGTCACTCAAGCGCTGGTCAGCCCGCTCACCGATCAACAGGCTTTTGCTTTCACGGGCCAGCAGTGCCGCGGCGCAAGCCAGCACCCCACCGATGAGGATCGAGGCCACGCCGTCCAGTGCCGGCAGGCCCAGCCGCGTGGAAGCGAAAGTACCGAAGGCCGCGATCACGATGCCGATCAGCGCCGCACTGTCTTCGAACAGGCCGACGAACGAGGGCGGGTCCTTGCTGGTGCGAAAGGCCTCGTAGTAGCCCTGCTGGCCCTTCATGATCTTGAAGTGCCTGAATGCCACCCACCACGAGGCACCTTCGAACACGAAGGCCAGGCCCAGCACGATGTAGTTGACGAAGGCGTCGTGGATGGGCTCGGGGGTTCTGACGTGCAGGATGCCGTGGTAGATCGACACCACGGCACCGAGCGCGAAGACCAGCAACGCAACGATGAAGCTCCAGAAGTACAGCTCGCGGCCGTAGCCGATGGGGTGGTCGGGGTCGGCCCGCAGCTTGGCGCGCCGCATCCCGTAGAGCAGCAGCACCTGGTTGCCGATGTCGACGAAGGAGTGGATGGCCTCGCTGAGCATGGCCGAGCTGCCCGTCCAGGCGGCGGCGCCGGCTTTGGTGAACGCGACCAGCAGATTGCCCACCAGGGCCGCGTAGATGACCTGGGTGGAGGAGGAATTGGCCGCCATGTCGTCGCCCTTCAGGTCAACTGCCGTGCTTCCATCAGGTCCAGCTCCCGCACCAGCCTGCGCGTGGTGCGGCTGCCCAGCCGTCGTGCACGCAGTTCCTGGAACAGCGTGCTGCGTTCTGCGCGTAGCCCCGCCAGGCGCAGCTCTCGTTCGATGCCTTCCTCGCGCTGGGCTTGCACCACGGCTTCGGCGCTGCCGCTGCGGCTGTCGATGCGCTGGCGGTACTGCGCCAGCAGGCGTGCCGCCGCTGCGGTGTAGAGCGCAGCGTCTGCATGGCCTGCCGGACGCGCGCGCTCCAGGACTTCGATGGCGGTGATGGCGGCGCGTGCAGCGACCAGACGCGCCGTGACTTCTTCCAGCGCCGGCGTGTCGTCTGCTGTGGGCGCCAGGCCCTTCAGCAGCAAGGGCAGCGCCACCGAGGCCAACACCAGCGACAGTGTGATCACCCCCATGGCCAGCGTGATGGCCAGGGTCCGTGCGGGAAACGCGGCACCACCCGGCAGCAGCAAAGGCAGGCCCAGCACGCCGGCCAGTGAGACCGCGCCGCGAACGCCAGCCAGTGACATCACCGAGATCTGGCGCCAGGGCACGGTTTGCGGCTCGGCCTTCGCGCCGGACTCACCGCTGCGCTTGAACGTGCGCAGCCGCAGCGAGACGGCAACCCATGCGAAGCGAAGCACCACCAGCGCAGCGGTGATGGCCACCACCTGCAGCGCCAGCCGGCCCGCGCTGTCCATGCCGCTGCCGGGCGCGGCAAGCTTGAACTCGGCCACGATGCCGTGCAGCTGCTCGCCCAGCAGCACAAAGACTGCACCATTGGCGGCGAAGCCGAGCAGGTCCCAGAAGGTGCTGCGGCGTATGCGCGTGCTGGCACTGGCCTTGCCGGAGTTCTCCAACACGGCCATGGTCAAGCCGCCTGCCACGGCTGCCAGTACGCCGGAGCCTCCCACACGCTCGGCCAGCAGGTAGCAGCCAAAGGGGATCAGCAGGCTGATCAGGATCTGGGCGCCACTGTCCTCACCCAGCAGCCGCGCGGCAACGTTCTTCAGGCCGGTCAGCAGCAGCGTCAGGCCCACCCCTGTGGCCACGCCGGCACTGGCCAACCAGGCGAAATCGAGCACGGCCGCCGGCAGCGAAAAGTTGCCCGTCAGCATGGCTGCCACCGCCAGCTTGAAGCACACCAGGCCCGAGGCATCGTTCAGCAGCGATTCGCCTTCCAGAATCTGCATCATGCGCGGCGGCATGGGCACGCGGCGCGCGATGGCCGAGACGGCGATGGGGTCGGTGGGCGACAACACCGCGGCCAGCGCAAAGGCCACGGGCAGCGGCACGGCCGGCACCAGCGCATGCAGGAACAGGCCCACACCCAACACCGTGAACACGACCAGGCCCAGTGCCAGCTGAACGACGATGCCCTTGTCTTGCAGCAACTCCTCGGCCGGCATGCGCCAGCCGTCCAGAAACAGCAGTGGCGCCAGCAGCAACAGGAAGAACACTTCGGGTTGCAGTGTCACCACCAGCGCGGGGAAGAGGCCCATGACCGCTCCGAAGGCCACCTGGATCAGCGGCGTGGGAAGCGTGAACGGCAGGATGGAGGCCAGCGCCCGCGCGAGCAAGTCGCTGAGCACCACGGCGAGCAGGAACAGGAGGGTGAGTGAGACGGTGTCCATAGCCGCCGGGTTCATGCCGGCAGCGCGCTGGCCACCCTCAAGCCACGGCACCGAACAAGGCACCCGCGCCTGCGGTGACGCCCATCGCGATGGCGCCCCAGAAGGCGACACGCCAGGCGCCTTGCCACACCCCCGCACCGCCGACCTGCGCCGAGACGGCGCCTAGCCCGGCCAGGAAGGCCAGCGAGGCGATCGAGACCCAGAGGATCAGCTGTGCAGGCGCGGTGGCCAGCACGACGCCGATCGGCAGCACGGCGCCCACCGAGAAGCTGGCTGCCGAGGCCAGCGCGGCCTGCGTCGGCCGTGCGGCTGTGGTGGGCGAGAAGCCCAGTTCGTCCCGGGCGTGCGCGCCGATCGCATCGTGCGCCATCAGCTCGCCCGCCACCTGGTCTGCCAGGCGCCGGTCCAGGCCGCGGCCGACGTAGATGCCCGCAAGCTCCCGCTGCTCACCCACCGGGTCGGCCCTCAATTCGGCGCGCTCGCGCGCCAGGTCCGCGTTCTCGGTGTCCATCTGCGAATGGACCGAGACGAATTCGCCCGCCGCCATCGACATGGCCCCGGCGATCAAGCCGGAGACGCTGGTCAGCAGCACGGTGCGATGGTCCGCCCCGGCTGCCGCAACACCCAGCACCAGGCTGGCCGTGGACACGATGCCGTCGTTGGCACCGAGCACAGCGGCGCGCAGCCAACCGATACGCTGGTTGCGGTGTTGCTCGCTGGGCTGTTGCAAGGGGTGGCCGCGCAGTCTGTTCGTGAAGCCGCGGTCTGGCGGCACGGCATGGGCTGCGGCAGTTGTCGGGGTGGTCATGCCCGTGCCACTTCGCAGCGCGGGCGCCGCAGAGCACGGCTACCGGCCTGACGAACTGACGAGGCGAAGTTGTTGCCGATCAACCGGTGGCCGCATCGATGGACTTGCGCAGCCGCGCGGTCGCAGCGCTCACGCTGGCTTCAAACTCTCTCCAGTGCACGGCCGTTGCCTGCTTCATCTCGGTCAGCTTGGATTCAGCCGACTTCACGTCGAGCTGCAATGCCGTGACCTGCAGGTCGATCTTGGCCTTGACATCGGTGGCAGCCACGCCAGCCTTCTTCTCCAGCTCGGCCGTCTTCGCCTTGCCCTTGGCGATGTCGGCCTCGGCCGTGGCCACGAACTGGTCGCGCTTGGCCGTATCCGTGGCATAGGTGAATGCCGGCATGCCCTTGATCATCTCCTTGGTGGCACCTGCCATCACGAGCTTGCCGGCCTTGTCCTGGATCTGCGTCACGGGAATGGCCACGTCGTGA
>NZ_JBDSQX010000033.1:0-100477 GCF_039929605.1 Roseateles sp.
AAGTCCCCGCCCACCTTGAGCTGGAAGTAGTGGCTGCTGATCGGCGAGTCGCCCAGCGTGGCCATCTCCAGCGCGTTCTGCGGGTCGGCAAAGCGCTCCAGGCCCCGCTCGCGCAGCGGGTTGAAGCTGACGATGCGCGCCCCGCGTTTGCGCGCCGCGCGCAGTTCGCCCAGCATGCGCGGGTGGTTGGTGCCGGGGTTCTGGCCGAAGACGAGGATGCAGTCGGCCTGCTCGAAGTCCGCCAACGTCACCGTGCCCTTGCCGACGCCGACGGTCGGCTTCATCGCCGCGCCGCTGGGCTCGTGGCACATGTTGGAGCAGTCGGGAAAGTTGTTGGTGCCGAACTCGCGCACGAACAACTGGTAGAGGAAGGCGGCCTCGTTGCTAGTGCGGCCCGAGGTGTAGAAGATGGCTTCGTTCGGGCTCGGCAGCGCCCGCAGTTCGGCAGCGATCAGCGCGAAGGCGGCGTCCCAGGTCGTGCGCTGATAACGGTCGGTCTCGGCGTCATAAAGCATGGGCGCGGTGAGCCGGCCAGTGGCTTCCAGTTCGTAGTCCGACGCCTCGGCCCATTCGGCCAACGTCTTCGCGCCGATGACCTCCGGCGTCGCCCGCCGCGCGGTGGCCTCGGCGGCCACCGCCTTGGCGCCGTTCTCGCAGAACTCGAAAGTCGAGCGATGGTCCCGGTCCGGCCAAGCGCAGCCGGGGCAGTCGAAACCATCCGTCTGGTTGGCGTGCAGCAGGGTCTTCGCGCCCTTCACGGCCACGCCCTGCTCGTTCAAATGCTTGGCCACGCTCTTCAGCGCGCCCCAGCCACCGGCGGGGCCGTCGTACAGCTCGATCTTCCGTTCGCTCATGGCGGGGCAGCCTAGCACTGCGTTCCGCTCGGTACATGCATTGGTCAACGGTGCTGGCGGCGGTGGCGCCTGAGCAGCCGCGCCGACGATGTCCGCACTTCATGACGAACAGTGCGGGTCGATGGCTTTCAGGCTGATTGCTGACAGCCAGAGCTTGTCTGGATATTCGCGAATGTCTTAAACGGAAACACGCGAGCAATAGCGATCGGCGGATCGATCTGTAGCTGGAGCTTGCACCCCATCGGAGTGCAGGCCCAAGCCACTACCGAGCAACTCTGTTACTTACTGCGCAATCGCAGCTTCGACCCAGACCGAAAGGTTCTTTGCGATGTCGTTGTATGCATCATCTGACTTCGGGTCGTAGACCTTGGGAACAAATGAGACTCCGTTACGTGAGAGTCCGAGGCCTACAAAGGGATTAGTGCCCTTGGTGCAGGTTCCCGACTTCGGGTCCTTGAGGTTGTGCACATGGATTCCCAGCACACCTTTGCCATCCTTCACCGCCTTCTTTATTTCGTACTTAACCCACTTCCGGCTCGCGGTCTCGGTACCGATCAGCACCACCACGCAAGACTTGCCGCCGATGTTGTCGTCAATCCACTTCTCGACAGATGCATCGCTCTTCTTCAGGTCCTCCCATGTATTCGGCGAAACTGGCTCATTACCCTCGATAACTCCCATATTTCTGACCTGTTGGACCCGAAATACGTCATTGTTAAAATGAAAACTATAGAATATTTTGCGTTTAGCCATGATTATTTATTCAGATACTGGAGGATGTGGACAATCTTCTTAATGAGGTCTGGGTGATCGATATTTTTATTGCCTAATTCCTTCACAAGAGAAACTATCCCGGGGGTGCGACCGTAAATCGTCTTGGATGACGCCATGACCTTATTGAAGAGCGTCTCGGCCGCATACCCAGTGACTCCGATGGGGATTGGCACTAGACCACGCTCAATTGCAATCTCAAACTCCCGAATGACGCCATTGGCTTCGATAATCGTCTTCTCTGGACCGATCTTGTTGCCGAAGATGAAGATGGCGATTCCTCCGAGCGAAATCATGCGTTGTCGGTACTGCTCCCAAAGCATTGGAAGTTGTTTCGCATCCTTTGCGAACTGGGGGAATGGCCTCATCACTAACTGATCTTCGGAATATTTCTCGGGTGAAGCGTAGATGGCTTCAAGTGCTCCGTTGATAACGGCACTACCAATCCCCCAGCCGAATCCGTTCACAACACGGAAGTTCGCTCTCACCAAAGCGGCGGACATGTTGTGGACAAACTGCTGCGCAGCGGGCCGATCCCAAGCTCCGAATTCTTCCGCACTGCCCGAAATAAACACTGTTCGCTTGCGAAATCTGACTTCAATCTCTTCAAGAATTTTTTGAATCTCGCTGTAATCGTCGATCAGCAAGGTCTGGATACCGAAGCGCTTAAGGTCTGCGATTCGAAGTTCGAGCTTACGATTTCGATATGCCGCCGCATTCTTCTTCTCGCGTGACACACCCTTGTCTTTTTTCATGAAGCAGTAATGCTGCTTCTTGTCGGCGTCAGGACTGACGTATAAGCGGCTTAATACGTAATCTAGATTCGGATCACTGAAGCTGAAGCCGATAAACAGGAATGTCTTTGAAACGAGGTCGCCGCTGAGTGCCGTAATGAACCTTGCATGCGTATCGTGATAGCGCTCGTATTGTTGCTTTGAGAGAATAGCTTGACCGGGTTCCGTTACGTCTCCATGCATCTTGTAAACGACTGCGTCACGCTTCGGTCGCGTGTGGTTGAGTTGTTTTACGCTGTGCTTGATGTCTGCGATCTTGAAGGCCGCCTTCAGTGCGTCCTCGATCAGGCTGTCATAGTTTGTGGTCCAGTAGGTTCGAATCGGCAGTCTGGCCAAAATGCTATGCGAAGACGACGGTTCCGCTTGCGCCGAGAACTCTTCAAGAATTTTCCGCGCCAAGCCAGCGTTCGACTGACGCTCATTGACATGAAACTGAGCAAGAGAGATCAGGTCGTGCTCAAACTTAATGTCAAGACCAAGCTCCGTAGCTATATCTCGTAAGAGTTCTGGCCAATCCACATACCCAGCGTTTTTTGACATCCCAGCGCCGGCGAACACCGCTACGTTGTTCTCCTCGAGATCCTTGACGAATAGTTTTATGAATGCTTCTATCGGCGGGCTGAAGATCATCTTGACTTTCGAGTGGAGCAGTTCAACCGCTGCCAAACAAACTCTATACACTGCTAGGGAGAAGGTGCAGGTGGAAACCCTCCTTTCGAAAATATGTGAATAGTGCCATCGCGTTCCAAATATCAGCATGAGCATGCACCGCAATCACCGGAGTGAGGGCAGCAGCGTGAACACGATGTGTGCTCGCCTCCGCGCCACCCTGGGTCTGTACCTGTGTCTCGCCCTCGTCGCCTGCAGTGAGGTCGCCAACGGCCCCGGCATGATCAGCCAGCGCATCGGCGATCTGGTGCGTGACCCGGGCGCGAAAGAGGTGGACCTCGGCAAGCTGACGAGCTTCGGCTGGGACCGCTTCGTCTTCTTCAAGCCCGGCACCAGGCGCGAAGAGATCTGCGACTTCATCGGCGCCAACCGCAACTCCTGCGGCCGCATCGTCCGCTACACCGTCGTGCCGGAGGACTGCGTGGCCCTCGCCTTTGCACTGGACGACCGGCTGACCCACACCGAACTGCACGCGCTGGCCAACGGCCGCTTCGACTTCACACCACCGCCTGCGGGCCAGCCCCGCTCGGCCGCCGTCTTCCGCATCCGCCGCGAGACCTCGCCCAACGGGCCGGACCGCGCCTGGCTGGAACCCAAGTGAACATGCGACGAGTTCTGATCATCGACCACCACCCGGCGTAGGCCGGGCGCTGGAGCTGCTGCTGTCCCTGCACGACATCGAGGCCAGCGTCGCGGTGAGCCCCGAGGCGGGCCTGGCCTGTTGGATACGCGGCGTCGGCCATCTTGCGTGTGTCCTGAAGGGCAGTTCAGTGCAGTTCGGACGGCGCGCCGCAGCACTTCTTGAACTTCTTGCCGCTGCCGCAGGGGCAAGGCTCGTTGCGGCCCACCTTGGTGCTCATCCGTTTCGCCACGTGCTGCTCGGCCACGGCCTGCCGCAGCGGCAGCCAGAAGGCATGGATGCGCATCAGGCTCTCCTCAATCTGCGCAGCCAGCGCCGCGCGCTGCGCGGGTGTGCGGGTCAGCTCGTCCTGGTCGGCCGAGAACTCGTCTGCGCCCAGCAAACCAATGGGCCGGTACCAGCGTGAGCCGTCCGGGTGGTTGAACAGCGCTTGCCACGCCGCCTGGCTGAGCTTGACGCCTTCGGTGAACCCGTAAGCCCACATTTCCGCGTCTTCAAACTCGCCCGCAGCGCCGTAATGAACCGTGGGCCAGAAGGGCACCAGCACCGGCGGGCGGTGCTCAAAGCCAGACACGATGCTGTTGAAGTGGCGCATCACCAAACCCAGCAGGTGGTTGGCTTGATGCATGCCGTCCACAGGCGGCGGCATGGCGCCGCCCGCCTGGCCCCACACCCGGGGCAGCCACTGGCTGGGCATCACCGTTTGCGGCCCAATCGCCAGGGCGTGCAGAAAGCCGTCGAGCGTGTCCAGCGTCATGCTCTCGTCGGCATCCAAGGCCAGCAGAACGCTTTCCAGTTCGTCCAGTTCCTCGTCTGCCAGTGGCGTCATCATGTCGTGTACGCCGCCCGGCAGAGGGGGATGGCTAGCGTGCCCCTGATGGCGCATCAGCTCGGGCTCGGCTTTCTTGGCTGCCTGCTGGGCGACGGTCACAAAGCTGTGAACGCCGTCGGTCTCAATCGCCGCCATGGCCGCTGCCAATGCGGCGGTGTCGGTTTCAAACGCCTCGTGCCACACCGTGGACGTGCGCAGTTCGTCCTCGATCTCCAGAATCCAGGGCTCGCCCGCGCCACGGTAGATCTCGATGCGCAGCGTGTGCCCGTCGGCGCTGTGGGTTCGACACAGCGGCGAGTAGATGAGTTGGGTGTCGTCGTCGGTCATGATTGTTTTTCAGTGCTGCCCAGGTGCCTCTGGGCTTCGATGTCTTCGCGGTCACGCTGCAGCTCCAGCCGCAGCTCTTCTTCGCTCGGCAGGATCAGGCGGTATTTGCTGGCGAAGAGTTGTTCGCTGCCATTGAGCACGGAGTAGCGCGCCACCGATTTGTCTTTGCTGCCGCACAGCAGGATGCCCACGGTCGGGTTGTCACCCTCGCCCCCCTCGCAGCTCGTCATACATGCGCACATACATGTCCATCTGGCCCACGTCCTGGTGCATCAAGGGCCCGGTCTTCAGGTCGATCAGCACAAAGCACTTGAGCAGGTAGTTGTAGAACACCAGATCGATGTAGAAGTCCTGCGTCTCGGTGCTGATGCGCTGCTGGCGGGAGACAAACGCGAAGCCCTTGCCCAGCTCCATCAGGAACAGCTGCAGCTTGTAGCAGCAGGCGGTAGTGTGTCCAGCTCAATTCGCGACGCAGCGCGTCGCGAATTGGGAATGCTTGATAGAACCCGCGCATGTGGCGCAGATTGCTGGCGTCAAAACCGCGCCCAAACTCCGCCGACAACGCCTGCCCCAACTGCGGCAACAAGCGCTGCCCATAAGCCGCTCGCAGCGCCCCGCCTTGCTCGAACTCCACGATATGCCGCCCGATGTGCCAGCAGGTCTGCACCTGCACCACGTCCACCGCTCGCAGCACCTGCTGGTGTGCATCGGCAATCAGCTGGCGAAGGGTGCCCAGCAAGGGCGTCAGGCCCTCGGCGGCAGTGCTGGCTTCACCGGCTTTCTTGAGCTGCCGAGGGGCGGAAGCCGAGTCGTAGGTTTGCTTGGTTGAGGGCATGGGGCAGCGCTGGGGAACTGTCGCGATTCTGGCTTGGCGCAGTGAGCGCAGCCGCCAATGCGGGCCGCTATCCTCGCCGCATGCATCTCTGCCTCCCCACCTGCAACAACATCGCCAAAGGATCGCGCCTGATGCGGCCGGCGCCCACGCAGCCATGAGGCGCGTCCTCATCATCGACGACCACCCCGGCGTGTGCCAGGCGCTGGAGCTGTTGCTGTCCCTGCACGACATCGAAGCCAGCGTCGCGGCCAGCCCAGCAGAAGGCCTGGCGCTGCTGGAGACGCGGCCGTTCGGACTGGTCATCCAGGACATGAACTTCACGGCCGACACGACCTCGGGCGAGGAAGGCGAGTCCCTCTTCCGCGCCATCCGCGCCAAGCGGCCGGACCTGCCCATCATCCTGCTGACCGCCTGGACGCGGCTGGACGCGGCGGTGGCACTCGTCAAAGCCGGCGCGGCGGACTACCTGGCCAAGCCGTGGGACGACGCCAAGCTCGTGGCCACCGTGGAGAACCTGCTGGAGCTGGGCGAGGCCAACCGCGAGATCGCGCAGCTGCGCGAGGCCCGGCGCGAGCGGCGTGCGGCGCTGGGGCGGCGCTACAACCTGGCCGGTGTCGTGTTCGGCTCGGACGCGACGGCCAATCTGCTGGAGCTGGCCGGCCAGATCGCCGCCGCGCCGGTGCCGGTGCTCATCACCGGGCCCAACGGCGCGGGCAAGGAGCGCATCGCGGCCTTCGTGCATGCGAACTCGGCGGGCAAGGACGGCCCCTTCGTCGCATTGAACTGCGGCGCGTTGCCGGCCGATCTCATCGAGGCCGAACTCTTCGGCAGCGACAGCGGCGCCTACACCGGCGCGGCCAAGGCGCGGGTGGGCCGCTTCGAGGCGGCGGACGGCGGCACGTTGTTCCTGGACGAGATCGGCAACCTGCCGCTGGCCGGCCAGGTGAAGCTGCTGCGCGTGCTGGAGACGGGCCAGTTCGAGCGCCTGGGCAGCAGCAAGACGCGCCAGACCCGCGTACGCGTGCTGAGCGCGACGAATGCGGACCTGCGCGCGATGGTCAAGACCGGCGCCTTCCGCGAGGACTTGTTCTACCGCCTCAACCTCATCGAGCTGAAGCTGCCGCCACTGGCCGAGCGGCGCGACGACGTGTTGCCGTTAGCCGAGCACTTCCTGGCCGGCCGCGCACGCCTGGGCGAAGCCGCACGCGAGGCGCTGCTGGCCCACCGCTGGCCCGGCAATGTGCGCGAGCTGAAGAACGCCGTTGAGCGCGCGGCGCTGCTGTGCGGGGGCGGCGAGATCACGCCGTCCTTACTCGGGCTGGACGATGCGGCCAGCAACGGCAGCGGCTATCGCAATCTGGATGAGCCGAGCCGCGAGGCCGTCATGGCGGCGCTGGCCACGGCGGGTGGCATCGTCAGCCGCGCGGCGACGCAGCTCGGCCTGTCGCGCCAGGCGCTGTACCGGCGACTGGAGCGTTACGGGATTTCATCTTGACCTTGTCGCTGCGCGCCCGCGCCCTGCTGGCACTCGCCACGGCGGCCGTCGTGCCGCCGATGGTCATCCTCGGCGTGCGCCGAATGGGGCTGGAATCGGGCACGGCGCTCGCCGTCGCCGTGCTGGTGATGCTGCCGCTGCTCGCCTGGTTGGCCGCCGCCTGGCTGGCCCCGCTGCTGCGGCTGACGCGCGCGCTGGAGGGCGCCGTGCTGAGCTACCGCGATGGCGACTTCAGCCTCAACCTGGCGCCCGACGGCCCGCGTGAGCTGAGGGCGCTGACCCGCCTGCACGCCGACATGGGCACAGCCCTGCGCGAGCAGCGCCAGCACCTGGCCCAACGCGAGCTGCTGCTGGACACGGTGGTGCAGAACACGCCCGTCGCGCTGGTGCTGACGTCCCCCAGCGGCCGCATCGCCATCGCCAACCTGGCGGCGCGCCAGTTGCTGGGGGACGGCCGCAGCCTCGTCGGCCTGGACATGGCTGCCGTCATCGCGCCGCTGCCCGAGGCGCTGCGCGAGGCGCTGGCCAGCGAGGCGGACCAGCTCTTTGCCGTGACGCTGGAGAACGGAGTTGACAAGGGCGTGGAAGAGACCTTCCACCACAGCACGCGCGCCTTCCGCCTGCAGGGCCAGCCGCACCGGCTGCGGCTGCTGCGGCGCATGACGCGGGAGCTGTCTCGCACCGAGGTGGCGACGTGGAAGCGCGTCATCCGCGTGCTGAGCCACGAGCTGAACAACTCGCTGGCACCGATCTCGTCGCTGGCTCACAGCGGCGCGGAGCTGGCCCGGCGCGGCGACACGGAGCGGCTGCCGCAGGTGCTGGCCAGCATCGGCGAGCGGGCCGCGCATCTGCATGGCTTCCTGAGTGGCTACGCGAGCTTTGCCAAGCTGCCGAACCCGCGTCGCGAGGCGGTGGAGTGGGCGCCGTTCCTGAACCGCCTGGCCACGCTGGGCGAGTTCAACCTCGACGGTGAGGTGCCTGCGGAGCCGGGCTGGTTCGACGCGGCGCAGGTGGAGCAGGCGCTGCTGAACCTGATCAAGAACGCGCACGAGTCGGGCAGCGAGCCGGACGAGATCGCGCTGCGGCTGGCGCAGACTGCGGCCGAGCTGCGCATTGAGGTGCTGGACCGCGGCCCCGGCATGAGCGAGGCGGTGCTGGCGCAGGCGCTGCTGCCGTTTTATTCCACCAAGCGCTCCGAGCCCGGATCAAAACCTGGTAACCAAGGCGGCACCGGCCTGGGCCTGGCGCTGGCCCGTGAGATCGCCGAGGCGCATGACGGCCGCATCGCGCTCGGCAACCGCGATGGCGGCGGCCTGCGCGTGGTGATCAGCTTGCCGAGATCAGGATTGCCGCCAGGCCGCTGAACGTCAGGAAAGCCAGCGCCGTGGACGCCAGGATGATGCGGGCAATGCGGCCGTTGTCGGCGCCGTAGCGTTCGGCCAGCAGCGACACATTGCTGGCGCTGGGCAGCGCGGCCGCCAGCGTCAGCGCGATGAGCTGGCCTTGCGACAAGGGCGCACCCAGCCAGCGCGCGGAGGCCGCCAGCGCGAACACCAGCGCCGGATGCAGCAGCAGCTTGATGGCCGCGACCGGCAGGTAGAGCGACGGCGGCGTGACCCGCCCGGCGGCGCGGTTGGCACGGCCCGAGCGGCTCAACACGGCGCCGATGGTGAACAAGGCCACCGGCGAGGCCGCGTCGGCCAGCATCGCGACGGTCTTGTTCAAGGGCCCGGGCAGCTGCAGGTCCAGCGCACCCACGGCGGCCCCGGCGGCGATGGCCCAGGGCAGCGGGTTGGAGCCGGCGGCTTTCAGCGCCTGCACGAAGGCCGCCCGCTCCGCGCGCAGGTTGGTGCCGGCCCGCGCCAGCGCGATGCAGACCGAGCTGGTCACGAACAGATCGGCCAGGATGGTGCTGATGACGACGCCGGCCGATGCACTGCCCAGCAGCGCGACGATGAGCGGCACGCCCATGAAGCCGGTGTTGGGAAACGCCGCCACGAGCGCGCCTAAAGCGGCGTCCTTCATGCCCACGCGCGGCGACAGCGTGACGGCCACCGTGAAAAACACGATCAGCAGCGCCGAGGCCACGTAGACGCCGAGCAGCGCCGGGTTGAGCAGCTCCAGCACCGGCGTGTCGCGCCCGAAGCGGAACAGCAGGCAGGGCAGCGCAAAGAAGAGCACGAAGCCGTTGAGCCCGGGAATGGCGCTGTCGGGCAGCGGCCCGCGCTCGGCGGCCAACCAGCCGCACAGCACCAGCGCGAAGAAGGGAAAGGTGGTGGCGAGGACGGCGAGCATCGGGCGCGGAGTATCGACCGCGTGAGCGAATGCGCGACCGCACCGGCTTTGTGACGGCGTGGGATGGCAAGCGCCTACGGGTCCCCCCTAACATGCCGCCGATGCGCATGCCCAACCTTTCCCTGCCACCGCCCGCCGGAGCCGCCCCGCTGGACGAAGGCCAGGCGCTGGGCGTGTGGCGGCTGGAGAAGCCGCTGCCCGACGGCGAGCAGGCCCATGCCGGCCAGTGGTACAGCGCCCACCACGCGATGGCCACCGCACAGAAGGCGGCCGTTCTCGTGCTGGACCGCAGCGACCTGGGCGCCGGCGTCATGCTGCGCTATGCCGACCAGGCCGGCGACCTCGCCCGGCTGCAGCACCCCCACATCGCCGTGCCCAGCGACAGCGGCGTGACGCCCGACGCCCACCCCTATCTCATCCTCGAAGGCGAGCACGGTGAGCCGCTGCTGCCTCGGCTGCAGGCCTTAAGCCTGCGCCAGCGCATCGAACTGCTGGTGCAGCTCTGCGAGGCCCTGCGCTCCGCCCACCAGCAGGGCTGGCTGCTGTCCGAGCTGGACCCGGCCATGGTGTGGCTCGGCGCCGACGGCGACGTTCGCCTGATGGGCCTGGGCCTGGCCCGCATTCCCGACCCCACCGACCCCTTTGACCGCGGCCTGAGCCTGGGCGCATCGCCCGCCTTCATCGCACCCGAGCGCCGAGGCGGCGAGCCGCCCAGCCTGGCCAGCGAGGTCTACGGCCTGGGCGCCCTGGCCCGCGTGCTGATCTGCGGCTGGGAAGACACGCCCAAGGGCCCGGCGCCGCTGCGCGGCAGTGCGGCAGACCAATGGCCGAAGCTGCGCGAGGCGCAGCAGATCAAGCTCGACGCCGTGTTGCGCTCGGCGATGGCCGAGTCGCCCGAGCTGCGCACGCGCGGCGCCGAGGAACTGGCCGACGAACTGCGCGAATGGCTGGGCCTGAGCCCGCAGCGCAGCGCCGCCGCGCCGGCCGACCTGGCCGACCTGGCCCGGCCCAAGCCGCCGGCCTGGTGGAAGCGCTGGCTGCGGCCGGCGCAGCCGCGCGCTTAGCCGGCGCGTAACGCGGGCTTCTCGGGATGCGCCCATCGCGGCGCTGCGCAACAATGCGCGCCCCACCTGCGGAGGTTCCCATGGCCCGTCGTTCGCTGCTGATCGCGTCGCTGATCGCCCTTCCCATGGCCGTGACGGCCGCCGGCTTCGACGCGGGCGACGAAGGCTGGGCCACGCCAACCGGCGGCACCCAGACGTGGCAGGGCAGCGGCGGCAACGGCGGTGGCTGGCTGCAGATAGAAGACATCGACGGCAACACCGACATCCTGCTCACCGCACCCTCGGCCTGGCTGGGCAACTGGTCGGCCTACCTGGGCGGCACGCTGTCCTTCGATGCCAAGAAGGTCAACGACGTGTCGAACGACTGGCCGGGCTTCGGTGAGATCCGCATCAGCGGCCCGGGCGGCAGCGTGCTGCTCGACGTCGCCGAGGCCGGCCAGCCCGTGGGCGAAGGCGAGTGGCATCGCTACAGCGTGGCACTGACGCCTGCGGCCGGCTGGGGCCCGTCGCTGGCCAGCGTGCTCGCCAACGTGACCAGCCTGACCATCAACGGTGAATTCCACGCCGGGCCGGGCGAGGTGGTCGGCTTCGACAACATCCAGGTCACCGCCGTGCCCGAGCCGGCCAGTGCGGCGCTGCTGCTGGCCGGCATCGGCCTGCTGGCCTGCCTGCGTCGCAAACGCTGATGGCCGCCGTCGGCGCCGCGCCCGCGGCCGGTTTTATGGGGCTGGGCGAGCTGCAGCTCAGGCTGCCCGCCACCAAGATGCAATGGCTGGCCGTTGTGGCCGGCCTGGCCCTGGGCGTGCTCGGCGCCGAACTGGCCTGGCACCACCCTTTGTCCGGCCCGCTGGCGCTGGCGGCCTGGGGTGCGACCGTGCTGCTGGCGGCGCTCTTCTGGGTCAAGACGCCGGTGCTGCTGTTCGCGCCGCTGCCGCTGATCGGCCTGGCGCCGTGGAGCGGCTGGATCACTTTCGAGGAGATGGATCTCCTCGTCACGGCTTGCGGCTGCGGCGGCTATCTGGCCTACGCGCTGCAGCTCAACGCACGCGACCGCGCGCCGGCCTGGCGGCATGCCCTCGTCTATTCACCGGCCGTGCTGGTGCTCATCCTGGCGCTGGCGCTGTCGGCGCTGTGGAGCGTGAAACGCGGCTTTGCCGATGCGGGCGGCTTCAGCTTCGGCTGGTTCCACGGCTACCACGAGGCCATGAACTCGGTGCGCAACGGCAAGGCCATCTTCCTCGTGCTGGCGCTGCTGCCGCTGTGGACGGCTGCGGCGGCCGCCCGCCCGCGCGGCTTCTCGCGCGGCCTGCTGCTCGGGCTGGTCATCTCGCTGGCCGCCGGCAGCGCCGCCGCGCTGTGGGAGCGGCTGGCCTACACCGGCCTGCTGGACTTCTCCACCGACTACCGCACCACCGCCCTGTTCTGGGAAATGCACGTGGGTGGCGCCACGCTGGACGGCTTCCTGGTGCTGACGCTGCCCTTTGCGTTGCTGGCCGTGCTGCGTACGCGCTCGCCCTGGCAGTTCGGCGTCGGAATGATCATTGCGCTGCTGGCGGCCTATGCCTGCCTCACCACGTTCTCGCGCGGCGTCTACCTGGCGCTGCCGCTGGCCCTGGTGCCCATGGTGCTGCTGGCCGACGCCCAGCGCCGCCGCGCGGCCTCGTCAGGCCCGGAAAGCAGCCACATCGACAGCACGCTGGGCGCCGTGGACGAACCCATGCCGCGCCTGGCCAAGTTGGGCGCGCTGGCCATGGCGGGCGCCTTCGCGCTGGCGGCGGCGCTGGTCTTCGGCGGCGGCGGCTACCGTGGGCTGCTGGCGCTGTTCTTCGTCATGGTCATCCTGTTGACCATGCCGGCCAGCCTGTGGCGGCCCGGCCTGGGGCAGCGGCTGACGGCCCTGCTGATGGGCGGCGTGCTGGCGCTGCTGCTGGGCGGCGCGAGCTGGGCGCTGTCGATGGCCGTGCCCAAGGCGGCCTATGTGCTCAACGGCGTCGCGCTGCTGTGCTGCGCGGCGCTGCGCTGGCGCAACGTGCCGGGCCAGACGCGCCCCGTCTACGTGGTGCTGATGACGGCGGCCTGGTTCTGGCTGGTAGCCACGATGGTCATCGTGGCCGACTACTGGGGCGGCACGGCCGGCCGCTGGACGGCGCTGGCCGCCGGCCTGGCACTGGCCGGCCTGTGGGCCGCCATGCTGCTGGAGCCGCGCCTGTGGCCGCTCACCAGCACCGGCAAGGCCGGCTGGCGCAAGCGCGCGCTGCTGGTGGCCGGGCTGCTTCTGGTGATGGCCGTCGTCGCGGCCCTGGGCGGTGGCGCCTACCTGCGCGACCGCGTCGCCACCTGGAAGGAAGACGGCCATACCCGCCTGACCCATTGGCACGACGGCCTGCGCCTGCTGCACGGCGGCCGGCAATGGCTGCTGGGCAAGGGCAGTGGCCGCTTCGTCAGCAGCAATCTCTACGAAGGGCCGCCTGATTCGCAGATTGGTGACTACCGGCTGCGCACCGACGAGGCCGAGGCCTTTCTCGCGCTGACCGGTGGCCGCCACCTGCTGGGGCGGGGCGAGCAGTTCCGCCTCAGCCAGCGCATCGTCGCGCCGGCGCACGGGCCGGTCACGCTCACGCTCGTCCACCGCGTGGCCGCCGACACCAACCTCGTGCTGGACATCTGCGAAAAGAACCTGATCTACCCAGACAACTGCACTGGCACCGAAGTCACACTGGCGCCTGCCAAACCCGACGTGCCGCCCGATCTCACGGCCGACCTACCGCCGACCCGTCCGAACGACATGGGCACCTGGCAGACCCGCCAGATCCGCGTCGGCGACGTGGCCAACCTCGGTGGCGACTGGTGGGCGCCACGCTTCGTGACCTTCTCGATGGCACTGAACACGCGCGGCGGGCGCCTGGACATCGCCCGCATCGCGATGCAGGACTCGCAAGGCCACCAGTTGCTCGTCAACGGCGACTTCAACCGCGAGATGGCGCACTGGTTCTTCTCCAGCGACCGCTACCACCTGCCCTGGCACATCAAGAATGCGGCGCTGCATGTGCTGTTCGAGCAAGGCCTGGTGGGCCTGGCGCTGGTGGGTTCGGCCTATCTGCTGGCCCTGGTGCGGCTGAGCTTCGGCCGCGGCCGCGACCACCCGCTCGCCCCAGCCATCGTCGCCGCGCTGATCGGCTTCGGCGCCGTGGGCGCCTTCGACAGCCTGCTGGACGCGCCGCGCATCGGCTTCATCTTCTTCACGCTGCTGCTGCTGGGGCTGGGGTTAAGGGCGCTACCGGGAGAGGGCGTGGCCAGAGTGGCATGATGTGCGCCCCTCGTCCAAGGCGTACCTTGGCCGGTCCCCCGAGGGGACGGCGATGCTTGCCGGATTGACCGGCAAGCACATCGCCAAGACGGGCCGGCTTGGGAGCGGCCCGGCGCTCGGCCCGCAATTGCCGCGCCATCAACAATTGCCATGTCGCCCACTCCCGCCGCCACCCTCAACCCGGCCCAGCTCGAAGCCGTTTACCACCTGAGCGGCCCCTGCCTCGTCATTGCCGGCGCGGGCTCGGGCAAGACGCGCGTCATCACGACCAAGATCGCGCAGCTGCTGGTGTCCGGCTACCGGGCCAGCCAGATCGCCGCCATCACCTTCACGAACAAGGCCGCGCAGGAAATGCGCGAGCGCGCCAAGGCGCTGGTGGGCAACAAGGCGGCCAAGGATCTGGCGATCTCGACTTTCCACTCCTTGGGCGTGCGGCTGCTGCGCGAGGAAGGCACGCGCGTCGGGCTGAAGGAGCAGTTTTCCATCCTCGACAGCGACGACGTGCTCAACGTGCTGAAGGACGCCGGCAGCACGACCGACATCAACCAGGCGCGGCGTTGGCAGTGGACCATCTCGCTGTGGAAGAACCAAGGGCTGGATGCGGCCCAGGCCGCCCAGGTGGCCAAGGATGACGACGAGCGCGCCGCCGCCGCCGTCATGGTGCGCTACCAGGAGCGCTTGGCCGCCTACCAGGCGGTGGACTTCGACGACCTCATTACGCTGCCACTGAGGCTGCTGACCACCCACGCCGACGCGCGCGAGGTGCGTGAGAAGTGGCAGGCCAAGCTGCGCTACCTGCTGGTGGACGAATATCAGGACACCAACGCCGTGCAGTACGAGCTGCTGAAGGCGCTGGTGGGCGAGCGCGGCATGTTCACGGCCGTGGGCGACGACGACCAGTCCATCTACGGCTGGCGCGGCGCGACCATCGAAAACCTGAAGCGGCTGCCGACCGACTACCCCAACCTCAAGATCATTCCGCTCGAGCAGAACTACCGCTCGACGGGCAACATCCTGCGCGCAGCCAACAACGTCATCGCCGGCAACCCCAAGATCTTCGAGAAGAAGCTGTGGAGCGAGTACGGCGACGGCGAGCCGGTCGTGCTGCTGGAGGCCGACGGCGAGGAGCACGAGGCCGAGCGGGCGGTGGCGCGCATCCAGCAACTGCGTGCGGACGGCAAGGCTGCGGAGTTCCGCGAATTCGCCATCCTCTACCGCGCCAACCACCAAGCGCGCATCTTTGAGCAGGCGCTGCGCCGCGCGCAGATCCCGTACAAGGTGTCGGGCGGCCAGAGCTTCTTCGACAAGGCCGAGATCAAGGACCTGTGCGGTTGGCTGCGCCTGCTGGTGAACCAGGATGACGACCCCGCCTTCCTGCGCGCCGTGACGACGCCGAAGCGCGGCATCGGCCACCAGACGCTGGGCTCGCTCGGCACGTTCTCGGCGCAGTGGAAGTGCAGCATGTTCGAGGCGCTGTTTGCCGAGTCGCTGGGCAGCGCGCTGACGAAGCGCGCGATCGACGGCCTGCACGAGTTCGGCCGCACCGTGAACGAGCTGCAGTACAAGGCCAAGCACACCGAGGGCCACACCGCCGCACACGCGATGCTGACGGAATGGCTGAAAGACATCGGCTACGAAGCCCACCTGCTCGACAACGAAGAGAACGAGAAGGTCGCCCAGGCACGCTGGGGCAACGTGCTGGACTTCGTCGACTGGATCGCCAAGCGCTGCGGCGGCCAGCAGAGCGAGGAAGGCGGCGTCAGCTTCACCGAGCCCAAGCAGAGCGTGCTGGACGTGGCGCAGACCATCTCCGTCATCCTGTCCCTGGCCGAGCGCGGGGAGGACCAGGACCAGGTCACGCTGACGACGCTGCATGCTTCCAAGGGCCTGGAGTGGCCACACGTCGTGCTGGCGGGCGTCAACGAGGGCCTGCTGCCCTTCAAGCGAGAGGAAGCCGAGCTGACGGTGGAGGCGCTACAGGAGGAACGGCGGCTGATGTACGTGGGCATCACCCGCGCGCGCACGACGCTGGCCGTCTCCACACTGCGCCGGCGCAAGAAAGGCCGCGACACCGTTGTGGGCATTCCTAGCCGCTTTCTGGCCGAGATGAAGCTGCACGAAGGCAGCACGCGCGAGGACCCGCGCGAGAAGCTAAAACGCATTCGCGCCGAATTAGCCGCCAAGGCGGCCGCGCGTCTCGACACCGCGACCGAATGACTCGCCCATTCGCGGGGGGCCCCCTCAAGCTCGTGAAGTGTTCACACCCTGGCCACGGTAGGCTGCGAACAATGCGTTACAGCACTTCCTCTCAAGGTGAGCCCCGCATCATGAAAGTCCTGGTCCACGCCACCATCCTCGTCGCTCTGAGCTCCACCGCCTTCGCTGGCGCCTCTCGTGACGCACGCCCGCAAGCCGACACCACGGTCGCCGTCATCGCCGACGCCGGCCGCCTGTCCTCAGCCGGCCTGAGCACGCTCAACGACGGCAGCCCCTGGGCCGGCACTCGTCAAGCATCCGTCGAAGGCGCGAATTTCAGCGACCTGGCCACCCAGGTCGACACCGGCCCCTTGCTCATCGCCCTGTGCCTGGCAGGCCTGGCGCTGTCGCGCCCCGTCGCCCGGCTGCTGCGCCGGCAGGAACAACAGCGCCGCGCCAGCGCGCTGGCCAGCACTCTCGGCCATCAGCCCCGCCGCTGACATCGCCTTTGGGTGACTTGCGTCACACGCCGCACCCCTGCCTGAGGGGGCCATTGCTGGCGGTGTGAAGTCTGCACCCGGCGCCAGGCGGATAAGGCCGAAGAATCGCGGCCAATCCAACAAGCTGGCCGCCCATGAAACGCTTTCTCTCCCTGCTCGCGCTCACCGCCTTCGGCGCCTGCGCCATGGCGGCGCCCGCTCCGGCCGGCAACCTGATCGTCAACGGCAGCTTCGAGAGCGCGGTGGTGGGCAATGGCAGCTGGGTCAATGTGCCCAGCATCGCCGGATGGACGTGGCTGGGCGGCCCAGGCTCCGGCTTCGAAGTCCGCAACAACGTCGCCGGCAGCGCCCAGGACGGCCACAACTACCTCGAACTGGACACGAACGGCAACACGCTGATCGGCCAGTACCTGGACAACATGAGCGGCGGCGACCGCTATGACCTGCGCTTCTGGTACGCCCCGCGCGAATTCCAGGCGGCGTCGACGAATGGCATGCAGGTGTTCTGGAATGGCGTGCAGATCGGCGACACGCTGATCGGCCTTGGCGGCAGCGGTAACAGTTGGAGCCAGCACGAGTACCTCGTGACGGCGCAGGCCGGCCGCAATCTGCTGAGCTTCGCGTCGGTGGGCAGCAGCGATGCCCTGGGCGGCAACCTCGACAACGTCCGCCTGAACCGCATCCCCGAGCCCGGCAGCCTGGCGTTGACCCTCGCCGCGCTGGCAGGTGCCTTCCTGCTGCCGCGCATGCTGCGCCGCAAGGCCGACCTGCGCCGGGCGACGGCGCTGGCCAGCACGCTGAAACGCGACGCCTAAATCGCCAGCGGATCGACGTCCACCGCCCAGCGCAGCACGGCCTTGTGTACGCGCTTGAGCGCAATCAACTCAGGCACCCAGGCACGCAGCGCGGCCTGCAGCCGGGCGCGCTGGCTGGCCTCCAACAGCATCTGCATCCGCTCAACGTCAGCCACGCGCGCCACGGCGTGCGGCACCGGCGGGTAGACGAGCACACCCTCGTCATGCATCAGCTCGGCCGCAGCCAAAAGGAAAGCCTTGGCCGCGTCCGCCGTGCGCGCCTCGGCCCGCAGCAGAGCCAGGTGCGAGAACGGCGGCAGGCTGGCAGAGCGGCGCTCGGCGAGCTGGTCGTTGGCAAAGCGCACGTAGTCGTGCCGGGCCAGCGCCTGGTAGAGCGCGTGCTCGCGATGCCAGGTCTGCACCCACATCTCGGCCGGCGTTTCACCTGACGCGTCTCGCCCCGCCCGGCCGCCGGCCTGCATCAGCAGCGCAAAGAGGCGCTCTGGCGCGCGGAAGTCGCTGCTGAAGAGGGCGCCGTCTGGGTTCACCGCCGCGACGAAGCGGATGCGGCGGAAGTCGTGCCCCTTGGTGATCATCTGCGTGCCGACGAGGATGTCCACGTCGCCGTCGTGCACGGCCTTGAGCTGCGTCTCCAGCTCGCCCTTGCGGCGCGTGGAGTCGGCGTCGATGCGCAGCACACGGGCGCCGGGCAAGGCCTCGGTGAGTTGCTCTTCCAGCTTCTCCGTGCCACGGCCGATGGGCGCGATGTCATGGTTGCCACAGTTGGGGCAGGCGCTGGGCACGCGCTCGGTGAAGCCGCAGTGGTGGCAGCGCAGCGTGCGGTCGCGCTTGTGGAAGACGCGCCAGGCGCTGCAGTGCGGGCAGTCGCTCTTCCACTGGCATTCGCCGCAATGCAGCACCGGCGCGTAGCCACGCCGGTTCAGGAAGACAAGGCTCTGTTCGCCACGATCCAGGCGCTCCTTCAGTGCGGCCAGCAGCGGTGCGGTCAGCGCGGTGGTGACGCCGGCCGTGGCGGGCAGCGACTTCATGTCGAACAGGCGCACGCGAGGCAGCACACCGCCGCCGATGCGGGCGGCGAGCGTCAGTCGCTCATACCGTCCAGATTCGGCGTGCTGCCAGCTCTCCAGCGACGGCGTGGCCGAGCCGAGCACGACGGGCACCTTGAGGTCGTGCGCGCGCCAGACGGCCAGATCGCGTGCCGAGTAGCGAGCGCCGTCCTGCTGCTTGTAGGAGGGGTCGTGCTCCTCGTCGACGACGATCAAGCCCAGCTCCGGCATGGACGCGAACACAGCCAACCGCGTGCCCAGCACCAGGCGCGCGCGGCCGAGGTGGGCGGCCAGCCAGTTCTGCAGGCGCTGGGCCGGCGTGAGTGCGCTGTGCAGCGAGACGATGGCCAGCGGCTGCGGCAGCAGCGCGGCGAAGCGCTCGGTGAAGCGGGCTTCGAGCTGGGGCGTCAAGTTGATCTCGGGCACCAGCACCAGCACCTGGCGGCCGGCGGCCAGCGCGGCTTCGGCGGCGCGCAGGTAGACCTCGGTCTTGCCGCTGCCGGTCACGCCGAACAGCAGTGCGGGCCTGGGCGCCGGCCTGGGCGCGGCGCTGGCCAGTTGCGCCTCAATGCGGGCGACGGCCTCGGCCTGCTCGGGCGCCAGCGGCGGCTTCACCGGCGACGCTGCGGCGGCCTTGGCGGGCTTCCTGTCCAGCTTGCGCAGGCGGGCGACGAGTTGCTCGGGCGAGAGCTCGCGCAGCTGCGGCGGCAGCACGGCGCTGGCCAGCTCGCCGACGCTGCGCTGGTAGTAGCCGGCGGCAAAGTCCAGCATCCGGCACCAGTCCGCGCCCAGCGGCGGCAGCGCGGCGAACACGGCCGCCACCGGCCGCAGCGCCATCTCGGGTTGGCCGACTGCCTCGCCCGGCCAGACGACGCCCAACAACTCGCGCCTGCCCAGCGGCACGCGCACCAGCGTGCCGGAGGCGAGCGCCTGCTCACTCGCATAGTCAAGCGGGCCGTTCAGGCCACTGTGCTGGGGGGCGTCGACAGCGACACGCACGACGCCAGCGCCCTTGCTTTCAGTCACGTGCAGCTCCGGGCATCTTGTGAAGCGTTGGCTCAGAAACCAAGGCCAAGTTCTTGATTAGTAAGACTTCTTGAGTTGCCCACAATTTCTGTGGATAAGTTTGTGAGCAAATCAGCCGGCAAGAACCGCCACCGCCCACACGCTGGGCCAACTGCCCCCAAGTGGCCCAATGCTTCGTTTGGGGGCGTCCCTTACAAATCAACCACTTAGCGGCGACTCGGGAAAACGCCAATTTGCGCCGCACCAATCTTCAACGCGCCGGCTCGTATACCAACTTTTGGGGATAAGTCGCGGGCCAAGTGCAAATTTCTCGTTTTGTCAGACCGCTGCGCGCAGCCGGCGCGAGTAGCTGTGAACTTCGTCCGCCAACGCCGTGACGCTGTCGGGCGGCGTGAACTGGCTGATGCCATGGCCCAGGTTGAAGATGTGGCCGCTGCCCGCCGCCGGCCTGCCGAAGCTGTCCAGCACGGCACGCACCTGGGCGCGCACGGCCTCGGGCGGCGCGAACAGCACGTTGGGGTCGAGGTTGCCTTGCAGCGCGACCCGGTCGCCGACGCGGGCGCGGGCGGCTCGCAAGTTCATCGTCCAGTCCAGGCCTACGACGTCGGCACCGGCATCGGCGATCTCGTCCAGCCATAGGCCGCCGCCCTTGGTGAACAGCAGGCGCGGGATGCGCACGCCTTCGTGCTCGGTCTTCACCGCTGCCAGCACCTGGCGCGAATAGGCGAGGCTGAACTGCTGGAAGGCGCCATCTGCGAGCACGCCGCCCCAGGAGTCGAACAGCATGACGGCCTGGGCGCCGGCTTCGATCTGGGCGTTGAGGTAGGCCGCCACCGAGCGGGCGTTCACGTCGAGGATGCGGTGCATCAGGTCGGGGCGCGAATACATCAGGCTCTTGACGAGCCGGTAGTCGTCGGAGCCGCCGCCTTCGACCATGTAGCAGGCCAGCGTCCACGGGCTGCCGGAGAAGCCGATCAGCGGCACGCGGCCGTTCAGCGCCTTGCGAATCGACGTGACGGCGTCGAAGACATAGCGCAGCTTGTCCATGTCAGGCACTTCCAGTGCCTCCACGGCGGCCTCGTCGCGCACAGTCCTGGCGAACTTCGGGCCCTCGCCCTGCTGGAAGCTCAGGCCCAAGCCCATCGCGTCGGGCACGGTCAGGATGTCGCTGAACAGGATGGCGGCGTCGAGCGGGTAGCGCTCCAGTGGCTGCAGCGTCACCTCGGTCGCGTAGTCGGCATTGGTGGCCAAGCCCATGAAGCTGCCGGCCTTCTCGCGCGACGCGCGGTACTCGGGCAGGTAGCGGCCGGCCTGGCGCATCAGCCAGACGGGCGTGTGGTCGGTCGGCTGGCGCAGGCAGGCGCGCAGGAAGGTGTCGTTTTGCAGGGGGGCGAACATGGCCGAAATTATCCCCGCTGGCATGCAAGGCGCCGCGCCCGTTGCCGGGAGCGCTGTTTGCCCAGAGGTGCTTCACCTTTTCGCAGCGAGATGCCCGCATGAATGCGCCCATGATCCGAACCCTCGCCGCCTTGGCCCTCGCCACCAGCCTGTCGGGCTGCGGCTACAACCAGTTCCAGACGCTGGACGAGCAGGTCGCCGCCAGCTGGAGCGAGGTGCTGAGCCAATACCAGCGCCGTGCCGACCTGATTCCAAACATCGTCAACACGGTCAAGGGGGAGGCCAACTTCGAGCAGGAAACGCTGACCCGCGTCGTCGAGGCGCGCGCCCGTGCCACCGCCGTGCAAGTCACGCCGGAACTGGTCAACGATGCCGAAGCCTTGAAAAAATTCCAGGCTGCGCAGGGCGAGCTGAGCAGCGCGCTGTCCCGCCTGCTGGTCGTCACCGAGAACTATCCCAACCTGAAGGCCAACCAGGGCTTTCAGGATCTGCGCGTGCAGCTCGAAGGCACCGAGAACCGCATCACCGTGGCACGCAATCGCTACATCCAGTCGGTGGCTTCGTACAACGTGCATGCGCGCAGCTTCCCGAACAACCTCACCGGGATGGTGTTCGGCTACAAGGCCAAGCCCAACTTCACCGTGCAGAACGAGGAGGCGATCACGACCGCGCCGACGGTGGACTTCGGCACGGCCAAGCCCCCAAGCCCAGCCATGCCGGCAGCGTCGAAGTGACCGCGCGATGCGCCGGCTGATCGCCTTGCTGCTGCTGATGGCAGCGGCGTGGGTCCAGGCTCAGGGCGTGCAGCCGGTGCCGGCCTTGAGCGCCCGCGTCATCGACCAGACTGGCACGCTCGACGCGGTGCAGCGCCAGGCGCTGGAGGACCGGCTGGCCGCCTACGAGCAGGCGTCCGGCCCGCAGATCGCGGTGCTGATGATCGCCACGACGGCGCCGGAGGACATCGCCGCCTATGCCCAGCGCGTGGCCGACCAGTGGAAGATCGGCCGCCGCGCCGTGGGCGACGGGCTGCTGATCGTCGTCGCCAAGAACGACCGCAAGATGCGCATCGAGGTGGCCAAGGCGCTGGAAGGCGCCGTGCCCGACCTCGCCGCACGGCAGATCATCGACACGGCCATGAAGCCCGCCTTCCAGGCCGGTGACTATGCCGGCGGGCTGCAGGCCGCCATCGAGAAGCTGCAGGCGCGCATTGCCGGTGAAGGGCTGCCCGCGCCCGCCCCGCCTGCGCGCGGCGACGAAGGCTTCGGCTTCCAGGACCTGGGCGCGCTGTTCTTCATCGGCGTGCCGGTCGTCGGCATGCTGCTGACCGGCATGCTCGGCCGCAAGCTGGGCAGCGTGGCCACGGCAGGCGCTGCCGGGGCGGCCGGCTGGGCCTATGGCGGCGGCCTCGTCATGGCGGGCATTGCCGCCGTCGCGGCCCTGGTGCTGGTGGGCCTGTTCGGCATCGGCTCGGCAAGGCGCTCGTCAGGTGGCACGCGACGCGGCGGCATGATGGTGCCGCCCATCATCTGGGGCGGCGGCGGTGGCTTTGGTGGCGGGGGTGGTTCGGGCGGAGGAGGCGGCTTCTCGTCCGGCGGCGGTGGCAACTTCGGCGGCGGCGGCGCCTCGGGAGACTGGTGATGGCGCGCCTGTCGATCAAGCGACTCATTCGCCACCGTCTCTGGGACGAGGACGACGCCCGCCGCGTGCTGCCCGCCGAGGCGCTGGCAAGGCTGCAGCAGCGCGTGGCCGACAGCGAGGCCCGCCACAACGGCGAGATCCGCATCTGCGTGGAGGCCAGCCTGCCGCTGAGCTATCTGTGGCGCGACGCTTCGGCGCGCGAGCGCGCAGTCACGATGTTCGCGAAGCTGCGTGTCTGGGACACCGAGCACAACAACGGCGTGCTGATCTACCTGCTGCTGGCGGAACGCCGCATCGAGCTGATCGCCGACCGAGCGCTGTCGCGGTGCGTCGCGGCGGAGCACTGGCAGGCGTTGGTCGATGCGATGGGCGCGGCCTTCCGCGCCGGCCACTTCGAGCAGGGGCTGATCGAAGCCATCGACGCGGTGGACGCGCTGCTGGTGGCGCACTTCCCGCGCGACGCTGGCGCCACGGCGCCACGCCTGAACGAGCTACCCGACGCGCCGCTGCTGCGCTGAGGCGCGCCTTACTCCAGCCGCAGGCTCTGCCGCCCCACCCAGGTCTCGCCGGCCGGCAGTTCGACGGGCCGGCCGACGCAGGCCGCCTCCACGCACAGCATCTCCGACCAACCCTCGGGCGGCATGTCGGCCAGCTTGGCGCAGCGCTCCGGGCCGGGGTTCCAGACCACGGTGTCCTCGAAGCCCTGCTGGCGGATGACCACCTGCCGACGGCCCTCGGTCACCAGCAGCGGCCGCTCCTTGACGCCGAAATAGATGCGATCCAGGTCGAGCACGCCGTTCTCACCGGTCAGCAGCAAGTCCATGCGCTGCAGCGCCTCGGCCTGCTTGATGCTGTCGAAATAGCGCAGCCCGGCCAGGCCCTCGACGCTGACCTCATCCAGGTCCGCCACGCGCAGGTAGGTGTGCAGCGCCGCCGTGAACTGAAGAGGCGAGTCACCGATGTTCTCGCAGGCCAGTTCGATGTCCAGGCCGCGGCCGCCCACGCGCACGCTCAGCTCCAGCTCGAAGGCATGCGGCCAGATCGCCCGCGTCGCGTCGCTATCGCGCAGGCGCATCACGGCGAGTGCGTCGTCCTGGCCCTGCTCCTGCTGCACCAGCTCCCACGGCAAGGTGCGAGCAAAGCCGTGCTTGGGCAGCGGCCCGCGCTCGGCAAACTGAGGAAAGCAGACCGGCACGCCGCCACGGATGGCTTTGCCGGGTGTGAACTCGCTGCGCGGGGAGAGGTAGAGCTGCTCGGCGGCGCCGGCGGGCTTCCAGGACAAGAGATGGGCGCCCTGCGGCGACAGCTTCAGGCTCGCGCCGTCGGGCGCCTCCAGGGTGATGAGATCGTCGGTCATGGGGCGGCATTGTCCGTGCAGCATCCCGCGCCGACGGCCCTCCATAAAATCGTGCGTTCTTAAAATCGGCGCCCTGCCCAAACGCCTCGTGCGCCCGCCCATGTGGGCCTACGACGACCGCGCACTCAAGGCCTATGGTGACGCTGGCCTGCGGGCGCTGCTGTCCACGACCCCAACCCCAGGCCATGGGGGCGGGTCACTTACCTTAGCCCTACGAGTTCAAGTAGCAGCAAAAGTCCGCTGCCCACAACTGGGCCGCCGTGCAGGCATGAATGGTCGAAAACGCTAAGCAGGTCAAGCTCACGCCTAAAATGGTGCCCCCTGCCGCCATTACGACTCCTACAAGGCCATTTCCGTGTCCGAGCCGACCCTTGTTATTTCTGCCGCTGCTACAGCGCAAGCCACGCCTGAACTTGAACAAGAGTTAGCGGATCTTTTTGTCCAAGCTTTGAATTTAGAAGTTCAAGCTGCAGACATTGACCCGAGCGGACCGCTGTATGGCGATGGATTGGGTCTTGATTCCATCGATATTTTGGAAGTGGCTCTGGAGGTGTCGCACCGCTACGGCTTCCAACTGCGGTCCGACGACGAGCACAACCACCAGATCTTCAGCTCGCTGCGCAGCCTGGCGGCCCACGTGGCCCAGCACCGTACCAAGTAGGCGCCATGCCCCGCTGGCGACTGATGGCTGCTGCAGCCGCCTTCACGGCCTACGCGCTGCTGAGTTGGGCTTTGATGACCTGGCGGCCCAACAGCCCCTGGGCCGTGGCGGCGCTGCTCGGCCCTGTGATCGTGCCGCTGCTGGTGGCGGGTATCGTCAAGGGTCACCGGCTGGCCTTGGCCGGCGCGCTGCTGGCTATTGGCTTGCTGGCCGCCTTGCTCTACACGGGCAACACCGCCATAAACCGGCTTTATGTGCTGCAGCACGCCAGCCTTCATGCGCTGCTGGGCTGGGGCTTTGCGGTCACGCTGCGTCCGGGCGCAACGCCGCTGATCACCATGCTGGCCGAGCGCATCCACCGCGAGTTCACGCCCGCCATGCGCGCCTATACGCGCTGGCTCACCGGGCTGTGGGTGCTGTACTTCGTGGCCATGATCGGCATCTCCTTCGCCCTGTATTTGTTCGCACCCTGGGCCTGGTGGTCGTTCTACGGCAACGTGCTCACGCCGCTGGCGGCGGCGCTGTTCTTTGCTGTGGAGCATGTGGTGCGCTACTGGCGCCACCCTGAATTCGAACGTGTGAGTTTGGGCCAGGTGGTCCAAGCCTGGCGCGCTTCCGGGCGCTGAGCCTCGGGCCTCCTCCCACCGATCCTTGCCCTCACGATGTCTGCGACCCCCTTGCCAAACACTTCGCCAATGGCCTCGCCCTTGCTCGCGGCGCGAGACCTTGCCGCGCCCTTGGCCTGGCGGCGAGGCTCGCCGGTCAGCGCCGCCCGTTTTCTAGGTGAGGCCGAGGCACTGGCGAGGCGCGTTCCTGCCGCGGGCCAGCCCGTCAACCTGTGTCAGGACCGCTACCTGTTTGCGCTGGGCTTGGCTGCGGCGTTGATCCGCAGGCAGACCAGCCTGATGCCGCCCAACGCCCTGCCGGAAACGATGGCGCGCCTGCGCGCCGCTGGGGCCGATGCCCGCTGCCCAACCTACGCCATGGTGGACGACACCACGCTGGACGTCGGCGGCCTTCAGCGGGTGCTGGTGCAGGCAGACGAGACCGCCACTGAGGCCACGCAGGTGCCCGACATTCCGGCCGATTTGGAGGCGGTGCGCCTGCTGACCAGTGGCAGCACCGGCACACCGCAGCCGCATGGCAAACGCTGGGGGGCCCTGGTGCTGAACATCGCGGCCCAAGCCGAACGCCTGGCGGAGATGACCGGACGGCCCTCGTTGGCCGGCCTGACGCTGGTGGGCACCGTCCCGCCGCAGCACAGCTACGGTTTCGAGTCCACCGTGCTGCTGGCCCTGCTGGGCGGCGCGTGCTTTGACGCCGGCCGGCCATTTTTCCCGGCCGACATCGCCAAGTCGCTTGCCGATGTGCCAGCCCCGCGCGCGCTGGTCACCACGCCGTTTCACCTGAAAACACTGCTGCAGGCCCAGGTGCCGCTGCCGCCGGTGGCTTTGCTGTTGTCGGCCACGGCACCGCTGTCGCCGCAACTGGCCCAACAGGCCGAGAGCGCCACTGGGGGTGCACTGGTGGATATCTACGGTTGCACCGAAGCCGGCCAAGTGGCCACGCGGCGTACCACGGCCGGCGAGACCTGGCATGCGCTGGCGGGCCTGAGGGTGTGGCGCGAAGAAGCCTCCGGCGAGGAACGGTTCTGCGTGCACGGCGGCCATGTGCTCGAGCCCACGCCCTTGGCCGACTTGCTGGCGTTGGCGGATGAAACGCACTTCCGCCTGCTCGGCCGCGCCAACGACCTGATCCATGTGGCAGGCAAGCGCAGCTCCCTGGCGCACCTGAACTTCCACCTCAACCGCATCGACGGCGTGGACGACGGCGCGTTTTGGATGCCCGACGAGCAAGCCGACGGCGTCGCGCGGCCGGTGGCCTTCGTGGTGGCCCCGCAGCGCAGTGCCAAGGACGTGATCGACGCCCTGCGAGCGCAGTTAGAGCCGGCGTTTGTGCCACGCCGTGTGGTGCACGTGCCCGCCCTGCCGCGCACCGCCACGGGCAAGCTCCCGGCGCAAGACTGGGCACGCTTTGCACGCGACGCCCTGTCGCAAGCCGGCCGGTACATCGTGGGCAGCGATCACCCCGCCTTCCCGGGCCACTTCCCTGACCAACCCGTGCTGCCGGGGGTGGCCCTGCTGGCGCTGGTGATGCGCACCTTGGACGGCGAGCCCGAGTTGCGGCTGCGTCTGGGCGCCGTGCCGCAGATCAACAACGTCAAGTTCATCAGTCCGGTGCTGCCAGACACGACGTTGCAGGTTCAGTTGCAGCCCCGGGGCAGCGGCGTCGGTTTCGCTGTGCTGCGCGGCGACACCACGGTCGCCAAAGGTCTGCTGACCGCCGGGGCAGCACAGGCGGCGCTGGCATGAGCGCAGAAGCTGATTCGAGGCCAGCGCACTCGTGGAGCACGACGCCGGAGCGCAGCAACCTGCTGGCGATCCGAACCATCGCCTGGATCGCCACCCATCTGGGACGCCCGGTGGCGCGCCTGGTGCTGCACCCCATCGCGCTGTACTACCTGCTGTTCGCACCCGCCGCGCGTCGGGCGTCGCGCCGCTACCTCGGCCGGGCGCTGGGCCGGCCGGCCGGCTGGACCGACCTGTACCGCCACTTCCACGCCTTTGCCGCCGTGGCGCTCGACCGCATCTGGTTCGCGGCGGGCCGCATGGACCTCTTCGACCTGCACATCGGCGGCGGCGCGGTGATTGAAAAGACGCTGGCCGAAGGTCGCGGCGTGTACCTGCTGGGGGCGCACATCGGCAGCTTCGAAGCGCTGCACGCGGCGGGCGTGAACCGCCGTCAACTGCCGGTGGCCATGGTGATGTACCCAGAGAACGCCCGCATGATCCACACCGTGCTGCAGGCACTGGCGCCGGATTTCGACGTGAGCATCATCCCCATCGGCGAGCGCGGCTCGGCCCTGGCGATCCGCGACTTCCTCGACAAGGGCGGCCTCACCGGCCTGATGGGCGACCGGTACATCCCCAGCAAAGCGGTCCAGGAAAGCAGCGTAGAGCGCTCCTTCCTGGGGCAGCCCACCCAGTTCACCGACGGCCCGGTGCGCTTAGCGATGATGCTGCGCCGCCGCGTGATCTTCATGGTCGGCCTGTACCGCGGTGGCAACCGTTACCAACTGCGCTTCGAAGAGCTGGCCGATTTCCGCCAACCGCCTACCGATCCCGCCGCGCGCGAGGCCCTGGTGCTGGCCGCCGTGTCCGACTACGTGCGCCGGCTCGAAGCCCTGTGTCGCGAAGCCCCCTACAACTGGTTCAATTTCTATGACTACTGGCACGAAGACGCCGCGACCTGACGGCCGCCGCCGGGCTTGCCTGGCCACAGCGATGGGCCTGCTCGCCTTGGGCGCCAGCGCTGCGCTGGCCCAGGCAAGCGCCAGGGCGTTTGACTTGGGTGAGCTGATGGCCGTGCTGGCCCAACGCAAAGGGGGCGAGGCACGGTTCACTGAAGAGCGCACCGTGAGCTCGCTGGACACCCCGCTGCGGGCCAGCGGACGCCTGACGTTTCAGGCGCCGGACCGATTCGCGCGCTTCACCGAAGAGCCCACCACCGAGAGCATGGAGGTGCAAGGCAACCAAGTGCTGCTCAAGCGCGGCAAGCGCACTCGGCAAATGACCCTGGACGCGGTGCCTGAAGTGGCCGCTCTGGCCGAGGCCATGCGGGGCACGCTCGGCGGCGACGCGGGCGCCTTGCAACGCCACTTCCGCACCCAGGTCAGCGGCAACGCGGCGCGCTGGGTGCTGCGGTTGACCCCGCTGGACGGCCGCCTGGCGCGCACGGTGCAGCAGTTGGAAATCGCGGGCCTGGGGGCCGATGTCCGCAGCCTGGAGCTGCGCTTGGTTGGCGGCGACCGCTCGTTGATGCTGGTCGAGCCGGTGGCTGACGGCCTGACGCCCACCCCTGCCACCCCTGCCACCCCTTCCAACAAGTGACCGGCGTCCCAGCCCTCGGCGCGCTGACACCCCGCCACCGCGCGGCGGTGCTGCTGCTGTGGCTGGCTGCCATGGCCCTGGCCGCGTGGCAGATCACGCGTACCTCGTTCACGGCCGATCTTTCCGCGTTCTTACCCGCCACGGCCAACGCCGAGCAGCAGGTGCTGATCGACCAGATCCGCAGCGGGGTCCCTGCGCGCACGCTGTTCATCGGCATCGAAGGCGCCGACGCCCAGGCTCGCGGCGCTGCGTCCAGGCAACTCGCGGCGACATTGCGCAGCAGCGGTCGCTTCGACCAGGTGAGCAACGGCGAGAACGACGCCTGGGCCGGGGTCGGCCGTTGGATGGTGGAGCGTCGCTACTTGCTGAGCCCCGCCGTCACGCCGGAGCGCTTCACCGCCGAGGGCCTGCGAGAAGGCATCGGCGAAACGCTCTCGCTGCTGGGCACGCCCGCTGGCACGGCCCTCAAGCCGCTGCTGGAGCTGGACCCAACCGGCGAGGTGCAGCGCATCGCGGAAAGCATGATCCCGGTGAAGTCCCCGCGCACCGACGACGGCGTGTGGGTTTCGCGCGAAGCCGGTGGCACGCCACCGCGGGCGGTGATGCTGGCGATCATCCGAGGCGACGGGGCCGACCTGGACGGCCAGCAAGCCGCCATTGACACCGTCCGCCAAAGCTTCTCCCGCGTTCAGACCCCGGGCTTGACCCTGCTCGTCAGCGGTGCGCCGGTGTTCTCGGTCGACAGCCGTGCGCAGATCAAGGGCGAGGTGGAGTGGCTGGCGCTGACCGGCACGCTGGTGATCAGCGCGCTGCTGCTCGCGGCATTTGCGTCTCCCGTGGCATTGGCGGTCGCCATGCTGCCGGTGGCCACCGGCATCCTGGCCGGCATCGTCACGGTCAGCCTGCTGTTCGGCAACGTGCACGGCGTCACGCTCGGTTTCGGTTCCACCCTCATCGGCGAAGCGGTGGACTACGCCATCTACTACCTCATCCAGGCCCGCGGCCAGGGCGGCACCGGGTGGCAACACTGGCTGCACGGCAGCTGGCCCACCATTCGCCTTGGCCTGCTGACCTCGCTGTGCGGCTTCGCCGCCTTGCTGTTCTCCGGCTTTCCGGGGCTGCAGCAATTGGGCGTGTTTTCGTTGGCAGGGCTGGTGGGGGCGGTGCTCACCACCCGCTTCGTGCTGCCGGTGCTGATGCCCGATGGCGCGCGCGGCCAAGGCTTGCGACGCCCCCTGGGGCGTGCCGCTCGATCGGCGATTGCGGTGCTGCCGCGCACGCGCTGGCTGTGGCTGGCGCTGGGCTTGGCGTCGGTGGTGCTGGTGGTGCAGCGGGACGGCCTGTGGAACGCCGAGCTGTCGTCGCTCAGTCCCGTCTCCCGGGAAGCCCTGGCGCTCGACGCCAGCCTGCGTGCCGATATCACCAGCAGCAGCGACGGCGGTGCCTTCGTCGTCGTGCAAGGCCGCGACGCCGAGACCGCGCTGCAGCGTGCCGAGGCCGCGGCCTTGCGCCTCGAGGGCCTGGTCAACACGCAGGCCATTGCCGGCTTTGACAGCATCACGCGCTTCTTGCCCAGCTTGCAAACGCAGCAACGGCGCCAGGCGGCATTGCCCGAAGCCCCGGCCTTGCAGGCGGCCTTGGCCGAAGCCACCGCGAACGGGCCTTTGCGCGCGGCGCGCCTGGCCCCCTTCGTGGAGGCCGTCGCCCAAGCGCGCAGCCTGCCGCTGGCCACGCCGGACTTGGCACGCGCCAGCGCGCTGGCCCCGCTGCTGGACGCCCTGACGCTGCAACACCCCGACGGCCACTGGACGGTGCTGCTGCCGGTGCAGGGCGTGGGCGACGCCGTCGACATCGCGCTGGTGCGCGCCGCTCTGCAAGGCCTGCCGCAAACACAAGCGCTGGACATCGGCGGTGAACTCGGCCGCATGTACAGCCGCTACCTCGGCGAGGCGCGCGGGCAGGCGGCGCTGGGCGGGCTGGGGGTCTTGTTGCTGATGGCCCTGGCGCTGCGCAATGGCCGCCGCGTGCTGGCGGTGAGCCAGCCGCTGCTGTTGGCCGTGCTGCTGTGCCTGGGCGGCCTGGCGTTCTTCCGGGTACCGATGGGCATCTTGCACCTCGTTGGCCTGTTGCTGGTAGTGGCCGTGGGCTCGAACTACGCCTTGTTCTTCGACATGCTGCAGCACGGCGCTAGCACGGCGGACGACGACACACTCGCCTCGCTGCTGCTGGCCAACCTCACCACGGTGATCGGCTTCGGTCTGATCGCGGCGTCGGACATCCGGGCCCTGTCGGCCATCGGTTCCGTGGTGGCCCCCGGGGCGCTGCTGGCCCTGGTGCTGGCGGCGGCCTTTGCCAGCCCGGCGCGCATGCTGGCCAAGCCGCTGTGACAAAACTTTTTGAAGAACTCCTTATGCCCGCGCCCGCTGAGCGCCCCACCCGCCCCTGGCCTTGGCCGCCTGCTTTGCAAGCCAGCCTGGGCTTGCACGCAGCGGCCGGCATGGCTGCGCTGTCGGTGCCCGGAGCCTGGCCTTGGGCGCTGGGGAGCGTGGTGCTCAACCACCTGGGGCTGGCGGCCGCCGGGCTGTGGCCCCGAAGCACGCTGCTGGGCCCGAACGTCAGGGCCTTGCCCCCGGCGGCGGTCGAACGTCGGGAGTTCACACTGACGCTGGACGACGGCCCCGATCCCCAGGTCACCCCGGAGGTGCTCGACGTGTTGGACGAGGCCGGCGCCAAGGCCAGCTTCTTCGTCATCGCGCAACGCGCGGCGCAGCACGCCGGCCTGGTGCGAGAGATCGTGCGCCGCGGCCACGACGTGCAGAACCACAGCCTGCGTCACCGCCACGATTTTTCGATGCGCGGGCCGCGGGCTTTGGCCCAGGAGATCGGCGGCGCCCAAGCCCTGCTGGCCGACCTGACCGGCCAGGCGCCCCACTGCTTCCGCGCACCCGCCGGGCTGCGCAACCCTTTGCTCGACCCGGTGCTGCACCGCTTGGGCTTGCACCTGGTGAGCTGGACCCGTCGCGGCTTCGATACCCGCGACGGCGACCCCGACCGCGTGCTGGACCGCCTGATCGGCCCGCAAGCCCTTGCCTTGGCCGCAGGCGACATCCTGCTGCTGCATGATGGCCACGCGCGCCGCACCGCCAGCGGCCGGCCCGTGCTGCTGGAGGTCCTGCCGGCCCTGCTGAGCGCAGCCCGAGACGCGGGCCTGCGCACCACCACCTTGCGGGCCGCACTGCCCCCCCGGACCCCATGACACCGATCCCCATCACCCACCACACCTTGGTCACCGCCATGGGGCATGGCCGTGCGGCCACCTTCGAGGCCTTGCGCGACGGCCGCAGCGGCCTGGCGCGGCGCGGCTTCGAAACCGCCGACATCGGCTCGTGGTTGGGCGTCGTGGACGGTCTGGACGCGCTCGACTGGCGCGACGAACTCGCCGCTTACGACTGCCGCAACAACCGCCTGGCCGAGCTAGCACTGCGAACCGATGGCTTTGCCGAGGCCGTTCAGTCCGCCGCCATGCGCTGGGGCGCGATGCGCGTGGGCGTGTTCCTGGGCACCAGCACCTCGGGCATCTTGCAAACCGAACTGGCCTACCGGGAGCGCGACCCCAACACCGGCGCGCTTCCCGACGGGCTGCATTACGGCGAAACGCACAACACCGCGTCCGTGGCGCGTTACGTGCGCGCCGCCATGGGCTTGCAGGGGCCGGCGCACGTGGTGTCCACGGCCTGCTCGTCCAGCGCCAAGGTCTACGCTGCGGCCGAACGCGCCATCCGGTTGGGCCTGGTGGACGCCGCCGTGGTGGGCGGCGTCGACAGCCTGTGCATGACCACGCTGTATGGCTTCAAGGCGCTGGAGCTGACCTCGGGCGAGATCTGTCGCCCCTGGGACGCGGAGCGCGCCGGTCTGTCCATCGGCGAAGCCGCGGCCTTTGCGCTGCTGGAGCGCGAAGGCGGCCCGGCCCGGCCCATGGGCTGGCTGCTGGGCGCCGGCGAAAGCAGCGACGGCCACCACATGAGCAGCCCCCACCCCGAGGGCGCCGGCGCGGCCCTGGCCATGCGCGCGGCGCTGTCCCAGGCGGGCCTGACGCCCGCGCAGGTGGACTACCTCAACCTGCACGGCACCGCCACGCCGGGCAACGACGCCGCCGAGGACCGCGCCGTGTGCACGGTGTTCGGCACCGCCACCCCCTGCAGCAGCACCAAGGGCTACACCGGCCACACCTTGGGAGCGGCGGGCGGCGTGGAAGCCAGCATCGCGCTGCTGGCGCTGGAGCACGGGCTGGCACCGCCCAGCCTGAACCTGCAAACCCAAGACCCCGCGCTGCACGCGCAACTGCTGCGCGAACCGCTGCGTGCCGAGTTGAAGGTCGTGGCCAGCAACTCCTTCGGTTTCGGCGGCAGCAATGCCAGCCTGCTCTTGGGGGCCGCATCGTGAGCACGCTGACCGTGAGCGTCCTGGGCGTCGGCCTGCTGGGCCCGGGCCTGCCCGATTGGGCCGTGGGCGCTGCCGCGCTGCGCGACCCCTCAAGCTGGGTCGACACCCCCACCGTCGTGCCGCCGCCGCAACGCCTGCCGGCCACAGAACGGCGTCGCGCCGGGCCGGTGGTGAAGGTGAGCCTGGTCGTGGCCGACGAGGCCGTGGCGGCTGTGACGGCCGCAGGGCTGGACGCGGCGACCCTGCCCACCGTGTTCACCTCGTCCACCGGCGAGCCCTCCAACTGCCACGCGCTGTGCGAGGCGCTGGCGGCGCCCGAGCGCATGGTCTCGCCCACGCGCTTCACCAACTCGGTTCATAACGCGCCCGGAGGCTATTGGCACATCGCCGTGCACAGCATGGCCGCCTCCACCAGCCTGGCCGCGCACGACGCCAGCTTTGGCGCCGGCCTGCTCGAAGCAATGACCCAGGTGGCGGCCACCGGCGCGCCCGTGCTGCTGGTCGCGGCCGACGTTCCCTACCCGGCCCCGCTGGACGCCAAGCGGCCGACCCGCGACGCCGTCGGCGTGGCCTTGGTGCTGGCACCGGCGTCGGCAGCCGGCACCACCCTCTGCCTGCAGTTGGTGCCCGAAGCCCCGCCCACCACCTGCGGCCACGAAGGTCTCGACCAGCTTCGCCAAGGCGTGCCCGCAGCGCGCGCACTGCCCTTGCTGCAAGCCCTGGCGCGGGGGGGTGCAAGCGCCCTGGTGGTCGAGGGCCCGCCGGGGTTGAGCCTGGCGCTCACGGTCACCGCCCCTGTCTTCACTGCACCCGCCGCATGAACGAGCGCTTCGCCTCCCCGCACCCTGCCACGCTCGACCGTGACGGCATCGCCGCGCGCATCCCGCACAGCGGCAGCATGTGCTTGCTGGACGCCCTTTTGAAGTGGAGCCCCGAGCAGGCGCTGTGCCGTGCCACCAGCCACCGCGACATGGCCCACCCGCTGCGGTCTCCCGGCGGGCTGTTGTCACCCGTGGCCATCGAGTACGCGTCCCAGGTCATGGCCTTGCACGGCGCGCTGACGGCGCCGCCGGGCAGCGTGCCGTCGGCCGGCTTTTTGGCAGCGGCGCGGGGCGTGAACCTGCACGTGGCGCGCCTGGACGACGTGCCCGGCCCGCTCCTGGTCAGCGTCACCCGCCTGGCCGGCGCCGAAGCACAGGCGCTCTACCAGTTCGAACTGCGGGACGACACCGGTCGCCTGCTGGTGGATGGCCGCGCCACCGTGGTGCTGAACACCCCCTTGCCCCGGCCGGCCGATACGGCCGCGGCCTGACCCTTTCCAGAGCCCGTGATGACCGCACACCCCCTCTCCCTGCAAGGCAAACGTGCCCTCGTCACCGGCGCCAGCGGCGCCTTGGGCGCGGCAATCGCCCGCCGCTTGGCCGCCGATGGCGCGCACTTGCTGCTGCACGCCAATGCCAACGCCGCTGCCGTGCACGCCCTGGCCGATGAATTGAAAGCTGACGGCGGCAGCGCCGAGACCCTGGTCTTTGACCTGACGCACGACGACGCCACCGCCAATGCCGTGGCGCAGATGCTGGCGGGCGGTGCGGTGCAGATCGTCGTCAACAACGCCGGCATTCACGACGACGCCGTGTTTCCTGGCATGCGCGCCGAGCAGTGGCACCGCGTCATCGACGTCTCGCTGCACGGCTTCTTCCGCGTCACGCAGCCCCTGATCCTGCCCATGCTGCGCACGCGCTGGGGCCGGGTGATCAACATCTCCTCGGTGGCCGCGCTGTCAGGCAACCGCGGGCAGGTCAACTACTCGGCCGCCAAAGGGGCGCTGAACAGCGCGACCAAATCGCTGAGCCAGGAGGTGGCCAGCCGCGGCGTGACGGTGAACGCCATCGCGCCGGGCATCATCGCGTCGCCGATGGCCGATGGCACCTTCGACAAAGCCATGATCGAGCGCATGGTGCCCGCCAAGCGCGCCGGCACGCCCGAAGAAGTGGCCGCCCTGGCCGGCTTCCTGGCCAGCCCCGCTGCGGGCTACATCACCGGGCAGGTGATCTCGGTCAACGGCGGGCTGTACTGAAGGCCTCCGATGCACACCGAATCCAGCCCCACCCACACCGACGTTCTGATCATGGGCGGTGGCCTGGCCGGCATGACCCTGGCCCTGCAGTTGCGCCAGCGCCTGCCCGACCTCAACGTGCTGGTGCTCGAACGCCGCTCCCACCCCGTGCCGGTGGCTTGCCACAAGGTCGGCGAAAGCAGCGTGGAGATCGGTGCGCATTACTTCGAGCACACCCTGGGGCTGCGCGAGCACCTGCAGGGCGAACAACTGCGCAAGTTCGGGTTTCGCTTTTTCTTCAGTGAGGGACGGCGCGACCTGCACCGCGTCACCGAACTGGGCGCCAGCCGGCCGCTGCCGGTGTCCAGCTACCAAATCGACCGCGGCCTGTTCGAGAACTTTCTCGGTAAGGAATGCCAGCGCCGCAGCATCCGCTTCATCGACGAGGCCATGATCCGCCAGGTCGACCTGAGCGACGACGCAAGCCTGCACACCGTGCATTGGCAAGAGACTGGCCAGCAGATGGTGTCGACGCAGGCCCGGTGGGTCATTGACGCCTGCGGCCGCGCGGGCCTCATCAAGCGCAAGCTGGGCCTGGCGCGCGACAACGCGCACGCCGCGCACGCCATCTGGTTCCGCATCAGCGAGCGCATCCACCTGGACACCTGGCCGCTGGAAGGCGAACACAGCGGCGACGGCGCCGCCGAAGCAGCCGCCGCCGCCTGGCGCGCGCGCTGCGTGACCCCCACCCGCTGGCTGTCCACCAACCACCTGGTGGGCGCGGGCTACTGGGTGTGGCTCATCCCACTGGCCTCGGGCTCGCACTCGGTGGGCATCGTGGCCGACCCCAAGTACCACCCGCTGGACCGAATGAACACCTTCGAGAAGGCGATGGACTGGCTGCGCGAGTTCCAGCCGGCGCTGTTCGACGACCTCGACGGCAAGCGCGACAAGCTGCAGGACTTCGCCTTCTTCAAGCGCTTCAGCTACGACTGCAGCCAGGTGTTCAGCGAGCACCGCTGGGCGCTCACCGGCGAAGCAGGGCGCTTTCTCGACCCTTTCTATTCGCCGGGCAGCGACTTCATCGCCATCGGCAACACCTACATCACCGAGCTCATCGCGCGCGACCGCGCCGGCCAGCGCCTGGCGGCGCACACACAGGTGTACGAGCAGGTGTACCGCTCGTTCTACGACAGCACGCTGGCGCTGTACGTCGACCAGTACGGCCTGTTCGGCGACCCCGAAGTGCTGCCGGTCAAGATCATCTGGGATTACACCTACTACTGGAGCGTGCTCGCGCAGATGTTCTGCCAAGAGCGCCTGACCGACCTGGCCTCGCTGGGCCACCTGCGCGACGAACTCGCGGTGTGCCAGCAGCTCAACATCGAGGTACAGCATTTCCTGCGCGCCTGGGGCGCCGTCAGCCAGCGCCGCAACCTGCCGGTCATGCTGGACCAGGCCTCGATGCCCTGGTTCGTGGAACTCAACCGCAGCCTGCACGACACCGCGCTGAGCGATGCCGAGTTCCGCCAGCGCATCCGGCAGGCGGCACTGACGATGCAGCAGCTGGCCGGCGAATTGCTTCAGCGCGGCCTTCAAGAACACCCGGGGCTGGATGGGCGCGCGCTGATGGCGCTGCTGCCGCCGCAGGCGTTGGCAAAGCCGGCGCACAGCCTGCTCTTTCCCAGCGCCGAGGCGCTGGCGGCTTGAACCGTGTCGGTTTTCGTTCAACCTAGATCCGGCAGTTGGGCGCGCCCGAGGGGCTGAGGCCGGACACAAGAGTCCTGAGGACTCTTTGTGCCTGCCGAAGGACGGGGCGTCTCGCCCCGGCATGGCGAGGCGGGTCGGTGGCAAGGCGCGCCGACGCAGTGGGCTCCCGCCCACCAGGAGAAGCAACGCAGCCAACGGCCCGAAACGCCAGACCAGCGGGCGTGCAGCGCTGGTTACCGAAGTGGTGAACAGGGCGAAATGGGCAAGGTGTTGATACGCCAAGACTTTCGTTGAGTAGCGAGCGGTCAACTGCCGGATCTAGGTTCAAGGCCGAACTTCTTTCACTCAACCCTGAACTGCAGCGGCTGAAAGTCCGACCTGGCGTGAGCTCGCATGCGAACCGCTGACCGATGCGCCACGCGCAGCCGCTGTTCGGCAGGCACGCTGTCGGCGGCAGCTCCCGGCCGAGTGCCGTCGTTCAGTGGCTCAGCGCAAGCGACAGCTTTGTGCCCAAAGCCGAAATTCACTGGGCTACAGCAATAGGCTAGTCTGAGACACAGGGCCGTTCATCGCGAATGCCAGCGTCCACGCTAAGCGGTCATTCGCCGCCCGCAGCCTCGATCAACAGCTGCACCTCCAGCACCGGTCAGTCGAACGCGGCCCGGCGGGTTCTGGGTCGCGGGCGACTTCTTCTCGCAACGTCATCCGCAGGATCGTCAATGACATGGGCAAAGCCGGATTCACCAGTTTTCTCTGCTCTCCGATACCTACGCCTTCGTCAGGGTACGTAGCAGCTCTTGCAGGGGGCGGGTGAAATGCTCCCCAACCAGCATGTGCGCGGCGTAGATGGTGCTGGCCCTCGCCGCAGCAGCACGGGATCTCACGGGGTCGCCGAGAGCCAGCAGGCATTGGCCCCACGCGACCTCGGCGTCAGCTACCCACGGGCTGCTTGCGTCGTCGTTCGCGGTGCGCCATGCGAGCGCACGCTCGATGGGGCCGCGTGCCGCATTAGGCTGGCCCGCGCGAAGCAGTGCGTTTCCAAACTGCAGTTGCACCTCGGCATCTAGCGCGGGGAAGCGGCTGCGCACGCTCGATACAGCAACACGTTCGGCCGCACCCTTGGCGAGACCAAGTGCTCGCTCCACAGCGCCAAGCCGCAAGTGCGCCTGCGCCAGAAGGACGTCGCGCTCGATCTCTTCTGCCCGCAAGGGTAGGCCGTCGGCCTTGTACGGCGCTGCGACCTTGTTGAGCCGTGCGATGGCAGCCGATGCGTCGCCCAGGGCCAGGTCCAGGCGGGCTTCATCCAGATGGAAGCGGTTGTGGCGCGACGCCTGGACCGAGCTGCCCGTGCCCTTAAGCCACAGGCCGAACCCTTCGGAGAACAGCTGCCGCGCCTGCGCGTAGCGGCCCATTGCGACGAGGATGGTGGCTTCGGTTCGCAGTCCATTGCCGAGCACGGCGGACCCCGGGTAGTGGCGACGGTTGGAAGCGTTGACGGCCGCCACCAGCTCCAGGGCTTCGGACAAACGCCCTTCGGCCAACAGGCTGCGACCCATGTCCATGCGAACCATGGGCGTGAACAGTGTGTCGTTCGGCCCCTTCACCTCGAGAACCCGGCGCAGGACGTCGCGATGCAGCCTGCGGGCCTCGGCGCGTTCGCCCACGGCGTGCAGCAACGCGGCCAGATGCGACTGGGGTGGGATCGAGGTTGCGTCGGAGGGCCCGAGGGCAGCGAGCGCGCCGTCCGTAGTCTCGCGATATTCGCGCAACGCGGCGTCAAACTTCTGTTGTGTGACCAGGTTTTCCGCCAGTGACGTTCGGATCTGCGCCAACGCCACCTGGGACAGGGCCTTGTCTTTGCGCAGTTCCACCAGTGCTTCCCGGTAGAGGGGCTCCGCGTCGGCACCTTCCCCTAGTTGGACGCGGGCGCGGGCGGCAAGCGTCAGGGCCGCGCCGACCCGGTCCTCGTTGGCGACCGCGTGCGCCCGCAGGATGCCAACGGCTTCATCCGCGAAGGCCTTCATCTTCTCGTAGGAGAGGTTTTGATGCCGCTGCGCCAGCCGCGTCAGCAACTCGCCGCGCAGCATTGACGTCTGGTCTCCGGCAGCGTCGAGGATGCGGCGCGCCTCCTCCAGCGCCGGCAGGATTTCGGCCCGTCTCGTGGTGGCGTGCAGCGTTGACGCCAGTTTGATCAATGCCTCAGCAACGCGTCGATCATCCGCGCCATGAAGCTTTCGCAGCACCTCGACCCGCTTGGTTTCGATCACGGCGGCTTCCTCATGAAGCTGGAGCTGGTAGTACATCTCGCCCAGCGTCTCCATCACCTCGACCCGTGCCTCGGGAGCGTCCCGCAGCGACGAGTCGAGCCGCGCCGTGCCAATGTCGAGCAACTCCCGCGCCGTGGTGCCGCGCGCCTTGAGCGGGTCCTTCTGTTGGTCCGAGTTGGTGCGAAAGATGTCGAGCAGGAAACCCTGCACGGCCTGGGCGCGGCGCGCCTCCTTCTTCGCCAACTCGGCCTGCAGCGTGGCGCTGCGCGCGTGGTCGCGCGCGACCGACGCTTGCCACAACGCGATGCCGGCCCCGCCGACGACCGCCACGGTGACGGCAGCAGATGCAGCTGCCGCGAGCTTGTTGCGACGCAGGAATTTTCGGGCCCGATAGCCAAGCGCGTCAGGTCGTGCCTGGACCGGCAGGTTGGCAAGGTGCCGCTCGATGTCCTGGGCAAATGCGTCGACCGTGGCATATCGCTCGACGGGATTCTTCTTGAGCGCCTTGTTGAGAATGGCGTCCAGGTCGCCCTTCAATGCCTGACCGGCGCTGGGCCTCGTCGCGGCGGCGCTGGCGGGTCGAACGTCCACCGATGCGATCGCCTCCTCGAGGGCCGCAGCGCTCTGGCGCTTCAACTGGTAGGGCTTGGCCTCGGCCAGCAACTCGTAGGCGACCACACCCAGGCTGTAGACATCGCTCGCGGTGCCCAGCGGTTCGCCACGGATCTGCTCGGGGCTCGCGTAGTCCAGCGTCAGCGGTCTGCCAGACATCTGAGTCAACTGGGTCTCGGCGGCCAGGTCGTCCTGTAGCAGCTTGGCAATGCCGAAGTCCAGCAGGCGCACCTCGCCGTCGGCCGTCACGAGGATGTTGGAGGGCTTGAGGTCCCGGTGGACCACCAGCCGTGCATGCGCGTGGGCCACGGCCGCCGCCACCTGCAGCAGCAGGCCGAGGCGCTTGTCCATCGACAAGCCGCGCTCCAGGCAGTACGCGTCGATGGGTTGACCCTCGACGTACTCAAGGGCAAGGTAGGGCCGCCCACCAGCGTCCACGCCCGTGTCGTACAAGCGCGCAATGTGTCGATGCGCGAGCGTGGCCAAGATGTTGCGCTCGCGACGCAGCCGCTCGGCAAGCGCGCCGCCCCAGGTCACACGCGGCAGCTTCAAGGCCACTTGGCGCTTGAGTTCGCCATCGGCGCGGTCGGCCAGCCAGACATCGCCCATCCCGCCACGCCCAAGCAGGCTGACCAGCCGGTAGGGGCCGACGAGGTCGCCCGCCTTGGCATCCGGCGAGGTGTCGCTGCCTGCAGCGTCGGGCGCGAACTTGGGCAGCGTGCCCAGGAAGTCGCCTGTCTCGAGTTCCGCATTGGCCGCCAGCAGCGAACGCAAGGTGTCGCGCAGCCCTTCCGCTTCGGCGGGCAACGCGTCGAGCCAGGCGCTGCGCTCTCCGGCAGGCAGTGCAAGCACCTCGTCAAGCAACGGGCTGAGCGAAGGCCAACGCTCGGCCAGAGATTCCAGTTTCTTCATTCTTCCCCCGTCGGTGTGCGCAAGGATGTCGGCAAGGTGGGGCGCCGCAAATCCCCTGAACCCCGCTGTCAGTCCCGGATCTTGATGGCGTTGATGTTGATGTTGCTGAAGCTGTCGGTCCACAGCGAGACGCCGGGGAGATCAGGATTCTCAGTACGCAGCAGGCGGCCCTGAGCGTCGCAGACTTGCCGGCAGACATCGGGGTGCCGGCGCAGGAACTCCTCCTCCCGCGTCAGTAGTACATAGCCGGTCCTGCGAATCAACTGCTCCGGCTGCGCGTCGGAGGCGCGGAATCGGTAGCCCATGCGCAGCGCTTCGGCCTGGCGCTTCACCACCGGGTGCAGGCTCAGATATTCGGGCCACCGTCGCCTTCCCAATGCCGCCTTACGGCTGGAACCCCGGCATGTCCGCAGCCGATGAGAACGAGAGGCACATGCCGTCGTTTGTAGCGAAAGTGGACGGCCAGGGGTGGTGAAGGGTGGTCTTCACATCCATGCAATCTTGCGGCGTCACGCGCCTGCGCGAGGCGCTGTGCGTGCGAGACGAGGGCTGGCCGGCGCCTGGAATTCGTCGCTCAAAAGCTCGCCGGAGTAGGTTGCGGGGCGGAGCAATTCATAGCCGTCCTTCGCACATTCAAACCCGGTTGGCGGCCGCACCTCAAAAAGCCCCGAGTAAGCGTGGCTCCGAATGTCCGAAATGCCAGCGCCTTCGCGTACATCCAATGGAGCGAACAGCCTCCAAACGATCACAGGAGTTTCGACATGCCGTTTTTCCTCGCACGCGCGATCAATATCCCGGTCGGGCCGAACCGCCAATGCTCGCGAGGCGCGCCGCTTCTCGCCGCGGCTGGGCGGGGGCTGGCACAGACAAGAATCTTGCACGTGATCGCGATCGCCGGGTTTCTCGGCGCATCGCTACCAGTCAGCGCTCAGGAAGCGTTCACTCCGGCAATTGGCGGTGGCGGGGGGCAGCAGTTCATTGCGCGATGTCCCGCCAACACCTTTGTGACCGGCGTGGAGGCCCGGACCGGCGCCTACGTCAATTACATCGCGCCCCTGTGTGACGGGCGAGCGATCCAGGGCGGTGGTGGCAGCGGCGATAGGCGCAGTGCGTCGTGCCCCGCCGGCTCGGTCGTCCGGTCGATGGCGGTGACTTCGCTTCGCAGTTCCAATCATCTGCTGAAAGCGTTGATCCTGGATTGCGCTGCGCGTGGCAGCCAGGTCCGAACTGCCTCCGTTCCATTGGATACGCCCGGGGCCTTCACATCGCCAACCGGGACGGCAGGCAACATTGCGCTGCTCGTAGCAGGACCGGTGGGCGCGATTCGAATGGCCGAGAATCTCAACAAGAACTATCCAAGAGGCACGCTGTCCTGCGGTGCGAAGGACATCATCGGATTGCAGGGACGCTCGGGCGCCGCGGTAGATGCCCTGGGCCTAATCTGCCGATAGTGGGCATCAGCGCCATCTCGTACGGACGGTATTGCCGCCGACCGAAAACTGAGCCACTTTTTGGCCTGCTGTCGATCTAAAACTGAGCCAGGTGAACAACCTACTCTGCTGCATTTTTGTGCAGCCGAGGATGAGGAGTGATCACCATGGACATGATTGGCAGGATCAGGCGATTGCATCGCCTGGTTCACGCAGCGTTGAGCTGAGTATGTTGAGCGCTCGCAATTGTGCTTGTCGCCGTTGGGTCGGCAGCTTGTGCCGTTAGCAGAACAAGCGGCGCGTGGCCCTTGAGTGCCTGCCACGCGAACAGGGGGTGCCGGAGCGCCACTGTCCGGGCTTTGCGAAAAAAGTCGTTCAGTAAATGAGAGGTCGGAATTCTGTTTCGACTACGCCCTCTTTGCATAGCAGGATGATCATGAACCAAGCAACCTCTTTTCAAAACAGCAAGCTGAACGCGTGGCTGCGAACTGGCGCGATGTTCGTCGCTGCCACGGCGTTGCTGGCGGATGCAAATGCTGCCGTTATTTCGTTCACGAATCCGACGCCTGTACCGAACACGTTCGACGGCCTTTACCTGAACGTGCTCACTGGCGGTAAAGGCACGATCGAGTCAGCGGTGGCGGGTTGGGACATCGACCCATACAACTACAACCACAACCTCGCCTTCTGGTGGAACTACGCAAACGCGGATGCTTACGGAGGCGTCGCTGCGTCAGCCGGCGATCCGTACTTGGATCTTGCGCCAGGTAGCGTGATTTCGGCAGCCTCTGCCTTTTCCAGCTCCCCGAACTCGACCGCCGCCGTTCTCTTCCATGCGCCGGGATCGCACGTACTGGGTTTCCGCTTCTTCAACGAAGAGACCGGGGTTGTCAATTACGGGTATATGACACTCTCCTCTTCGGGCAGCAACGGTTTTCCGCTCACCATTCAAAACTGGAGCATCGACAACTCCGGCGCGGCCATCGTGGTGCGCGCCATTCCCGAGCCATCGACCGCTGTCTTGCTTGCGCTGGGTGTACTCGCCATAGGCGGCGTGAAGCTACGATGTCGTGACAAGAACGGCCGGAGCACTATCGGCTGATCGCATTTCCGGCTCCGTCGTCTGCAGCAGCGATTGCGATGCCCTCATCACGCCCCCTGGTGTCTGCAAGCGCGTGTTGCCAGACGACGTGGCAAAGATTGTGTGGAGGACGAATCATGACCGTGCGACTCGTGTCCCTGTTCAGCCTGGCGTTGGCGGCGAGTTCCCCGGCTGTTGCTGAAGACTGGGGCTGCTATGACCCCCAGCCGGGTCACCCGACTTCGGCGGAAAAGTCGGAGTTCGTGTCTTTGGTTTCCGCCCTGGCAGTCACTGCCGAGCACAGACACGGTGTGCCGGCATCCGCCATCGCCGCCATGGCGATGGTGGAGTCCGGCTACGGCTGGACACGAACGGCCAAGCAAGCCAACAACTTCTTCGGATGGAAGTACAACTCGTCGTCTGCGGCCGGCGGGCGCAAGAGCTTCAGCCTCGCCTGCCAACCACCCGCTGACGTGAACAACAGATACGTCGTTTTCGCGAGCGCAGCCGATGCAGTGAACTTCGTCGCGGAGAAACTGGCGACGCTGGGCTACTACCGGCAGGACGCCGAGGCCTACCGTCTCGCGCGCGCTGCCGGCCAGCCGGTCGATACGGCGGTGAAAGCTTGGGTCGTTGGCATCTCAGACCCCTACAACTGGCGGCCGGCTGAATATGCGAAGACGCTGACCCGCGTCATGAACGACCCGATCTCGCCGTCGGATCAAGTGTCGCCGCGCAACCTCTACCGGTTGTCGGAAGACGGAGCACCAACCCTGCCAGCACCCGTGCCTGCCTCCGCACCTGATGCGCAGGACGAGCAGCTTCTCGCCACGACGCGCGCCTGGTTCGCCGCGCGCATCGGCAGCCGCTCTTGCGAGGCGCCTGTCACCACCTTCCCGCGTTGGGACGGGTTTCCCGTGCAGCTGTGCAGCTACGTGGACAGTGGCATCCAGGTGAAGACCTACATGCTCAACCCGTCGCCCGACCAACTCGCGAAATGGACGGTGACCGCCTGCTCGGATGCCGGTACCCTTGATCGCAGGGCATGCGCGGTGTCCGTTTCAAAGGCAATCATGGAGGCCTCTTCGGCCGTTTTCCCTGTCGCCGGTTTCATCCCGGAGCCGGCGTCCTCGGGAGGCGGGCAGGGAAACGCCATGCAATGCTTCCTGTTCCGCGATGGCGTGACGGTCACCACCATGTCGACACCGTCGGCCCCCGCGGCCGTCAACGCGACTTGCCCGGCGCCGGACAACGAGGGCGCCGTCGTCAAAGCCCGGCGCTTCGCGCGGGTGGCATCGACCACGCGTGCCGAGTACCTGGCGGCCGGCGGCGTCGATCCGGTGGGTACCGACGCCGACGGCGACCCGCGATGGCTGGATGTCGTGCGTGCGCTTTACCAGCAGGCATGGAACAGCGACCGCAATGTTTTGATTTCGGCGAAGGCGAAATCCCTGAAGGCAGCGCACCGGTTCCCGTGAACGGCCAGCGATTCGACCAACTCGGCGCGCCGGGTCATGGTGGACTAAAACGCGAGCGTCCGGAAATGGCCGGCCCTGATGGTCCAGCAGTCGCTCAGCCGTCGCACCGTTCAATGACCGCTGCCGACGGCAGCGGTCATTGCGTCGCGAATCGTGGGTGACAGCAGCCAGCCTATTGCTGAGGTTCGGCGAGTTTCCGCTTTGGGCACATTGCTGACAGGCCAATCAGTAAACCCGAGGACGGCACCCGCTGCAAAGCGGGGCCACAGACGCAAAGGAACGCTGACCGCTTTTAAGATCGAGCTGGCCCTAGGTGTTGTCGCTACGCGCCTCGCTTGCATCCGCCGGATCGACATCCCACTCAGGAAGGCAGCCTATGGATTGATGAACGCAATCTGCAATCCCGCCGCCGCCCGATACGCGCTCATCGCCGCTGTCAGTCCACTGCCAACGCCTGGTCCGTTCCCGTCACCCTTCGCGTGAATACCGATGGCCTGGCCTTGGGCGTTCCGCCACAACATCCCACTGTCGCCCCGGAACGTTCCCGGGTGCGCCACCTGGACGACGAGGTCGGCGAGTTCCGGGCCGACACGCTGCTCGATGCCGACGACCTGGCCGACCTTTGCGCCGCTAGTGGCCGTGCCATAAACAGATTCGCCGAACTTCGGTGCAGCGACTGGGATCTGGCCCCCGGCAAGGGCTCGCTTGCGTAGGCTGGCTTCCGCCAGTGTGAACAATGCGGCGTCCGAGAAGCCAAAAGCGCCCGGAACACCGGCTCCCCCGCCGGCGAGCGCGATCGCGCTGCGTCCCACGAGGATGGCCCTCTTGAGCGGGGGCGACCAGATCGCCACGTCTGAGGGCGAATAGGCGTTGCGGTCGAGGCCTTCAATGGCATGCGCGCACGTTAGCCCGTAGACATCGAACTGGGTTCGCGCGAACGCGGTCATGGTGCCGTATTCGGTGCCGTCGTAGGTCGTCAACGATCCGGCCGGAAATGGGCCAGTGGCTTGGAAGGTCATGCCTCCATACGGCAACACATCGAGCTGCACGGTCACACCATCGATCTCAACCCGCTTCGGAATCACCTGCTCCGCAGGCAGCGCTGCCTCGGGCAATTTCTGCGAGACGAAGACGACCAGGCTGACCTGATCGGTGAGCTGGCCGTTGCAAGACTTGAGCCCGATCATTGACCCGATGACATGCGGCTTTTCTGTCAGCAACGCTTCGACGCTGCTGCGGCTGCGCCGGATGCGCGAGACCTCGCGAACTGCTGCCTTGGGCCTCATCAGAACTTCACTTCCTTGAGCGTCGTCACCTTGGTTTTGACGTCGATGTCGATGTCGTAGAGCGTGAACGTCGGCGGCTCACCCGGCTTGGGGGACAGGCCGTCGATCAACGCCTGGAGCTCCTTCCGAAGGGCGGATATCTGCCTTCTCACCACCGGCTCGTTGCCCGTCGTGGCTGGCGATGCCTCCCGAACCTGACCGTCCCAGTTCTTCGCGGCCATGCTCAGCGACGCGAGAGTTGCCGCCAGGGTCGACTCGGCCTTGGTGGGATCCGCAAGGTTGTCGGCTGCTGCAATGATGGCACCGCTCGCCATATCGAGCACACCGAGCTCGTTCTCGGTGAGGAACTTGCCCGCGCGAGCTTCGTTGACTTGCGACTTCAGGTCGTTGCCGATTTTGCGAAGCTGCTTCGACACGGCGCCATAGTCGGGGGCGGATTCGTTGCCGAGCAGGCCGGTCTCTGCACGTGTCTTGGCTGCGGTCGCGAGCGATGTTTGCAACCCGCCCAGGGAGGTTAGAAGTTCCGGGATCTTCGTGTCGGTCTTCTGGCCCACCGCCGTCAAGATACTGTTGTTGAACGACATCGAAAGGTCGGACGAGCCCCAGAGACCGGGCGACAGGCGGGCATACAGCGGATTAGCGAGGTTGGGCAAGTAAATCACCGACACGTCCACAGGTTTGTCCTTCGCGCCGGTCCTCGCAACAAGCAGGTACGGCTTGGCGACATAGACCGGTATGCCAGTCACGGTGTCCGCTTCAAGCTTGGGCGACGTGTAGAACTTGACCTCAGCACACCCGGCGATGAGCAAGAAGGCTGCAATTGCAGATGCGGCTCGGATGGCGCTGGGCATGCGGGGCTCCTGACTGTGAGAGCGAAGCATCCAGCGACGTGGCGGGCGAGTCATCCGCATCATTGGGGTTGACAGTGGTCACGCCTTTCCGAAGCGAGGTACCGAGGCCCTGGCGCTGCCACGGCTTGCCGGAATCGTGCGTTGTTAGCCCGCAACCACACCACATGACCCCACAACCACCTGCGACAGGCATGCCCATTCCAACGTGGCGAAGTCGATGGCTTTCCTGGTTTTTACGGCTGTCTGCTTCCCAGTGGCTGCGAGCCGCCTCGGAGCAGCCATTTAGGACGCTAGGACGATAGTCAGCAACCGCTGCGGTGCTGCCCTCCGCCGTCGATCTTGAGCGTCGGCTTCGGGCACGTTGCTGACGTTCCCGACGCTCCGGCCTGCGGCTGTACTGGGTCGGTCGCCGCCGGCCGGCAGGGCCGCAGGGAACGACAGCAGCCACCCTCAATCGGTCAGCGGTCAGCGGTCAGCGGTCAGCGGAGTTTCATGTTCAGTGAAACGCACTCCGGAAAGTTCAATGTTCAATGAGAGGGCAGTCCAAGGTGCCGTGAGGTGCTCGCCGCCACGACCTTGATCCGCTGGGTAGGTCAGTTTTGGTATGAACGAGAACCGACGAACGGTCAGCGCTGGAAGGGAGGCCGCCCGGCAGCCTTGCGCTACGCCAGCACGGGCAGGCGCAGCACGAACTCCACCATCAGCCGGGTGTGCATCCAGGTCAGGAGGATGTTGTCGCGCACGTAGCGAAAGTGCGAGACGCCGCCCTCATCGGCGCGCAGGTACTTCACCGGCGCGTCCAGGTTCACGGGCTTGACCCCGCGCCAGGCCAGGCGCACCACAGCCTCGGTGTCGAAGTCAAAGCGGCGCATCCAAGGCTGGCGCGCCATGACCGCCGCCAGCGCAGCCACCGGATAGACCCGGAAGCCATACAGCGAATCGGCCACGCCAGCGCCCAAGGTTTCGAGGTTGGTCCACCAGTTGGAAACGCGGCGCCCGCGCACACGCAGCAAGGGCGCGCTGGCGTCGAACACCGGGCGGCCGAGCACCATGGTCTCAGAACGGGCCATCGAAGCCTGCATGAAGGCCGGGATCAAGTCAGCCGGATGCTGGCCGTCGCTGTCCATGGCCAAAGCGTGGGTGAAGCCCTCGGCCTGGGCCAACTGCAAACCATGCAACACGGCCGCACCCTTGCCGCAGTTCTTTGGCAAGACCCACACGCGCAAACCGGGATCCGTCGCGGCCAACGCTTGCAGGCCCTCGGCGGTGCCATCGGTGCTGCCATCCACCACCACCCACACGGGCGCCCATCGGGCGCGCGCGGCGCGCACGGTGGCGTACACCTGGTCGCCGGTGTTGTAGCTGGGGATGAGCACCAAGTGCGTCGAAGAAGGGGTCGTCATCGTGGGTGGGGGTCAGGCCGCGGTGGCGTTTGGCGAACGCCGGCCGCGAAGTAGGCCTCGAGCTCGCGCAATTGGGCGGCGTGGTCGTCGGCAGGTTCAAAGCGCCGCCCTAAGCGGACCGTGAAAACAATCGGCAGGGGCGGCAGCCGCCACAGCGGCCACCCCTTGCAGAGGTAGGGCGACGCCGTGTCGATGAACACGGTTTGGATGGGCACTCCCGCGCGCTTGGCGATCAGGCAAACGCCCCCGTGAAAGGCGTTGACCGGCGGCTGGGTGGTGCGGGTGCCTTCGGGGAACAGCACCAGCTGCCCACCCTGCTTCAGGTCTCGCATCGCCAATCGCACCAAGCCGCTGGGCGAATCGTTGGGGATGTAGCGGGCCAAGCGGGCGCCGGGTGCCAGGAAGGGGTTGCGCATCAGGCTGGCCTTCATGATGCACGCGCTGTGCGGCAATCGCGCCACGAGCATCATGGCGTCGAGCATGCTGGGATGGTTGGCGGCGACGATCAACCCGCCCTCGTCACGCAGGGCATCCAAGGGCTCCGAGTGCAAGCGCATCAAGCCCACGGCGCGCGCCATCCCCCAAAACAGGCGGTAGCCCGCGGCAATGCCGGCGCGGCCCACACGGCGGCCGGTGTCGTTCGACAGCAGCGGGTACAGCAACAAGGCCACGGCGTTCCACAGCAGCGAGCCCAGCCCCATGAACAGCAGCATGCCCTGCAGCGCCAGCCATTGAAACGGCACGCCCAGCCAGCGCAGCGCTGTCACGCCAGCGCCCCGGGCGCGAAGGCGTGGGCTTCGATTTCCACCAACAGATCCGCCCGGCAAATGTCGGCCTGCACGCAGGGTGCATCCCGCCACGAGGGCTCGGCCTGGGCCAGCACCTGCCCCACCACCACCGCGTCGGCCGCATGGCGCACATAGACGGTGGGGTGCAGATCGGCCAGTCTGTAGCGGGCGCTGCAGCCCCGGTGGGCGCTGTCGATCACCGCCTGCAAATTGCGCAGCGTCTCTTGGGTCTGGGCCACCACGTCACCGTGGTGCACCGAGTGCTCGCCCACGATGCTGGCGGTGCCCGACACCAGCAGTGCCAACTGGCCGCCGCCGGCGTCAGCCAGCGCCGCACGCGAAAAGGTCGGGGCGCGCGGTCCGTACGCGCGGCTGTACCGGTAGGCCGACACCTGCCGTGGGTTCTCCACGGGCTTCGGGGCCAACCGGCCGGCCAAAAAGCGAACGCTCAAACCGCCCGGCGTCGCCCCTGCGGTACCCAGGGCGCACGCCGCGGGTGCCCCGTCGAAGGGGTCGCGCTGGGCGTCCATGAAGGCCTGCTGGCGACCGATGTTGAACTGCCGGTAGCGCTCCAGCCCGCCGCCGTCGGCGTTGATGCGGGGCAGGTAGTTCCAGAGCCGCAGCAGCTGCGGGCAGCCGCAGTCCTCCAGGGCTGCGAACACGTCGCGGTAGGCGCGGTACGCGGCTTGCTCCAACGAGCCTTGCGCCTCGGGCAGGTTCAGCTGGCCGAAGGCCCAGTGCCCATCGGTGCGCCATTGAACGCTGCCGCTGCGACCGCTGCGCAGCGCGCCGCCCCGAGTCAGCCAAGCGTCCACCCATGGTTGAGTGGGACCGAGGAGCGGGGTGTCCAGGGCTGCCAGCCCACCCGAGTCGGCGTCGACGTCCACATCGGCGCGCGGCAAGCCCCAGGCCACCCCCCCCAGCGCGAGCGACCCGTCGTGATGGCCGTCACGCCACTGGGTAAGGTCGAGTCGTTCAGCACGCAAAACATGGGGCGCGCGCGCGGACCACCCGCGCGACAGTGCGTCAACTTCGGTCATCTGGGGTTGGCGATGACGTTCTCGCCGCGCACGCCACCCACGTCCCGGATCAGGCGGCGGCGAGCCCACCAAGCGCGCAGGGTGCGCGGCAGCGAGAAGAGGGAGCCCACGTAGTACACACCCTTGAATGCCGCCAAGGAGGCCCAGATCGGCGTCTTGCCGTAGATGTCACCCGCCAGCAGGGACATCACCGCCTCCTGCATGCGCAGCGGGTTGCGCGGATGCATGAACAGCTCGCGCAGCATGGGGTTCGTCATCCGGTGTATGAACCAGGAAAACTGCTTTGGGCCGTGGCGCATGCGCCGCTCAAACTGCCGCCGTGCGGCCGGATAGGTTTCGGGCGCGTCAATGGCCTTGGCCACAACCTCGGCGCCGTCGAAGGCGTTTTGCATCGCCAGAAAGACCCCCGAGGAAAAAACGGGGTCGATGAAGGCGTAAGCGTCGCCCAGCATCAGGAAGCGGTCGCCCGCGCAGCGGTCGGCGCAGTAGCTGTAGTTGCCCGTGGCCCACACGTGGTCGTCCATCAGCACCGCCCCGTCCAGCCGCCGCGCCAGCTCGGGCGCCATGGCGATGGTGTCGGCAAAGAACTCATTCAGCGGCTTGTTCCGCTGCTTCAAGTACTCGGGCCAACACACCGCACCGACGCTGGTGCTGCCGTCGGCCAGCGGGATGAACCAGAACCAGCCATGCTGGAACCAGAAGATGCTGATATTGCCTTCTTGTTTGCCGGGCAGCCGCTGCGCGCCTCGGAAGTGCGCGAAGAGGGCCGCGCTGTTGTGCCGCCGGTTCTTCTGCTTCCATTGGTTCTGCGTGGCCAACAGGGTGTCGCGGCCGCTGGCATCGACGACGAACTTCGCTCGCCAGCGCTGCACGGCGCCGTCCTGCAAGACGGCCTCCACGTCGGCACCTTGGGCATCGAACGCCACGCGGCGCACCAAACAGCCTTCCAAGGTGCGCGCACCGGCCACAGCCGCATTCCTGAACAGGATCTCGTCGAAGTCGGCGCGACGCACCTGCCAGGCCATCGGCAAGCTCTTGTCCCAGGCGTCGCTGAACTCCACGAAGGACCGATGGCTGTGCTCAGGGGAGCAAAACTCGACGCCCCATTTGGGCATGCCGATGGCCTCGACTTGGGCACTGACGCCCAGCTTCTCGAGCAGGGGCCCGCCGGCCGGCAGCAGCGACTCACCAATATGAAAGCGCGGATGGTGCGCCTTTTCGACCAGCAGGACGTCGCGTCCTTGCCGCGCCAGCAGCGTAGCCATCGTGGAGCCCGCAGGGCCGCCGCCGATGATCAGCACGTCGCAATGGTGGAAGGGCCCAGAATCGCGGGCGGCGGAGGTTTCCGAAGTCATGTTGGTTCGACGGTCGAGGGGCTGACGAGCCACCCCACGCGGGCTTGCGTGGGTCTGCAATCATGCAGCGTGGCGACGCACGCTCAAACGCGTGGCCTCCTGATTATCTCTAACGCATGTCCATGAACCGACGCGCCCCCCTGCCTGCGACCGCCCCCCCCACGCCGGAATGGCTGGCCGACTTGGGTGAACGGCTTTGGCGCCTGCTGCCCCTGAAAGTGATCGGCATCAGCGGCTTCATGTGGCTCTTCTTCTTCTGCTACTTCTATACCTTGCGCCACCCGGCCTACGCGGTGTTCGAGATGCCTCGAACAAGCTTGGATGCCCTGGTGCCGTTTCAGCCCGAAGCGCTGTTGGTTTACGGCTCGCTGTGGTTCTACGTGGGCATTGCACCCGGACTGCTGCTGCGCGTACGCGAGCTCGTGGTTTACGGGCTGTGGGCGGCAGTGCTGTGCGGTTGCGGCCTTTTGATCTTCTACTTTTGGCCGACTGCCGTGCCAGCGCCCGACGTGGACGTCAGCGCCTACCCCGGCTTCGCCCTCTTGCAGGGCGTGGATGCCGGCGGCAACGCCTGCCCTTCACTGCACGTCGCCACGGCGGTGTTCACCGCGATTTGGATCGATCGGTTGATCCGCACCTTGCGCGCGCCATGCGCATGGCGTTGGGCCAATGCGGTATGGGTGCTGTCCATCGCCTGGTCGACAGTCGCCGTTCGACAACATGTCGTGCTGGATGCCCTGGCGGGCTCTGTGCTCGGCATCGCGGTGGCGGTCCTGTCCATCTGGCTCAGCCCATGGGTTGGGCGTCGCTAGCCTAGATCACATGCCTAAAGCAAGCCCTCCACCGCCAACCCGAGAACCAGCAGGCAGCCGCGTGATGTCGGCCCGTCCGCCTCGTCAAGGTTTGCCGTATTGCGGAGAACGCGGCCCGTAAAGCAGGCCGTTCATCCGGCCGGCCACAAGAAGGCGCTGGCTTGCAAGGCCCGCCATTGGGTGGCTGCGGTCGGTGGAGGCCGAGATGATCTGGTCGACAACGGCCTTGACCAGCAGCCCGATCAGGCCGCCCTGGCTGTTGTTGGCCTGCTCCGCGCTGGACGCGGCGGCGCTGCCCTCCCAGAGCAGCTTGCCATTGCGCAGGTCCACCAGCTTGGCCTCCAGCGTCACAGCGGTCTCACTGTTGAGGACCTTGTAAACCGAGCCGTAGCGCGTGACCTTCACGTAAAGACCGGCGTCCGCACCGAATATCTCGCGCAGCTTGGCCGGCGCGATCTGCTGCGCGTCTTCGGGCGTGAACATGCCATTGCTTTTGAGCGTTTCGTCCACCAACGAGACCGGCAGCACGTAGTAGCCCGACTCGGCCAACGGCCGCGTCATCTGCGCCATCACGCTGGATGTCGCCTGCACTTCGGGCGTGGTGTTGATCGGCGGAAGCACGAGGATGGATCCGGGCCTGGCGTCCTTGTATGCCGTGTAGTCGTAAGGCGCCGGCGGCGTGGCGCAGCCTTGCAGCACCAACAGCACCAACGCACCCAGCATTGACGAAGCGAAGCGCGGAAGGCGCTGGAAGATGGTTCTCATTGTTTGGTTCTCCCTTAGCTCTTGGGTTGGCTGGCGGCATCCGCCGGGGCATTGACCGCGCTGGCTGCGCTCTTGCCGGCATCCTTCTTGGTGTTCTTCAGCAGAAAGTCGACATACGCGGCCGACTCCGGGAACTGGGCACGCTCAGTCTCCAGGTGACGCTGCGCGGCCACGTCGTCACCCGTCTTGCCATAGAGCAACGCGAGATGAGCATGCATGCCGGGCGGCGTAGCTTCGCCCGCAACCTTGTTCTTCGCGATTTGAGCCTCAAGCAGCGCAATCTGAGCGCCCGGCTCGCTGCCGTTGGATTTCAGGTGTTGATAGACGGCGTCCTGATACCCGGCCCACTGGTACAGGGGCTTTGGGCCTGGCTGCGCGCAGCCAACGAGCGCCAGGGCAGCGACGATGGGAAAGGTGGTCTTCATGCCAGCCCTCATCACCGAACCGGCTTCCACGCGCCGCCGTCGACGCCGGCGGTCAGCGCATTGACGGCCTCGCGAATGGCGAGATCAAGCACCTTGCCGTTCAATGTGGCGTCGTAGCTGGCCGTGCTGCCGAAGCCAAGCACTTCCCGTTCGGACAGGCTGAACTCACCCGCACCCTGAACCGAATAGACAACCTCAGAGGTTGCCGGGTTGACGACGTTCAGCGTCACCTTGGCATAGGCCACCTGTGTCTTGCCGCGACCCAACACGCCAAACAACTGCTTGTCGCCCACATCCTTGCGGCCGAACTCAGTGACTGCACCCGTCACGAGGTAGTCAGCCCCCTTGATGGCCTGCGCGCTGCCCTTGAACTGGGCTTCCTGCTTGGACTCTTCGAGGTTGTCGCGGTCGAGTACGCTGAAACGATTGGTCTGCTGCAGGTGCGAGACGAGGATGGTCCGGCTCTGCGTACCGAGGCGGTCGATGCCATCGGAGAAGATGCCTCGCTGATAGCTGCTACGGTTGTCGAACTTGCCGACAGCGATAGGCGCACGGACGCCTTGATAGACCGGCGCGGTGGCCGCAGCGACTTTGGGCACTTCGACCGCGCGGGATTGCTCGGTGGTCGCACAGCCGCCCAGCGTGGCAGCAAATGCTGCAATGGCAAGCGCACGAGTGGCGTTATTCAAGCTCTTCATAGTTCCTCCCTGAAATCAAAAAAGCCGCGCGAGTTTAGCGAGGCCGGCAGGCGCCTGAACGCACAGCAACGCAATGGCAAAGGGCGATGGGATTACTCCCATCGCCCTTTGAATCGCAAAGATCAGCGCGATTACTTCTTGCGGAACTTGCGCAGCGCCGCGACCTGGGCCGCCAGCGTCAGCAACTCGTTCTGGATCGCCGCCTGGTCGAGTTCGCTCTTGGCGTTCTTGAGCGCTTCCTCGGCCTGCTTCTTGGCTTCGACAGCCTTGGCTTCGTCGAGGTCCTTGCCGCGGATGGCGGTGTCGGCCAGCACGGTCACGCGGTTCGGCTGCACTTCGAGAATGCCGCCGGCCACGAAGACAAACTCTTCGGTGCCATCAGGGCGCTCGATGCGCACGGCGCCCGGCTTGATGCGGGTGATCAGCGGCGTGTGCCTCGGCAGGATGCCGAGTTCGCCACTCTCGCCCGGCAGGGCGACGAACTTGGCCTCGCCCGAGAAGATCAGCTCTTCGGCGGAGACCACGTCGACGTGGAGGGTTGCCATGTTCAATCTTCCTTAGCTAACCATTGAAAGAAGGTTCAGTAAGCAAGCAGACGGTGTGCTGGCTAGGCGCCGCGCGGAGCTGGACTCGTGTCCAGCGAGCACGGTAACAACGCCAGCGCGCCGTATGCGAAGTCTTACTGAATCTTCTTTGCCTTTTCGAAGGCTTCATCGATGGTGCCAACCATGTAGAACGCCTGCTCCGGCAGGTGGTCGCACTCGCCAGCCACGATCATCTTGAAGCCGCGGATGGTTTCCTTCAGCGGCACGTACTTGCCGGGCGAGCCGGTGAAGACTTCGGCGACGTGGAAGGGCTGCGACAGGAAACGCTGGATGCGGCGGGCGCGCGACACGGTCAGCTTGTCGTCCGGGCTCAGCTCGTCCATGCCCAGGATGGCGATGATGTCGCGCAATTCCTTGTAGCGCTGCAGGGTCTGCTGCACCGCCTGGGTGGTCTCGTAGTGCTCTTGGCCGACGACGTTCGGGTCCATCTGGCGGCTCGTGCTGTCCAGCGGATCGACGGCAGGGTAGATACCCAGCGAGGCGATTTCGCGCGACAACGCCACGGTGGAGTCCAAGTGGGCGAAGGTGGTGGCAGGCGACGGGTCGGTGTAATCGTCCGCAGGGACGTATACGGCCTGGATCGAGGTGATCGAGCCGACCTTGGTCGACGTGATGCGCTCTTGCAGGCGGCCCATTTCCTCGGCCAGCGTCGGCTGGTAGCCCACGGCGGAAGGCATGCGGCCCAGCAGCGCGGACACTTCCGTGCCGGCCAGCGTGTAGCGGTAGATGTTGTCCACGAAGAACAGCACGTCCTTGCCTTCGTCGCGGAACGACTCGGCGATGGTCAGGCCGGTCAGTGCGACGCGAAGCCGATTACCCGGGGGCTCGTTCATCTGGCCATAAACCATGGCGACCTTGGAGTCTTCGAGCTTCTCGAGGTTCACGACGCCCGAATCGGCCATCTCGTGATAGAAGTCGTTGCCCTCGCGGGTGCGCTCACCCACACCCGCGAACACCGACAGGCCGCTGTGGGCCTTGGCGATGTTGTTGATGAGTTCCATCATGTTGACGGTCTTGCCGACGCCGGCACCACCGAACAGACCCACCTTGCCGCCCTTGGCGAACGGGCAGATCAGGTCGATGACCTTGATGCCGGTTTCTAGCAGTTCCTGCGACGGGCTGAGCTCGTCATAGCTTGGGGCCTTGCGGTGGATGGAGGCGGTCAGCTCGGACGAGACCGGGCCGCGCTCGTCGATGGGGCTGCCCAGCACGTCCATGATGCGGCCGAGCGTCGCCTTGCCGACCGGCACCTGGATGGTGTCGCCGGTGTTGTAGACCTCGGTGCCGCGGCGCAGGCCGTCGGACGAGCCCAGCGCGATGGTGCGGACAACGCCGTCGCCCAGCTGCTGCTGGACTTCCAATGTCAGGGCGGTGCCTTCCATCTTCAGTGCGTCATAGATGTTGGGCATGCGGTCGCGCGGGAATTCCACGTCAACGACAGCGCCGATGCACTGAACGATCTTGCCAGTTGCTTGAGTCATGTTGGTCGTCCTATTGAGCGTCGCTTATTTCTTGATGGGAGTGCCAGTCAGTTCGGCGACAGTCAGCTTCGCGAACTCTTCGTACAGCCACGACATACGGCTCTCGTCTTGTCCACCGGCTAGGCCGCCAAGCGCGTATGACGCGCTGACCTTGGCCTTCTTGGCAACTGAACCGTCAGCACGTTTGAGCGTCACGACGCCTTCGACGTTGTCGTTGCCGGCCATGAAACCGAACATCACCGCGGTGAACGCAGAGCGAACGCGAAAGCTGGTGATTTCCACTTCAAGCGTTTGCTTGCTACCGGGCTGGACGAGGTTCTGTGCATTCATCGACCGCTCGATCGTGCCCTTCAGTGTTTCCTGATTGAACTTGAGGTTGTCAGCGACCAACTTCTTGGCTTCGTCGGAAAGACGCAGAGTGACCGAACTGACGTTGCGCTCAAGCGGCATTGATTCCTTGAGGTCGGAATCCATGCGGGTAACGCCAGACGCGCATGCGGTCAGCATTACGGCCACCAGAACTGCGCAGGCGCGTTGAAATGCCACAAACATTGATTTCTCCATTCCACTTGACTCTTGATGTCCGCAATGCGCAGGCTTGATCAGCCCACCGCGGCCGCGCCGCTGACGATCTCGGACAACTCTTTGGTGATGGCTGCCTGGCGGGTCTTGTTGTAGACCAGCTTCAATTCACCGATCAGCGTGCCGGCGTTATCGGTCGCTGCCTTCATGGCCACCATGCGGGCAGACTGCTCGCTGGCCATGTTCTCGGCTACGGCCTGGAAGACCAGCGCTTCCGTGTAACGGACCAACAGCTCGTTGATGACGGTGGCGGCGTCGGGCTCGTAGATGTAGTCCCACGAGTGGCCGGCCTTGTCCGTTGCCATGTCGCTCGCCTTGAGCGGCAGCAGCTGGTGCACCTTCACCTCTTGCTTCATCGTGTTGATGAACTGCGTGTAGCAGAGGTAGACAGCGGACAGCTTGCCTTCGGCGTACTGGTCGAGCAGCACCTTGACGGGGCCGATGAGGGCCTCGATGTGCGGCTGGTCGCCGAGCTGCGTTGCATGAGCAACAACGCGGGCGCCAATGCGGTTCATGAAGCCCAGGCCCTTGCCGCCGATGGCAACGACTTCGGCCTTGTGCCCCGCCGCTTCGACTTCCTTGAGCTTGGCCGTGGCCGCGCGCAGCAGGTTGGTGTTGAGACCACCGCACAGACCCTTGTCCGTCGTGACGACGACCATGCCGACCGTCTTCACGCCCTCGTTCTTCACGAGGAAGGGATGGCGGTACTCGGGGTTGGCCTTGGCGAGCTCAGCGGCGATGTTGCCGATCTTCTCGGCGTACGGGCGAGCCGACCGCATCCGCTCCTGCGCCTTGCGCATCTTGGACGCGGCGACCATCTCCATCGCCTTGGTGATCTTCTTGGTGTTCTCGACCGACTTGATCTTGCCGCGGATTTCTTTGCTTGAAGCCATTCGAACTCCTAGTCAGTGCAGGGCTAAGTTGAAGCTCAGACCCGCGTGTTCCGTGGCTTAAGCGAAGGACTTCTTGAAAGAAGTGATCGCGGCGTTCAACTCAGCTTCCGCGTCCTTGTCCATCGCCTTGTCGTTTTCGAGCTTGGCAAGGAGGGCAGCGTGGCTGGTCTTCAGGTACTGATGCAGGCCGTGTTCGAAGGCCAGGACCTTCTTCACTTCGATGCTGTCCATGAAGCCCTTGTTGGCGGCGTACAGCGACGCGCCCATCAGCGAGATGGGCTGCGGCGAGTACTGGGCCTGCTTCAGCAGTTCGGTCACGCGGGCACCGCGGTCCAGCTGCTTGCGGGTGGCTTCGTCCAGGTCGGAAGCGAACTGCGCGAACGCAGCCAGCTCACGGTATTGCGCCAGGTCGGTACGGATACCGCCGGACAGCGACTTGATCAGCTTGGTCTGAGCAGCACCACCGACGCGCGACACCGAGATACCGGCGTTGATGGCGGGGCGGATACCGGCGTTGAACAGGCTGGTTTCCAGGAAGATCTGGCCGTCGGTGATCGAGATCACGTTGGTCGGCACGAAGGCGGACACGTCACCGGCTTGCGTTTCGATGATCGGCAGGGCCGTCAGCGAACCGGTCTTGCCCTTGACTTCACCCTTGGTGAACGCTTCGACGTAGTCGGCGTTCACGCGCGCGGCGCGCTCCAGCAGGCGGCTGTGGAGATAGAACACGTCGCCGGGGAAGGCTTCGCGGCCCGGCGGGCGGCGCAGCAGCAGCGAGACCTGGCGGTAGGCCACGGCTTGCTTGGACAGGTCGTCATAAACGATCAGCGCGTCCTGGCCGCGGTCGCGGAAGTACTCGCCCATCGTGCAGCCCGAGTAGGCCGACACGTATTGCATCGCTGCGGATTCAGACGCCGAGGCGGCCACGACGATGGTGTATTCCATCGCGCCGGCTTGCTCCAGAGCACGCACCACGTTCTTGATCGACGAGGCCTTCTGGCCGATCGCGACGTAGACGCAGGTCATGTTCTGACCCTTCTGGTTGATGATCGCGTCGATGGCGACGGCGGTCTTGCCCGTCTGACGGTCACCAATGATCAGTTCGCGCTGGCCACGGCCGACGGGAACCATCGAGTCGATGGACTTCAGGCCGGTCTGCACCGGCTGGTCGACCGACTTGCGGGCGATCACGCCCGGCGCGACCTTCTCGATGACGTCGGTCATCTTGGCGTTGATCGGGCCCTTGCCGTCGATCGGCTCGCCGAGCGCGTTGACGACGCGGCCAATCAGTTCGGGGCCGACCGGCACTTCCAGGATGCGGCCCGTGCACTTGACGGTGTCGCCTTCCGAGATGTGCTCGTAGGCACCCAGAATCACGGCGCCGACGGAGTCGCGCTCGAGGTTCAGCGCCAGGCCGAAGGTCTGGCTGCCGTCCTTGGCGACGGGGAATTCGAGCATCTCGCCCTGCATCACGTCGGACAGGCCGTGGACGCGGACGATGCCGTCGGAAACGGACACGACGGTGCCCTGGTTGCGAATGTCCGAGCCAACACCAAGACCCTCGATGCGGCTCTTGATCAGTTCGGAAATTTCAGCGGGATTGAGTTGCATGCTGGGTCTCCAGTACCCGTCAGCGCCAAACCACAGCCATGTGGCGGGTCAGTCGCAGGGTGAATCGGTGGGATGTCTTGCGGTGGCTCGGGCAGCCGTCAGGCAGTCAGGGCGACCTTCATGCGCTCAAGGCGGGCCTTGACGGAGGTGTCCAGCACCTCGTCGCCGACCACCACGCGCACGCCGCCAATCAGCGCCGGCTCGATCTGCACATGCGTATCGAGCTTGCGGCCGAAGCGCTTTTCCAGCGTCGTCTTCAGCTCGGCCAGTTGGGCGTCGTTGATTTCGTAGGCGCTGTAGATGTGCGCGTCGGACACGCCGGAAGCGGCATTGGCCAGCACGTGGTACTGGGCAACGACTTCAGGCAGCGCGGCGAGACGGCCGTTCTCGATCACGGCGCGCAGAAAGTTCTGCACGCCCGGGGCCAGGTCCTGCTTGGTGGCGGCGGCGATGACCGCGAGCACCTGCTCGGACTGGACCTTGGGGTGATCGGCGAACTGGCGCAGATCGGCGTCCTGCGCCACCTGGGCCAGCGCGTCGAGCTGACGGCCCCAGGCCGCGAGATCGTGCTGCTTCGCAACCTGGAACAGGGCTTCGGCGTAGGGCCGGGCGATGGTGGCGAGTTCAGCCATTTACAGCTCCGTCTTCAGGCGAGCCAGCAACTCGGCGTGAACGCCGGCGTTGACTTCCTTGTGCAGGATCTGCTCGGCGCCCTTGACGGCCAGCGAAGCGACCTGCTCGCGCAGGGTTTCGCGAGCGCGGGAGACCTGCTGCTCGGCATCGGCCTTGGCGGCGGCCAGGATCTTGGCGCCTTCTTCCTCGGCGCGGCCCTTGGCGGCGTCGACGATGGCCGCGGCACGCTTTTCAGCGTCCGAGATCAGCTTGCCGGACTCGGCCTTGGTCGCAGCCAGTTCCTGGGCGATCTGCGCCTCGGCACCGGCCAGCTCGGCCTTGGCCTTGTCGGCTGCGGACAGGCCTGCACGGATCTTCTCGGCGCGCTCATCGAGCGCCTTGGTGATCGGCGGCCACACATACTTCATCGTGAACCCGACCAGGATCAGGAACACGATCATCTGAACGATGAGCGATGCGTTAATAAACACCTTGGTGCCTCACAAAGTTTCGAGTGCGGAAACCGCCGGGGCAACCATGGCCACGGCGGGTCGACAGCACCGAATTACTTGGCGCCAGCAGCCAGGGCGGTGGCGATCTGACCCAGGAAGGGGTTGGCAGTCGCGAACCACAGGGCGATACCCGTGCCGATGATGAAGGCCGCGTCGATCAGGCCGGCCAGCAGGAACATCTTGGTCTGCAGTTCGTTCATCAGCTCAGGCTGACGAGCGGCGGACTCAAGGTACTTGCTGCCCATGATGCCGATACCGATACAAGCACCGAAAGCGCCCAGACCAATGATCAGACCAGCGGCGAGAGCAACAAAGCTAATAACTTCCACGATGACTCCTTGAGAGATTTAGAGAGAGAAACGGTTGAGGAAAACTGCTTGGGGAAACGGGTGACGCCTGATCGAGATCAGTGCGCGTCGTGGGCTTGGCCGATGTAGACCAGCGTCAACATCATGAACACGAAGGCTTGCAACGTGATGATCAGGATGTGGAAGATCGCCCACACCGAGCCCGCAATGATGTGGCCGATAGCCAGGCCGATGCCGGTGGCCGACAGGCTCCAGGCGCCGCCCATCAGGGCGATCAGCATGAAGATCAGTTCGCCGGCATACATGTTGCCGAACAGTCGCATGCCGTGAGACACGGTCTTGGCGACGAACTCGATCAGCTGCATCGCGAGGTTGATCGGGTAAAGGTAGACCTTGTCGCCGAACGGTGCCGCGACGAGCTCGTGAGCCCAGCCGCCAGCGCCCTTCATCTTGACGTTGTAGATCAGGCAGGTGACCAGTACGCCCAGCGACAAGCCCATGGTCATGGATAGGTCAGCGGTGGGCACGACACGCAGGTAGGCGTGGTGATCGCCGGTGATGTTCTGCCAGATCCAGGGGAACAGGTCGACCGGGAAGAGGTCCATCGCATTCATCAGGAAGATCCAGACGAACACGGTCAGGGCCAGCGGAGCCACCAGCTTGCGGCTGTTGGCGTTGTGCACGATGCCCTTGGCTTGATCGGCAACGATCTCGACGAGGATTTCGACAGCGGCTTGAAACCGCCCCGGGACGCCCGACGTGGCGGACTTCGCAGCGCGCCAGAGCAGGAAGCTGCCCACCAAGCCCAGCAGCACGCTGAAGAAGATGGAGTCGAGGTTGACGACGGAGAAGTCGACGATGCCCTGCTGCTTGCCACTCTGCGCGTGGTTCAAGTGGTGAATGATGTATTCACCAGCGGTCGGGGCTGCTGTTTCGTGGCCTTCTGCTGCCATGTTTCTTTCTGCCTCGTCAGTTCAATCTGCGGCCGCGCCATGCAAGCGCAAGCCAGTTCACTTTGATGCAGACCGCGAGGGTGACCAGCAAGGCTGGCCAACTGAGGCCCGGCACCACCTTTGGCGCCAGCACCAGCATCGCGATTGATGCACCGATTTTTAAAAATTCCCAACCCATGAACCTTGCCGCCGCACCGGTTGCAGAGCTCACTCGCTTTGTCATACCCCGCGCAAGCAGCATGTTGGGCAGCACCACTGCCGCGACGCCGTAAAGCGCCGAGGCCATGGCCACGCCGGATGCCGTCCACAGCCAGATCACGGCCACGCACAGCAAACCCACCACCAGCTGCATCCCCAGCACACGCCAGGGCGACAGCATTGGCAATGCCGACTTGACCACCGCCGCCTGCTCCGGGCTCAGCGCCTTGACGGGCGGCTCCTCGTTTTCGTCGTCCCAGCCGCCGGTCGCGACAAGCGCGGGGGGCCAGGTCTTTCGGGGGCCGGTGTCGGTCATGGCGCCAGATCCTGGGGTGGGCGGCTCAACCCCTTCAAAGTGACAGGCGTTGGTTGCACCAAGATGACGCATGAGCGCCATCCACAAAGCCAGTCATTATATGTGACGAGTCACACCTGGGTAAACCTGTCCCCTCGATCAAACGGCATTCAGGCGCTTGTCAGGGTCGCGGGCAAGCCCGGCACATCGACGCGCAGCTGCAGCACGGCACCGGCCAGAGGCTCGCGTGCACGCTCTTCGGCGGGGCGCTTCTCGCGGGCCGTGGTGATGAAGAGGGTGCGCAGGTCGGCGCCGCCGAAAGTGGGCATCGTCGGGCAGGTCACGGGCAGTTCGACGCGCTGCACGACCTCGCCGGTCGGCGCGATGCGCAGCAGGCAGCCGCCTTCGAACATGGCGGCCCAGTAGTGGCCTTCTGCGTCCATGGCGGCGCCGTCGGGCCGGCCGCCGTAGGCCTCGCCGGGTGTGCGGGGCTTGAACTCGGCAAAGACGCGTGGCGCAGACAGCGTGCCCGTCGCTGCATCGAAATCAGCGGCGTAGATGCGGTGGGCCTTGGTATCCGACCAATGCACGCGGCGGCCATCGGGGCTCCAGGCCAGACCGTTGGACGTCGTCAGCCCTGGCACTTGCGCGGCGAAGGCGGCGCCGTCGAAGCGGTAGAGCGCGGCCTCCGGCTCACGTGCGTCGGAGATGCTGCCGATCCAGAGCCGGCCGGCGGGGTCGACCTTGCCGTCGTTGAAGCGCAGCCGCGTCGTGTCGTAAGGCGGTGCGCTGACCAACGCCTGCGCGCCGGTCGCGGTGTCGAGCGTCCACAAGCCGTCACGCCTCGCCACGAGCAGGCCGCCGCTCGCGCGGGCGGCGATGCAGCCGGGCTCGGCCGCCTGCGGCCACACGTCCGGCGCATCGACACCCGCGCGCCAGCGCAGCACCTGGCGACCTGGGATGTCGACCGCGTAGAGCACTTGTTCCGTGGGATGCCAGAGCGGCGATTCGCCGAGCAGGCAGCGGTGGGAGCCGAGGGGCTGGATGTCTTGAGGCATCCGCCCACTCTAGGCGGTTATCCGAAGTAACTCGGCCGGAAGGCGCCAAGTTCAGCCTTCAGGTAGTGAGCGCCGGGGATGGGGTTGAAGTAGAACGGCGGCACGTTGACGAAGCCCAGGCTTTCGTAGAGCCCGCGTGCCGCTTCCATATCGTCCAGCGTGTCGAGCAGCATGGACGAGTAGCCGGCCTCGGTGGCGCGGTCCATCAGCGCCTGGGCCAGCATGCGGCCCAGGCCGAAGCGGCGGAATGCCGGGCGCACGAAAAGGCGTTTCATCTCGCAGGCGTTGGGGTAGTCGGCATCGGGCAGCGGGCGGAAGGCACCGCTGCCGGCCACGGCGCCGTCGACGATCGCCAACAACATCAGGCCGCCGGGCTGGGCGTAGGCGCCGGGCAGGCCGGCCAGTTCTTCCTCGAAACCCTGGAAGCAGAGATCGAAGTTGAGGCTGTTGGCGTAGTCGCGCAGCACAAGGCGGGTTTCCTGCCAGTCCTCGGCGGACTCGGGTGTGATGAGCTGGATGTCGGGACCGACCATAGGCGGCGCAGTTTAGCTAGCCGTTTCAGCTGGCAAACCCCAAGACCACGCGGCGGGTCCTGGCGCTCTTCTCCTCAAGCTTCGTCACGACCACGGCGCCGGTCTCGGCGGTGTTGCGACAAACAGGTCGTCAGTCCTCATCAAAGCCTCACCTGGCCATGGATCAACGGCGTCACGTCGCCACCGATCCACGTCGCCTCGGCGTCGCGGCTGACGTGCACGCGGCCGGCGCGGCCGAGGGCGGCGCCTTGGGCGGCGACGTAGCTGTCGCCCGCCAGCCCGCTCTCCTGCAGCCACAGCGCCAGGCCGGCGTTGAGGCTCCCGGTGACGGGGTCTTCCGGCACGCCGATGTCGGGCACAAAGGCGCGCACTTCGAACTGGCACTCGCTGCCATCGGGGTAGGCGCCGACGACGCCGAGCTTGAGTTTGCCCATCACCGCGAAGTCGGGTTGCAAGGTGAGCACGCTGGCCGCATCGGACAGGCGGGCGGCAAGCCAGCCGGGGCCGTTGTCGCACCAGACGACATCGAGCACCGCCTCAGGCGCGATGCGCAATGACGCGATGGCCTGCGCGCGCGTAGCGACATCGACAGGCCCGCTGCGCTTGAGCGGCGGCGCGGCGAAGGCCAGGCGCGGGCCGTCGCGCTTCACCCGCACCAACCCGATGCCGCACTCCTGCACGACCTCGCCGGGCTTCTTCGCATCGCCGCCGCTGGCCAGGAAGGCGTGGGCGCTGCCCAACGTCGGGTGGCCGGCAAAGGGCAGCTCGCCACCGGGCGTGAAGATGCGCACGCGGTAGTCGGCCCCTTGTGCCGATCCTTGGTCCGTGGGCGGCAGCAGGAAGGTGGTCTCGGACAGATTGGTCCAGCGTGCGAACGCGGCCATCTCGTCGTCGGACAGGCCGCCCGCGTCGATGACGACGGCCAAGGGGTTGCCCTTCAGCGGCGTGGCGGTGAAGACATCGACCTGGGCAAAACGGCGCAGTTGGGTCATGGTGAAGCGGCAGGTTGAAGGTAGAGCCCGGGCCGCACGATCTCCATGCCGCGCTTCGGCGTGGCCAGCGGCCCGAAGCCGTGGCCGGTGTAGAGCGCCTGGGCGTCGCGGGTGAAGAGCATGAAGCGGCGCAGGCCGGTCAGGTCGGGGTGGGCGAACAGCGCCTCCAGCATCCACGTCGCCAGCCCACGGCTGCGGTGGGCGCCGAGCACGTAGACATCGCAGAGATAGGCGAAGGTCGCGCGGTCGGTCACCACTCGCGCGAAGCCGACCTGGCCTTCACTGCCAGCATGAAGCGCGATGCACAGCGAGCCGGCAATCGCACGCTCCACCGTGGCCAGCGGGATGCCTTCGCACCAATAGGCGTCGGTCAGGAAGGCATGCGCGGCGCGAGCGTCGATGTCCGCAGGTGCGAAGCTGAGCCGGTAGCCTTCCCGCGTCATCAGGGCGCGTGCTCCGCCGCCGGCTCCAGCGCCTCGTGCAGCAGGCGGCCGAGCTTCTCGACGCCCTCAACGATGAGGCCCGGCGTCAGCGTGACGAAGGACAGGCGCAGGGTGCGCGGGTCGGGCTGGTGGGCATAGAAGGCGGCGCCGGGCACGAAGGCGATGCCGGCATCCACCGCGCGGGGCAGCAGGGCCATCGCGTCCAGGCCCGCGGGCAGGCGGATCCAGAAGAACATGCCGCCTTGCGGGTTCTGCCATTCGCAGCCCGGCGGCATGTGCTCGCGCAGCGCCACGGCCATCGCGTCGCGGTTGGCTTTGTAGAGGGCGCGGATCTTGGGCACGTGGCCGTCCAGGAAACCGTTGCGGATGACCTCGTGCACGACGCGCTGGTTGAAGCCCGGCGTGTGCAGGTCGGCGGCCTGCTTGGCCTGCAGCAGCTTGGGGTAGAGCTCGGGCGGCGCGATGACGTAGCCGAGGCGGAAGCCCGGCGTCAGCACCTTGGAGAAGGAGCCCAGGTAGAGCGAGCCCTCCGGCCACAGGCTGCTCAGCGCGGGCGGTGGCGGCTCGTCGAACCAGAGGTCGCCGTAGGGGTTGTCCTCAACGATGGGCACGCCGGCACGGCGCGAGGCCTCGACCACATCGATGCGGCGCTGGGCGCCCATGACTCGGCCCGTCGGGTTCTGGTAGTTGGGCAGCAGATAGCTGAAGCGCGTGCCGGGGGCGTCATGCGGCAGTGCGGCAATGGCCTCGGGGCGCGGGCCCTCGTGGTCGCTGGCGAGGCTGGCGAACAGCGGCTCGAAGGGCGTGAAGGCCTGCAGCGCGCCGAGATAGGTGGGCGTCTCGACGGCCACCGGCGCACCGGCGTCGCAGAGGATCTTGCCGACAAGGTCCAGCCCCTGCTGGGAGCCGGTGGTGATCAGCACCTGATCGGGCCTGACGGTCATGCCCAGCGTGGCGACGCGCGCCGCCACCCACTCGCGCAGCGGCGCAAAGCCCTCGCTGGCCGCGTATTGCAGGGCCTCGCGCGGCGTGTCGGTCAGCACGCGGTCGCAGGCGGCCTTGATCTCGTCGACGGGAAAGGTGTCCGGGCTCGGCAGGCCGCCGGCCATGGACAGCACGCCCGGTTTCTCGGTGACCTTGAGGATCTCGCGAATGATGGACGGGTTCATGCGCGCGGCGCGGCGCGCCTGGGTCCAGACACTGCTCATGGTGGTGATGGTGGATTTCAAAGGAGTCAGCCTAGCATCCAGTCGACTGCGGCGCGGGCCTGCAAGTCGGTGGAATCGAACAGCGGCAGCGCGGCCGGCGAACCGGGCGGGAGCGACAGGCCAAGCTCCGTGCAGCCGAGGATGGCCGCTTGCGCGCCGCGGTCGGCGAGCTGCGCCACCTGGGCGCGCAGCAGCTCGCGCGACGCAGGCTCGAAGCGGCCACGGCACAGTTCGTCGTAGATCAGGCGGTGCACCTCGGCGCGACCCGCCTCGTCGGGCGTGATGACGTCGATGCCGAAGCGCGTCTTCATGCGCTCGCGGTAGAACCCCTGCTCCATCGTGAAGCGCGTGGCCAACAACCCGGCGCGCTTCACGCCGGCAGCGCGCAGGGCCTCGGCCGTCACATCGACGATGTGCAGCACCGGCAGGCCGGCCGCCTGCTCGATCTCTGTGGCGACGAGGTGCATGGTGTTCGTCGCGATCAGCAGCGCCTCGGCGCCGGCCCGCTTCAGCCCCGCACCGGCCTCGCCCAGCACGCGCGCGGCCTCGGCCCAGTCGCCGGCCGACTGCAGCGCCACGATCTGTGCGAAGTCCACACTGTGCAGCAGCAACTGCGCGCTGTGCAGGCCGCCCAGCCGCGCCGCGACACCGCGGTTGATGAGTGCGTACAGATGCTGGGTGGACTCCCAACTCATGCCGCCGAGGATGCCCAGCGTTCTCATGCGCCCGCCAACGCCAGACGACGGCCGGCATCAGCCCGCGCTGTGCGGCGCTGTGCAACGGGCTGCAGCACCTGGAAAGCGGCCTCGGGCCAGGCTTCGACCACAGCCTCATGACCGGCCGCCAGCGTCAGGCCTTCGCCGGCGCACAGCCAGTGATCGTCGACCCCGCCGCTCACCGTCAGCCACAGCCGCCCGCTGATCACGACGAGGCGACGCGGCCCGCGCACGGCGGCCAGCGTCAGCGCCTGGCCGGCGCTCAGTTGGGTGGTGAATCGGTCCTTCATGTCGCCTCCCGGGTGTTGATCGGTTGCCGCTTGCCCAGCCAGACGACCGCGAGCACCGCGACGGCGAAGACCAGCGTCATCGCGTCCAGCGTCTCGCCCAGCAAGGGCACCGCCAGCAGCATGGACAGGAAAGGCTGCAACACCTGAACCTGGCTGACACGCAACGTGCCGCCCAGCGCCAGGCCGCGGTACCAGGCGAAGAAGCCGATCCACATCGAGAACAGCGACACGTAGGCAAAGCCGGCCCAGGCGGAAGGCGCGACCGGCGCGGTCGGCTGCGTCATGACGGTCAGCGGCACGGTGATGGGCAGGCTCAGCACCAGCACCCAGCAGATCACTTGCTCGGCAGACAGGTCTTTGGACAAGCGCGCCCCGCTGACATAACCCGCTGACGCGCAGACCACGGCGCCCAGCAGCAGGCCGTCCGCCATCTCCAGCCCGCCCGCGCCGCGCCAAGCGGCGAAGCCGACAACCAGGCCCAGCCCGGCAAAGGCGCAGGCCCAGAAGGCCGGGCTGGGCCGCTGCCGCAACGCCAGCGCCGCGATGACGGCAGTGGCCAGCGGCAGCACGCCGGAGATGACGGCCGCATGCACCGCGTCCACCTGCCGCACGGCCAGGCCCGACAGCAGCGGCCAGCCGAAGACGACGCCGCCCGCCGTGAAGGCCAGCCAGCGCCATTCCTCGCCGCGCGGCCGACGTGCGGCGGTAGCGACCAGATAGATCAGCGACAGCAGCCCGGCGACGGCGGCCCGCCCAAAGGCAACAAAGGCCGGGTCAAGCTGCGGCGCCTCGACGCTGCCGCCGGCCAGCCGCGTCATCGGCAGGCTGAGCGCGAACATGACGACGCCGGCCAGGCCGAGCAACAGGCCACGCGTGGCGTCAGACGTCGTGGTGGTGGAGATGGAAGACCCTTGCATGAGCTCAGTCTAGGGACAGACGCCGATACAGAACCAGTACAGTCAGCCCGCTCACACTTTGAATCTGTACTGCCATGCCCACCGGTACACACCCACCGCTGCAGCGCGATGCCAGCCAACCGCTGGCCGGCCAACTGGCCGAGCGCTACGCCCAGCGCATCCGTGAACGCCTGCTGCTGCCCGGCGCCCGCCTGCCCTCGGTGCGTGACTGCGCGCGCCAGCACGGCGTCAGCCCGCACACCGTCGTTGCCGCCTACGACCAGTTGCAGGCCGCCGGCATGCTGGAGGCGCGCCGCCAGCGTGGCTTCTTCGTGCGCGACACGCGGCCCGCACCGGCCACCGCGCGCCGCCCGGCCGGCACGATGCCGCGCCAGGCGCCAGTGGACGCGACGGCGCTCATCCGCGGCATGTTCGAGGCCGATGCCGCGCGCTCGCCGGGCCTGGGCACGCTGCCGGCCGACTGGCTGGACCCGGTGCTGCTGCAGTCGGCCCTGCGCCGGCTGAGCCTGGCGGATTCGCTGCCGCTGCAGGTCAGCTATGGCGACCCCAGCGGCGACGAGCGCCTGCGCGAGGCGCTGTCGCAGCGCCTGGCCGACCTCGGCATCCACGCCAGCCCGGCGCAGATCCTGACCACCAACGGTGCCACGCACGCGCTGGACCTGCTCATCCGCACCCACATGCAGCCCGGCGACGCCGTGCTCGTCGACGACCCGGGCTGGGCCGTCATCTTTGCGCGCCTGACGCAGGCCGGCATCCGGCTGCTGCCCGTGCCACGCAATGCCCACGGGCCCGATCTCGGCGTGCTGGCCGCCCTCGCCAAGGAACACGCGCCGCGCGCCTATCTGACCGTCTCGGTGCTGCACAACCCGACCGGTCACAGCATCGACCTCGCCACCGCCCACCGCCTGCTGCGGCTGGCCGACGAGCACGACTTCATGATCGTCGAGGACGACAGCTACGGCTTCCTCGCACCCGAGCATCTGCCGCGCCTGGCCGCGCTGGACGGGCTGCGCCGCGTTGTCTACGTCAGCGGTTTTTCCAAGGTGCTGACGCCAGCCTGGCGCGTGGGCTACCTGGCCGCCGCGCCCGAGCGGCTGGCCGCGCTGACCGACACCAAGCTGCTGGACGGCCTGACCAGTTCGGCCGTGCTGGAGCGCGCCGTCGCGCTGTGCCTGGAGCAGGGCCGCCTGCGCCGCCACGCCCAGCGCCTGCGCGAGCGCCTCGCCCAGGCTCGTCAACGCGTGGCCACGTTGGCCGCCAAGCAGGGCTTCAAATGGGCCGCGCCGCCGGACGGCCTGTTCGGCTGGCTGGATGCCGGCGTCGACACCGAGCGCCTGGCTCAGCCGCTGCTGGACGCCGGCTGGCTGACGGCGCCCGGCGCCCTCTTCAGCGCCACCCGCTGCCCCGGCTCGCTGATGCGCGTCAACGTGGCCACATCGCAGGACCCCGCCTTCTGGCGCCAGTTGCGCGCGAGCGTGGACGCCATTCGCGGCCCTGCGGTGACCCCCTAGCTTCGCACCCCCGACGTTCTTGAAAACCCTCTGGCGCCGGGGGGTCGGCGGGCGTCCACTGGGCCCCGCTCAACGCACGGGGGAGAAGGTCATGTCCAGTTTTCGTTTGCGCCTCGGTCAACAGATCGGCGCGCTGTGTCTGGCCCTGGCCTCGCTGTCGGCCCAGGCCGATTTCGCCAGCGACATCACGGTCAAGCTGATCGCCCCCGGTGGGCTGACCGGCGATGCCACGCCCATCAGCCTGTCGCAGACCGTCGCGTCGGCTGACCTCGCCAGTGGCGTGCTCGCCGGCAACCTGGGCGGCTCGGGCGAAGTGAGCGACTTCATGCTGGACAACGAGCGGGTGTTCTTCTCGGGCAACTCCATCCTCATCCGCGCCGCCGCCGGCGACGTGATCGGCGGCGATCTGGTGACCGGTTATCTCGGCGCCGGTGGCAGCCCGGCCCGCTACGAGATCAGCGGCCTGAGCGTCACCGGCCAAACCATCACCGGCTTCATGGCCTATGCCTTCGACGGCTTTGCCACCTCAGGCACGAGCAGCGCGACAGGCCTGCAAAGCCCGGCCAGCGCGGGCAGCCTGGTGCAGTGGGTGAACGCCAGCACCATCAGTTTCGACGTCAGCAGCATCGTCTTCGCGCGCCGCTTTGCGGGCGACACCGACAACTACGCCGAGTTCCGCATCGATCTGCTGACCACGCCTGTGCCCGAGCCTGCGACCTGGCTGCTGCTGTCCGGCGGCCTGTTGGCTGTGCTGCGCCGGAGCCGCAAATCATGAGCGAGGCCACGCTGGCCCGCTTCGAGCCGCTGGTCGGCAGCCGCTTCACGCTGCGGCTGGACGACGCGGCCGAGTTGCCCGCCGAACTCATCGACGCCCGCGCCGGCCGCAGTGCTGCGCCGGGCGGCCGCCAGCCCTTCAGCCTCACCTTCGCGGCCTCGCCCGAGCCGGCGCTGCCGCAGCGCATCTACCGCCTCGAACACCCGCAGCTCGACGCGATGGACATCTTCCTCGTGCCCGTGGGCCGCACCGCCACCGGCCTGCAGTACGAAGCCGTCTTCAACTAGGAGCCACCATGTCGGACCCCTTCCTCGGCGAACTCAAGTTGATGAGCTTCGCCTACCCACCCAAGGGCTGGGCGCTGTGCGACGGCCGGCTGCTGCCCATCAACCAGAACCAGGCGCTGTTCGCGCTACTCGGCACCACTTACGGCGGCAACGGCCAGACCACATTCGCGCTGCCCGACCTGCGTGGCCGCGCGCCGCTGCACAGCGGTGATGGCGTCGCCCTGGGCGACAAGGCCGGGCAGGAGGCCGTGACGCTGACGGCGGCGCAGATGCCTTCGCACACACACACGCTGACGGCCACCAGCGACCTGGCCAATGCCAGCGTGCCAGCCGGCGCCGTGCCGGCCGCCAAGGCGCGCGGCGGCATGAGCCGCTATGCCCCGGCCGGCAGCGGCACGGCGATGGCCGGTGCCTCGCTAGCGCTCAGCGGCGGCAACCAGCCCCACCTCAACATGCAGCCGTTCACGGTGCTGAGCTGGGTCATCGCGCTGCAGGGCATCTTCCCCAGCCGCAACTGAACGAGGAGAGAGCTGCCATGTCCAACCCCTACGTGGGCGAAATTCGCCTGTTTGCCGGCAGCTTCTCGCCCACCGGCTGGATGCTCTGCCAGGGCCAGCTCGTGTCCATCGCCGAGAACGACGTGCTGTTCCAACTGATCGGCACGACCTATGGCGGCGACGGCCAGAACACGTTCGCGCTGCCCGACCTGCGCGGCCGCGTGCCGGTGCACCAGGGGCTGGGACCGGCCACGTCGGCGCGCACGCTCGGCGAGCTTGGCGGCACCGAGACCATCACGCTGGTGCGCAACGAAATGCCCGCCCACACCCACGCATTGCAGGCCAGCGCGGCAACGGCCAGCGGCACGGCACCCGGCGGCGCCGTGCTGGCGGCCACCACCGTGGCCAGCTACGGCCCGGCGCCCGCCACAACGGCCATGACGGCGAGTGCCGTGGGCAGCGCCGGTGGCGGCCAGCCGCACCAGAACATGGCGCCGACGCTGGCGGTGAACTACATCATTTCGCTGTACGGCATCTACCCGTCACAGTTCTGAGGAGCACACCATGTCCGACCCCTTCGTCGCCGAGATCCGCGTGCTGCCCTTCAACTTCGCGCCCACGGGCTGGGCGAGCTGCGATGGCCAGCTGATGCCCATCAGCCAGAACACCGCCCTCTTCTCGCTGATCGGCACCTACTACGGCGGCGACGGCAAAAGCACCTTCGGCCTGCCCAACCTGGGCGGCCGCTTCGCGATGGGCGCGGGCCAGGGTCCCGGCCTCAGCGAGCGCTACCTGGGCGAGGCCATCGGCCAGGCCAGCGTCGCGCTGCAGCCCAGCGAAATGCCCGGCCACAACCATGCGCTGATGGCCAGCGTCACGCCCGCATCGACCAGCCCGGTCGGCAACATGATGGCGCCGACGGCCATCGGTGGCGGCAACGCCTACCGCGCACCGGGCGCGCCCGCGCCCATGGCCGCCTCGGCAATCGGCGTGGCGGGCGCCGGCCAGCCGCATGAGAACCGCCAGCCCTATCTGGCGCTGACGTTCTGCATCGCGCTGCAGGGCATCTTCCCCTCCCGTAACTGAGGTCGCGAATGGACTACCGCTTGCGCGTGGCGACACCGGCGGACGACGGCCGGCAGCTCGCCATCTACGCCAGCACGCGGGCCGACGAGCTGGCGTTGACGGGCTGGCCGGCCGAGCAATGCGAAGCCTTCGTGCGCCAGCAGCACGGCGCTCAACAGCAGCACTACGCACGGCATTTCCCGCGCTCGGTCTGCCAGCTCATCGTCGTCAATGGCGAGGACGTGGCCGGCCGCCTCTGGCTGGACGAACGCGGCGACCGCCTGCACATCCTCGACATCGCGCTGCTGCCCGCCTGGCGCGGCCAGGGCCTGGGCACGCGCTGCCTGCGGGCGCTGGCCGAGGGTGGCCGGCGCCTGAGCATCCAGGTCGAGACCCACAACCCCGCCCGGCGGCTCTACGAGCGGCTGGGCTTTGTTCCCGAGGGCGAGCCCCAAGGCCTCTACCAGGCCATGTTGCGACCCGCCCTGCAGCCCGAGGAGTGCCTGCCATGATGAACAAGCGCAATTTCCTGAAGAGCGGTGCGACCGCCGTCGTCGCTGCGGCCGGCACGACCGCCGCGCTGGCCGCCGTGCGCCCCAGCCTGGGGGATCTGTCCGGCCAAGCCAGCTGGCAAGCCCACCTCGGCCAGGCCTTCGAAGTGGACGGCCACGCCGTCACGCTGCAGGCGGTGCAGCCGCTGGCGAGCCACCAGCCGGGCGAGCAGTTCAGCCTCGCGTTCACCGGCGTGCTACCGCCCAGTCTGGGCGACGGCCTGCACACATTGAGCCGTGCCGGCACCGACGCGGTGCAGCTTTATCTGGCCCGAACGCCACTCGGCCTGCGCGCCGATTTCTGTCGCCTGCAAGGCTGACGAATAGGTCACGCCGGCGCGCCTTTGCTGGCCGGGCGGCACTGCGGCCGCCCGCAGAATGCGCGTTGATCGCCACGGGCGGCGATCCGATCTGGCCATGACCGAACCTTTGAAATTTCTTGTTGTCGACCCGCTCTCCGGTGTCCAGTCTTTCGCCCGCCAGCTGCTGCAAAGCCAGGGCTTCTCCGCCGACAGCATCCTGTGCTGCGCCGACACAGACAGCGCCCTCGCGCAAGGCCTGCTGTTCAAACCCGACTTCCTCATCACCGACTGGTTCCCTAGGGCGCCCTTGACCGGCATCCAGCTGTTCCAACGCCTGAAGGAATCGCAGCCGCGCCTGCATCTGTCGTTGCTCAGCTTCGAGGTCACGCCCGAGCATGAGCTGCAAGCCGAGGCCCACGGTGCGCATTTCCTGCTGAAGAAACCCTTCACGGCCGAGCAGTTGAAGGCGCAGATGACGCGCTCGCTCGAAGCGCTGGCCAAGAACTCACCCGGCCTGCACGGCCAGGTTCGCGACGTGATGCGCCAGGCCCGCCCGGCGCCGCGTGTGGCCCTGCCCGCCATCGCGCCGCTGCCCGTCATCAAGCCCGGCGACAGCGTGCGCTACAAGGGCCAGCGCCATGTGGCGCAGTACGTCGTGCACCGTCCCGGCGAGACCGTCGTGCAGCTCAAGGGCATGGCGGCGTTGATCCCGCTGGACCAGCTCCAGCCGGCCTGATCAGGCCCAGAGACTGACCGCCATCAACAGCGGATACGGCAGCGCCACCGTCGGCCGCAGCGCGCTCTTCAGGTACTGGGCCACCAAGCCCAGGCCACGCGGACGGCGGGCGGCCCAGTCACTGTGCAACTGCATGGCTGCGGCGTCGGCAGCCCCTGACTTCAACGCCGGTTCGATAGCCAGCAGGCGGTCGCCAAGGCGGCCCTGGAAGGTCTTGAGCACGCCCTCCTGCAGCCACAGCAGGGCCAGCAGCGGCAGCGTGACGCGCGGGTCCGGCACCAGCACCACGGCAGCAAAGCCGCTGAGCTTCACGCCCAGCGCCAAGGCCTCGTAGCGCTCGTGCTGGCTCTGCAGCGCCAGCCATTCGTGATGCAAGGCGTTCATGTCAGTGTTCCATGGTGCGTTGACGACTTGCGCGCGGGCCGAGCGCTGGGCCGCTCCCAAGCCGGCCCACGGGCGATGTGCGAGCGGGGCCTTCCCCGCGAGCATCGCCGCCCCCCTGGGGGACCGACCAGGCTTGCCCGCGTTCAGCGAGGCGAGACTGGGCGAGGTGCAGCCTCACTTCGCTTCGAGCACTTCCCAGCGCGCCATCAGCTCCAGCAACTCGCCGTCGATATCGGCGGCGCGGTCGGTCACCTCGGCGATGCGGGCGGCGCCCTGCGCGTAGAGCTCGCTGCCGGCCAGCAGCGCGTGGAGCTGCTTCTGCTCGGCCTCCAGAGCGGCAATGGCCTTGGGGATCTCCTCCAGCTCGCGCTGCTCCTTGTAGCTGAGCTTGCGCTTGCTGGCGACGACCGGCGCGGGCGCAGGCGCAGCCGGCGGAGGCGTGGGCGCGGCGGCCTTGGGCTGCTGGGCCTGCAGGGCCGCAGCACGCTTGGACTGCGTCAGCCAGTCCTGCACGCTGCCCTCGTACTCGCGCCAGCGCGCATCGCCCTCGTAGACGAGCGTGGACGTGACGACGTTGTCCAGGAAGCGCCGGTCATGGCTGACGAGGAAGACGGTGCCGTCGTACTCGGCCAGCAGCTCCTCCAGCAGTTCCAGCGTCTCGATGTCGAGGTCGTTGGTGGGTTCGTCCAGCACCAGCACGTTGGCCGGCCGCGCGAACAGGCGCGCCAGCAGCAGGCGGTTGCGCTCGCCGCCGCTCAGCGTGCGCACGGGCGAGTTAGCCCGTGCCGGCGAGAACAGGAAGTCGCCGAGGTAGCTCTTGACGTGCTTCTTCTGGTTGCCGATCTCGATCCACTCCGAGCCGGGGCTGATGGTGTCGGCCAGCGTCGCGTCGAGGTTGAGCGTGTCGCGCATCTGGTCGAAATAGGCGACCGTCAGCTTCGAGCCCTGGCGCACCGAGCCACTGTCGGGCGCCAGCTCGCCGAGGATCATCTTCAGCAGCGTCGTCTTGCCGGCGCCGTTGGGGCCAATCAGGCCGACCTTGTCACCGCGCAGGATGGTGGCGGTGAAGTCGCGCACGATGGCGCGGTCGCCGTAGCTCTTGCACACGTCTTCCAGCTCGGCCACGATCTTGCCGCTGGCGCCGCCGGTGTCGATGTCCAGCCTGACCTTGCCCTGCACGTCGCGCCGCGCCGCGTGGGCCTGGCGCATCACGTCCAGACGCTGGATGCGCGCGACGGAGCGCGTGCGGCGGGCTTCCACGCCCTTGCGGATCCAGATCTCTTCCTGCGCCAGCAGCTTGTCGAAGCGGGCGTTGAACAGCGCCTCGTTCTCCAGCTCGTAGGCCTTGGCGGCCTGGAAGGCGGCGTAGTTGCCGGGGTAGCCGCGCAGCTGGCCGCGGTCCAGCTCGACGATGCGGTTGGCGACGTTGTCGAGAAACGCGCGATCGTGGGTGATCAGCAGCAGCGAGCCCTTGAAGTCGTTCAGCAGGCCTTCCAGCCAGGTGATGGCGTCCAGATCCAGGTGGTTGGTCGGCTCGTCCAGCAGCAGCACGTCGGGCTGGGCCACCAGCGCGCGGCCGAGCGCCACGCGCTTCTTCAGGCCGCCGGAGAGGCTGCCGACGAGGCGCTCGCCGTCCAGGTCCAGGCGGTGCAGCGTTTCTTCGACGCGCTGCTCCCAGTTCCAGGCGCCGATGTGCTCGATGCGCTCCTGCACCCAGGCCAGGTCGTCGTTCTCGTCGTGGATCTCGTAGCGCTCGCGCAGCGCCTTGGCCTCGGCCACGCCCTCGCTGATGACGTCGAAGATGGTCGCGTCGCCACGCAGGATGGGTTCCTGCGGCACGTAGACGTTGGTGAGGCCCTGTTGCTGCTGCAGCAGGCCGTCGTCGAGCTTCTCGAGGCCGGCGAGGATCTTCAGCAGCGAGGATTTGCCGGTGCCGTTGCGGCCGATGAGGCCGACGCGTTCGCCGACTTCGAGCGAGAAACCGGCACCGTCGAGCAAGGCGACATGGCCAAAAGCGAGGTGGGCGTTGGTGAGGGAGAGGACTGCCATCGGGCGATTGTCCCCGACGGCTCCGCAGGACTCGTCAAATCAGGGCGCTGGCGTGGTGGCGCAGGTGGTCGTCGACAAAGCTGGCGATGAAGTAATAGCCGTGGTCGTAGCCGGCGTGGCGGCGGACGTTGAGCGGCTGGCCGGCGGCGGCGCAGGCGGCTTCGAAGGCCTCGGGGTGCAGTTGTTCGGCCAGGAACTTGTCGGCCAGGCCCTGGTCGATGAGGATGCCGCCTGGGTAGGGCGGTGCGTGTCGGGCCTTCATCAGCTCGCTGGCGTCGTGGCCCGCCCAGGCGGCGCGGTCCTCGCCCAGGTAGCCGGCGAAGGCCTTACGGCCCCAGGGGCAGCGCATGGGCGCGGCGATGGGGGCGAAGGCGGACAGCGACGCGAAGCGGCCCGGGTGGCGCAGCGCCAGCGTCAGCGCGCCGTGGCCGCCCATGGAGTGGCCGAACAGGCCCGTCTTGGTGAGGCCGGTCTCGCGCTGCACCAGCGGCAGGAGCTCGTTGAGCAGATAGCTCTCCATGCGCCAGTGCTTGGCCCAGGGCTCCTGCGTCGCGTCGAGGTAGAAGCCGGCGCCAACGCCGAAGTCCCATGATTCGCTCTCGCCAGCCACATTCGCGCCGCGCGGGCTGGTGTCGGGCATCAGCAGCGCCAGGCCCAGTTCGGCTGCGAGGCGCTGCGCGCCGGCCTTGGTGGTGAAGGTTTCCTCGTTGCACGTCAGCCCGGCGAGGAAGACGAGCAACGCCTTCGGCTGCGGCGGCAGGAACAGCGCAAAGCGCATCGGCAGGCCGATCTCGGCCGATTCGTGGCGGTGGAACCGCTGGGTGCCGCCAAAGCAGCCATGTTCCGACAACAGTTCCATTCCAACCCTCAAGTCGCCATGTGTCGGTCGACTTTATCCAGGACTTCCTCGGGCTCTTCCGCCTCGGCGGGCGTTTCGTTGTTCAGCACGGCCTGCAGGCGGGCCGTGTCCAGGTCGCCCGTCCACTTGCCGACGACGACCGTGGCCACGCCGTTGCCGATCAGGTTGGTCAGCGCGCGCGCCTCGGACATGAAGCGGTCGATGCCCAGGATCAGCGCCAGCCCCTCGACCGGCACGTGGCCGACGGCCGACAGCGTGGCCGCCAGCACGATGAAGCCGCTGCCCGTCACGCCCGCAGCGCCCTTGCTGGTCAGCAGCAGCACGCCGAGCAGCGTGATCTGCTGCATCAGCGTCATCGGCGTGTCGGTGGCCTGCGCGATGAAGACGGCGGCCATCGTCAGGTAGATGGAGGTGCCGTCGAGGTTGAAGGAGTAGCCGGTCGGGATGACCAGGCCCACCGTGGACTTGCGCACGCCCAGGTTCTCCAGCTTGGCCATCATGCGCGGCAGCACCGACTCGCTGGACGAGGTGCCCAGCACGATGAAGAGCTCTTCCTTGATGTACTTGATGAACTTCCACACCGAGAAGCCATGCGCCTTGGCGATGGTGCCGAGCACGATGAAGATGAAGATCAGGCAGGTGGCGTAGAACGCGCCCATCAGCTTGGCCAGCGACACCAGCGAGCCCAGGCCGTACTTGCCGATGGTGAAGGCCATGGCGCCGAAGGCACCGATGGGGGCGACCTTCATGATCATGCCGACGATGGCGAACAGCACGTGCGAGGTCTTCTCGATGCCGTCGAACACCAGCGTGCCGCGGCCGCCGAAGCGGTGCAACGCAAAGCCAAACAGCAGCGCAATCAGCAGCACCTGCAGCATCTCGCCCTTGGCGAAGGCGTCCACCACCGTCGTCGGGATGATGGCCAGCAGGAAGCTCACCGTGTCCTGCAGCTTGCCGGGCCCGGTGTAGGCAGCGATGCCCTTGGTGTCCAGCGTCTTGGGGTCGACATGCATGCCCTCGCCCGGCTGCAGCAGGTTGACGACGACGAGGCCGACGATGAGGGCGATGGTCGACACGACTTCGAAGTACAGCAGCGCGTAGCCGCCGGTCTTGCCGACGCGTTTCATGTCCTCCATGCCGGCGATGCCCACCACCACCGTGCAGAAGATGATGGGCGCGATGATCATCTTGATCAGCTTGATGAAGCCGTCACCCAGCGGCTTGAGCGCCTCGCCGGTCTGGGGCCAGAAATGGCCGACGAGGACGCCGATGACGATGGCGATGATGACCTGGGCGTACAGCGATTTGTAGATGGGCTGTTTGCCGGTGGTTGTAGCTATGGCTTGCATGCGCGTCTCCGGGCAGTTCTGCGAGTGGCTGGGTTGGGCGGCAGCTTAGGCTTGATCGTGTGGCGTGGGGGTGTGGCTTCCCACATGAATTGCAAACGTGGGGGGTGCCGCGTTTTGCAGGCAGTGCGTCTGCTCGCTGCATTGCCGGGAGTCCCGCCCGGCGGCGGGGTAACTTTGGCTTCGCCGCAACCTTCGGTTTTCTTCTGCGGGGCCAGAAGAAAGTCAAAGAAGAGGCCCTGAACCGCACTCGAGCGCGGCGCTGCCATCAGCGGCGCGCGAAAACGACCGGTGCCATTGCGCCTAGACGCGACCCGCTGCGCTCTCGCTGCTGTCCTTGTGAAGAGCACCATCCATCGCACCGTTAGCCCGCTTAACGCCGGCTGCACGCCGTGCTCACGAGAACAGCCCAAGACAGCGTCGCTCGGGCGACGCGGCGTAAGCGTCTGCCCAACTCACCTTGACAGACACGGCCGTGGATGACGGCGCTAAGCTGGTGGCGACCAGCGCTGCGGCACGTCGCGAAGGTAGGCGTAAGGCTCCGGGCCGTTGAGCTTGGCCGAGTGGATCAAAGTCATCACGGCCACAGCAAGCTTGCCCCTGCGCAAGCTGCCGGCGAACAGCCAGTTCTGCTGCCCCAGCGCAAGGGGCTGATGCGGTTCACGGGCTGGTTCGCGAGGCGGCTGCAACGGTTTAGCGCGGCCGGCCGCAGCGGGCACCGTAGCGTGTCCGCACAATGCAGACCACGCGCCCATTTGCACGCGGTAAGGAACGAATCATGAGGTACGCCATCCATAGCCCCCAAGAGCCGGCCGCCACGCACAAGCTGCGCCAGGCGGTCTACGACGACCTCGACCTCCATACCTCACATGATTCAATTCCTAGAGGAATACTTCAAGCACACCATCCTTAACCTCGGCCAAGCGCTGCAGGGCATTCGCTACTTCGCTTCGCACCCAGATTGCGATCGGCTTGCGCCACGAGGCTCGATGCGGCATGCGCTGCTGTCCATGCGCCTGAGATTCCGGCGCGTGTCCAACGACGTCTTCTTCGCGCTCATACCCCCGCACTGGCACCACACTCCGGAGGAACTCTCGTCTATGACGCGTGTCCCGGCGAGGCGCTGGTTCCAGTACGGCTACTGCGCGTGGCGCTTCACCGAGACTGGCGAGGCCAAGACCGACTTGACCAACGTCGACCGCCGCTGGGACCCGCGCTGCGAAGCTCCCTCGGCTTGACGTGATCAGCTGCCGTGCCCGGTCTTTCTCGGAGCACGGCTTCTTGCCCCAAGCCAGGGCTTGGCGGGTGGCTTGTGCGCGCGCTTCCGGTTTGCACATGCAAGGCAGAACTCGACGGGAACGCGGCAGTTTGCATTCCTGGTGAGCTCGGCGTGCAGCCGGCGTTAAGCGGCGTGCTGGCGCGGGCAGTAACACTCTTCACAAGGACAGCAGCGGGTCGCGTCTAAGCGCAATCCAGTGCCAAGCCCGCCACCCCGCTGGAGTGCGGATTCAGGGCCTCTTCTTTGGTGACTTTCTTCTGGCCCCGCAGAAGAAAACCGAAGGTTTCGACGAAGCCAAAGTTACCCGGCCGCCGGGGCGGACTCCCGGCAATGCACCGAGTCCATCAGGACAGCCGCCAAAGCAACCTTAGAACTCCACGACCGACCGGATCGACTCCCCTCGCCTCATCAATTCAAACCCCTCATTGATCTGCTCCAGCTTCAGCTTGTGCGTGATCAGCTCGTCGATGTGCACCTTGCCCTCCATGTACCAGTCGACGATCTTTGGCACATCCGTGCGCCCACGCGCCCCACCGAACGCCGAGCCTTCCCACTTGCGGCCGGTCACGAGCTGGAAAGGACGAGTCGAGATCTCAGCCCCCGCCGGTGCCACGCCGATGATGATGCTACGCCCCCAGCCCTTGTGCGTGCACTCCAGCGCCTGGCGCATCAGCTGCACGTTGCCGACGCATTCGAACGAATAGTCCGCGCCGCCATCGGTGAGCTGAACGATGTGGTCGACGACGTTGGCATGGTCCTTCGGATTCACAAAATCCGTCATACCGAAGCGCCGCGCCATCGCCTCGCGCGCCGGGTTGATGTCCACGCCAATGATCTTGCCGGCGCCCACCATCTTGGCGCCTTGAATCACATTCAAACCGATGCCCCCAAGGCCGAACACCACCACCGTCGCACCCGCCTCCACCTTGGCCGTGAACAGCACGGCGCCCACGCCGGTCGTCACGCCGCAGCCGATGTAGCAGACCTTGTCGAAGGGCGCGTCCGGCCGGATCTTGGCCAGCGCGATGCCCGGCACGACGATGTGGTTGGCGAAGGTGCTGGTGCCCATGTAGTGAAAGATCGGCTCGCCGTTCAGCGAGAAGCGCGAGGTGCCGTTGGGCATCAGGCCCTTGCCTTGCGTCGAGCGGATCGCCTGGCAGAGGTTGGTCTTGCGGCTCAGGCAGAACTTGCACTCGCGGCATTCGGGCGTGTAGAGCGGGATGACGTGGTCGCCGGGCTTCAGCCAGGGCACCTTGCTCTCCAGCACGACACCGGCGCCCTCATGGCCCAGCACGGCGGGGAAGAGGCCTTCGGGGTCGGCACCCGACAGCGTGAAGTCGTCGGTGTGGCAGATGCCGGTGGCCTTGATCTCGACGAGAACTTCGCCATCGGCTGGGCCTTCGAGGTCTAGCGTTTCGATGCTCAGCGGCTGGCCGGCCTTCCAGGCAACGGCCGCGCGGGTCTGAATGCTCATGTCAATTACTCCTACGCGATGACTTGCGATGCATTAAACCGCGAGCCGCGCGCCGGGCCGCCCCAAGCCGGACCGCGGGCGATGTGCTCGCGGCTCAATGCCGCGAGCATCGCCGTCCCCACGGGGGACCGCCCAGACTCGCCCGCGTTCAGCGGGGCGAGACTGGGCGAGGGGCTGACAGTCCGTCGAGCGCGGTGACGAATTCGCGCGCCTCGATGCGACACAGCCTGAGGCGGCGCAGCAGCCACGGCGTCAGGTCTTGCTGGCCGAGATGCTCGGGCCAGGCGCCGGCATCGGCGTCGGGGATTTCGGCGGGGTCGGTGCCCGTGGCGGGCTCGCCATTGAGCACGTCCACGCAGGCCTTGAGGGCCATCGGCAGCGCGGTTTCGGCCTTGCTGGCGTCCAGCCTGCCGGCGCGGCGCTGCACCTGCTGCTGCACGGCGCCGAGCAGCGCCATCAGGCGGTAGCCGTGGCTCAGGGCGGCCTCGATCTGGGCGTCGGGCAGGCGCACGCGCTCGGGCTCGACACGCGTGCGCTGGCCGGCGCCGGCCAGGGCCGCCAGCGCGCTGTAGGCCTGCTGGCGCGACACGCGCTGGGCGAGCTGCGCGTCGGCATCGGGCGCCCAGCGCAGCATGCTGGCCGCGTGCCGCGCCAGCGCGCCGCGCAACTGCGTGCCCAGGCGCGGCACGGCGGCCCGCTCCCAGCTCGGCAACACGAAGCTGAACAGCCACGCGAGACCGGCGCCGATGAAGGTGTCGGCCAGGCGCTCGCCGATGGCCGGGCTGCTGGTCGGGTCCAGCATCAGTGGCTGCAGCAGGGCCATCAGCGTGGCGGCCGTGGCGGCGACGCGGTAGCGGCGGTTCACGTAGGCGTGCGCCGTGCCGACCGCCGCGATGAAGATGACGCTGAGCGCCGGCACCCATTCCACATGGGCCAGCAGCAGCACCAGCAGGCAGCCCTGCACGGTGCCGATGATGCGGTTGTTGCGGCGCGCCAGCGTCTGCTCCAGGTTGCCGCGCAGCACGACGGCCACGCTCAGCATCAGCCAGAACGGATGGGCCGCCCACGGCAGCGCGGCACCCAGCGCGTAGGCGAACGACAGTGCCAGCGCCGAGCGCAGCGCATGCCGCATGACGCTGGACTGCAGCCTCAAGTGAGGCCTGAGCGCGGCCAGCGGCCAGCCCTCGGGCGACATGAAGGGGGCGAGCCTTTGCGGCGTCCAGGGGCTGTCGACGTCGTCGCGCCGGGCCTGGCGGGCAACCATGGCGCAGACGTCGTCCAGCATGTGGCCGACCCGCGATTCCAGCGCCGACACGAGGTGGCTGCGCGAGTCACCGGCCGGCACGCGGATGGCGGCCAGGCGGTCGGCGAGCTGGCTGCGCCAGGCTTCGGCCGAAACCTCGGGCAGCGGCGCGCCCGAGGCCAGGGTGTCGGCCAGGGCCCCGAGCACATCGGCCAGCAGGCGCAGCGAGTCGGCCAACGCGGCGCGCCACTGGCGGCCGGGGAAGTCCTGGCCCAGCAGTTCGGTGTCCAGGCGGCTGGCGAGCAACAGGTCGCGCAGCTCGATGAGGCCGAGCACGAGGTCGGTCTGGCGGCGGCTGCGCGGCGAGCGGCGAGCGGCGAAGACCTGGTCGCGCGCGGCCTGCAGGGCGTCGGCCAGCACGACGTCATCGGCGATGGAGGCGCGGATGCGGGCTTCGTTGGCGCCCACGGCCAGCGCGATGCGCTGGGCGCGCGAACGCACGCGCCGCTCGCTGGCGCGCAAGGCCTCCACGAGGGCCAGCTCACGCAGCCGGTGGCGCAGCACGACGGCCGCGCCGCGCGCCCAGCCGGCGTAGACGCAGCCGCCCAGGCCCACCCACAGCGCATGCTCGACCGGCGAGGTGCTGCCGGCCGTGCGGTCCCAGGCCATGGCGAACACCATGGCCAGCACCGGCGAAAACGACATCGGCCCGGCGCGCGCCCCCCAGGCCAGCGTCATCAGCGACAGGAAGGTCACCAAGGCGACCAGCGCCACGGTCAAGGCCAGCGAGCCGTCCACCAACCCCACCAGCAGCGTGACGAGGGCGGCAGCGAACGCGGCCGGCAGCACCCGGGGCAGCACGCGCTGCGGCGGGTTGGGTACGTCGGGCAGGCTGGCGCAGACGGCCCCGCCCACCGCCGCGAGGCCGGCCGTCTCGCCAAACAGCGCGCTGATGACGAGGTGCGTCGTCGCGACGCCCAGCGCCACGCCCAAGCCGTTCAGATGGGTCGCCTCCAGGCGGCGCAGCAAGGCTCTCACTTGAGCAACATCTCCATGACGCGGCGCTGCACCGCCGGCAGTTCGTGCACCGACAGCCACTCTGATTTGTCGGCCCGGTAGACATAGCCCGGCGGCGTTCCAGCGGCGATGCGCTGGCGTAGCGGCGCGAGTGCGGCCTGGGCGGCCTGAGCGGAATCACCCTGCCCTTGCGCCCGCAGCGCGCCGGCTTGCACGATGAGGGCGAGGTCGCTCCAGGGGCCCAGCGCCAGCGCCTCGGTGGCAGCGCGCTGGGCGGCAGCGGCGTCGCCATCGGCCAGGCCCAGCCAGGCCTGCAGGGCTAGGGTGTCGGGGTCACGCGGGTCCAGCAGCAACGCGGCCTTGATCTGCGCCCGCGCCGGCTCGCGGCGGCCGGCGCGCAGCAGGTCCAGCGCGTAGTCGCGGCGCAGCGCCAGCAGGCCGGTGCGCAGGCGCAGCACGGCCTCGTACTGCGTGAAGGCTTCGTCCCAGCGGCCGTCCAGCGCCAGCGTGGCGGCGCGGCCCCAGAGCGCGTCGGGCTGATCGCCCTGGTAGGCCAGCACGGCGTCGTAGCTGGCGAGTGCGCGCGGCACATCGCCCAGTCGCCGGTGGTGGTCGGCCAGTGCGAGGTCGACACGGAAGCGGTCTTCGCCCTTCAACTGCGCGATGCCGCGCGACAGGCCCGGCAGCACCTCGGTGGCCAGCGGGCTGCCGCCATGCCACAGCGCATCGGCCGCCGCCACCCGCAGCGCACCGCTGTGCGGGTGGCTGGCCAGCGCACGGCCGGCCAGCTCGCGGGCGGCGGCGCCGTTGCCTTCCAGCGCCAGCGCGCTCAGCCGCGCGGCCAGCGCGCTTTCGTCATCGGGCGCCAGAGCCAGCGCGCGCTCGAACAGCGGCGCGGCGTCCGCCAGCTTGCCGTCTTCCAGCTTCTGCTGGCCGGCCTTGACGAGGGCAATCGGCAGGCTGGCACGCGTGTCGCGCTGGGCGAAGAAGCGCTTGACCGATGCACGCAGCGCCGGGTCCATCGCGATGAGGCGCTCGCGCACGATCTCGCGGCCGTCGTAGGCATCGCGCCGTGGCGACATCTCGGCGTTGGCACCCTCGGCGAAGTACTCCCACACCGAGCCGCCCGCGTAGCGCGACAAAAAGCCCGCATTGGCCTTGTCAGCCGTCTTCGCGTCTCGCGCCTTGGCCTGTTGGTACAGCGCCTCGATTCCCCTCGACTGATCGGCCGTCAGCACGCCGTGCACCTGGTGGGTCAGCTCGTGCAGCACGGTGTTGTATTTGTCGAAGATGCTGCGCTCGACATCCTCGATGCCGGTCACGGTGAAGTGGCCGCCCATGCCGCGCACGTCGTCCCACAGGCGCGAGTCGTAGTCGATGCGTGCGTCCTTCAGCGCGTGGGCCTCGGGCGTCTCGGACAGGCGCATCCACATCGGCTTGATGAAGTGCCTCGCGCCGCCTTCCACCAGCACCGGGATGAAGGCCCGCCACGGCGCGACGGACAGCGCCACGCGCTTGCGGTGGCGCGGCGACAGGTCTTGCCAGTTCAGCACATAGCGCTCGATGCCGGGCACGGCGGGCATGGGCGTGGCGGCAAAGCGGCGCTCATAGGCGGCGCGGTGCACGTCCACCGTGAAGCGTTGCGACTCCAGCGCCTTGGCGGCGATGGCATGCGCCCGGCCGAGCTGCGGGCAGCGTTCCAGCACGGCCAGACTGACGGCCAGCGCGTGGTCGAAGTCGCCTTGCTCGAAGGCATCGGACGCGCGCCGCACGTCGGCCAGCAGCGGCGCGAATGCGGGGCCCAGCCGCGCGGCGAGCTGGGTGTAGTTCTCGCGGGCGTAGCCGTTGCCGAGCAGGTAGTGGGCCGCCTCGTGGTGGGGGTTCAGCGCGATGGCAGCTTCGGCCGCAGCGATGGCGTCCTCGGTGCGGCCGAGGCGGATCAGCGTGTCGGCCAGGGCCGAAAGGCCGTCGGCGGTGCGCTCGGCGGCGAGGCCTTGCTCCAGCTTCTGCAGCGAGGCGTCGAACTCGCGCAGTTGGTAGTGACGTTGGCCGAGGCCACGCAGGGCATGGGTCTGGTCGATGGGCCGAACGGCCTTGCGCAGTGCGCGCTCGAAACATTGCTTCGCGCGCTCGAAATCACGCCGGTCCAGCGCCAGGCGGCCGGCGGCCAGCAGGTCGACGGCGTCCACCTCGGTGGCCTTCAACACCCCAAGCGTGCGGCGGTCAACGGCGGCGCCGTCGTCGCGGGCGAACAGCCATTGGTAGATGACGGCGCGCTCGTCGGCACTCGGCTTGGGCGCACGCAGCAGCACATCGAGCGCAGGGCGGGCGGCGGCGTATTGCTGCTCGGTCAGCAGGGCCTGCAGGCGGGTCGCATCGGCAGACGCTTGCGCGGCCAGGGTCAGGCTGAGAACCAGGCCAATGGCCAGTCGGCGCCAGGGCATTCGGGCTCCGTGAAGTGGAGCGCGGATGCTAAGGCAACGCTGAACTAGGTCGGCCCCTGTCGTGGCCTATTGACGCCGCCGCCCAGCCGACGATCATCCCGGCCCATGCCACTACCCAAGCTCGGCCGCTCCGTCCCGCCGCACGAACGCCATCCCGTCGCCTGGTATCAGCCCGACGTGCTGTGGACGGCGGCGCGACAGGCGCTGTCGTCGCTGGACGAGCTGCGCAACCGCGACGGCCGCGAGAGCCAGCCGCTGCCGATGAAGGTCATCGACCGCAGCGAACCCGAGGCAGGCGGTGATTTCAAGGGGCAGTGCTGGTTCGACTTCATCGCCGACACGGGCGATGGCGGCAACGCCTGCTACGCCGTTGCGAACGCGGCGCTGGCGGACGAATTGCAGCTGAGCGGCCAGACGCTGCCGCGCGGCAGCCTGCTGATGTTCGGCGGCGACCTGGCCTACCCGGCCGCCAGCACGCACGACTACCGCTACCGCTTCGTCGAGATGTTCGAGGCCGTGCGCAACAGCCATGAGCCGACCATCGTGCGGGGCCGGCGGCTGACGCTGGCCGCCATTCCGCAGAACCACGACTGGATGGACTCGGCCTCCACCTTCAGCCGCTACTTCACGCGCCGCAATGACTCCGCGCCGCTGCTGGGCGCCAAGATCCCCCAGCGCCAGACCTATTTCTGCATCAGGCTGCCCGGCGGTTGGTGGGCGCTGGGGCTGGACTTTGCGCTGGACCACGACATCGACCGTGACCAGTACGAGCAGTTCGAAGCCTTGCTGAGCGAGCGCGGCCTCGTCACCGACGACGGGCACGAATATCACATCGAGCCCGAAGACCGCGTGCTGCTGATCTACCCCGAGCCCTACTGGACGCGGCCCATCGGCGACGGTGCCGACGACAGCCACCCCAAGCGCTACCAGACGCTGGAAGGCCTGCTGCGTGGCCGCGTGAAGCTGCGCCTGGCCGGCGACCTGCACCACTACCTGCGCTGGGATTCTGTGAACTGGGGCCGCGCCGTCATCTGCGGCACGGGCGGCGCGTTCACGCACCCCACGCACACCAAGCCGACGAAGCGCCCCGTGCGGCTGCAGGAGTTCGACACGCAGGACTGCATTCCGCCCGAGCCCTTCACATCTCAGCCGGCGCTGGCCATCGGCCTGACGGAGAAGGCGCATGCGGGCTGCGAGTTCGAGCGCATCGAGGCCACCGCCTACCCGGACATCGAGACCTCACGGGCCGGCTGCATCGGCAACCTGCTGGCGCTGTTCCGTCGCGACGCCAGCGGCGGCGGCGGCAATGCCTGGTTCGCTGTGCTGCTGGGCGCGCTGTATTGGTTCAACGCCTATCTGAATTCCATGCCTTTCGTCGACTCGTTCGAGCCCGACGGCTTCAAGGCGATGTGGCGCTTCGATATGGGCGACTACTGGCATGTCTTCATGCTCTGGCTCAAGGCCATGGTGTTCAGCCCGCTGGGCTTTCTGATCAACCTGCTGATGGCCTTCGGCTGCATGGTCATGGGTCGCGAGACGGTCGACGAGCTGCCGCCGACAGTGAACCCCATCTGCCGCTGGATCATCATGTGGGGCATCGGCGCACTGCACGCGGCGGTGCATGTGCTGGCCGTCTACAGCCTGGAGTTCTGGGGCCACCAACTGGTGGGCGAACTGGGCTGGATAGGGGACCGCACCGAGCCCGCCGGCCTCATCGTGCACTCCTGCCTGGTGGGCCTGGGCGTGTTCAGCATTGGCGGCCTGGTGGGCGCGGGCGTCTTCGGCGCCTACCTCGCGCTGATGTCGCGGCTGGGCTACCTGACCAACAACGGCTACTCGGCGCTGGACGGGCAGGACCACAAGGGCTTCCTGCGCTTTCGCATCGACAAGGACGGCGGGCTGACAGCGTGGTTCATTGCGCTGGACCGGGTGCCTCGAAAGTGGCGGCGCAATGAGGGGTCGGGGCCGGTGTGGGTGGCGGATGACGAGGAGGCGACGGCGCCGAGGGTGCGGGACAAGTTCGGCCTGTGATGCAGAGCTTCGGGTCATGCGCGAGCGGATTCGGCTGCTGGGCAAACGCGCCTTACCAGTAAGGCATAGCTGTCGGCTACGATCCGCGCCGTTCAACTGTTGGAGCGCATTCACATGGCCATCTACTCGGTCTGGAACAACAAAGGTGGCGTTGGCAAAAGCTATCTCACCTTTCAAGTAGCGTCCGAGTACGCAAGGACTCATCGAGGCCAGCGAGTGCTCGTGATCGACCTGTGCCCTCAGGCGAACTCCTCGTCCATGTTGCTAGGCGGCATATTGGCAGGTGAGCATCATCTGAGCCAAATACACCAAGGGAACCAGCGCTCGACGATCTCGGGCTACATGGAAGAGCGAATCTTCAGCCCCTATGCAAATCCGCGCTCTGGCGGTCGTTTTTCAACGCGGGTCCATGACTTCAACAACATGGTGCCTGACAACTTGTATTTGGTTGTTGGCGATGAGCAGCTCGAAATACAGGCGTCCCGGATTACTGCTGCGACGAATCCCGGCCCACAGGACGCATGGCGGATTGTTCACACTTGGATTAGCGATCTGATCGCTGATATCCAGCATGCCTGGGATCAGGAGCAGATCACCGTCTTCATTGACTGCAATCCAAGCTTCTCCATCTACACCGAGCTGGCTTTGTCTGCATCGGATCGCCTGATCGTTCCCTTCTCGGCTGACGGTTCATCGAAGCGAGCCGTGCGAGCTGTTCTTTCGCTCGTTTACGGCGTACAGCGCTACCCCGGCCAAGCTCAATCTGAATTCTTCTTGAACACTCAGCGGTACCGCATGTCGTCACCGCAGCTCTACATGTACGTAGGCAACCGTCTTACCCAGGCAAGCGGATCGTCTGCTGCGGCGTTCAAGAGTGTCGTGAACGAGATCGGTGATGAGATTCATGCCGTTTGGCAATCCAATGCAGGATTGTTTTGCATCCATCCAAATGGAGCGCCTGTGCCCGCCAACAAGCGCGCATTCAAGCAAATGTTTCAGTACGAGGTCAACGATGCCAACACGGCCTCGGTAGTCTCTGGCGCCAGCGGAATACCGATTGCAAGCCTGACTTCAGGAAAGCGAATGGTGCTAGGAAAACAAGTCGTAGTGAATCAGAGCCAACTTGATAAGCAAGTCCCGAACATCCAGCAACTCGCTGCGGCAATCGAGTGATTTGAGATAGCTACCTGCCCATCTCCGCCGCAATCAGCCTCACCGGCGCGCTGCCGTAGCTGAGGAACTGCTCGTGGAAGGCCTTGAGCTGAAAGCCGGGCTTTGACTTCAACTGCTCGCGCAGCGCAAAGATCTCGCTATAGCCACTGAAATAGCTCGTCAGCTGCACCGACGTGAGCTGCACGCGGCGCCACTTTTCCTTGGCCTCGCGCTCGGTCTGGAAGGCTTGCCTAACCAGCAGGTCCAGCGCATCCTTCTCGGCCATGCCGAGCACATGCACGCTGTAGTCGAGCACGGTGTTGGTGACCGAGCGCAGATGCCACTTGCCCCACATCAACGTCATCTCCGGCGAGGCCTCGTAGCCGCTCTCGATCATCACGCGCTCGCCGTAGACGGCCCAGCCTTCCACCATGGAGCCGCTGCCGAACAGCGCCTTCACCTTGCTCGGCGACTTGTTCGCGTAGACGAGCTGGGTGTAGTGGCCGGGAATCGCCTCGTGGATGTTGAGGATCTGCAGGATCCAGTGGTTGTACTCGCGCAGCGTGCTCTCGGCCTCCTCGGGCGTGAGCTCGTCCAGCGGCGTGACGTTGTAGAAGGTGCGGTCCTGCGGCCGGTAGGGGCCGGGCGCATCGATGCTGGCACCGGCCACGCCGCGCTGGTAGGCCGGCGTCTCGCGCACGGCGAGCGGCTTGCTCGCATCCTGCGTCAGCAGGTCCTTGTCGCGCACCCAGGCTTCGAGTTGCGGGATCTGTGCGCGGATCTCGTCGACGAACTTCTCGCGGGCGACGTGCCTTTCGCTGAGCTTGGCGATGACGCGGCCGATCAGCGCAAAGCGGTCGGCGGGTTGCGCCTCGGCGCCGATGACGGCGGACCACAGCGCCGCCGCCTGCGTCTGCATGCTGGCCAGCACCTCCTCGCGGCGCGCCAGCGCCAGCTCGTAGGTCTGGCGGCCGGTCGCGGCGGACTGGATGTCGTGGCCGAACTTGGCCTCGTACAAGGCGCCGAGCCGCCACGGTCGCCTGGCCGTGGGCAGCAGCAGCTTCAGGTGCGCCTGGTAGCCGGCCACGGCCTGGCGGGCGGCGTGCAGGTCGGGCCGCATCAGCGAGCCCAGGCCCAGTTGCTGCGCGTGAGACTCGACATCGTCCAGCACCGCCAGCACGCCCGGCGCCTGCTGCAGCGCCAGTTCGGTGTGCTCGCGTGTCACGTCGGCCAGGCTGGCGCGCGCTGCGGCGTAAAAGGCCGGCAGGCGCTTGATGCGGTGGTGCAGCGCCTTCACGCGCTGCTGCTCGGGCGCCCAGTCGGTGGTGAGGATGAGGTCGATGGCGCCGGCCGGGTTGTGCTCGGCGGGGTTCCAGGCCCATTCGCGCAGCACGTCCAGGCGCCACAGGTCGCTGCGGACCTTGGCGAGCAGCATGGCGCGGTCCATCTGCTGAGCGGGTGACAGGCCTGCGTCCGACACCGCCTCCAGCCGCGACTGCCAGCCTTTCATAAAGGCGCGGCGCTTGTCGCGCTGCGCGGCGCTGGGCGGCGTGAGCCGCTGCGCGAACTCGAACCGCCCGGCCGCGATGGCCGCATCGGGGTCGAGCTGCCACAGCGCCTCGATGAAGGCCTCGGCCTGGCGGTCGAAGCCAGCGTCCTGGGCGAAGGCGGGCAGGGTCAGGCCGGCCAGGCCAGCTGCAGCGAAGTCCCGGCGCCTCATGCCAGCGCCGCCGCCAGCGCCTCTTCCAACGCATCCACAAACATCTTCGCCACGTCGAAGCCGCTCTGGTCGGTGATCTCCTGGAAGCAGGTCGGGCTGGTCACGTTGATCTCGGTGACGTTCTCGCCAATGATGTCCAGGCCCACCAGCAGCAGGCCGCGCGCGGCGAGGATGGGGCCCAGGTAGTCGGCGATCTCGCGGTCCCGTGCGGTCAGCGGGCGGGCCACGCCCTTGCCGCCGGCGGCGAGATTGCCGCGCACCTCATTGCCCTGCGGGATGCGCGCCAGGCAGTGCGGCACGGGCTTGCCGCCGATGATGAGGATTCGCTTGTCGCCCTCGGTGATGGCCGGGATGAAGCGCTGCACCATCACCGTCTGCGTGCCCTCCTTGTTCAGCGTCTCGATGATGCTGCCGAGGTTCAGCCCATCGTCCTTGACGCGGAAGATGCCCATGCCGCCCATGCCGTCCAGCGGCTTGAGGATGATGTCGCGCTGCTCGGCGTGGAAGGCGCGGATCTCGGCCGGGTCGCGCGTGACGAGGGTCGGCGAGATGAACTCGGGGAACTCGAGGATGGCCAGCTTCTCGGGGTGCTCGCGCAGGCTGCTGGCACGGTTGAAGACGCGGGCGCCTTCGCGCTCGGCCTGGCTGAGCAGGTGGGTCGTGTAGAAGAACTCGCTGTCGAAGGGCGGGTCCTTGCGCATCAGCACGGCGTCGACGTCGGCGAGCGCCAGGTCGGCCGTGGACTCGACCTTGAACCAGTCCACGGCGTCACCGGTCAGCGTGATCTCGACGGCAGCACGCGCGGTGACGCGGCCGCCGCGCAGCCAGACGAGCTGCTGCGGCTCGCAGACGAGGATGCTGTGCCCGCGCCGCGCAGCCTCGCGCATCATCGCGAAGGTCGAGTCCTTGTAGGTCTTGAAGGTGGCGAGCGGGTCGGAGACGAAGAGCAGCTTCATGGTCTGGGCGATGTCTGGGAAGGCATCGGCCAGTGTTGCACAGGGCTGCTTTCAGCGTTTCAGATAGGGGCTCAGTGCCGCCTCGGCAACCTCGGCAATCTGCCGCCAGTGCTCGCGCCGTTGGTGTGCGCGGGCGCGATGCTTGGCCTGCAGCTGCTCCACCGGCGCGAGGGCGGCGGGCATCGCCATTTCCAGCCCGTGGCCGCCGACGGGGCGCCCGCCCAAGCCACGCCAGAGGTCGTCATAGGCGCGCTTGAAGCTGGCCTCGTGGCAGGGCTCGAAGGCGATCTGGCGGTCGCCCTGTACGCCGACGATGCGCTGCTGGCCGAGGGCGGCGGCCACGCCCTGCAACGCCGCCAGCGCGAAACAGGCCGGCGAGTTCTGCGGGAAGTCAGCGCGAAATCCCGCCGCCTCGGGTGCGTCTGGCGGCAGGGACTGGTTGCGCGTGGCGAACAGCACCGGGCCGCTGCCCATCTCGGCGCCCAGCTGTTGTGCGTCGATGCAGGCGAAGGAGAGTTCGTGCACCGTCTGGCCGCCTCGGCGCAGCACCAGGCTGAGCGGGCCTTCGTGGCGCGCGGTGGCATTGGCGCGCAGGCGGATCTCGCAGCCGGCGGCCTGCCCCCACAGGCGCAGGCCGTCGCCGTGCAGGGCCTGCAGCAGCGCGGGCGTGAAATGCGCCTGCTCGAAGTTGAAGTGCGCCAGCACGCTGGCCACGCGCGCGGCGGTGTCGAACTCGCGCGACAGGAAGTGCCGGTGGCTGATGAAGAAGAGCGCGTCGGCCTGCGGCTGGGCAGCCATCAGCTGCGCAAAGGCGGGGATGGCGAAGAGCTCGGCCAGCACCGACCGCTCGCCCAGCATGCGGCCGGCGCCCCACAGCGCACGCACGCCGTCGGCCAGGCCTTCGGTGCGGGTCTGCTGCCAGGCATGGCCCGCCACGCGGCCCAGCAGCTGCAGGCTGCTGGGTGGCGGGGTGCGGGCGTACTCGAAAACGGCGGTGGGATTCACAGGGGGCTCCCGAGGCAAGGCTGTCGACGTCGTTGTCGACAGCTGCCGAACAAGCTAGCAATAGCCGCGCCCGCGCCTGAGAAATCACAACCACCCGCTCAGACGCGCGGTTACGACACGCGCCGCCGCCAGGTCGCAACCAAACTTGCCGCCCCACCGGCCACCGCGCCCCAGAAGGCAGCGCCGATGCCGAACAGGGCGAAGCCCGACAGGCAGACGAGGAAGGTGAGCAGCGCGGCGTCGCGGTTGGCCTCGTCCTTGAGCGCTGCAGCCAGCGCGCCGGCGATGGTGCCCAGCAGGGCCAGGCCGGCGATGGCCTTGACGAGCTCGGGCGGGAAGGCGGTCAACAGCATCGCGACGGCGCCGCCTGCCAGGCCGATGAGCACGTAGAACAGGCCCGCAGCGATGGCCGCCATGTAGCGCCGCGCCGGGTCCTCGTGCGCCTCGCGGCCCATGCAGATGGCGGCAGTGATGGCGGCGAGATTGAAGGCGTAGCCGCCGAAGGGCGCCAGCAGCGTTGTCGCGGCGCCGGTGACGGCAATGGAAGCGGACACCGGCGTGGTGTAGCCGCTGGCGCGCTGGGCCGCCACGCCGGGCAGGTTCTGCGAGGCCATGGTGACGATGAACAGCGGCAGCGCCACCCCTATTGCCGCATGCCAGGTGAAGGTGGGCGTCGTCCAGACCGGGTGCGCCCAGACCTGGCGGGTGTCCAGGCCGACAAAGCTCAGCCGCCCCTCGCCCAGCGCGTAGGCGATGCCAACGAGCAGCACGCCGGGCACGGCATAGCGCGGCCACCAGCGCCGGCCGAGCAGGTAGGCCACGGCCATCACGAGCACGAGGCCGGGGTCGGTTTTCACGCTGGCCACGGCGTCCAGCCCGAAGCGCGCCAGCACGCCGGCCAGCAGCGCCGAGGCGATGGCCACGGGGATGCGGTCCATCAATTTCTCGAACCAGCCGCTGGCGCCGGCCCAGGCCATGAGCCCGCCGCAGACGATGAAGGCGCCAATGGCCTCGGGCATGTCCAGCCCGGAGCTGGACGCCAGCAGCGCGGCGCCGGGCGTGGACCAGGCCGTCAGGATGGGCTGGCGCGTCCACAGGCTCAGGGCCAGCGTGGTGATACCCATGCCCAGGCCCAGGGCCCACAGCCACGAGGCCGTTTGCGCGGGCGTGGCACCTAATGCGACGGTCGCCTGGAAGATGATGGCCACCGAGCTGGTGTAGCCCACCAGCACGGCGACGAAGCCGGCGACGAGGGTGGAGGGGGCGAAATCCTTCAGCAATGGGCGCATGCGGCCAGCATAGCCATCAGCGCGCATGGGCAGCGGGTGCGCCAGGCGCTCGCGGCTCGGCTTAGCGGGCTACTACGCCTGCGCCCGTCTGAGGTTGGAGGCCGCCAAAAGCCGGCGCGTCGCAAGGGCACCGCAGCGACGGCAAGCACGCCTGGGGATAAATCCGCACCATGTCGCCACTTTCTCTTTGCCCTCACCCATGACCACACTGATCGACAAGCTCCAGTGGCGCTACGCCACCAAGAAGATGAACCCCGCCCTGCCGGTGCCGCAGGACAAGGTGGACCGCATCCTCGAGGCCGTGCGCCTGACCGCCAGCTCCAGCGGCCTGCAGCCGTACGAGGTGTTGGTCGTCAACGACGCCGCGCTGCGCGAGCGCATCCGTGTGCACGCGTGGAACCAGGCGCAGGTCACCGAAGCCTCGCACCTGCTGGTGTTCGCGGCCTGGGACGACTACACGGCCGAGCGCATCAACGCTGCGTTCGACCTCGTCAACGAGCAGCGCAGCGCGCGCAACGAAGGCTGGGAGGCCTACCGCCAGCAGGTACTGGCCACCTACCCGCCGCGCGGCACCGAAGTGAACTACCAGCACGCCGCCCGCCAGGCCTACATCGGCCTGGGCACGGCGCTGATCGCCGCCGCCGAGGAGCAGGTGGACGCCACGCCGATGGAAGGCTTCTCGCCCGCCGAGGTCGACGAGGTCCTGGGGCTGAAGGCGCGCGGCCTGCGCTCGGTGCTGCTGCTGCCGCTGGGCTACCGCCAGCCTGATGGCGACTGGCTGGTCAACCTGAAGAAGGTGCGCCGCTCAACCGAGCAGTTTGTCTCGACGGTCTGATCAAGAACGCGCTCACGGAAAACGGCCCTGCGGGGCCGTTTTCTCTTTCATCGGTGCGGGCTCAAATCTCGACCTTGCTGCCCAGCTCGACGATGCGATTGGTCGGCAGATGCAGGAAGTCGGCCGCCGCGGCGGCGTTGCGGTGCATGCTGGCGAACAGCTTCTCGCGCCACAGCGCCATGCCCGAACCGATGGTGGGGATGACGATGTCGCGGCTGAGGAAATAGCTGGTCTCCATCTCCTCCAGCTGCACGCCCTGCTTCTTCAACTGCTCCAGCGCCTCGGGCACGTCGGGCTCGTTCTTGAAGCCGAAATGCAGCGCCACCTGCCAGCAGTTGTGGCCCAGGGCCTCGACCTCGCAGCGCTTCTCGGCGGCGACCCAAGGCACCTCGTGGTGCTTGACGGTGACGAAGAGGTTCTGCTCGTGCAGCACCTTGTTGTGCTTGAGGTTGTGCAGCAGCGCATTGGGCGTCGAGCCCTTCTCGGACGACAGGAAGACGGCCGTGCCGGATACGCGCGTGGGCGGGTTGATGAAGACGGCTTCCAGGAAGACAGGCAGCTCGATGGCGTCCTCGCGCAGCTTGTCGGACAGCAGCTTGCGGCCCTGCTTCCACGTCAGCATCAGCGTGAACACACAGACACCGATCAGCAGCGGGAACCAGCCGCCGTGTATCAGCTTGAGCAGGTTGGACGCGAGGAAGGTCGCGTCGATGACGAAGAAGATGCCCGTCGCGGCGATGCACAGCACCAGCGGGTACTTCCAGCCGAAGCGGATGACGAAGAAGGTCATCACCGTCGTGATCGTCATGTCGATGGTGACGGCCACACCGTAGGCGCCGGCCAGCTTGGTGGATGAGCCGAAGAACACGACCGCGACGATGACCAGCGCGAACAGGCTCCAGTTGATGAAGGGCACGTAGATCTGGCCGGTGTCGCGCACGCTGGTGTGCACGATGCGCAGGCGCGGCATGATGCCCAGCTGGATGGCCTGCTTGGTGACGGAGAAGGCCGCCGTGATGAGGGCCTGCGAGGCCACGGTGGCCGCCGCCATGGCGAGCAGGAACAGCGGGATCTCGGCCCAGGACGGCGCCAGCAGGTAGAACGGGTTCCTGATGCCTGCCGGGTTGTCCAGCAGCATCGCGCCCTGGCCGAAATAGTTCATGACCAGCGACGGCATGACGATGCCGTACCAGGCGATGCGGATGGGCTTCTTGCCGAAATGGCCCAGGTCGGCGTAGAGCGCCTCGCCGCCGGTGACGACGAGCACGACGGCACCCAAGGCGATGAAGGCGACCCAGCCGTACTCCAGGCAGAAATGCAGCGCATAGATCGGGTTGACGGCCGCCAGCACGCGCGGGTTCTCGATGATGTGCGGCAGGCCCAGCACCGTCAGGCTGGCGAACCACAGCAGCATGACGGGGCCGAAGGCCTTGCCGATGCCACCGGTGCCGAAGCGCTGCACGGCGAACAAGCCGGCCAACACGACCAGCGTCAGGGGCAGCACGGCGTCGTGGTACTGCGGTGCGTAGACCTCGATGCCCTCGATGGCGCCCAGCACCGTCATGGCCGGCGTGATGACGGCGTCGCCAAAGAAGATGGCCGTGCCGAACAGGCCCACCACCATCAGCACCCGACGCAACCTCGGCTTGTCGTTCACCGCGTTGGTGGCCAGCGCCAGCATGGCGATGAGGCCGCCCTCGCCGTTGTTGTCGGCGCGCAGGATGAGCAGCACGTACTTGACCGAGACGATGACGGTCATCGTCCAGAACAGCAGCGACAGCACACCGAGGATGTTGTCCGGCGTGGTGGCGACATGGCCGCCGTGGAAGACTTCTTTGAGGGCGTACAGCGGGCTGGTGCCGATGTCGCCATAAACCACCCCGAGCGCGCCGAGGGTGAGGCCCGCCATTGCCGAGGGGCTGCGAGCCGCGTGGGAAGAACTCACTGCGTGAGGGCCACCGGCTTGGGGTGGCGTTTGTTCGAAAGTGGGGATTCTGCGCTCGGTTTTGGGTTTTTGTGCAGTGCAGCAAACCCGCAACTCAAAGGCTTGACGCCCCTCGGGCCTCGGCGTATTGCCGAAGCCTGCGCGGTCAGGCCGCCTCCGCTTCGGCCTGCGGGTCGGTCGCTTCCAGCTCGTAGCTGGCCGCCAGCATCGCCAGCCGGCCGATGACGCCATACATGTAGAAGCGATTGGGCGCGCTGGCGCCGGGCTTTTCGCCGGGGCGCGGCAGGCTCAGCGACTCGGCAAACGCCAGCGGCACGTAGCTGGCGCCGGGAGCATTGAGGTTCTCGTCGATGCCGCGGCTGGCGTGCACGCGGTAGAAGCCGCCGACGACGTAGCGGTCCATCATGTAGACGACCGGCTCGGCCACCGCTTCGTGCACGCGCTCGTGGGTGGGCACGCCTTCCTGCACGATGACCTCCTGGCCCAGGTCCTCGGGCAGGCGGCCGGCCAGGGCCTCGATGTCCTTGGCGTCGCGCAGCGTCAGCACGCTGCGGCCATAGCTGCCGATGTCGCTCTTGACGACGACGAAGGGCTTCTCGTTGATGCCATATTCCTTGTACTTGCGGCGCACCTTGGTGAGCTGGGCGTCGGCAGCCGTCTGCAGCGCCTCCAGGCCCTTGCTGCCGCGCAGGTCGACGCTCTGGAACATCGGCGTCACCAGCCACGGGTCCATGCCGAGCAGCTTGCCGAAGCGCTTGGCCACTTCCTCGTAGGCGCGGAAATGCTGGCTCTTGCGCCGCACGCTCCAGCCGGCATGCAGCGGCGGCAGCAGGTATTGCTCGTGCAGGCCCATCAGCTGCGGCGGCGTGCCGCTGGCGAGGTCGCTGTTGAGCAGGATGGTGCAGGGGTCGAAGCCCTTGAGCATGAGCCGGCCACGCTTGCGCAGCAGGGGCTCGATGACGAGGCTGCCGCCGCCGGCCAGGGGAAGCTCGACGGGCTCGGTCTGAGCCGGGTCCAGCGCGCCCAGGCGCACGTTCAGGCCGGCCTGCGTGAAGATGCGCACCAGCGTGGCGAGGTGGTCCAGGTAGAAGCTGCAGCGCGCGCCGGGCTCGGGGATGAGCAGCAGGTTGCGCGCCTCGGGGCAGATCTTCTCGATGGCCGCCATGGCCGCCTGCACGGCCTGCGGCAGCATCTGCGGCGTCAGGTGGTTGAAGCCGCTGGGGAAGAGGTTGGTGTCCACCGGCGCCAGCTTGAAGCCGGCGTTGCGCAGGTCGACCGAGGCGTAGAAGGTGGGCGTGTGCTCCATCCATTCGAGCCTGAACCAGCGTTCGGTGGCCGGCATGGATTCCAGCACGCGGGCCTCCAGCTCGTTGATGGGGCCGTTCAGGGCGGTGATCAGATGGGGAACCATGACCGAATGATCTCAAACTCGACAGAGGCCGGCCACTTGGGGGCTGCTGCGGGGATCACAAGACGCCGTCCTCGCCCGGCGCCGCCGGTGCCGGGGCGGATGACGCAGCTGTTCAGCCGGACGGGGAAGCGGAACTCCAGCACCTCGGGGTCGGTCATGCGGGAGAGCGGAGGTTCATGGCGGGCGATTATTCAGACGTCGCAGCGCCCAGTAAAAAGCCGCCCCGGAGGGCGGCTCGGCACTGCGGTTGCAGTGAATCAGATCACTTGTGGTAGGCCGTCTCGCCGTGCGACGAGATGTCCAGGCCTTCGCGCTCTTCCTCTTCGGTAACGCGCAGGCCGATGGTCAGGTCGACCAGCTTGTAGGCGATGACGGAGACGACACCCGACCAGAGCAGCGTCACAGCGACAGCCTTGGCCTGGATCCAGACTTGACCGGCGATGGAGTAGGCATCCGGCGTGACCATGGTTGCCGTGACCCAGTCGCCCATGGCGCTGGGGCCACCCAGATTGGGCGAGGCGAACACACCCGTCAGCAGCGCGCCGACGATGCCGCCGACACCGTGGACGCCGAAGACGTCCAGCGAGTCGTCCGCACCCAGCAACTTCTTCAGGCCCGACACACCCCACAGGCAGGCGAAGCCAGCCACCAGACCGATGACCAGGCCACCGCCGATGCCGACGTTGCCGGCAGCCGGCGTGATGGCGACGAGGCCGGCGACGGCACCCGACGCAGCACCCAGCATCGAGGCCTTGCCCTTCAGCAGCGCTTCACCCACGCACCAGGCCAGCACGGCAGCAGCCGTGGCAGCCATCGTGTTGAAGAAGGCGAGAGCCGCGAAGCCGTTGGCTTCCAGCGCGGAGCCGGCGTTGAAGCCGAACCAGCCCACCCACAGCAGCGCAGCGCCAACCATCGTCAGCGTCAGGCTGTGCGGCGTGAACTGCTCCTTGCCGTAGCCGACGCGCTTGCCGACCATGTACGCACCCACCAGGCCGGCGACGGCCGCGTTGATGTGCACCACCGTGCCGCCGGCGAAGTCCAGCGCACCCCATTGCCAGAGCATGCCGGCCTTGCTGTTCATCTCGTCCGCTACGGCGGCGCTGGCGTAGGCATCCGGGCCCATCCAGAACCAGACCATGTGAGCCATGGGCAGGTAGCTGAAGGTGAACCACAGCGTCAGGAAGGCGAGCACGGCGGAGAACTTCATGCGCTCGGCGAAGGCGCCGATGATCAGGCAGGCGGTGATGCCGGCGAAGGTCGCCTGGAAGCCCGCGAACACGATCTCGTACATCGGCGTGCCCTTGCTGAAGGTCGCGCCCAGGGCGAAGGTCCCGGCGACGTTGTCCCACAGCCCCTTCATGAACAAGCGATCCGTGCCACCGATGAACTTGTTGCCCTCGGTGAACGCAAAGCTGTAGCCGTACAGCACCCACAGCACGATGATCAGCGAGAAGCCGACCGTGACCTGCATGAGCACCGACAGCATGTTCTTGCTGCGCACCAGGCCGCCGTAGAACAGCGCGAGGCCAGGCACCGTCATCAGGATGACGAGCAACGTGGACAACATCATCCACGAGGTGTCGCCCTTGTTGGGCTGCGGAACGGGAGCTGCGGGAGCAGAAGCCGCTTCAGCCGGAGAAGCCGGAGCAGTGGCGGCAGGCGCGGAGGCCGCATCGGCCGTGGCAGTGGCCGCGACAGCGGCGGTCGGTGCCGAGGCAGCGTCCTGCGCCCAGGCGGCCGGCGCGAGCAGACCCGCCGCAAGGGCGAGGCCGGCAAGGAGTTTCTTCATTTGAGTGTTCTCCAAACGGTTGTTATGGACGCGCTCAGAGCGCGTCGTTGCCGGTTTCGCCGGTACGGATGCGAACGACCTGGTCGAGCGGCGACACGAAGATCTTGCCGTCGCCGATCTTGCCGGTGCGGGCCGAAGACTCGATCGCCTCGATGACGCGGTCGACGACGTCGTCGTTCACGGCGGCTTCGATCTTGACCTTGGGCAGGAAGTCCACGACGTACTCGGCGCCGCGGTACAGCTCCGTGTGGCCCTTCTGGCGGCCGAAGCCCTTGACTTCGGTGACCGTCAGTCCCTGCACGCCGATGGCGCTCAGGGCCTCACGCACCTCGTCGAGCTTGAACGGCTTGATGATGGCGGTAATGAGTTTCATGGGTGGTACTCCTACTTGATCAGCCCGAACGTCTTGCTGATGCTGAAGACGAGGGACGTCTCG
>NZ_JBDSQX010000034.1:0-36830 GCF_039929605.1 Roseateles sp.
GCTCGCCGAGCTGCGGCGGCGCCGGGCCGGCCTCGGTGGGCGGCGGCAGCAGCGGCGGCACGATGGTGGGCGGCGGCAACCCGATCCCGTCCTCCATGACCAGAGCAATGCCATCCTCGTGGGCGACCCCACCGTGACCACGCGGATCACCGTGCCCGGCACGGTCTACGGCACCAACACCTACAACGTCGAGGACCGGACGGTGCGCGGCGCGGCCAGCGGCACGACGCAGCGCAACATGGGCTTCGGGGCTCCACTGCCAAGCGGCAATCGCAGCATGGTCAATGCCGACACGCACGCCTTCATCCACTATGCCGCCCGGCCCACAGGGGCAACCGTCGACCCCGCGCAACTGCCTGCCTGGATTCGCAATGGCAACCGCACGGGCACGGTCGATATGCAGGGCTATCTGAGCTGGCTTCGCAGCCACGGCTATGCCTTTGCCGGCGAGTAATGAAGGCGCCCATGAAAAAAGGAACGGCGCCATGAACAGAAGAACCTGGGTAGGCCTGAGCCTCGGAGGCCTGCTGACGCTGCCGGCCTGCGCCGCCACCTACCCTTCGGGCGCCGAAGTGGAGCGCTTGAAAACAAAGCGAGCCAAGTCCGGTCGCCCGCCGCTGACCGAGGACGACATCGCGCGCCTGCGCAAGTTCCGCAATCTCAAAGGCGGCGAGAAGTTTGTTGATGCGTTCGAGAAATTCCGTGGCGTTGAAATCTTGGACGAGGATGAGTTGCTCTTCTATTCGGGCACGGTTGGCCCAAAGAACAACAGCCGCTCTAGCTATGGCTCTGATCTCGGCGTCCCTGCCAAACTTCGCGCGACCTGGCGCATCGACGGCCCGGAGGCGGAGGGCATGATCCAGAACCCCGTGCGTTCCGTCAGAGATGAATGGGGATTTCTTCGCGTCGCGGGCGGCATCATCGTCGGCGACTACACCGTGCCCGTGGCCGACCGCATCCCGCAGCAGTTGCTCGACGAACTGCCCTACTACAGCAAGCAGAAGAGCATGGGCTTTCGGCTCAAGCTGCGCCTGCATGACGAGGGCCTGCTGGTAGGCTGGGACGTGGCCAATTCATTCGAGCGCGCGCACGTCGGCGGTGACTTCGAGGAGGCTCATGTCGTCTACCAAGGCAGCCCCCCAATCAGACCAAATCTCACGTCGGCGGCTGGTACATCCGCCCGCGTACCAGAGAGCGGATCGAGACGGATTTCTGAGGGGCCTAATCGTGGAAGAAGCATCCAGCAGAACGGCCCGTCGCAACACGCCACTCCCACCCGAACTTCGAATACGGCGGGCAGATGGCAAGACCTGGCGCGACGCTGCAGCGGCATTGACGGTATTGACGGCGACCGCTGCGGCGGCGGCCCAGATGCCGCGCACCGACACCGCGACATGCGCGCTGCCCGACGGCCACCGCATCGAGCTCGCGTCGCGCTACAGCTGGGTGCCGGTCAACCTGCACCCGCGCTCCACCGCAGCCATTTCGACCAGCGGCCCTACGTGGCCACGCTCAAGCCCATGAAGGGTCGGCCACTGGCGCTGAAGCGCACGCCTGACGGCACGCCGCTGGACGACGGTGTCGCGGCCATGTACTGCGGCCAGTTCGGCGCCAACACACGACTTCAGTCTGACTTGACGCGCGGCGTGCGACGCAACTTCGGGCACCGCCATCCCTAACCATGGGCGCCGGGTAAACACGCTGTTGACGCCCCACGGGCCGGTCGACAGAATTACGTGTAAACGTTTACATGACATCGGCAGGCGCAAGCCCAGCCGGTCCCACGGATGAGACAACCGTTGCCGCCCGGCCTCCTTGAGCGCTGTGCAATTTCTGCCGACCCGACCGAAGGCTCGCCCCGCGCCGATGGCGACGGCGTGAGCTGCTGGCATCGCTTCATGCCCTCCACGGGCCGTCACGGTATGCGGCAGCCGCGCTCTCGGGCGGTGCCGCCGCGACGCCCACCATCACGACTGACCCCCTGACGCATGAGCCCATCGCCCGCCACGATCAAGGACGTTGCCCGAGCCGCTGGCGTGTCGGTGGCCACCGTCTCACGCGCGCTCAACGGCGCCGAGAACGTGTTGCCCGACACCCGCCAGCGCATCGTCGACGTGGCCCGCGAGCTGCGCTACAGCCCGTCCGGTGCCGCGCGCAGCCTCATCACGCGCCGCACCGACACCATCGGCGCGTTGCTGCCCGACCTGCACGGCGAGTTCTTCTCCGAGCTCATCCGTGGCATCGACCAAGCCGCCCGCGCGCGTGGCCTGCACCTGCTGCTGTCCAGCTCGCATGACGACGCCGACGAGGCTGCCGCTGCGCTGCGGGCGATGAACGGCCGCGTGGACGGCCTCATCGTCATGTCGCCGCATGCCGACGACGACTTCCTGTCGCAGAACCTGCCGCTCTCGCTGCCGGCCGTGCTGCTCAACTCCGGCGTGCGCGCGCCCACGCAGCGCGTCTTCGCCGTCGACAACTTCGGCGGTGCGCGCGAGATGACCGAACACCTCGTCAAGTCCGGCCGCCGCCGCATCGCCTTCCTGGGCGGCCCTGCGGCCAACTTCGAGGCGCGCGAGCGCGAACGTGGCTACCGCGCCGGCCTACCCGAAGGCGTGCGGCCCTGGGTGCTAGAGGGCGACTTCTTCGAGGCCGGCGGCCAGCGTGCCGGCGCCTTCCTGCTCGGCCTGCACGCCAGCGCCCGGCCCGACGCCGTGTTTGCCGCCAACGACATCATGGCCATCGGCCTGCTCGGCGCGCTGCAGGCCGGCGGCGTGCGCATCCCCGAAGACATCGCGCTCGCCGGCTTCGATGACATCCCCGTTGCGCGCTACGTCAGCCCGGCGTTGACCACCATGCACGTGCCCATCGCGGCGCTGGGCAGCCAGGCCCTCGACGCGCTGGCCGATGCGCTTGAAAAAGACAGCACCGACGTCAGCACCACCGTGATGCCGGTGCAGCTCGTCGTGCGCCGCTCCTGCGGTGCCGCCGACACCTGAGTTCCCGTTCAGACCACACAACAACCAGGAGACAGAGAACCATGAGCACACGCAACCCACGCAGCAGGCCCAGCCTGCTGGCCCGCCACCTCTGCGCAGCCGGCTTGCTCGGCGGCATGCTGCTGGCTGCCATTCCTGCCCACGCGCAAACGGGCAATGCCACGGTGCGCGGCACGATCTCCACGGCCGGCGTCACGGTGCCGGCGGGCACGGACATCGTTGCCGTCAACAAGGCCAACGGCAACACCTACCGCACGAAGACGTTGGTCGGCGGCAGCTATGTGCTGGTCGGCCTGAGCCCAGGCAACTACGAGATCCGCGTAGGTGGCGCCGCCACGGGCAGCCAGGTCACGCTGTCTGTCGGCCAGAACGCGACGGTGGACCTTGGCAGTGCGCCAGACAACCAGCTTGGCACCGTCGTCGTCGAAGGCAGCTCGCAGCGCCAGGGCGTCATCGACTCGCAGGTGGGCACCACCGTCTCCAACAAGATGATCGAGGCGATCCCGCAGGCGTCGCGCAACTTCCTGTCCGCCGCCGATTTCGCGCCCGGCGTGCGCTTCGATACCGATGCCAGCGGCAACACGCGGCTGCGCGGCGGCTCGCAGAACATCGACTCGGTCAACGTCTTCATCGACGGCGTCGGCCAGAAGAACAACATCCTGCGCGGTGGCGTGTCCGGCCAGAACACCAGTCAGGGCAATCCCTTCCCGCAGGCGGCCATCGCCGAGTACCGCGTGCTGACGCAGAACTACAAGGCGGAGTACGACCAGGTCTCCAGCGTGGCGATCTCGGCAGTCACCAAATCCGGTGGCAATGAAACGCATGGAAACGTTTACGGCAATCGCACGGGTAGCAACTGGACCTCGCTGAGCCCGATCCAGGAGCAGGACAAGGCCAAAGGCATCGAGCCGCCATCCACCAAGCAGATCGAAGCCGGCTTCAGCATGGGCGGCGCCATCGTGCCGGACAAGCTGCACTACTTCCTCGCCTATGACGGCAAGTCGCTCGACAAGCCGAAGCAATTGACGGCGACGAACCTGGACAAGTACCCGGGCAGCCCAGGCCTCGTGCCGGGCATCGCTGCGCAGCAGGGATCGTTCAACAACAAGTTCACGCAGCATCTGGTGTTCGGCAAGTTGTCGGCCGAGATCGATGACCGCCAGCGGCTGGATCTTTCCGTGACCGTGCGCAAGGAAGACGGCTACGCCGTCGACGGTGATCGCTTTGCGGCGACGACGGCTATCAACAACGTCAACACCGAGCAACGAATAGCGCTCACTCATGAGTACACGGGTGACACCTGGCTCAACGAAGCTCGCATCGGCATGGAGCGCACCAAGTGGAACCCGCAGTCCGACTCGGGTGACCCGCTGGTTCGCTACAAGTACTCGCCCACCAACGCGATCAACAACGTTCAGGACGTCTTCTTCACCGGCGGGTCGCCCAACTCGCAGGATCGGCGCCAGAGTGGTTACTACCTGAAGGACGACCTGACCTACACAGGCCTGGCGGGCCATGTCATCAAGGGCGGCGTGCAGTTCAAGGCGATGAAGTACGACCTCAGCGGCACGGCCTTCCGCGTGGCCGCAATTGACACCGTGCTGAACACAACCACCGGCCAGCCCTACTTCAACGGACTGGCCTGCACCGGCACCAACGTCGCCAGCAACGGCTTGTCCAGCGACCAGTGCAACATCCGGCTCCCCATCCCCTCGGCGTCTGCGAATCTCAAGAACAACCAGTACGGCATCTACCTGCAGGACGACTGGAAGCTCACCAAGCAGTTGGAGCTGAACCTCGGCGCGCGTTGGGACTACGAAGACAACATGCTCAACAACGACTACGTGACGCCGGCTGATCGCGTCGCGGGGTTGAATGCGCTGGATGGCCGCACCATCAGCGGCGTCACCGCCCCTGCGGGCCAGACGTACGCGCAGTCGCTCGCTAAGGGCGGCATCAACATCGCCGACTACATCTCCACCGGCAACTCGCGCAAGGCCTTCAAGGGTGCGTTGGCGCCGCGAGTGGGCGCGTCGTACGACGTGTTGGGCAGCAAGGCCACAGTCATCTACGGTGGCTGGGGCCGCAGTTACGACCGCAAGATGGCCAACAACGCGCTGGACGAACTGCAGAAGAACGCCGCGCCCGGCGGTGAGATCTGGATGATCAAGAACGACTTCAAGATGCCGTTCGCCGACCAGATGAGCCTGGGCGTGCGCCAGGCGCTCGGCATGTGGAACATGGACGTCGCCGTCTCCAAGATCCACGCCAAGAACCAGTTCATCTGGTTCAACGGCAACCGCGACTTCAATGGCGGCTTTGGCAACTCCAATTCGGTGGACCCGTTCTGGGGCGGCGCGCCGCGCAACTTCGGCACCGTTGTGCTGGGGGATTTCGTTGGGCAGAACAAGGCGACCAGCCTGTTCCTGTCGCTTGAAAAGCCCTACACCCAGGCCAGCGGCTGGAGCATGACCGTGGCCTACACGTACACCGACGCCAAGACCACCAACAACGAATGGTCCGACGACATCTTCGACTGGACCTACGGCAAGGGCACCCATGGCTTCCGTCCGGCGAAGGACGCCGAGAAGCACCGCCTGGTGGTCGGCGGCCTGATGGACAACCTGCCCTGGGACATGCAGCTCTCCGGCAAGCTCACCGTGGGCGATGGCCAACCGCGTCGGGTGGTGGACTGCCACACCGGCTTTGACGGCCCCAACGGCTGCGTGGCCGTGCCGCGTGGCTCCGACACGTTCAAGCAGCTCGACCTGGCGCTGGCCAAGAACTTCAAGGTCTACGGCGGTGAGCTGCAACTGCGCGTCGATGTGCTGAACCTGTTCAACACCGCCAACTGGGGCTACTACGACGACTGGGTCGGTGGCCCGTCCACCCCGCCGAAAAATGCGCTGGGCGGCGACAACGACCACTTCGACACCCGCACCGGCGTGCGCGGCTCGATGCGTCAGTTCAAGCTGGGTGCAAGCTACACGTTCTGATGACCTCGGGAGTCGGCCTGCGCCGGCTCCCACAATTACCTTTGCCATGGATTCACTGACACGACGCGCCCTGCTCGCCAAAAGCGCGACGCTTGGCGCTGGCCTCGCGCTGGCCGCAGCGCTGCCCGCCTGGGCTGCTGATTCGCCCGCCCCGGCGCAGGCGAGCGAGGCCTTCCTCGCCGACCTCGAACGCCGCACCTTCGACTTCTTCTGGGACACGACCGACGCCCAGACCGGCCTCGCGCCCGACCGCTGGCCGAGGCCCTCGTTCGCCAGCATCGCGGCCGTCGGCTTTGCGCTCAGCGCTTACCCGGTCGGCGTGGCGCGCGGCTACATCACGCGTGCTCAAGCCCGCGACCGCACGCTGACCACGCTGCGCTTCTTCGCCGCGCTGCCGCAAGGCCCGGGCAAGACCGGCGTGGCCGGGCACAAGGGCTTTTTCTATCACTTCCTCGACATGAAGACGGGGCTGCGCTTTGCGCGCTGCGAGCTGTCAACGGTTGACACCGCGCTGCTGCTGATGGGCGCCCTGCATGCCCAGAGCTTTTTCGATGGCGAGCACGCCGACGAGGCCGGCATCCGCACGCTGGTGGACGAGCTCTACGGCCGCGTCGACTGGGCCTGGGCCCAGGTGCGCCCGCCTTCCATCGGCCACGGCTGGTCGCCCGAGAAGGGCTTCATCCCCAGCGACTGGAAGGGCTACAACGAGGCCATGATGGTCTATCTGCTGGCACTGGGTTCGCCCACGCGACCGGTCGCGCCCGAGGCCTACAACGCCTGGCTCAGCACCTACGACGAGCACAGCTGGGGCGAGAGCTACGGCCAGACGCTGCTGCGCTTCCCGCCGCTGTTCGGCCACCAGTTCACGCACTGTTGGGTGGACTTCCGCGGCATCCGCGACCGCTACATGGCGGCCAAGGGCCTGGACTACTTCGAGAACTCGCGCCGCGCCACCTACGCGCAGCAGGCCTACGCCGCCGCCAACCCGCTGGGCTGGCAGGGTTACAGCGCCGAGGTCTGGGGCGTCAGCGCCAGCGACGGCCCGGCGGACATCAAGCTGACCTACACCACCACCGCCGGCAAGACCGAGAAGCGCCGCTTCATCACCTACGCCGGCCGCGGCATGGGCCTGTACGACGACGGCACGCTGGCACCCTACGCGGCGGGCAGCTCCATCGCCTTCGCGCCCGAGATCGTCGTTCCCGCGCTGATGGCCATCAAGCAGCGCTACCCGCACACCTTCGGCCGCTACGGCTTCTGGGATGCCTTCAATCCGAGCTTCAACTTCCCCGACGTGCGCCTCACGCATGGCCGCATCGAGCCCGGCAAGGGCTGGGTGGACACCGACATGCTCGGCATCGACCAGGGCCCGCTGCTGGCCATGATGGGCAACCACCGTGGCGAGCTGGTGTGGCAGGTGATGCGCAAGAACGCGCATCTGGTGCGCGGGCTCAAGCGCGCCGGGTTCACGGGCGGCTGGCTCGGTTGAAATGAAATTCAAACAAAGCCACGGAGGCACAGAGGCACAGAGAGGGCGGGATGAAGCTCCCTCTGTGTCTCTGTGCCTCTGTGGCTGTGTTGTCTTTGCCCGGGGCGCGGAGTGAGCATGCATCGCCGCACCTTCCTCGCCACCACTACGGCCCTGGCGGGCTGCGCTCGAGACTCCGGCGCCACCACGCTGCGCTTCTGGGCCATGGGCCGCGAGAGCGAGGTGGTAGCCGAGCTGCTGCCCGGCTTCGAGCGCGAGCACCCCGGCGTGCGCGTCAAGGTGGAGCAACTGCCCTGGACCGCCGCGCACGAGAAGCTGCTGACGGCCTTCGCCGGTGACGCGACGCCCGACCTCGCCCAGGTCGGCAACAGCTGGCTGCCCGAGATGCAGGCGCTGGGTGCCCTGGAGCCGCTGGAGCCCTGGATCGCCCGCACGCCGATGCTGCAGGCGGCCGACTATTTCGACGGCATCTGGGCCACCAACACGGCCGGCGGCCAACGCGTGGGCCTGCCCTGGTACGTCGACACGCGGCTGCTGTTTGTGCGCCAGGACCTGCTCGCGCGCGCCGGCATCCCGCGCTCGCCGCAGACCTGGGATGAGTGGCGCACCGCGCTCGCCCGCCTGCGCGAGCACGGCATGGCCACGCCGCTGCTGATGCCCACCAACGAGTACGCCCCGCTGCTGGCGCTGGCGCTGCAGCAGCCGGCCGAGGTGCTGCGCGAGGGCGGGCGTTTCGGCAACTTCTCGTCGCCCGATTTCCGCCGCGCGTTGGGCTTCTACGCCGAACGCTTCCAGCGCGGCGACGCACCGGGGCTGACGAACAACCAGGTCGCCAACGTCTGGCAGGAGTTCGGGCGCGGCACCTTCGCCTTCTACATCTCGGGCCCCTGGGACATCGGCGAGTTCAAGCGCCGCCTGCCGCCCGAACTGAACGATGCGTGGACCACTGCCGAGCTGCCCGGCCCGACCGGCCTGGGTGCCTCCATCGCTGGCGGCGCCAGCCTGGCCATGTTCAAGCGCTCGCGCCACAAGCCCGAAGCCTGGGCCCTCATCAGCTACCTCAGCCGGCCCGACGTGCAGCTGGCCTTCTACCGCCTGACCGGCGACCTGCCGCCGCGCCGCAGCACCTGGGCCATGCCGCTGCCTGGTTCTGCGGGCGGCGGCACGCTGGCGCAGGACCGCCACGCCGCCGCCTTTGGCCGCCAGCTGGAGCGCGTGCGCCCCACGCCGGCCGTGCCGGAGTGGGAGCGCATCGTCGGCGAAATGCAACTCGCCGCAGCGCGCGTCGTCGGCGGGCGCGACAGCATCGACACGGCCGTGCGCGGCCTGGATGCGCGGGTGGACGGCATTCTGGAAAAGCGCCGCTGGATGCTGGACAAGGCGGGGGCGACCTCATGAGGAAGGCGGGTCGCGAATCCCTTGCCGGCTGGGCCTTCGCCGCCCCAGCGCTCATCGTCATCGCGCTGTTCTTCGGCGTGCCGGTGTTCGCCGGCCTGGCACTCAGCCTGACCGACTTCGACATCTACGCGCTGGCCGACATCGGCAACCTGCGCTGGCAGGGCTGGAACAACTACGTCCATGTGCTGAGCCTGCCGCTGTTCTGGCAGGCCCTGGGCAACACGGCCTATTTCGTCGTGCTGGGCGTGCCGCTGTCCATCGCGCTGTCACTTGCCGCCGCCGTGCTGCTGCAGTCCAAGCTCGTGCGCTTCAAGCCGCTGCTGCGCACGGCGCTGTTCGCCCCCGTCGTGACGACCCTCGTGGCCGTTGCGGTGATCTGGCGTTATCTCTTCCACGTGAAGTACGGCCTCGTGAACTACACCTTGCTGCACTTCGGTGTCGACCCCATCGATTGGTTGGGGGACCCGCACTGGTCGATGCCGACCATCATTGGCTTCGCCGCGTGGAAGAACTTTGGCGGCAACATGATCATCTTCATCGCCGCGCTGCAGGCCGTGCCGCAGGACCTGTACGAAGCCGCCCGGCTCGACGGCGCGCGCAGCTGGGCGCAATTCCGCTACATCACGCTCGCCAACATCGCGCCCACGCTGCTGATGGTCGCCATCCTGACGACGGCGGGCTACTTCCAGCTGTTTGCGGAGCCCTATGTGATGACGCAGGGCGGCCCGCTGCAAAGCACGGTCAGCGTGCTCTACCTGATGTACGAGGAAGGCTTCAAGTGGTGGAACCTGGGCCTGGCCTCGGCCGTCGCCTTTGTGCTGTTCCTCATCATCGTGGTGGTCAGCAAGGGGCTGATCGCGCTGCAGCGGCGCTGGACGGGGGAGGCGGCGTGAAGCGCATCCTCGTCAACGGGCTGGTGTGGGCCTTCGCGGGGCTGGCCGTGTTTCCGCTGGTGTGGATGGTCTGCGTGTCGCTGATGCCGGCCGGCAGTGCGTCCTCGCTGCCACCGCCGTTGATCCCGCATGACCCGACGCTGGTTCACTACCGCGCGCTGCTCGGCGACGGCGGCCTGAAGCGCGCCTTCGTCAACAGCCTGGGGCTGGCGGTGGTCAGCACCCTGATGTCGGTGAGCTTCAACACGCTGGCGGGCTACTCGTTCGCCAAGCTGCGCTTTCGGCATCGCGAGCGGGTGTTCGGGCTTTTGATCGCGGCGCTCGTGATCCCCGGGCAGGTGGCGATGCTGCCGCTGTTTCTGATGCTCAAGGGCATGGGGCTGGTGAACACCTGGATGGGCGTGTTGATCCCGAGCATGGCCGGGATCTTCGGGATTTTTCTGGTGCGGCAGTACGCGCGGGGGGTGCCGGATGAGTTGCTGGAAGCGGCTCGGCTGGATGGTGCGGGCGAGTGGCGCATCTTCTGGAACATCGTGCTGCCGACGTTGAAGCCGGTGTTGGTGACTTTGGCGGTGTTTGCTTTTCTCGGCAGCTGGAACGACTTCATGTGGCCGTTGATCGTGTTGACGGATGGGGAGATGCACACGCTGCCGGTCGCGCTTGCCGCGTTGTCGCGGGAGCATGTGCAGGACAGTGAATTGATGATGGCCGGGGCCGTGATCACGGTGTTGCCGGTGCTGGTGTTGTTTGTGGCGCTGCAGAGGTATTACATGCAGGGGTTGTTGATGGGGAGTGTGAAGTGACGGGCTGTGCGTTTGCTCGTTGCTGTGGCTTAGTGGCGAGGCTCAGCCGGGAGTTCGCCCCGGCGGGCGACCTTCTTTTTGAGCGACCAAAAAGAAGGCAAAAAGTCGCCCCTGTTCCGTCGCCCCTCTGCGAGGGGTGCCCTGCGATGCTCGGAACCCGGGGCCGCGCCGAACTCACTTCGCTACGCTGCGTTCAAACAGGCGGCGCGAAGTCAGAGCTTGAGGCTCGCTCCGCTCGCGCCCCGGGCTCCTGCGCTTCTCGGCTCCTCCAAAGGGGACCCTTTGAAACAGCCGAACAGCCAAGCCCAACAGCCGGGCGGTGGATGTATTTCTGCATGCCCCCTTCTAGCCCCGCCGAGGAGCGGAAGACCCGAAGCCCGTTCGCGCAGCGAACCTCAAGAACTGACTCGCGACGCCTGTTTGAGCAGAGCGTAGCGGCGCGAGTTCGGCGCGGGGCTTCGGGGCTGAGCACCACAGGGGACCCGAAGCGCAGCGAAGGGCGGGGCGGCCAGGGGGGGAAGCTTTTTGCTTACTTTCTGGTGGCCCAAAAAGTGAGTCGCCCGCCGGGGCGAAATCCCGGCACCACTCTCGACATCAACCCACGGGTCAACAAGCATGAAGTCGCACCGCATCGCCGTCTTCCTGGCCCGCAAACAGTCGCGGCCAGAACGTCAGCATCGAGCTGACCGGCAATGCGCAAGGCGGCGCTGGGACGGCGAACACCGAGATCGCGAACCAGAAAATCGTCGCCACCGGCGCCAGCCGCCTCGGGCGCGGCGTCTTGTCCATCGTCGAAGCCGAGTTCTACCGACTACCCTGATCCTTATGCCTGCTTCCCTCCTCTTCAGCCGCCGCCTAGCCCTTGCCGCCGGCGCGAGCGCCCTGTTCATGCCCGCTCTCGCGCAGACCACGGCGACACCCGCTCCGGCGCCCCTGCCCTGGCCCAACCCGCTCGTCGCCCAGCGCGCCGACCCGCAGATCACGCGCCACGGCGAGTGGTACTACCTGATGGCCACGGCGCCGGCCTACGACATGCTGGAGCTGCGCCGGGCGCGCAGCATCGCGGGCCTGGCCACGGCCGAGCCCAAGGTCGTCTGGCGCCGGCACGAGCAGGGCCCCATGAGCCGCCACATCTGGGCACCCGAGCTGGCCTTTCTGGATGGCCGCTGGTTCATCCACTTCAGCGCCGGTGAGGCCAAGGAGCCGTGGAAGATCCGCCTGTGGACGCTGGAGAACACCGCCGCCGACCCGATGCAGGGCGAGTGGACGGAGCGCGGCCAGGTCAAGACGCAGTGGGAAACCTTCACGCTCGACGCCACGCTCTTCGAGCACCGCGGTAAGCGCTACATGGCCTGGGCGCAGAACGACCCGGCGAGCAAGAACCACGGCACCAACATCTACCTCTCGCGCATGAAGAGCCCAACCGAGCTGGAGGGCCCGCAGCTGCGCCTGAGCCAGCCCGACTACGCCTGGGAGAAGGTGCGCCACCAGGTCAACGAGGCGCCCGCCGTGCTCATCCACGGCGGCCGCGTCTTCATGACCTACTCGGCGGCCGGCACCGGCGCCGAGTACTGCCTGGGCCTGCTGTGGGCCGACGAGAACGCCGACCTGCTGGACGCGAAGAGCTGGCGCAAGTCGCCCGGCCCGGTGTTCGTCAGCAGCCCCGAGAACGGCCAGTACGGCCCGGGCCACAACAGCTTTCTTGTCGAGCCCGACGGCACGGTGCTGAACGTCTTCCACGCCCGCAACTACCGCGACATCGTTGGCGACCCGCTGAAGGACACCGGCCGCGCCACGCGCGTGCAACCGCTGATTTTCACGGCCGACGGCATGCCCGACTTCGGTCAGCCGCTGAAGGAAGGGCCATGAACGTGATCGCACTGTCCGCTGGCGATCCCAACGTCTTCGACGGCGAATCGCCAGACCGCACGTGCCGCCGGCCGACGCGGGCCGAGTTGCATGCCTACCCATCGCCCAAGCCCGCGCGTTGCCGTGCCCTCGTCTACGCCGGCGGCGGCTATCTGCAGCTGATGCACGACAAGGAAGGCGTCGAGATCGCGCAGTGGCTGAACACGCTGGGGCTGGACGCCTATGTGCTGGTCCACCGCCTGCCCGGCCAGGACGGCCATGCCTTCGACATTGCGCTGCAGGACGGCCTGCTCGCCATGAACTATCTCGCCACGTTGCCGCCGCTGCCGCTGCTGCATGTCGGCCTGTCCTCCGGCGGCCACCTGGCCGGCGTGATGGCCTGCCAGGGTGAGAGCGCGGGGGCCGTCATCGCCTACGCGCCCCTCAACGCCAACCACCGCGACCACAAGTTCCCGCCAGGCAAACCCGACTTCCCGCCGCCCGAGAAGCAGGCCTTTTACGACGCCTGGCCCATCGGCATCGCCAGTGAGCCGCACGGGTTGCCCAAGTGCCCGGTGCTCCTGGCCTACGCGCTGCACGACGCCATCGTGCCGGTGCAGCATGCGCTCAACCTCATCGTGGCGGCGCAGCAGCACAATCTCGACGTGGAGGCGCATGTCTTCCCGCAGGCGGAGCATGGATTTGCACTGCGCGGGCTGGATGGCACGCAAGGCCAATGGCCGGCGATGGCGGCCCGGTGGATGACCGCCAAACTGGCCCGCTGAAACTTCGCCTAATCTCGCAGACGCACTTGAACAACGAACTGAGCATGCTGGAAGCAATCAACACCTGGGGCGACTACAAGGCCAAGGTCCGCGAATTCGATGCTGTGCTGGAGCACGGCAAGGCGACATCAGCGGCGCTGGCCGGCTTCACCAGCCCATCCGTACAGGCGCGCTGCGGTGGGCTGATCTACGTCAAGCTGGTGTCCCACTGCGTCGCGCTGCGCAGCCTGGCGGCGCAATCCGGCGAGAGGACCGTCAAGGACCTGCTGGACATGCCCTCCATGAGCGCGCTGGCCCGCTGTGCTGTGGAGGCGCACGATGCCTTCGAGTACATCGCAGGGCACGACGTGACGGACTCGGAGCGAGGTTTTCGCATCCAGCTGTGGGAGCTGCACGACGCGACCCGCCGCCTGAAGATGTTCGGCGACATGGGCGCGGTGGATCCGCGCGTCGACGCCATCCGCGCCGACCTGGCACGGCGCCAAGCTGCGCTTGAGGCGCACGCCTTCTTCGCGTCGTTGCACGCCGACCTGCAGGCGGCGTTGCGCCAGCGCATGGCCAAGGGCGACTCGCCGGCATTCCATCTCGGCCAACGCCAGCGCTGCGCCCTGAGCGGCGTGAACGCCGACTGGCACAACGCCGTCACGCTGCAGCTCTCGCAGCAGGTGCACACGCTGCCGTCCTCCGTGCAACTGCCGTTGGACGTGCAGCCGGGCACGACCGAGGCGCTCCGCCTGATGGCGCTGCCGCTGCTCTTTACGCTGCCCTTCCTGGCCCGCGCCACCCTGTCCACGGCTCACCTCATTCCCGAGCGAGCACCGGAGCCGCCCAGCCGAACGGCGCGCACGATGGCTTGGTGGCGGGCGCTGGCAGAGCAGGGAACCCAGAGCAGGGAATGAGCGCCGGCATCCAGGCCGTCCCAGCCTTGAGAGCATGAGCTGGCAAGCTGGTCAACATTCCGCCCGAGGTGGTCGGCCGTCAGCCTGGGTGGCGCCTTCTTCAGCGAATCCCCGCTCGCCGCATCGCCTTGCTTGGGGTTGACGTAGGCATTGAACGCGAAGGTGCCGAAACCGGCGAGCGCGGCCCTCCGGCGATCTGCGGGCGTCTCTGACGGTCATCCAGCGGCGCTGGCGCCACTTGTCGTTTCCGCATTGCGCCTGGATGTTGGCGATGATCCCGTCCACTTCGGCAAAAAAGTCGTCAGCGGGCGGCGCCGAAGCGATCAGCAGCGAGCGCCAAGGCTTGCCCAGCATCGGCCTGCTGCGATCCAGTCGCCAGACGGCGGCCCACTCGGGCCGCGTCAGCAAATGCGAACGGCGCGCGTCATCGCCGAGGACGCAACCATCAGTCGTCCTTGCATTGCGCCTGGATCGTGGCGGCCAGCCGGGCCACTTCGGCAGGATCGGCGTCGGCGGGGAGTTTGAAACGCCGCTCCATCAGCGCGCGCTGGGCCGGCTGGCCGTCCGCCAATGCACGCGCCATTGGGCTACTGCGCTGCATCTGGCGCATCGCCCCCTGTTCGTTCGGCGTCAGCAACTGCGGGTGGCGGGATGAGAGCAGGCTCAGCGTGGAGATCGAACTGCGGTCGCAAGCCCAGGCATCACGCCGCAGCGAGGCCATGGCCTCGGGCTCGCGGGCAGGATCGAAGTCACTGCCAAGTTGACGGGCCAGCGCGACACCGGCACCCCGGTCTCCTTCCTGCAAGCTGCGGCGCAGCAGGGGCAGCAGTTGGGCGCGTGCCGCAGCATCCAGCGCCTGACAGCCGGCAAAGAACTGCTCCATGCCCGTGACCGCTTCGCGGTAGTTCGATCTGGGTTCGGTGCGCTGGCGCGCCTCCATCGACGCCTGCATTCGGTCCCGTTCCTTCTCCAGCCCCTCGCAGGCGGCGAGTTCCTGCGCAGCCTTGCCAGCCAGGCCGGGCTCGTCGCTGGACACGGCCTGCTGCACGTCGCGCTGGAACTTCGACACGTCCACGCGCGGCGCCTGGGCGGCTGCTGCTGCGCTGGCGCTGCGCGTCACTGCAGGCAACGCCGGCGCCGTGTCGACCGCGCGCACCGCAGTCGGCACGGCGCTGGCAAGCGGGGCCGGCTGGGTCTGCGCCACGGGCACTGGCGCCGGCTCGGTCGGCGCCGCGCCATCGCTGCGCCACCAGGCGAAGGCGGACAAGACCAGCACGGCGGCGACAACCAGCGGGATCCCTTGGCGGCTCAGTTTCATCCCGGCTGCCCCGGCTTGCGCCGGAGGATGGTGACGATGACGTGGCGGTTGTTGCGCACGAAGGTCGACGTGGAGGTGCCGCTGAACTGGCCATGCCACGGCAGCTTGCTGAAGCCGCTCCACAGCTCGCCCCATTTTTCTCCCGAGCCGGGTAGGTTGCCGAAGGCAAGCACCTCGCAGAGGGTCTGGCGGCAGCTCACGGTTGGCACGTCGAACTCGCCCGTGCCGTTGCCGGCAGCGATGGCCTGACGGATGGCTTGCTCCACGTCCGGCGCCCACTGCGCATTGACAGACTCGCTTAGCAACTGCGTGTGCAGCTCCTGCAGGCTGGGGGCACGGTTGTCGACGCCGGACGGCATCAGCACTGCGGCGTGCTCGGTGGACAGCTGCACCGGCACCGCCCCGACCACGACCGGCGCAGCCACTGCCGGGCGAGACGGCGGCACTACCGTGGACGGGCAGGCCGGCGGCAGCGGGGCCGCAGGGCATTGCGTGGCGGTCGCAGCAGATGCGACCTGCGGCGCGGCGCGCTCGACCCGCATGGGCTGCGCCGCCGCGACCGCCAACGGTGCTACCGGCAGCGTTGGCGCTTCCACCATAGGCATGCCGCCCGGCATCGCCCACACCGCCAGGCCCGCGCCCGCCGCCGCTCCGACGATGAAGGTCAACACAACGGTGGCAGGCAGCGTGGGCTTCATCGGGCGGAGTGGACAGTCATTCCTCGTCGTGCGAGGTGTAGAGCCACATCTTGCCGTCCTTCCACACGTGGCCGGAGGGGTCGGCGGTGCGCAGGTCCTTGCCGAGGGCGAGCGGGTTCTGCGCCAGGGCCGGCCTGGCCAGTGCGGCGGCAAGAAGAGCGGCCAGGGTGGAGCGAAGCAGAGACATTGAAAGTCTTTCCTCAGCGCACATCGAACTCGAAGCTGGCCGCGAGCCGGCCCTCGACAAACACACGGATGCGGTAGGTGCCCGCCGGGTCGCCCTTCTCGACCGCCCAACTATTCATGAGTACGCCGCCCTCGGGCGCCACGACGCGCTCCATGATCGACACGCGCGAGTCGGCCGACAGCGTGTGCTTCACGCCGGCATCGGCGGGGACGCTGGCGGCACCGTTCCAGACCTCCGGCGCAGCCGGCAGCATGAACTCCTCGCGCCAGCGCACCTGTTTGGCATCGGTGCGCAGCTTCAGCATCCAGCCATAGGCCTGGCCCTGCACCAGCGGCACCACCGTCGCCGGCTCGAAGAGCGCCGTTCCGTCGCTGCGGAGCTTGAACAGCCCGAAGACGCTTCCCACCACGTCGACTTGCGACTGGGCCGGGGCCGCATCGGCCGCCGGTGTGGACCCCGGAGCAGCACCCACGCCAAGCGTGAGGGCGAGGGCTAGCGCCGATGCGAGTGATTTCATGCGTGCTCCATGTGCGACGTCAAAGGGATCGCAGCCTAAGGCCTGCGGTCAGCGACAGGCACCGGGCAGCAGCTCGGCGCCGTCGAACATCAGATCACGCTGGCCGGCCAGCAGTTGCAGGCGCAGCGGACCGGTGGCGCGTTCCGGCAAGGTCAGGGATGCGCTCAGTCGATTGGCCAGCACGCCTTGCGCCCAGGCGGCGTCTTGCGTGCCGCGAAGCCAGCGCAGCGCGTGGGTCTGGCCGTCGACCTTCACGTCGGCCTGCCAGGGCTCGCCGGCGGTCAGCGGGTAGGTCGGCAGCACGTGCACGCGCAGACAGTTGGCGTCGCTCGCCGGTGCCTCCAGCGTCAGCGTGGCGCCGGGCTGCTGCGCGACGAGCACACCGTCGCCACGGCCCAGGCCGGGCACGCGGCGCCAGCCCTCGGTGTCGGCCACGCGCAGCAGCGGCGCGATGGGCTCGACGAGGGGCAGCCGGGCGAGGTCAGCGGCGGCACAGGCCAGGTCGCCCAGCGCATCGGGCGCACGGCCGCCCAGGCCGGGAGCCGGTAGCAATGGGGCCTGCTGGCGGTAGCTCGTCCACAGGCCGTCGGCCGGTTCCTCGGCCAGGATGCCGGCCCAGCGGCCGGTGTTGTAGCGGGCGGTCAAGGCCTTGAGGCGCTGGTCGGCGCGCACGGCCTGCGCGGCGAAGGCGCGCGCACCGGCGGGGTTGCGCTCCAGCGTCGTGGCGTAGCGCTCCAGCGCGAAGAAGCGCTCGTTGGCCAGCGCCGAGGCGCGCAGCGGGTATTCGACGAGCTGGAAGAAGCCGGCGCGCTGCTCAGCGGCGATGCGCGGGCGCACGGCGTCCAGCGCGGCCAGCAGCTGGGCGAAGCGGGTCAGGCGCTCGTTGATGGCGGCGGCGGTCATGCCGCTGCGCTTCATGCGCTCGCCGGGCAGGTGGAACTGCAGATGCTCGGGGCGGCGCTCGAAGTTGAGGCGGTAGTAGCCGTCCCAGATCGAGCCGATTTCAGCGATGCCGAAGAGCCGCTGCGCCAGGTCGGCCAAGTACGCCTGCTGCCCTTGCGCGCGCACGGCGGCCGGGTTCCAGGCCAGGTCGAACCAGTGGCTGAGGTTGACCTCGTGCGGCTTGATGTCGCCCGCATTGGCCATCCACAGCCGCTGCACGCCGGCGTCGAAGGCACGGCCCATCTCCTCGGCGACGAGGGCCGGTGGCGTCGTGCTGAGCCACAGGTAGGACAGCGGCGCGCCGAGGTAGCTCAGGTGGTAGTACACGCCCGAGCCGCCCGAACGCTTCGCCTGGGCGGCATCGGGGAACTGGCGGAGGTAGCCGAAGTTGTCGTCGGGCCAGACCAGCGTCACGTCGTCCGGCAAGGCCAAGCCAGGCAGCAACGGCAACACTTCCTTGTAGGGCACGAAGACCTGGGGCAGTTGCGCCGGGTCGCCGACATGCTTGGCGAGCAGCTCGCGCTGGTCGGCAATGAGGCGATTCAGCAGCGCCTGCTTCTCGGCGACCGTGCCGCCGCCCTGCATGCCGGAGTCGTGGATGCCGCGCATGCCCAGCGTGAACAGGCTCTCGTAGCGGCCATTCGTCTTCAGCCGCTCGGTCCAGTAGTCGCGCACCTGCTCGGCATGCGTCGCGTAGTTGTACTGGTCAGCCGGCGCCTTCCATTCGGAGACGTTGTTGCGCAGCATGGGTTCGGCGTGGGACGAGCCCATGACGATGCCGTAGCGCTGCGCCAGTTCAGCATTGCGTGGGTTGGCGTTGAAGGCGCCCGAGACCTGGTGCATGGCCGGCCACAGCGTGTTGGCCTTCAGGCGCAGCAGCAGGCGGAAGACCTGCTCGTAGGTGCGCGGGCCGATGTTGCCGGCCTCGGGCTCGAAGGTGTTGGCGGCCCAGGGCTGCAGGCCCCAGTCCTCGTCGTTGATGAAGAGGCCGCGGTACTTCACGGCGGGGCCGTCGTGCACTGGCTCGCTAACGCTGACGTGCAGCGGGCCGCGCTTGAGCGGTGCGACGTCGGCCCACCAGTGCCAGGGCGACACGCCCAGCGCCTGGCTCAATGTGTAGACGCCGTAGGCCGTGCCACGGCGGTCGGCGCCGACGAGGACGAGGGCCTGCTTCACGCCGGGCGCGGGGTTGCGCAGCAGTGCAATCTGGAAGCACTCCCAGCAGCCTTTGAGCTTGCTCAGGTCCAGGCCCGCAGCATCAATGGCGGGGTGCCGGCCGGCGGTGCCGATCCAGATCTGCACCGATCCTTTCGTCGCCGTGCGCAGGCCCAGGCGCTTCAGGTCGTCGGCGAGGTCTTGTGCAACGAAAGCTTCGAGCGGGTCGGCCTCGGGCGCCGCGACGATGACGGCGCCGTCGAGTGGCAGGCTGGTGGATGTAGCCCTCACGTCGACGGTAAGCGCTGCATGCGCTGCGCCGGCCAGCACACACGCCAGCACCAACAGTCGCCGCAACCAATACCCAACACAGCCACAGAGGCACAGAGGCACAGAGAAAGCACCACTCTCTCTGTGCCTCTGTGTCTCTGTGGCTGTGTTCCTGGGCATTGGCAGGCCGAACCGTTTCACGTCAACGTGATTTGAAGGCCGAACGAAGATCCGGCGGCGGCGCGTTGCGGTCCACCGTCAGCCAGCCGTCCTTCACTTGCAGCTCCGCCACCTGGATGACTGTGCGCTGGTGCCAGCGATCGTCCGTCTTGGCCTCGGGCTCGCCGCTTTGGTGCGTGAAGTAGAAGAGGTAGGCGCGGCCGTCCACGACCTGCACGCCGGGATGCTGGCCCTTGGCGCGGTCGGTGGGGTGCTGGCCAATGCCCGCCAGCAGCCGTGTGGGCTGCTCTTCCCAGTGCTCGGCGTCGTCCGAGCGCAGCACGAGCAAGCCCTTCCACAGGTCCGCCACCAGCCACCATTTGCCAGCGAACTGGAAGACCGTGGGGCCCTCGCCGGGCAACGGGCTCACAGGCCCGCGCACGGTCCAGGTCTTCAGGTCGGCGCTGTCGGCCACCTTGAGCTTGCTGCCGCCCTGCTCGTCCTTGAACCACATGCGCCAGCCGCCCTGCGGCGCGCGGATGACGGCCGCGTCGATGACCTTGGGCGAGCCCAGGTCGACGCGGCCGGCGCATTGCCAGTGGCGCAGGTCGGTGCTGGTGAGGTGCTCGATGCGGCGCTCACCCGTCCAGCTCTTGTGCACGCCGGGCACAACGGTGAGCCACAGGTGGTAGGCGCCGTCGAAGTCCTGGATTTCGGGCGCCCACAGCGTGACGCCGGCGCACTCGGCGGGGAACTTCGCCTCGCCTGACGCGCGCCAGTGGTTGCCATCGTCCGTCGTGGCGATACCGATGGGCGTGGCGTGCACCCAGCTCACGTCCTTGGGATCGTCCAGCCGCAGCGTGGCGCGGCGGTTGGTGTAGAACATCTCCCACCGCTTCAGGCCCCGATTGAAGACGAGCGACACATCGGCGGCGCCGTCCAGCACCGGGTCGCGGTACAGAGGGCGCGGCGCCGGCTCGACGCTTGCGCAGCCAGCCAGGGCCAGCAGCAGGCTCAGCAGGACGGCGGATTTCATGGCGTCGTGATGGGCAAGTAGCGGGGCGCCTTCATCGCCGCACCGAGGTGGAAGCTGGTGTGCGGCGGCTGGTTGTAGCCGGCGTTCTGCGCGGCCACCTGCACGCGGTATTGCGGGTCATGCATCAGCGTAACGAGGCGGTGCTCGGTGGGCAGCGGCGTCGAGAAGACCAGCAGCGCGGTGCTGTCCTCGTTGCGCCAGACGACTTCCTCGCGCCAGTCGCCGAAGAGGTCGGCCGACAGCACCGGGTTGCCCTTGGTGCCGTTGTTGGAGGCGGCGCCAAACTTCTTGCCGTTCAGCAGGTTCTCGAACTTGAAGGTGGCGGGCATCCACTTGTCGATGGCGACGTGGTCCAGCGATTCACGCAGCAGGTCGCCGTCCCACCAGACGGCGAAGTTGAAGTGGTTGGGGTGCTGCTCGCTGATGAGCTTGCCGCCCGCGCTCATCAGGCCGCCGACGCTGCCCCAGCATTCGGCGCCGGGGTGGGCGGGGTCGATGTCGAAGCAGACGCCGCGGCCCACGTCGGTGTTCTTGCCGGACATGCTCCACAGCAGCTTGCCGGTGGCCGCGTCGTGCATCTCCAGGCCATGCTCGCCGTAGCAGCGCGGGCTCTCGTGGACCATGAAGATCTGCTGGCCTTCGCGCGCCGGGTCGAAGGCGCTGACGTGCAGTGCGTCGCCATGGCACAGGCCGGTGCTGTAGAGCGTCTTGCCGGTGCCGGAGACGGTGGCGGCGCCGTAGATGATGTCGTCCAGGCCGTCACCGTTGACATCGGCGACCGAGAACCAGTGCGCGCCCTGCCCCGCCACCGGCTTGCTGGCTGGGTCGCTGTCGCTATCGAATGTCCAGCGCTGGCTCAGCTTGCCGTCGCGCCAGTCCCAGGCCGCGAGCACGGCGCGGGTGTAGTAGCCACGCGCAAACACGGCGCTAGGCCGCTGGCCGTCCAGGTAGGCCACGCCGGCCGTGAAGCGGTCGACGCGGTTGCCGTAGGTGTCGCCCCAGGCGCCCACGTCGCCGCGCGGTGGGTTGTAGGCCGTGGTCGCCATTGCGGCGCCGGTCAGGCCGTTGAAGACGGTCAGGAATTCGGGGCCGGCGAGCACATAACCGGCCTCGTTGCGGTAGTCGGCCTTGGCGTCGCCGATGACCTTCCCCGCGCCGTCCACGGTGCCGTCGGCCGTCTTCATCATCACTTCGGCTTTACCGTCGCCGTCGAAGTCGTAGGCGAGGAAGCTGGTGTAGTGGGCACCGGCGCGAATGTTGCGGCCAAGGTCGATGCGCCACAGCCGCGTGCCGTCCAGGCGGTAGGCATCCAGCAGCGTGTGGCCGGTGTAGCCCTTGTGTGAGTTGTCGTGGGCATTGGTGGGTTGCCACTTCACGATGAGCTCGTACTGGCCGTCGCCGTCGAGGTCGGCCGGCGCGCCGTCATTGGCCTCATAGCGATAGGCCACGCCGTCAGGGGTCACGCCGCCTTCAGGCTTTTGCAGCGGCACGCGCAGGTAGGGTTGGCTCCACGGCGAGGTGGCGGCAGACGCAGGCAGCTCGTGGCCGGCCACGACGGCTCGCACGCTGTAGAGGCTGTCGCTGCGGCCTTGCGCGTCGACCAGGTTGGTCAGCGCCTGCGGCTCGCGGTTGACGCGCTTGTCATCGCGGTAGACGTTGAAGCGAACGTCTGCGGGCTCCGTGCCAAGCAGCCGCCAGCTGATGAAGACGCCGGACGACGTGGCCAGCGCAACGACGCCGCGGTCCAGCTTCTCGACCTGGCGCGAGTCGGCCTGGACGGTGGCGGCACCGGTGAGCAACAGCCCGTAGGCGAGACCACGCCAAAGGCGGGTGAGTGAGGTCAATGAAGTCATCGCGTCAGCTTAAAAAAAACGGCCTCACTTGAGGCCGGGCACCTGAAATCCAGGTGCAACAGGATTGGCCATGCCCGGCCAACGCCCGGAGATCAGAACTTGTAGCCCAGCGTCACGTAGTAACGGCGGCCGGACCAGGCCAGTTCGTTGGGGCGCGACAGGTCGCCCGCATAGGTCAGCTCGGCCTGGTCGGTCAGGTTCTTGGCTTCGAAGGCTACCGTGAAGTTCGTCGTGGCCTTCCACTGGATCTTGGCGTCCAGGTAGCCGGTCTTGTCGCTGAAGTTTGGGTTGCCCGACACGTCATTAGTGCCGCTGTAGTACTTGTCGCGGTAGGCGTAGGCCAGGCGGGCGTTGAAGTTGCCGTCGTCGTACCACAGGCCCACGTTGTAGGAGTTCTTCGACAGGCCCGGATACGGCAGCACCGAGTTGTCCAGCGGGCTGATGAGCTCGTTGCCCTTGGCGTAGCTGAACGTCATGCGCGTGTAGTTGGCATCGACACCGAAGTTGCCCAGCCAGCCCGGCAGGAAGGACAACGCCGTGCGGCCCGCCAGCTCCAGGCCCTGGGTGCGCGCGCCCTCGCCGTTGACGGCCTGGGTCACGTCGAAGATGCGGCCGTCGCCGTAGAAGTTGACACCACGGTTCACAACGTTCTTGCGGACATAGGTGTCGATGTCGGTGCGGAAGGTGGCCAGGCTGACCTGCGTGTCGCGGCCGGGGTAGTACTCCAGGCTCAGGTCGTACTTGGTGGCACGGTAGGGCTTGAGGCTGGGGTTGCCGGCCGTGCAGTCGTCGGTGCCATCACCGCCGGGGCGCGCGGGGCTGCCGCTGCCGGTTGTGCAGGTGATGTTGGGCGCCAGCAGGTCGATCGCCGGGCGGGCCATCACCTTGGCCCAGCCGCCGCGCACCAGCAGTTGGCCGTTGAGCAGCTGCAGCGTGCCGTTCAGGCTCGGCAGCACGTCGTTGTAGCTGTTGCTGAGCGTGACCACCTTGTTGCTTTTCACGAGGACCGTGCAGGTCGACACGGCGGCCGGGTCGCACTCGCGGTCGGCCTGCAGGCCGGTCGTGGTCAGGTCGGTGCGGGCGTAGCGCACGCCGACATTGCCGTCCAGCGGCATGCCCAGGACTTCTGTACCCCAGTCCAGACGCACGTAGCCCGCCTTGACCTTCTCAGTCACGTCGAAGGTCGCGATCTGCGGATAGGTCTTGCCATCGTTACCGGGCGTCGAGTACAGATACTTGTGGCTGAAGTCCTTGGTGTCGAAGATGCTGGACGCCACCGTGGCCGCATAGTTCGGCGCGGTCCAGTTGGCGGGCACGCCGGAAACGTCGCCATAGCCACCCAGGAAGGTGCCGGGCGACTTCGTGCGGATCGTGTTGACGATCTCCTGCATGCGCGCGCCGGTCACGTAGGACGTCTTGAAGCCGCTGTTGATGAAGGTCTGCGTGTCGTTCGGGCGCTGCGCGGTGCCGGTGTAGAGCGGGTCGAAGATGAAGGTCTGGTTGACGTTGGCCGTGCGGGCATTGACGTCCACGGCCTCGTCGGTGAGGGCCGGCAGGCCGTTGTTCTGGATCAGGTAACCGCCGCCGTTGTACTGGCGCGAGCTGGACTCACGCGCCTGGCCGCCGAACCACAGGCTCTGGAAGAAGCCGTGGTCCAGGTTGTACTGGAAGTCCAGCTTGCCCTGGCGCTCGGTGTTCTTCGTGGCCGACGGGCGGTATTGCAGCTGCGCCTGCACATAGGACGAAGCGTCGTCGGGGCTGTAGGCCGTTGGGAAGGTGAACTGCGGCAGGTGGTTGTTGTCGAGCTTGACGACCAGCCCGGGCGCGTTCTGCGTCAGCACGATGTTGTTGCTCTCGCTCTTGTAGTCCGACTTGGAGTCGCCCAGCAGACCTTCGATGCGCCACTTGTCGTTCTTGAACTTGAAGCCGGCCGTCGTGTACTTGGACTTGATGTCCAGCGCGAAATCCCGCGCCGACGTGCTGAACGCGCCCTGGCCACCCTGGCCGGCCACGTTCAGGCAGTTGCCCACGGTGAACTGGGTGACGTGGTGGTTGTCGACCACCATGCCGGCCGGCGTGGCGGCGGCCGGCGCGGCGACGCAGGTGCCTCCCGAGGGCACGGCAGTGGCCGAGTAGACCGGTGCATTGCCCGACGAATTCAGCCGCGTCACCGCCGAGAAGTCGGTGCCGTAGTTCATGTCGTTGAGCCGCTGCGCTTGCGTGTTGGCCTGGTAGCTCACGTAGCCATCCAGCTCTTTGGTGAACTGGTACTGCGCCGTCACTTCGGCGGAGCTGCGCTTGTGGTCACGGGTCCAGATGCCGTAGCGCGAGATGCGCGGCGAGTAGTCGAACCACTGGCTCCGGCAGGGCGCCTGGTCAGCGGCGGCCAAGCTGCCGCAGCCGGCCGAAGTGGTGACGGCTGCCGCGTTGGCGTTCAGGCTGGTGAGGGTCTTGTCGGCCGAGAAATCCCAGTCGCGCAGGAAGGCCCACGAGGTGTTGCGAGCGAAGTCGCCGCGCGTGTAGATCTTGTCGTAGACGAGGTTGGCCATCAGGCCGAGCTTGCCGTCCAGGAACTTGTCGGCCAGTAGCAGCGTGCCACGCGGCTGCACGCCGCCGCGCAGGCTGCCCTGCTCGGCCGCCAGCGTGCCGGCGATGGTGCGCTTGGTGAAGTCCAACGGCTTGCGCGTCTTGACGTCCACGGTGCCGCCGATGCCGCCTTCGGTCAGGTCGGCCGTCGAGCCCTTGATGACGTCGATGGAGGCGATCAGCTCCGACGCCAGCTCGCGCAGCTCGGCGCCGCGCCCGGCACCGCCATTGGTGCCCAGCACCGACATGCCGTTGATCTGGACACGGTTCAGATCAGGCTCGACGCCGCGGATGGACACCTGCGAACCTTCGCCAAACTGGCGCGACAGCTGCACGCCGGTGATGCGCGACAGCGCCTCGCCGACGTTCTTGTCGGGGAATTGGTCGATGTCTTCGGCAACGATGCTGTCCGAGACGGTGGACGCGTTGCGCTTGCGGTCGATGGCGCTCTGGATGGAGCGGCGGATGCCGGTGACGACGACCGTCTCCAACTGGTTGGCATCCGTGGCGGTGGGCTTGGCGGCAGCGACCGGCGCGGAAGCAGTGGCGGCAGGTGCAGAAGCAGCGGCGGCAGGCGCGGCGGCCTCCTGGGCTTGAGCCTGGCTGGCCAGAACGGCCGAGACGGCCAGCGCCAGTGGGGTCCAGCGCAAAACCGGCATGCCGCCGGAATTCTTCTTCAGCATTTTGTGTAACTCCAAACTATCGGCGAGATGGGTGCTTTTAACTGCGCCCTCTTACTGCCCCCCGGAGATAATTCTAGAGGCCGATATTCAAGCCGTGACCTCCATACGCCAAAGAATCACGGCCATGATTGCTTCGGCTCGCGTTAACCCTGAAACGGCGCAGCTTTCACTCAAATCCTGGAGCACCCCCACGCATTGCTGCGCTGCAGTGCCACTGCGCAGTGTGCCGTCGAGCCCTGTCGCGCGCGAATACCGCGCAGCTCACTGAGTATTCCGAATATCGAAATTCGAAATACTCCAATACCCTCGTGCACCTCGCGTGAAACTATTTCCGATCCAGCCACGCCTGCGGCACCGGCACGATGCAGATATTCATCTCGCGCCCATCGGCGGACAGCATGGCCGACTGGATCTCGATCTTCTTGCCGTCGGGGCTGAAGGTCGGGTGGATGTGGTCCCGCGCCGTCGCCTTGTGGCCGGTCGTCAGCACGATCATTTCGCGCGTCTTGCGGTCGATCAGGTAGAGGCTGCGGCCGAAGTCGTCGCCCGTGGCGAAACGGCCGTCCGCCGAACCGTGCACGTGCCACAGGCCGCTGCCCGAGGGCGTCTGGCCAGCAATGGTCATCTCGCGCGTGCGCAGGTTGACGATGGCCAGGCCCGTGGGCTTCTCGCGCGTGCCGGTGTTGCCCCAGGCATCGTCTTGGCCGGGGTTCGCACCCTCGACGGCAGTGCCCGCCGGCCGGCTCGGGTCGACGACACCAGGGATGGGACGGTGGCCCATGATGGCCATGGCCACCTCGTCCTTGCCGATGAAGGTCTCGTGCGTCACCCACTCGTAGGGCGCCTCGGGGTAGAGCGGGCGCATGCCGGTGCCGTCGCCGCGCACCGTCCACGTCCGCTGCGGCGACTTGCCGCCCGTCTCCCAGCTGAACACCAGCTCGCCCGGGTTCCAGCTGTTGCTCTGGATGTGGCCGATCTGGAAGGGCACGGAGACGACGTGCTTGATCTCGCCCGTCTTCACGTTGATCTTGCCGATGGCGTGCGGGCCAGCGCCCATGCCACGCGGGCCGAAAGGCGCCTCGATCTTGGTGCCGGCCGGCAGCCGCGCGCCGGCAAACGCCTTGCCGGTGACGCGGAAGTAGAACCACTGGCCGTCGGCGTCCAGCGCGTTGTCGCCCACCGCTTCCAGCTCCGCCGGCAGCGTGCCGATGACGCGCTGATACGTGCTCGCCGGCTTCATCGCACCGGCCTTGCTGTCGGCAAACACGCGGTCCAGGTCCACCTCGATGGCCTGCATCACCTTAGGCGCGCCGGCCGGGTCCTTGCGCAGGAAGAACAGCTTGTTGCCGCCCGACTGCGCCAGGTTGAGCATGCCGTCGTAACCGCCTTCGGTGACCTGCACGAGGTCGCCGGTCGCCTCGTTGACGGCGATGGCCTCGCCCTTCACGCGGTTGGAGCGAAACACCAGCCATTGGCCGTCGGCCGTCCACTGCGGGTGGCTCGGGTAGATCTTGGAGTCGCCGCGCGGCTGCGTCGTCAGGAAGGTCAGCGGCGTGCCGGTGATCGGGTCGGGCACGACGCGCTTCTCGGACGGGAAGCGCTGGCCGATCTGGGCCCAGGCCGAGCCGAGCGCCAGGCTGAGCAGAACGCCGATGAACAAGGTGTTTTTGGAGCGCATGGCGGTGCCTGCTGGTCGAAGTGCGGCGACTCTAGGGCTGGGCATGTCAAGGACTGTTGCTGGCCGCCAATCGCTCAAGAACTTGCGCTGTCCTGCCTGTCCGGCGGGTCGCTGCTCTCCTAGCATGCGCGCCATGATCGTCATGCCCACACGCCGCCTTGTCACAGCTTTGCTGCTCACCCTGCCACTGGCCCAGGCCCATGCGCAGGAGTTCACCGCCACGACCGACCCCGCCCGCGCGCAGATCCAACTGCCCGAGCCCGCGAAGCCAGAGCTGCCGTCGCTGATCTTCATCGGCGACTCCACCGTGCGCAACGGCCGCGACGACGGCCAGGGCAAGGGCGCCGAGGGCCAGTGGGGCTGGGGCAACCCCATCGCCGCCTACTTGGACTTGAACAAGGTCAACGTCGTCAACCGCGCCGTCGGTGGCCTGTCCAGCCGCACCTACCGCACCAGCGGCCACTGGGACCGTACCAAGCCCTTCATCAAGAAGGGCGACTGGGTCGTCATGCAGTTCGGCCACAACGACGCCAGCCCCGTCAACGACAACAGCCGCGCCCGCGGCGTGCTGCGCGGCACCGGGCCCGAGAAGCAAGACATCAACAACCTGCTGACCGGCAAGCCCGAAACGGTCACCACCTACGGCGGCTATCTGCGCGGCTACATCGCCGAGATTCGCGCGCTAGGGGCCACGCCCGTCGTCGCCTCGCCGGTGATCCGCAAGCGCTGGGAGGCGGACGGCCTCAAGGTGATGCGCGCCGGCGGCAACTTTGCAGCCTGGGCGGCCGAAGTCGCCAAGCAGGAGAACGTCGCCTTCATCGACCTCAACGAGTGGGGCGCGCTGCGCTACGAGGCGCTGGGCAAGGCGGCCGTGGAGAAGTTCTTCCCGGCCGACATGCCGCAGGAGACCGTGCACACCAACTGGCTCGGTGCGGCGGTGAACGCCCAGCTCGTCATCGCCGGCCTGATCCAGAACAAGGTGCTGCCCGACGCCGTCTACCTGAGCCGCTTCGCGCCTGATGGCAGCGACGACCGCCCGGTGGTCGACGCCCGCAAGGTCAAGGTCGAGGCCCCGCGCGACCCCAAGCTGCCCAGCCTCGTGCTGATCGGCGACAGCACCGTGCGCAGCGGCGGCCAGGGCGGCGCCTACGGCTGGGGCGAGCGGCTCGCCGCCTTCTTCGACACCCAGCGCATCAACGTCGTCAACAACGCCATCGGCGGGCGCAGCAGCCGCACCTTCTTCACAGAAGGCCGCTGGGCCTCCGTGCTCGATCAGCTAAAAGCCGGCGACACGCTGCTGATCCAGTTCGGCCACAACGACGGCGCCCGCATCGGCGACCCGGCCGGCAAGAACCGCGGCTCGGTGCCCGGCATCGGCCCCGAGGCCGTGGAAGACACCCGGCCCGACGGCACGAAGGAGATGGTGCAGAGCTTTGGCTGGTATCTGGCGCGCTACATCAACGATGCCAAGGCCAAGGGCGCCAACGTCGTTGTGCTCTCCCCCATCCCGCACAAGGACCGCTGGAAGTCGGAGCAACCACGCGATTTCGAGAACTACGCCGCCTGGGGCGAACAGGTCGCACGCGCCAACGGCGCCCAGTTCATTGACCTGACGATGCTCGTGACCGAGGCCTATCGCGCTGCTGGCACCGAGCGCGTCGACAGCTTCTTCGCAGACGCCCGCACGCACACGAATGACGCCGGTGCGGTCTTCAACGCCACCCAGCTCGTCGAGGGCCTGAAGCGCCTGCCCGGAAAGCCGTTGCAAGGCGCGCTTGCAAAGCCCTGAAAACCTCGCTTAGAATAGCGGGCTCAGGCGCTTTAGCTCAGTTGGTTAGAGCGATGGAATCATAATCCACAGGTCCGGGGTTCGAGTCCCTGAAGCGCCACCAAAATCCGGAACGGCCCGAGCATCCCTCGGGCCGTTTTCATTTCCGCAGCCGGTCGGCAAGATGGCTGCTTTCGCAGCCACTGGACATGCCATGTACCGCTGTGTTCTCGCCTTGACGCTCGCCGTCACCTGCCTGGCCGCCCAGGCCCAGACGCACCGCTTCTTCACGCCCCAAACCCTGCGCGGGGAGCTCGTCGTCACCCAGCACCCCGACGTGCTGCTGAACGGCCGGGCCGCGCGCCTCGCGCCGGGCAGCCGCATCAAGGGCGACACAAACCTGCTTGTGCAACCCGGCGCCATCACCGGCCAAAAGCTCATCGTGCACTACACGGTCGAGAACAGCGGGCTGATCATGGATGTCTGGGTGCTGAACCCTGCCGAGCTCGCCAACAAGCCCTGGCCAACGACGCGTGCCGAAGCCGCGACCTGGCAGTTCAACGGCGGCAACCAGACCTGGAGCAAGCCATGAGTGATGTGATCTCCAAGAAGGTCTACATCAAGACCTTCGGCTGCCAGATGAACGAGTACGACTCCGGCAAGATGGCCGACGTGCTCGGCGCCGCCCAAGGCTACGAGCCGACCACGGACGTCGAGCAGGCCGACCTCATCTTGTTCAACACCTGCTCGGTGCGCGAGAAGGCGCAGGAGAAGGTCTTCAGCGACCTTGGCCGCGTGAAGCACCTGAAGGCCAAGGGCGTCATGATCGGCGTGGGCGGCTGCGTAGCTTCTCAAGAAGGCGCGGCCATCATCGAGCGCGCGCCCTACGTGGACATCGTCTTCGGCCCGCAGACGCTGCACCGCCTGCCCGCCATGCTGGACGCCCGTCGCGAGACGCGCCGCCCGCAGGTGGACATCTCCTTCCCCGAGATCGAGAAGTTCGACCACCTGCCGCCGGCCAAGGTCGACGGCGCGTCGGCCTTCGTGTCGATCATGGAAGGCTGCTCCAAGTACTGCTCGTACTGCGTCGTGCCGTACACGCGCGGTGAAGAGGTCTCGCGCCCGTTCGACGACGTGCTGACCGAGATCGCCGGCCTGGCCGACCAAGGCGTCATGGAGATCAACCTGCTCGGCCAGAACGTCAATGCCTACCGAGGCAAGATGGGCGACACCTCAGAGTTCGCCGACCTGGCCCTGCTGCTGGAATACGCCGCCGAGATCCCCGGCATCCGCCGCCTGCGCTTCACCACCAGCCACCCCAACGAGTTCAGCCCGCGCCTGATCGAGGCCTACGGCAAGATCCCTCAGCTCGTGAACCACCTGCACCTGCCCGTGCAGCACGGCAGCGACCGCATCCTGATGGCGATGAAGCGCGGCTACACGGCGCTGGAGTTCAAGAGCACCGTGCGCAAGCTGCGCGCCCTCCGCCCGGACCTGCGGCTGGCCAGCGACTTCATCGTCGGCTTCCCCGGCGAGACCGAGGAAGACCATGCCAAGTTGATGAAGCTCGTCCACGACGTCGGCTTCGACGCCTCGTTCAGCTTCATCTTCAGCCCCCGCCCCGGCACGCCGGCCGCAGCGCTGGAGGACACGACGCCCTACGAGGTCAAGGTCAAGCGCCTGCAGGAGCTGCAGGCCGCCATCGAAGCGCACGCGCTGACGATTTCGCAAGGCATGGTCGGCAAGGTCGAGAAGGTGCTCGTCACCGGCACCGCCCGCAAGGACGCCACCGAGCTGATGGGCCGCACCGAGTGCAACCGCATCGTCAACTTTCCTGGCTCACCGCGGTTGATGAACCAGCTCGTCGACGTGCGCATCACGACCGCCTTCGCGCACTCGCTGCGCGCCGAGGTCGTCACGACCGAGGATGTGCTCAGCGCTTGAAGCTGAGCAAATACCACTGCGGCAGGGCCACGCCAAGCACCAGCAAGGCGTAGCCGGCCATCTTCCCGTCGCGGCCCAGCACCGTCAAAGCCACGATGGCCGCGACGCTGCCACCCGCCGCGCCCCAGGCCCATAACTTCCGCCAGCTCACAGACTTCGCCTGGCGCCGCCACAGCCCCTTGATCGCCGCCGCCAGCAGCGCCGCCAGCCCCCAGGCCGGGGCGAACAGGTTGGCGATGTGCCAAAAGGCGTCGAGAGGGCTCATTCGGGCTTGACCGTTGTCAGTCGCATAAAAGCGCCGAATCCTAAGTCCTAGATTCGGCCGTAGTTCGCGCCCGCCGGTCGGTCGCTTCGAGCCGCTGCCAGCGTTGCTTCTCCTCGCGGGCAGCGAGCCCGCATCGTCGTCGCGCCTTGACAGCGGCCCGCCTCGCCCGCCCTTCGGTCACGCCCCACAGCCGAATCTAGGACAATTCAACCCATGTCGGTCTTTGCTCTCGGCCTGAACCACAACACCGCCCCGCTCGATCTGCGCGGGCGGTTTGCGTTCACGCTTGAGCAACTCGCGCCGTCGCTGGCCGGCCTGCGCCAGAAGCTGCCCGGCGCGCCCGAGGCCGCCATCCTGTCGACCTGCAACCGCACCGAGGTCTACGTCGCGGCACCGTCTGCCCAGGTGCAGCCCGCCATCGCCTGGCTGGCGCAGACCGGTGGCGTGGAGGCCGGCGCACTGCGTGAGCACGCCTATGTGATGCAGGGCAGCGCCGCCGCCCGCCACGCCTTCCGCGTCGCCAGTGGGCTCGATTCAATGGTGCTGGGCGAGCCGCAGATCCTCGGCCAGATGAAGCAGGCCGTGAAGGAGGCCGAGGCCGCCGGCGCCCTGGGCACGACGCTGCACCAGCTCTTCCAGCGCAGCTTCTCGGTGGCCAAGGAAGTGCGCAGCTCCACCGAGATCGGCGCCCACTCCATCAGCATGGCCGCTGCCGCCGTGCGCCTCGCCGGTCAGCTGTTCGAGGACCTGGCCAAGACGCGCGTGCTCTTCGTCGGTGCTGGCGAGATGATCGAGCTGACCGCGACTCACTTCGCGGCCAAGACGCCGCGCCACATGGCCGTGGCCAACCGCACGCTGGAGCGCGGCGAGAAGCTGGCCATCCGCTTTGGCGCCGAGGCCGTGCGCCTGAGCGACCTGCCCGACCGCCTGCACGAGTTCGACATCGTCGTGTCGTGCACCGCGTCCAGCCTGCCGTTGATCGGCCTGGGCGCCGTCGAGCGCGCGCTCAAGAAACGCAAGCACCGCCCGATGTTCATGGTCGACTTGGCCGTGCCGCGCGACATCGAGCCCGAGGTCGCCCAGCTGGACGACGTCTATCTCTACACCGTCGACGAGCTCGCCGTGCAGGTGCAGACGGCCGGCGAGAAGCGCCAGGCCGCCGTCGAGCAGGCGGAGGCCATCGTCGAGACCGGCGTGCAGAGCTTCATGCACTGGCTGGACCAGCGCCACACGGTGCCGCTGATCCAGGCGCTGCATGCGCAGACCGACGACTGGCGCGCAGTAGAAATAGCCCGCGCCCGCAAGCTGCTGGCCAAGGGTGCGGACGTGGACGAGGTGCTGGACGCGCTGTCCAAAGGCATCACACAGAAGCTGCTGCACGGCACGCTGGCCGAGCTGAATTCCAGCGACGGCGAGCAGCGGCTGCAGCTGGCGCAGACGGTGTCGCGCCTGTTCCTGCGCGGCAAGCAGTCTTAGCGGCGCTCACCACCGCCGCCCGGCGCAGCCTGCGCCGCCACCGACTGCCTTCTCGCTCCTCCGCCCATGAAAGACTCCCTGCGCCAGCAGTTCGACCGCCTCGGCTTCCGCCTCGCCGAGCTTGACGCCCTCCTCGCCGACGGCAGCATTGCCTCGGACATGAAGCGCTACCGCGCGCTGACCAAGGAGCAGTCCGAGGTGGCCGGCCTCGTCGAGCAATACCGGCGTTACCAGGGCCACGAGGCCGACCTGGCTGCCGCGCGCGACATGCTGGCGGACCCCGAGATGGCCGAGATGGCCCGCGAGGAAATCGCGAACGCCGAGTCCGCACTGACCGCGTTGGACGCGGAGTTGCAGCTCGCACTGATCCCGAAGGACCCGGACGACGAGCGCAACGCCTTCCTCGAAATCCGTGCGGGCGCGGGCGGCGACGAGTCCGCCCTGTTTGCAGGAGACCTGGCGCGCATGTACCTGCGCTTTGCCGAAGGCCAGGGCTGGCGCACGGAGATCCTGTCCGAGAACGTGTCGGACCTCGGCGGCTACAAGGAACTGGTGGTGCGCGTCGAGGGCGAGGGCGTCTACGGTCGCTTGAAGTTCGAGAGCGGGGGCCACCGCGTGCAGCGCGTGCCGGCGACCGAAGCCCAGGGGCGCATTCACACCAGCGCCTGCACGATCGCCGTCATGCCCGAACCCGACGAGACCGAGGCCATCACGCTGAACCCGGCCGACCTGCGCATCGACACCTTCCGCGCCAGTGGCGCCGGCGGCCAGCACATCAACAAAACCGACTCTGCGGTGCGCGTCGTCCACCTGCCGACCGGCATCGTCGCTGAATGCCAGGACGGCCGCAGCCAGCACAGCAACAAGGCCAAGGCGCTGCAGGTTCTGCAGGCACGAATCCAGGAGAAGGCCCGCATCGAGCGCGACGCCAAAGAGGCGGCCACGCGCAAGGGCCTGATCGGCACCGGCGACCGCAGCGACCGCATCCGCACCTACAACTTCCCGCAAGGCCGGCTCACCGACCACCGCATCAACCTGACGCTCTACAAGCTCGGCCAGATCATGGACGGCGACCTCAGCGACGTGATCCAGGGCCTGCTGGCCGCGCAGGCGGCGGAGCAGCTTGCGCAGCTGGAAGAAGGCCGCGCGTGACCGTTGATGAGGCACTGGCTCTGGCTCGCCAGCTCGGCGTCGAGCGCGGCGATGCGCTAGTCCTGATCGGCCACCTGACCGACCAGGGCCGCGCCTGGCTCATTACCCACGGCGATGCGCCCGCACCCGGCGCCGAGGCCGCGCTGCGTCGTCTGGCCGATGGTGAACCGCTCGCCCACCTGACCGGCTGGCAGCCCTTCCACGGCCTGATGCTGCAGGTCACGCCGGCCACGCTGATTCCCCGGCCCGATACCGAAACGCTGGTCGACTGGGCGCTGGAACTGCTCGCGGAGCTACCTGGCCAACCCAGCGTCGTCGACTTGGGCACCGGCAGCGGCGCCATCGCGCTGGCAATCAAGGCGGCCTGCCCACGCGCCCAACTCACCGCCGTCGACTTCAGCGCGGACGCGCTGGCCGTCGCCCGCGCCAATGGCGAACGCCTCGGCCTGCCGGTCGACTGGCGCCACGGCAACTGGTTCGAGCCGCTGGCCGGTCAGCGCTTCGACCTCATCGTCAGCAACCCGCCCTACATCGCCGGCGACGACCCGCATCTGCCCGAGCTGAGCCACGAGCCGATCACGGCACTGACGCCCGGCGGCGACGGCCTGGCCGACCTGCGCAGCCTCATTGACGCGGCGCCGCAACATCTGTCGCCCGGCGGCTGGCTGTTGCTGGAGCACGGCTGGGATCAGGCCGATGCGGTGGCGCAACACCTGGCCGCCCGCAACTTTGATGAGTCCTGCCTCAGACACGACCTCGCCGGCCGGGCTCGCGCCAGTGGCGGCCGCTGGCGCAGCCAAGCCTGACTTGCCGTTCGGCGAACACCCACCGCGTTTGCGTGATGTTTTGCCGTCAGTTCTTCGTGCGGCGGATGCAAGCGCGGGCGTAGTATCGAATCCCGGTGCCTCCCGCTGCACCGTGCAGGAGTCGATCATGGCCCGCTTCGCAAGCGCTGCAGTTCTGAGCCTCTCTGCCCTCTTCACGCTGTCGGCCTGGGCCGATGTCGAAGCCCAGCCGCGCTGGCAGGCCCGAGTGCAGCTCAGCAGCGCCGATGGCGGCGCCGACGTCCTGCCTCACCTCGGCGGCTCGCGCATCCTCAGCGCCAACCTGCTCGGCGACTACTACCTCACCAGCTCCGGCTTCGCAAGCCTGCACGGCGGCCTGCGCGCCACCGGCGGCCTGCTGCTGGGGCCCTTGTCGATGTCGCAAAGCAGCGGCGGCCTGGCCCTCGGCAGCGGCCCCGTGTCGGCCGGCCGGCGCAGCCTCGTGGTCAGCGGGCTTGACGCCTATTCGCTCGAACCCAGCGCCAACCTTTCCTACGTCGGCGTCGGCTACACCGGCCGCCTGAAGAGCAGCGGTTTCGCCTTCAGCGCCGATCTCGGCCTGATGTCGGGCAGTGTGGGCAGCATGCGCCTGGGCCGCAGCAGCGCCCAAGGTTTCGAGGACGCGATGCGCGATCTGCGCTTCAAGCCCCTGCTGCAATTGGGTCTGGCTTACAGCTATTGAAGTGCGGGCCGGGTAGCTCCCGGATAATTGCCGTTTTGCCTTTTCCGAGAACTGCAATGAGCGACGTTCAACAACGCATTGACGACCTGGTCAAGTCCAACCGTGTCGTGCTCTTCATGAAGGGCACGGCCCAGTTTCCGATGTGCGGCTTCTCCGGCCGCGCCATCCAGATCCTGAAGGCCTCCGGCGTCAGCGACCTGAAGACCTTCAACGTCCTCGAAGACGAAGAAGTGCGTCAGGGCATCAAGGACTACGCCAACTGGCCCACCATCCCACAGCTCTACGTCAACGGCGAATTCGTCGGTGGTTCTGACATCATGATGGAGATGTACGAGTCGGGTGAACTGCAGCAGGCCCTGACCGCCGCCTGATGGCTCAGCGGCTCGTCGTCGGGCTGACGGGCGCAACGGGTGCGGCGTACGCGCTGCGGCTGCTGCGCCGCTCGCGCGAGCTGGGCGTCGAGACCCACCTCATCGCCACGCCCGCCGGCATCCTCAACGCCCACCACGAACTGGGCCTGGACCGCTCCAAGCTGGAGGCCGAGGCGACCCACGCCTACGCCCCCGGCGATATCGGCGCCTGCATCGCCAGCGGCAGCTTCTCCACCGCCGCGATGGTCGTCGCGCCCTGCTCGATGAAGTCGCTCGCGGCAATCGCCCACGGCCTGGGCGACAACCTGCTGACCCGCGCCGCCGACGTGACACTCAAGGAGCGTCGTCGCCTCATCCTGATGGTGCGCGAGACACCGTTCAACCTCGCCCACCTGCGCAACATGGTCGCTGTGACCGAGATGGGCGGCATCTGCTTCCCGCCGTTGCCGGCCTTCTATCACCATCCCAAGACCATTGACGAGATGGTGGCCGAGACGGTGGAGCGCGTGCTGGAACTGGCCGGCGTGGCCCAGGCTCAGCCCAAGGTCTGGACAGGCCTGTAGCCCTCGTCAACAGCGATGAGGGCGGTGAACCCCGCCTTGCTGCGTGCTTCGACCGGGCACAAGCCACTGCAAGATGCCGCACCAACTCTGCAGGTGCGCGATGTTTTCCGGTCTCAGTGGCTCTTTGCTCAGCTATCTGTCCACGCAGGGCCAGGGCAGCGCGTCGACAAAGGCCGGCACAACCGACCAGGCCGCAGCTTCGGGCAGCAAGGCGGGGGCGCCCGCCATATCGCTGGCAGCGCTGCAGCGCGCGGCGGGCGCCAACAAGGCGGCAACAGCCGCCCAGGCGCTTGAGACTGGCCAGAAAACCCTGTCTACCGACCTGCGCGGGGCCATGGACGAGGCCGGCGTCAAGCTGACGGGCCCCATCGAGTTCACCATCAAGAGCGATGGCAGCGTCGACATCAAGGGCAGCGACGCCGACAAGGCGGCCACCAAGGCCTTCCTGAACGCCGACACCAGTCGGCCCAGCTTCGCGACCCGCATCGCCAGCCAGGCCCGCGAGGCGCTGAAGCTCTCGGCCACGATCCAGCAGAGCGCCGCCATCTCGCAGGCCGCCGCCAGCGCCAAGAGCGCTGGCGGCGTCATGTCGCTCT
>NZ_JBDSQX010000035.1:0-18637 GCF_039929605.1 Roseateles sp.
CGGTCTCCGACATGGACTGGGAGATCTACCCCCAGGGGCTGGCCGACCTGCTCGTGCTGCTGCACCGCGACTATCCCGGCCTGCCGCCCGTCTACGTGACCGAGAACGGCGGCGCCTTCAAGGACCAGACCCTCGTCAACGGCCGTGTGCAGGACGACGACCGCACCGCCTATCTGCGTGACCACATCGCCGCCGTGGCCAGCGCCATGCAGCAGGGCGTGCCCATGGCCGGCTACATGGTCTGGAGCCTGATGGACAACTTCGAATGGGCCAGCGGCTACCTGAAGCGCTTCGGCATCGTCCATGTTGACTACGACACCCAGGCTCGCACGCCCAAGGCCAGCGCCGATTGGTACCGTGGCTTCCTGCGCGACTGGCGCGGCTGACCTCACAACCAAAACACCCGGAGACAAACCCATGCAAGACATGACCCCAGCGCCCCGCCCTTGGCGCGGCTTCCTGCCCGCCTTCGCTGCCGCGCTGACCGCCTGCGGTGGCGGTTCGGCCACGTCGGCGCCCGCACCGGCACCCGCGGCGGTTGCCGCGTCGGCGCCGGCGCCTTCCAACAAATGGGCGCTCGTCTGGAGCGACGAGTTCGACGGCAGTGCCGGCACGGTGCCGAACGCGGCTCATTGGAACTACGACCTTGGCAACGCCGAGAACAGCGGCTGGGGCAACCATGAGCACCAGTACTACACCGCCAACGCGCGCAACGCGCAGCTGGACGGCGCCGGCATGCTCGTCATCACCGCCGAGAAAGCCGCCAACCCCGGCCCCTGCTGGAACGGCGCGCCGTGCGGCTACACCTCGGCCCGCATCCACACCAGCAACAAGGTCAACTTCACCTACGGCAAGGTCGAAGCGCGCATGAAGCTGCCCTCGGGCCAGGGCATCTGGCCGGCCTTCTGGAGCCTGGGCCAGACGGGCCAATGGCCGGCGTCGGGCGAGATCGACATCATGGAGTTCATCGGCAAGACGCCGAACGCCACCTACGGCACGGCCCACGGCACCGGCTACTCCGGCGCCCAGGGCATCGGCAAGCCGCGCGACTTCGGCGGGCCGGTGGCGGACGACTTCCACACCTACACCATCGTCAAACGCGTCAACGAGATCATCTGGTATGTCGACGGCACCGAGTACCACCGGCTCACGCCTGCCTCGCTGCCGGCCGGCTCGCCCTGGGTCTTCGAGAAGCCCTTCTTCGTCATCCTGAATCTGGCCATCGGCGGCGACTGGCCCGGCGCGCCGGACGCGACGACAGTGCTGCCGGCGCGGATGTTGGTCGACTGGGTGCGGATCTACAAGGAGAACTGAGCCAGGAGCCGGCCTGCTGTGCGGTTAGGCGCTGCGACGCATTGACAGCCGACGGTTTGGCCGTGAAATGGAAAAGGGGGCCGAGGCCCCCTTTTGCTTGTCTGGACGCTTTGGCTGCTCAGCTGCGCCGGCGGCGGGCGGCCGCGCAGGCAGCCAGCAAGCCCAGGCCGACCAGCGCCAGCGAAGCCGGCTCGGGCAACTGGCCCGTGCCTGTCGGATCGTCCGGCGTGGCGGCCACGGCGATGCGGAACACCAGCCACTCGCCAGCATCGCAACCGCCGATGGTGGGGTCGGTCACGCTGCAGTTGCCGGCGCCGTACCAGACCCAGCGGGCGGCCGCGTCGATGCCGCTCATCGTGCCCCAGGGGCCTGCGCCGTTGGAGCCGCCAGCTGTGAAGTTCTGCCAGCCCAGGGAGGGATTGCCGCCACCGTTGGCGTCCTGGATCTCGGCAGACAGCAGGGCCAGCGAGGTCGACGTGCCGTCATACGGGGCAGCGCTGCCCAGGCCCGTTGACATGACTTGCCACTGCGGGTCGTTGCTGTAGAACTTGTATTTGTTGGTGATGTTCTCGAACTGGCCGAGGAAGCCCTGTGCCGTCGATTTGTCCGATGCCGTCACCACGTACAGATAGGCGTTGCTGGCCAGGTTGAAGTTGTAGCTTTCAACCGATGGCCAGTTGGCGTCAGTACCGACGAAGGTCGTGGCGCTGGTCAGGTTGCCCGTAAAAAACGCGTAGGAGTTGTCGACCGTCATGCTGACGCTGACAACGTCGGCATGGGCGGCCCCCGCTGTCAGCAGGCCGGCAGCCACGGCGCAGGCGGAACCCCATTGCTTGATCTTGTTCATGTCGATGTCTCCTCCGGCGCTTCGACGTGAAGCCCCGGTGAACCTGCAACGCAAGCATTGTGCCCAGCGCCCCGAATGCAGCAATATCAATGACTTGCCCGCGCGGGCTGGCAGCCGCTGTTAAATCCGTCGACTTCGGGGGGTAGGCCACCGCCATACCTGGATCCGCTCCCCGCCGGATCGAACGACAGCGTCTTCGCAGAGGTCAATCGCGCCTGAAAGCGACCTCGACGTCGACCAAGCGGGAGTGCGGCAACGGTGCGAACTGCCACTGCAGGATCTGCAGCGCGACCTCGTCGTTGTTGGTTGTCTCGGGTTCAGCTTCGGCCTCAGTAGCAAGCGCTGCGGAGCGCCCGTCGCCGGCGGGCTTGCCGAAGCTGGCGACGGCGCCTGCCACGGTCTGAGCGGGCCCTGCAGCGGTCGCCTCGGCCGTCGGCGTTGCCACCCCTGTCGTTGTAGCTGACGCAGCCGCAGCCGCTTCGGCATGGAGTGGCGTACTGGCTGGCCGCTGCGGGTTGGGCGGCGCTGGCTTGCGTAGCATGTCGACTGGCTCCGCTGCCGGCTTGATCTTCACCGTCTGAAACTTGATGAAGCTGAAGACCTTGTCCGCGTCGCGCCTGGCGCGCTCGGCGTCGGTCATCGCCGGCGTCGGCGCCTGCGCCGCTCAACAGGGGAATCGTCAAGCTCAGCGCCACCAGCAAATGCGGCAGCGGGGCGAAATCCTGCATGAAGAGAGACAGTGGATGCGGGGCGCTGCGACACGCAAGACGCATTCCAGCTGTTCTCCTCTCACGCTGTCAGACGTCGATCCGCTCCCCCGCCGCATCGAACCACATCGTCTTTGCCGCATCGAAGCCGAAGGCGACCTTGGCGCCGTCCTCCACCATGGGTTGCCCCGGCAGCACGGCCGAGACGGTCGTGCCGGCGCAGTTCATCCACACCACATGCTGGTTGCCTAACGGTTCGACGAGCTGGATCTCAGCCGCGAAGGGCTGGCCGGCCTCCAGGCGCACGTTCTCAGGCCGCACAGCCAGCGTCAGCACCTCTCCTTGCTTGCGTGAGGCCAGCGCGGCGGGCAGGGCCAAGCTGATGCCGGGGGCGACGAACAGGCCGCCTGCGCCCACCTGGCCTTCCACGCGGTTGATGGCCGGCGACCCCACGAAGCCCGCCACCAGCAGGTTGCGCGGCTTCTCGTACACCTCGGCCGGCGTGCCGATCTGCTGGATGACGCCCTGGTGCATGACGACGATGCGCGTGGCCAGCGTCATCGCCTCGACCTGGTCGTGCGTCACGTAGATCATGGTGTTGCCCAGGCGCGCGTGCAGCAGCTTGAGCTCGCGGCGCAGGTCGGTGCGCAGCTTGGCATCGAGGTTGGAAAGCGGCTCGTCCAGCAGCAGCACCTTGGCCTCGCGCACCACGGCGCGGCCGATGGCGACGCGCTGGCGCTGGCCGCCGGAGAGCTGGCCGGGGCGGCGCTCCAGCAGCGCGGTCAGCTGCAGCATGTCGGCCGCGGCGGCCACGCGCTTTTCCAGCTCGGCCTTGGGCGTCTTGGCCATCTTCAGCGGGAAGGCGAGGTTCTCCTTCACCGTCATCGTCGGGTACAGCGCGTAGCTCTGGAACACCATGCCCACGCCGCGCTGGCTGGGCTCGGCGGCCGTCATGTCCTGCTCGCCGATCTGGATGCTGCCGCCGCTGACCGGGTTCAGCCCGGCGATGGTGTGCAGCAGCGTGGACTTGCCGCAGCCCGAGGGGCCGAGCAGCACGAGGAACTCGCCGCTGTTGACGTCGAGGTCGAGGCTCTTGATGACGTCGTGGCTGCCGAAGCGGATGCTGAGGTCCTGGATATGAACGCGGGTCAAGGCTGTCTCCTGTCGGGGCTGTCGTTGTTCTGCAAAATCCTGGCGAGCGTCTGCTGAGCCGTCTGGACGGGGATGTCCCGGTTCCAGTAATCGCTAACCGCGCGTTCGAGCGCCGTCAGTTGTTCGGGCGCGAGCAGCATCTCGGTGTTGCCCACCAGCCGGCCGGCGTCGCGCAAGGCGGCGGCGCCGATCTGCGCGCAGGCGTCCAGCGTGCGGGTGTCGATGTCGGTGCGCACAGGCACCGAGCCCTTGCGGGCGCTGAAGGCGAGCTGAGTGGCCGGCGCGATGGCCACGCGCGCGAGCAGGCGCTGGGCTGGCAACGCGGTGCCGTCCTTGTCTTTGTCGTTGCTCTTGGGGAACACCAGCACGTCGCCATCGACGATGTAGGGCGAGCGCGGGCTCAGGCCCGGCGTGCAGCCGTAGTCGCGGCCGGGCTGCTGGCCGGCCTGGGCAAACTCGCCCTTGGCCCAGTCGCCCATGAAGCTGAAACCGGCGCGGCCGCTGATGAGCAGGGCGGTCGTGTCGTTCCAGTTGCGGCCGGGCGAGGCGGCGTCGGCATAACGGCGCAACTTCTTGTACGTGACGAGTACCTCGCGCAGCGCCTCGCCCTGCAGCGCCGCCGCATCTCCGTCGCGGAACACGGCGAGGTAGAGCGCGCGCCCGCCCTGGTTGGCCAGCACGGCGGAGAAGAGGTTCAGGTCCTGCCAGGGCTGGCCACCGTGGGCCAGCGGGATCAGGCCGGCGGCCTGCAGCTTGTCGAGCGCGGCGAACAGTTCGTCCATGCTGCGCGGCTCCTGCTTCAAGCCGGCCTTGGCCAGCGCGGCCTTGGAGCTCCACAGCCAGGCCGGCATGTGGATGCTGATGGGCACGGCGTAGATGTGGCCGTCTACGCGCACCGCGTCCAGCAGCACGGCCGGCAGTGTTTCGGCCCAGCGGCCTTGCGCGGCGATGTCGTCCAGCGCGTTGAATCGGCCCTGGCGGGCCAACTGCCGAAACGGCTGCGAGGGATTGAACTGCGCCGCCATCGGCGGGTTGCCGGCCTCGATGCGCGCCAACACGATCGCGCGGGCCTGCTCGGAGGCGACCACGGCCAGGTCGCGCCACTGGCCACCGGCGGCGCGGTAGGCGTCGGCCAGCGCGTGCATGGCCGCCGTCTCGCCGGGGGATGTCCACCAATGCACAACGTCCGCCTGCGGTCCGGCCTGGGCGACAGCGGGCAGCAGAGCCGTAGCGAAGACGCAGGCGCGGAGCATCCCGCCATGATTACCGACTATTAAGAAACTTAATATCGTATTAACCATAAGCGACCGTCCCGCTACAGTCAGCGTCCCATGAACCTGCTGCTCGCCGAAGACGACCCCCTGCTGGCCGACGCCCTGCAGCAGCAATTGCTTAACGCCTCGTTCAAGGTCGAGTGGGCTGAGAACGGCGCCGTGGCCGAGTACCTGCTGCTGAAGGACCGCTTCGACATTGCCATCCTCGACCTGGGCCTGCCACTGGTGGACGGCCTCACGGTGCTCAAGCGTGTGCGCGCGGCCGGCCGCACGCTGCCCATCCTCGTGCTGACGGCGCTGGACGCGCTGGAGCACCGTGTGGCCGGGCTGCAGGCCGGCGCCGACGACTACCTGACCAAGCCCTTCGACTTCCCCGAGTTGGAGGCGCGCCTGCACGCGCTGCTGCGCCGTGGCCGGCCGAGCAGCGCGGCCCAGCAGCTGCGCGGCCTGACGCTGGACCGCGCCGCCCGCCGCGCCAGCATCGCCGGCGAGCCGGTGGACCTCAGCCCGCGCGAGTGGACGCTGCTGGACCTGCTGCTCACCGAGCGCGACCGCGTCGTCACCAAGGCGCAGATTGCCGAGGCCTGGGGCAGTGACGACAGCTCGGGCGGCGGCTCGCTGGAGGTCTACATCCACCGCCTGCGCAAGAAGCTCGAAGGCTCGGGCGTGGCGGTGCGCACCGTGCGCGGCCTGGGTTATCTGCTCGAAGCCACCGCGTCGTGACCGCGCCTGCCGGCCGCTCGCTGCACCGGCAACTGCTGCTGTGGCTGCTGCTGCCGCAGATCGTGCTGTGGGGCGTGGCGGCTTTCGGCGCCTACCGCCTGGCCAGCCGGCATGCCAACGAGCTGGTGGATGCCAGCCTGCTGCAGGCCGCCCGCGCGCTGGCCCGCCAGATCAAGCCCACTGCCAGCGGCTTGTTCGTCGACCTACCGAGCTCGGCGCAGGACATCCTCAGCGTCAACCCTGCCGACCCCGACGAGCGTGTCATCTACATGGTCAGCTCGCCGCCGGGCCAACTGCTGTTGGGCGATGCGCGCATGCCGCCGCCGCCCAAGGTTGGTGGGATCGGCGAGCCGGTGTTCTTCGACGCCACCGTGCCCGAGCCGATGCGCGTCGTGTCGCTGGACCTGCAGCTGGGCGCCGCCGGTGCGCCGGACTCGGCCCTGCGCGTGCAGATCGCCCGCAGCAGCGCGCCGCGCGAGCTGCTGGCGCGCCGCATGCTGCTGGACACGGCGCTGCCGCTGTCGCTGCTGATCGCGCTGATGAGCATGGGCGTGTGGGCCGGCATCCGCAAAGGCCTCAAGCCGCTGGCCGAGTTGCAGCAGCAGATGGAAGGCCGGCGCGCCGATGCGCTGGACCCCATCCAGCTGCAGGCCGCGCCGCCTGAGGTGCGCGCGCTGGCCGGCGCCGTCAATGAGCTGATGGGCCAGGTGCAGCAGAGCCTGGACACGCAGCGCCGCTTCATCAGCGACGCGGCCCACCAGCTGCGCACGCCGTTGGCCGGCCTCAAGAGCCAGACCGAACTCGCGCTGGGGGCAACCACCGACCCCGCCCTGCGCCAACGCCTGGAGCGCGTGCATGAGAGCGCCGTGCGCAGCGCCCGCCTCGTGTCGCAGCTGCTGACGCTGGCCCGTGCCGAGCCCGAGGCCGTGGCGGCGCAGGGCTGGGCGCCGGTGGACTGCGCCCGCCTCGTGCGCGAGGTGGCCGTCGACTGGGTGCCACGCGCGCTGGCCGCCGGCTGCGACCTGGGCGCCGAGGTCGTTCACGAGGGCCTGAGCGTGCAGGGCGTGGAGGTCTTGCTGCGCGAAGCCGTCGTCAACCTCATCGACAACGCCGTGCGCTACGCCGGCACCGGCGCGGCCATCACCGTGAAGCTGCGCCGCGCGGGCGACGACGTCTGGATCGACGTGGAGGACAACGGCCCCGGTCTGCCGCCTGAGCTGCGCGGCCGCGCCTTCGAGCGCTTCGTTCGCGGTGCGCCACATGGTGAAGGCTGCGGCCTGGGCCTGGCCATCGTCCGCGAGATCGCCGAGCGCCACGGCGGCAGCGCCGAGCTGCTGCCGGCCGCGCCGCAGGGCTGCATTGCGCGGCTGACGCTGCCCGCCGCATGAGCGGGGTCGCCGCAGCGGGTGTGCGCAGCCGATGGAGTCGGCGGCACGGAGGTGGACGTGTGACGGCTTCGGCGGGTTGCTGTCACCCAGATTTCGCAACCCAATGGCTGCTGTCGGCGGTAACGGTCGAATCGGAGTTCGCACTCGGCCCGTTGAGCGGCCGTAAAGCTGACATTAAACGTTCGCGTTTTGCGGGCGGCGCAGCCGTCCAAGACGTGGACGTGACACTGGGGCAGCAAGCGTGCTTAGGCATCGCGCGCCGACTGGCGGGTTGCAATACTCGGCCGCGCGCGGGTGAGCCTCTTTCTCGCCAGAACCTGCCGCGATGTGCCGCCCTGCGTTAGGGTGTGCGCCCAGACTGAACAGCCTACGAAGGAGATCCATGAGTACTGCCGGTGTGCCGCGTCGCAACTTTGTCCAAGGCGTCGGCGCCGTCGCGCTTGCCACGGCAGACCATGCGGCGGCAGCCAAGCTCGATCAGCCGCTCTACGAGCAGGCGTTCGCAGGCGTGGCGGTGCGCGTCAAGGACCTGCTCTCCCGCATGACGCTGCGGGAGAAGGTGGCCCAGACCATGTGCATCTGGATCGGCAAGAACCGCGTGCAGAACGAGCGCGGCGACTTCGACGCGGCACGGGCCGCGCAGGCCCTGCCGCACCGCTTGGGCATGCTGGGCCGCCCGAGCGACCGGGACTCGCTGGAGCTCATCGGCCAGCAAAACGACTTGGCAGCCGCCATCTTTGCGTTGAACAAGCCGACGGTCGTCTTCTTGCTCAACGGCAAGCCGCTGTCGATCAACCTGCTGCAGGCCAAGGCCAGCGCCATCATCGAAGGCTGGTATCTCGGGCAGGAGACTGGCCATGCAGCCGCCGACATTCTGTGCGGCCGCGCCAACCCGGGCGGCAAGCTGCCGATCAGCATCCCGCGCAACGTGGGCCAGTTGCCCGTCTACTACAACGCCAAGCCGACGGCCAACCGCGGCTACCTTGGCAGCGACAACACGCCGCTCTACCCCTTCGGTTTCGGCCTCAGCTACACCAAGTTCGCGCTGTCGGAGCGGCGCCTGTCGAAGACGACCATCGCGCCGGCGGACAACGTGACGGTCTCGGTGGACGTGACCAATACCGGCAAGCGCGCGGGCGACGAGGTGGTCCAGCTCTACATCCGCGATGACATTTCCTCCGTGACCCGGCCCGTCAAGGAACTCAAGGGCTTCGCCCGCGTGACGCTGGTGCCCGGCGAAAAGCGGACCGTGACCCTCACGATCACGCCAGCAGAACTCCAGTTCTACGGCATGGACATGAAGCGCGTCGTCGAGCCTGGCAGCTTCACCATCATGGCCCGCCCCAACAGCGTCGACCTGAAGGCCACCACCTTGACGGTCGCCGCAGCCTGAACGACATGAGCCCACCCCTCTCGCTTTCCATGCTCGCCGCCACATTGCTGGCAACGACGGCTTCCTTCGCTGGCACCTACCAGCAAACGCCCACGGGCGTGGTGGTGAGACCCGATACGGGCAGCGTGAAGGAGCTGCGCCTCCATGCCATCACGGAGTCGATCATCCAGGTCGTCGGCGTTGACGATCCGGCGCGTCCGCAGATGGCGTCGCTGATGGCCGTCGCGAAGCCGAGCGGGCGCTTCACCGTGACGGCCGGCGCCGACGCCGTGACGCTCGATGCAGGCAAGGCGTCGGCCCAGGTGTCTCTGAATGACGGCCGGGTCACCTTCCTTGACGCCCAGGGTGTCGCCGTGCTGACGACGGCTCGAGCCGACATCCAGCCGGTCATGGTCGAGGGCCAGCCCTACGTCGCCCCCTCCGCCCAGTTCAACCGGGGCACGACCGAGGCGTTCTACGGCCTGGGGCAGCACCAGAACGCGCAGATGGACTTGAACGGTGAAGATGTCGAGCTGCGCCAGCACAACATGGACATCGGCATCCCGTTCGTCCTGTCCGACAGGAACTACGGCGTGCTCTGGGACAACAACGCCGTCACGCGCTTCGGCAATCCGCAGCGCTTCGGGCTGGCCAGTCGTGACTTGACGCTCACCGCGCTGGACGGCTCCAGCGGCCTGACGGCGAAGTACTACGTCGACGAGCAATTGATCCTGACCCGCGTGGAGCCTGATATCCGTTATCAGTTCCTCAGCGATGTCAGCAAATACTGGCCCGCCGACGCCGCGCTGAGCAAGGCAGCCACCCGCGGCAGGAAGGTCAAAGTTGTCTGGGAGGGCACGGCCGCCTCCGACAAGCCGGGGCTGCACAAGATGCGCCTGTTCGCTTCGGACTACGTGACGCTGAAGGTCGACGGCAAGACCCTCTTCGACCACGGCATCTGGCGTGCGAACTGGAACGGCTGGTACAACAATTTCGAGCAGCCGTTCAGTAAAGGCAAGCCGGTCGGCCTGCATGTCGAATGGCGGCCGACGAGCGGCCTCATCTCGCTGCACCACTCCGACCCCGAGCCGGCCGCCGACAAGCACTCGTTGCGCTTCGCGTCTGAAGCCGGCACCGGCCTGAACTACTACTTCATCAGCGCCGACTCCCTTCAAGGCGTCATTCGCGGCTATCACCACGTCACCGGCATCCCGCCGATGATGCCGAAATGGGCCTACGGCTTCTGGCAGTCCCGGCAGCGCTACCGCACGCAGGCTGAGTTGCTCGGCGTGCTTAAGACCTACCGCGCCAACCGTTGGCCCATCGACAACATCGTGCAGGACTGGTTCTACTGGCCGGAAGACCAGTGGGGCAGCCATGCCTTCGATGCGGCACGCTTCCCCGATCCCAAGGGCATGGTCGATGAAGTGCATCGCCAGCACGCGCGGCTCATGATTTCGATCTGGGGCAAGTTCTATCCCACCACCGCCAACTACAAGGAGCTGGACGCCAAGGGGTATATGTGGCGCCGCAATGTCGAACTCGGCATGAAGGATTGGGTCGGGGCGGGCCATCTCAACAGCCACTTCTCGCCCTACAACAGGCAAGCGCGGGACATCTTCTACCGCCAGATGAAGAAGCCCCTGGTCGACCTCGGCTTCGACGCCTGGTGGATGGACAACACCGAACCCGACGTGCGCTCCAACGCCAGCCCCGAAGAACTCGCCGAACTGATCACGCCGACGCAGATGGGGCCGGGTGCGCTGGTGACCAACGCCTACGCCACCATGGCCACCCAGGCCGTTCACGATGGCTTGAAACACGATCGGCCGGACCTCCGCCATTTCATTCTGACCCGGTCCGGCTTCGGGGGCGTGCAACGAAACGCGGCGGCCCTGTGGTCGGGAGATGTCGCCGGCACCTGGGACAGCCTGTACAAGCAGATCGCGGCAGGCGTTCAGACGGGGTTCTCAGGCGTGCCCAACTGGACGCACGACATCGGCGGCTATTCCCAGGAAGCCCGGTTCCAGGACAAGTCGGTCATGGGGCTCCAGGAGAACCGCGCGGCAGGCGGCGTGCGTACCGCCGAAGACTTGAAGGAGTGGCAGGAGCTGAATCAGCGCTGGTGGCAGTTCGGCACCTTCTCACCCTTGATGCGCAGCCACGGCGAAGGCGTGAAGCGCGAGATCCACGAAATCTCGCCCGAGGGGTCCGCCATGCGGGCCAACATGGTGTGGTTCCTGGAACTGCGCTACCGGCTGATGCCGTACATCTACACGGCCGCCGCAGACAGCCACTACGAGGGCGCACCGATCATGCGCGGCCTGGCGCTGGACTTCCCGGCAGACGCCGCGGCCAAGAAGATCGCCGACCAGTACCTGTTCGGCAAATCGATGCTGGTGGCGCCGGTGACGCGGTATGGCGCGACGTCCCGCGCGGTCTACTTCCCTGGCACGTCCACCTGGTACGACATCTGGACGGGCGAGGCGGTCAAGGGGGGGCAGACGCGAACCATGGCCGCACCGCTGGACCAGATACCCCTTTACGTCAAAGCGGGCGCCATCGTGCCCATGGGGCCTGTCATGCAATACGTGGACGAGAAGCCCGACGCGCCACTCACCATCCATGTCTATACCGGCGCCGATGGCAGCTACAGCCTCTACGAAGACGACGGCGTTTCGAATTCGTACCGGGCCGGTCAGTACACGCGCATCCCTTTTGCCTATGACGACAAACGGGCCGAAGTCACCATCGGGCCGCGCTTCGGGGCCTATGCGGGCATGGTGACGAAGAGAACCTTCAACATCCGCTTCATCAAACCCGGCGACAGCACCGTCGACTTCGATGCGCCCGCTGTTCCCGTGACCTATTCCGGAGACCGTATCGTCGTCAAGGGGCTGTAAGGGCACCGTCGGCGAGTGGGACCTCGGCGATGGCGGCCTCGTTCACTTTCAAAGGGGAGCGGTTGCCCGGCCGACGGGTGACTGCATCCGCTGCCTATGCGCAGGTCGTAACTATGCGCAGTTCATTTGGGGATGCCGGCGTCCCTTGAGGTTCGGCGCGGCGTTCAGGCGGGCAGGGCGCCATTGCCCCGCCACCGGTCAGCACCAGGCCGGTGGACGAGGAGTTGCATCGCTACGACGAGTACATGGCCCATGCGCGTGGCCTGGCACTCAAGACACGCAGCACCGTGCTGCGCATCGTCGGACGGCTGCTGACGGAGCGCTTCGGCGACCGTGCGATCGACATCGCCACCCTCCGGCCTGCACATGTTCGGCGCTTCTTCGCTCAGCAGGCCAAGCTCTACAGCAAGCCGATCGGCGCGGGGTCCGTCGTCTCGGCCTTGCGTGGCTACTTCCGCTATCGCGTCTGGCTTGGCGACGCGGTACACGGTGGACTCGTCAACGCCATCGCTTACCCAGCTAATTGGGCGCTGTCCTCGTTGCCCAAGACGCTGACCGCCGAGGAAGTCGAGCAGTTGATCGGGGCACTGGGCCAGCCTGGCCCGGCGATGCGCCGCGCCGACGCCATCGTGCGCTGCGCCCTCGATCTCGGGCTTCGCAGCGGCGAGGTCGCCCGGCTGAGCCTGGACGACATCGATTGGCGCACCGGCACCATCACCTTGCGCCATACCAAGGGCCGCCGAGTGGATGTCATGCCGCTGCCGACCACCACCGGAGCGGCCATTGCCGCGTATCTGAGGCACGAGCGCCCCAAGACCGCCAGCCGCGCCGTGTTCGTGCGCAATCTGGCGCCCCGCGACGCGCCTGTTGGCCCCGATCTCGTGCGCAAGACCATCCGCCAGGCCTACGGCCGGGCTGGGCTGCCGTACACGCGGCCACACCTGCTGCGCCACACCATGGCCAACCGGCTGCTGGCCGGTGGGTCATCGCTGAAGGAGGTGGCGGACGTGCTGCGACACCGTTCGCTGGACACGACCATGATCTACGCCAAGCTCGACAGCCGCACGCTCATCAAGGTGGCACTGCCCTGGCCAGGGAGCGCAACATGAACGTGCACGACCGCCTCCAATCGCGCAGCGAGCTATACCTTGCTGAACGTCGCCGTCTGGGGTTCTCCTGCCGCAATGAAGTCTGCATCCTGCGCAGCTTCGTGAGCCACGTCCGGACGGCGGGTCATCGAGGCCCGCTGACGGTCGAGGTGATGGCCGAGTGGGCGCGCAGCCATGGCGGCACGGACCCCCACACCTGGGCGCGACGGCTCAAGCGGCTGCGCAACTTCACGCGCTGGCTGCGGCAGTTCGAGCCGCGCACCGAGGTGCCCGATGACACGATCTTCGGATCACTGCCCGAGCGGCAGGCGCCGCACATCTACAGCGAACAAGAGGTGACTGATCTGCTGGCAGCGGCGCGTCGGCTCGGGCCCGCACCTGGACTTCGCGGCGCGGTCTTCGAGACGCTGTTCGGCCTGATCGCCGCCACGGGCCTGCGGATCGGCGAAGCACTGGCCCTGCGCAACCTGGACGTCGATCTCAAGGTCGGGATGTTGAGCATCCACCAGACGAAGTTCGGCAAGTCACGCCAGGTGCCGATGCATCCAAGCACCGTGGAAGCCTTGCGCCGGTATCGCTGGATGCGCGACCTAGCACGTGGTCCTGCGGTGGATGAAGCTCCCTTCTTCATCGGCACGCGCGGCCGCCGAGAGGGTCAGCCGCTGGGCGACCGGCAGGCCCATCGCGTCTTCGTCCAACTACGCCGCCAACTAGGCTGGACCAACCGGGGTGCCCATCATGCACCGCGCATCCACGACCTGAGGCACACCTTCGTGGTCAGACCTTGCCATGAAGGAGAAAGCGCTGGGCCGACTCGAGGAACCGAACACGAAGCTGCGCAGGTATCGCGCCCCGGACTCGCTCATGCGGTTCCTGCAGGACCTGTAGACCAAAAACTATGCGCAGACTTCGACTGCCGCAATCCTCTGCCGACATAGGCGCTGACGCTGATGCTGGCCGATCAGATGGACATAGTTGCGATCTGCGCATAGGCAGCGGTTGCCGTCATCGACGATCAGCCGCCGAGTTCACGCTGCCTGACATGAAGCAGTCACCGGCGCGCCTAGCCCCCTGACGGCTTCAATGACCGATGTCGAGAGTGCTGCGGTCGTTCAGCCTTGTGCTGCCCACGGCTGTCGCCGTCAACTCGCGCCGGAATGTCTGCTGCCCCAAGCGCTGGAATGGCACTCAGAGCCGACCACCTTCTGCGCGGAGCGTTGGGTGGCGCCGCGCTGTAGTTGTCATTGGGCACTGTCGCCACCAGCTGCGTGCCTAGCCTACTGCTGATGCCTGTGGCGTTGTGGATGTTCAAGGGCTGCCCGATTTGTTGGATCGGCCTTGCACATCGCCCGGGCGCTTTGCGATATGGTGCGGCCTCCTCTAAGGCCCCTAACCGCACGCGAACCCATGGCGACAGACGACAGTTCCACCGTCAACGTCACGGCCTTGCTGGCCGAGGCCCGCTCCGGCAGTGAACAGGCCCTGCCCAAGCTGTTCGAGACGCTCTACAACGACCTGCAGCGCATCGCGCGCCGGCGCTTGAAGGCCGGCGCTCCGATCACGATGCTGGACACGGGCGCACTGGTGCATGAATCGTTCGAGCGCTTCTCGCGATTGCAGCAACTGGCGGTCAGCGACCGCGGTCACTTCCTGTCGTACGCCGCACGCGTGATGCGCTCGATCGTCATCGACGCGGCACGCGAGCGCGCGGCGCAGCGGCGGGGCGGTGCTGCCGAGCATGTGACGTTGACGGAATCGCTCGGCGATTCGCTCGCCCAGCCTGAGACCGAACCCGACGTGCTGCGGGTGCATGAGGCACTCGAAACCCTGGCCAGCATCGATGCCCGCCTGGCTGAGGTGGTCGAGATGCGCTACTTCGGAGGCCTGTCCAACGCCGAGATCGCCGAGGCGCTGGGGGTCGGGCTGCGCACCGTCGAGCGTGACTGGGAACGTGCGCGCTCCTTCATGTTCGCGACGATGGGCGGCGGCGCTCCTTTGCATGACTGACGCGGCCGGAGACGCCTCTGCCGGCGAGCTGCAACGCGAAGAATGGGCCGAGGTGCTGCGCCTGCTGGGCCAGGCGCTCGACCTGCCTGCCGACCAGCATGCCGCGTGGCTCGCAGCGCTGCCGCCCGAAGCCAGCCGGCTGAAGCCGACGCTGCTGCGCATGCTGAAAGAACGGCCGGCGCTGCAATCGGAAGCCTTCCTTGAAGGCCATGCCCAGCCGCCGGAGCTGCAGGTCGACGACTTCAGCGCGGGCGAGTTCATCGGCCCCTATGTGCTGCTGCGTCTGCTGGGCCACGGGGGCATGGCCGACGTCTGGCTTGCCAAGCGCGCCGACGCTGCGCATCAACGCCAGGTCGCCTTGAAACTGCCGCTGGCCACGCCGGGCCGCCAGCGGCGCATGGCGGCCGGCTTCCTGCGCGAGTGCCGGGTCTTGTCAGGCCTGGTGCATCCGAATATCGCCGGTGTGCTCGATGTCGGGCAGGACGGCGACCAGCCCTGGCTGGCGATGGAGTTCATCGACGGCCGCGCCATCCACGACCACTGCCGTGATGAAGCGCTCGACGTGCCCGCCCGGCTGCAGCTGTTCCTGCAGGTGCTGCGGGCGGTGCAGCATGCGCACGGCCAGGGTGTGATCCACCGCGACATCAAGCCGGCCAATGTGATGGTGGACCGCAGCGGGCAGGTCAAGCTGCTGGACTTTGGCGTCGCCAAGCTGCTGATCCCGCCCTTGACGGACACGGACGACGGCAGCGGGGCTGACGCGCCCACCTTGATGAACACCCTGTGGAACGGGCGCGCGATGACGCTCGAATACGCGTCGCCCGAGCAACTCGCTGGCGGTGAGGTCGGCACCGCCAGCGACGTGTATTCGCTGGGCGCGCTGCTCTTCGAGCTGCTGCTGGGCCGCCGGCTCTACCGCCGCGATGCCACGTCGCCGGGGGCGCTCGAGCAGGCCATCCTGCATGACGAGGCGCCGCGCCCCAGCGACCTCGCCCGCAGCGACCCGCTGGTGCAGTTGAACGGCAGCACACCCCGGCGCCTCGCGCGGCGCCTGGCCGGCGACCTGGACCTGATCGTCACCAAGGCGCTGCGCAAGCCGCCGGCCCAGCGCTATGCGACGGTGGCGGCCTTTGCCGAAGACGTCGAACGTCATCTCACGCAGAGGCCGATCCTGGCGCGGCCCGAAAGTGCGGCGCACCAGTTCAGCCGCTTCGTGGCCCGGCACCGCGTGGGCGTGGCTGCCGGCAGCGTGGTGACGCTGGCGCTCGCCGTCGGCATCGGCATGAGCCTGTGGCAGGCCCGCCAGGCACGCCTCGAAGGCGAGCGCGCGGTGGCGGCCATGAGCTTTCTGACGGGACTGTTCGAGAACAGTGCGCGCCAGGGCTCAGGCGCGAGGCCGACCTATGAAGTGACGGGGAAGGAGTTGCTCGAAGCAGGCGTCAAGCGCCTGGCCACCGAGTACCGAGAGCACACGCCGCTGCGGCTGGAGTTGCTGCAGATGCTAGGCAAGGTCAGCGAGGAGATGGACCTGCTGGATCTGGCAGGCCCGCTTCAGGAGGAAGCCCTGGTGCTGGCCGCCGAACTCTACGGGGAAGGCGATGTGCGCCATGCCCAAGCGATGCTGATGAAGGCCGAGGTGCAGGTGCGCAGCGGGCAGTTCGAGGCGGCCACCGCGCAGGGGCGGCAGGCCTTGGCAGCGTTCGGCCGGCTGCGGCGGGCGCCGGTCGAATCGGTCGCGCAAACGCACATCCTGCTGGGCAACACGCTTGACCAGATGAAGCTCGCCAACGAGTCGGAAGCGCATCTGCGGCAGGCGCTCGACCTGTTGCAGCGCAGCGGCTCGACCAGCGACAACCGTTCGCGGGCCGCGTTCTACCTGGCGCGCGCGTTCGAGATGCGCAACGACTTCAAGGGCGCCGAGGCCCAGTACCTCGAGGGGCTTGCGGCGGCGCGCAAAAACTTCGGCGAGCGCAGCTACATCGTCGCCTTCGGCGAAGAGAACTACGGCGACGTGTTGCGCCAGATGGCGCGCTTTGATGAAGCACGCCAGCATCTCGCGACCGCGCTGGACATTTACAGCGCCGTGCTCGGCAACCAGCATCTGAGCGTCGCGGGTACCCGCTTCTACCTGGGCCAGGTGCTGGCGGCGCTCGGCCAGCGCAGCGAAGCCGACGCCATGTATGCCCAGGCGATCTCACTGTCAGACGCGGTGGCCGGGCCCTTTCATCGCAACTACGGCGGCAGGTTCACCATCGACCGTGCGCATTTGCTGCTCGACATGGGTCGCCTGGCCGAGGCCAAGGTCCTGTACGAAGCCTGGTTGACCCATTGGCTGCCCGGCAGCGCCGAGCGCATGCGCCTGATCCGCTTCGTCGGCCTCGGCTACAGCCGGCTCCTGATCGAGAACCACGCGCTGGCGCAGGCCGAAAGGGTGCTGAAGGAAATCGAAACCGGTCTGCAAGGGCTGCCCGCCGACCACCCGAACCTGTGGAACCAGCGCAGCGAATGGCAGGCGCGCCGTGCCGAAGCGCTGGTCGCCGCAGGCCAGGCCCAGAGTGCCCGGGCACTGTTGGCGCCGTTGCTGCAAGCGCCACTGAAGGCCCCGAAGGGCGACTTCACCGGCGCGCTGGCGCTGCTGACGGCCTTGTCGCATTCGCAGCCCAGCCCCGCTGATGCGCAAGCGGCGCTGCAGGCCTTCGCCGCGCTGGGTGACCCTTCCGCCTACGCCGCAACCCAGGCCGAACGGCAGGCCACGTTGGACCACACGCTGGGCCGCCTGACGATGCTGGCTGGCGATGCCCGAGCCGCCCGGCCGCGCCTGGCCAGCGCACTGGCGCTACGCGAACGCATCGACGCGCCGGGCAGCCCCTGGACGCGGCAAGCGCAGCGCTCGCTGGCCGAATGCGAGGCCGCGCTGAAGGCCTCGAAGGCCAGCGCTACCGTGGCCTCGGCAGGCGGCGGCTGAAGCAATTTTCGGTAAGGCGACGCTGAATAAGAGCCTATCCGTAAATAATGTTTATTGTCAGCGGCACCTTGCGGAACGCGATGATCGCTGCGGCGATGTGGTTGAGCGCGAGGAAGCTGCGATCGAGTTTCTCGTATCGCACGAGCAGCTTGCGGAATCGATTGAACCAGCTGTGGCATACCTCGACTACCCAGCGGCGCGCCTTCTTCGTCGGGTCGCGCCGCTTGGTATCCGCTTCTTTGCCGCGACTGACGACATGGGGGATGTATCCGTGCGACTCGATGATCTCCAAGGCGCGACGACCTCGATAGCCGGCGTCGGCGCACAGATGCTTGCTGCGACGAACACTCGGCGTCTTGCGTTTGACCATGATGGCTTGCAGCACGGCGTCCAGTTGCGTGACGTCATGTTGGTTCGCCCCGGTCACGACGAGCGACAACGGGACGCCACGCCCGTCCACCAGCAAATGACGCTTGCTCCCATTTTTTTCCCCGGTCCGTCGGGTTGCGGCCGACGGACTCTTGCGCCAGCGGCGCCTTGAACATGGCCCCGTCGATGCTTTGCCATCGCCAGGAGATTCCTTCCATCTGGTCGTACTCGGCGAGCCCCGCCTTCCACATGGCTTCGAACACACCAGCACTCTCCCACTCGAGAAATCGCTTGTGGACGGCGCTGGCGCTGCCAAAGCGCTCCTTTGGAAGGGCCTTCCACTGGCAACCGGTGCGCAGCACGTACACGACTGCCTCGAACACTTGTCGCGCCGGCTTGGCTGGCCGTCCTGCCCCTGGCTTGCGCAGGTACTCTTTGCCGCCAACGCGCTCACGTACAGGGATCAGTGGTTCGACGCGTTGCCAGAAATCATCGGTCACCACCCAC
>NZ_JBDSQX010000036.1:0-10034 GCF_039929605.1 Roseateles sp.
TCCGCGCCGTTCTGGCCGACGACGAACGACTGATGCGCGAACAGCTGCGCAGCCGCCTCACCGAGGTCTGGCCCGAGCTGGAGATCGTCGCCGAGGCCAAGAACGGCCTCGAAGCCGTCGAGCTGACCAAGCAGTTCAAGCCCGACCTGGTCTTCCTCGACATCCGCATGCCGGGCCTGACGGGCGTTGACGCCGCCCGCCAGATCGCCCAGCTGCCCGAGGACGACGACTGGCTGGTGCCGGAGATCGTCTTCATCACCGCCTACGACCAGTACGCCGTCGAGGCCTTCGAGCAGGGCGTGGCCGACTATGTGCTCAAGCCCGCCGAGCGCGAGCGCCTGCAGCTGACCGTGGCGCGCATCAAGAAGCGCCTGGCGCAGCGCGAGGGCAGCGAATCGGTCGAGACCTCATCGGCGCCGCTGCAGCAGCTGCTGCACAAGCTGTCATCGCAGATCAACCCGAGCGGCAAGCCGAGCTATCTGCAGTGGATCCAGGCGACGGTCGGCCAGGCCATCCAGATGATCCCGGTCGACGATGTGCTGTTCTTCATCAGCGACGAGAAGTACACCCGCGTGCAGACGGCCAAGGTCGAGGCGCTGATCCGCAAGCCCATCAAGGAGCTGGTGGACGAGCTGGACCCGCAAGTGTTCTGGCAGGTGCACCGCTCCACGCTGGTCAACGCGCGTGCCATCGACGGCATCACACGGGACTTCCGTGGAAGGCAGCTGGTGGGTGTGAAGGGGTTGACGGAGAAGCTGGAAGTGAGTCGGAGCTATACGCACTTGTTCAAGGGGATGTAGGGCGACCGCGTTGGCGTTGCCACGGCAGCCAACCGCGCTCGACCTCTGCGGTGGACAGGAGCCGGGCTTTCATCCGCTGGCGAGCTTGCGCGCCTTGGCAAACACTGCCTCTCCGTCAATCGCCTGCAACTCGCCCCTGTCGTACTCGGCCAGGCGTTTCTCGATCTCAGCTTCCCATGCTGGATCAAGCGCCGCAGACACGTCCTCATTCAAGGACTCCAGCAGGCCGTCGACAACGCGCTCACGGTCCTCCCGCGAGAGCAGGCGCCCCTTTTGAATCAGATCGGTGACTTGATCGTGCATGGCAAGCTCCTTTGCTGACGGGCAGTCTAGGTTGATCGGTGCGCAGGAGCGCGGGCAGGCCTGATGCTTCGTTGCTCGGGCCAGAGGCCCGATCCTTCGCCAGGCACAAACAGTCCTCAGGACTGTTTGAGTCCGGGCTCAGTCCCCCGGCCCGCTACGCGGACCTCCTCCTTTACTTTCGCATCAGGCCTGCCCGCACTCCTGTTCATCGCTGCATTCGGTTTTCTCCGCGAAACACCGATGGTGGAAAAGCCGGGATGCGGCTGCGCGCAATTGCGCAGGTAAAGGAGGAGGTCCGCGCAGCGGGCCGGGGGACACGGAGCAATTGCGTGCAGCCGCGTCCCGGCGCACAGCAGGCTCGACGAGCGCCAAGAAAGTGTTGGGGTTGCCACCCCAACCTACCGAGCTCAGTTTGTGGTGCCGAGCAGGCGCTCCAGCTGCAGGCGATGGGCCCGTGCGCTGGGCGTCGTGGCGGGCACAACCTGGTTCGAGCTGCAGACCGGGCACATAAGCTTCGCCTTGCCGATGTCCATCCGGCGCCAGATGGAATACAGCAGTCCGAGGACGCCGAAGGTGCACAGCCAAAGCACGACTTCAACCAGTGTCGAGCCCCGCACGGCGCCCGGCCGGGGACGGAATTCATTGCCACAGGTCATGCAGTGCTGGAGTGGCACAGCAGCCTGTGCGGCGGCGTTTTGAGCGGCGTATCGAGCGGTGCGCTTCTTATCAGTCGCCAAGTACCAGATGAGTGGCGAAATGCAAAAGAGCAGCAAAAGAATAAGACCGAACGACTCGCGCATGGCGCCTCCCTAGTGTGCTATTGAAAGTCGAATTAGCTGAGAAGGCGAGTCTGCAATTCAAAGCCGGACCGGCCCCGCCACATCCCCGCCCGACACCGCCGCCCGCGCCTGCTGCTGCCTTGTCCGGTCCACGTAACTGTCCGCCCGCTGCAACTGCGCCTCGATCAGCTTGTTGTTCGCGCCCATCGTCGCAATCGCCTTGGAGCGGAAGTTGTCCATCGCGTCCATGGCCTGGAAGGTCTGGTCGAACATGGACTGGATCTGCTCGATGCCCAGCATGGGGTTGGAGGCGAACTCGGCCGTCTGGTCGACGTGCTGGTTCAGCGCCTGGCCGGTCTGGTTGATGAGGTTGCCGATGGTCGAGTTGACGCCTTGCAGCATCTTCATGACCTCGATCTGGTTGCCGGTGGCACGCGCCACCGTTTGCGCCACGGCCAGCGCGCTCATGCCGGTGGTGGCGACGCGGTCGCAGCCGATCATCATTTCGCGGCCGGTCTTCTTCAGCACGTCCAGCGCCAGGTAGCCGTTCACGCAGACGGCCTGCTGGGTCTGGATGTCGGCCAGGTTTTGGCGCGCGTAGAACAGCACCTCCTGCTCCAGCGCCTTGGCCTTGATCGGGTCCGTCGACTGCAGTGCCTGCACGCGCTCGGCCAGCCGCGTGTCCAGCGTGCGGGCGAAGCGAGCGGCGGCGGCCAGGGACTGCATCGCCTCCCACAGCTTGCCGCGCGTGGCCTCGATGTCGATGACGTCCTTCTGGATGCCGTCCTTGGCCGCGTAGAGCTGGGTCATGCTCGTCTGCAACTGGCCGGCGGCGCTCTCGAACTTGCGGAAGTAGGCCTCCAGCTTGTTGCCGAACGGGATCAACCCGAGCAGCTTGCGCGGCTGCAGCAGGTCGCCGTCCTTGCCCGGGTTGAGTTCGTCCAGCTGACCGCGGATGGCGGCAATGGCCTTGTAGGCCGGCGTGTCCGTCGCGCCGACGAAGTTGCGCTGCATCAGGCTACCCTGCATCAGGCTGGCGGCCAGGCTGATCTCCTGGCGGCCGAGTTGGAAGGCGCTGTCGAGCTTCGCTTTGAAGGGCTCGCTGTGCAGGTCTTCCTTCTCCAGCGCGTCGATGAAGCGCTGCACCTGTTCGTCAACCTTGCTGGCCAGCTCTGGCTTCAGCGGCACCGCTTCGACAGCCTGCGGCGGCTCGATGGGCGTGATGACCTCGGGCGCGGTCAGCGTGAAGGCGGGCTTGGTGATCGTGTCGCTCATGGTGCTTTGGCTCCGAACTTTTGCTTCAGGAATTCGCTGTGGCGGAGGAAGGCCTGGGCGTCCTGCCCGGCCAGGTCATCGCCCAGCTGCTCGACCTTGCCCTCCAGCTCGGCCAGCACGCCTTCGAAGGTGGCCTGGGCCGTCATGCCGTTGCTGAGCAGCTTGGTGGTGGCGAACTGCGGCGGGATGCTGAGATAAGTGTTCAGCGCATCGGGCAGGTAGCTGATGGCGATGTGGCGCGCGTGGAAGCTCTCCTGCAACGGCAGCTGGCCCTTGCTGCGCTCCCACTGGTCGAGCAGGGCTTCGAGCTTGCTGCACAGATGTTGGATGCGCGTGGCCAGCGGGCCGGGGATGCGTTGGCCGGGGTTGTGCTCGGTGAGCCGCCGCACACCGCTGAGTGCGCGGCTCATGGCCTCGCGGGCATCGCCTTCGTCCTTGAACTCCAGGGCTTCCCACTCGGCTTCCTTGAAGCTGGGCCAGCCCCACCACATTGCGCCGACGACAAGGCCGCCCGCGTAGCCCAGTGCTGCCACGCCCAGCCCCAGGCCGCCGAGCAGGCCTAACGCCTTCAGCACGAGCACTGCAGTCGCTGCCAGCAGGCCGCACCAGTTGGCCGGTGCGTTGAGCCATCGGAACAAGGCGGTCATGCGTGAGCCCCCACGGCGCTGCGCGCCTGCCCCCCGAGGGGGCTTTCGCTACTTCGGAGCGGCCGTGCGTAGCTCATTGGTAGGCCCGGATGTCCTTGAACACCGCATACAGCGGCGTCTTGCGCGCGTCGAACACGCGCCCGCCGGTGATGGCGACGAGCTGCTTCAAATCGGCCTCCGCCGCGTCGCCATACAGCACCATGAAGACGGGAATGCCGCGCACATCCTCGGGCATCTGCTCGTAGGCCTGCTTGAAGGCGTCCAGGTCGCGGCCCACCGTGTTCTTGCCGTCGGTGAAGGCGATGACCGAGTATTGGTAGTCCGGCTTGAGCTTGCGCTGCTCCAGCATGTGGTTCAGCGCTGCCAGCACCGAGTCGTACAGCGCCGTGCCGCCGGCCATGCGCAGGTTGTCGGCCGCGTCGCGCACGCGCTGCAGTTCGGCGGTCTTGGCGTCGGTGTCGGCCTGTGGCAGTACGCCCTTGCGCTTGGCGCTGCCTGCCGGGATCTCGAACAGCACCGGCTCGCGCGGCCGGTCGCTGAAGGGCAGGAACCACAGCTTCTCGCGGTTGGTCAGCTTGGCGACGCGGCCGGTGAGCGACACGTCGGCGCCGGCCAAGTAGTGAATGGCTTCCACCAACTGCTCGCGCCGCTCGCCCTGCATGCTGCCGCTGGTGTCCAGCACGAAGGTGCTGGCGATGGGCTTGCGGAACTCGTTGAGGTAGGCGTCGATGAGGCCGTCGGCCAGCTGGCGGTCGGGCGAGAACGGCAGCTCCACCTGGAAGCCGCGGGCGGGCAGGATGTCTTCCACCGTTTTAGCCAGCTCCGCCTTCATCGGCCGGCGCAGCGTCTGGCGCGCCAGCCACAGTTGGGCGGTGTCGCCCTTCAGGTAGTCGACCACCTTGAGGTAGTCGGCCCGCTTGGCGTCGTTGAGCAGCATGAAGGGATAGTCGGCCGTGGACACGCCCTCGAAGGGGTAGATCAGGTGCAGCTTCTCGCGCAGCTTGCCGCTGGCGTTGAGCGTTAGCAGCCAGCTCTCGTAGTTGATGAAGGCGTTGGCGCGCGTGCCCTGCTGCTTGATGAACTGCTCGGCCAGATAGGTCGAGTTGTCGCCGACGATCTTGTAGCCGGTCAGGAAGTCCGAGATGGCCTGGCGATCCACGTCGGCCGCCGTCAACGCCTCACCCTTGCCGCCTGCGGCCGCCACGACACCCAGCAGCGCCATGAAGCCCTGGTTGCTGGTCGCCGGGTTGGACAGCGCATACCGCAGCTCGCCGCGCTTGGAGGCCTTGGCGATGTCGGCCCAGGTGAGCTTGGCATCCGGCTTGTTCCAGCCAAAGCGCGCCGCGTCGCTCTCGCTGACGCCAACGGCAATTGGCGACAGCATGATCTTTTCCTGCAGCTTCACGCGGCCCTGGCCGGCGGCGTCGCTGAGCAGGTATTTGGCGTTGGCGAACCAGGCCACATCGGCGCTGGGCTTGCCGCCCGAGTCGCCGCTGAGCACCTCCTGTGTGCTCTCCATCGTGCCGCCGAAGCGGAACTCAACGGCCACGCCGGTGGCGGCCTCGATCTGCGCGGCCAATGGCTCGATGTCCTTCAGGTCGCTGGTGGCCAGCACGTGCAGCGTGGTCCTGGTCGCAGCCTGTGCGCTGGGCGGCTCAGGTTGTTCATCGCGCTTGCCGCAGGCACTCAGCGCCACGGCCAGCACGACCAAAGCAAGGCGTCGCATCATTGATTCATCTCCCGGCTCACGGTGTCGATCATGTCGAACATCAAGTCGAAGCCCGGCGGGTCGACGACCTGGCGCAACTGCGTATCCACGGCGAGGCCGGCCTGCTTGGCGGTGGCCGCGAACGCGGCCGGGTCCCCCGTGCGGAAGCCCTGCTCCAGTGCGATGGCCTGCAGCTCCTTGTTCGTCGCCAGCAACTCGGCCAGCTTGCGGCCGCGCTCGTTCATTGCCACGATCACCAGCTTGTTGACGATGGTGGGCTGCGGGTACATCAACACCATGTCGGGCCGCAGGCCACCGCCGCCGTTCTTCTGCGCCTGCGCCAGCATCTGGCTCTCGTAGATGAAGGCCAGCGGCGTCTTGCCCATGCCGATGGACAGGTAGTCGTCGAAGGCGCCGTTGACGTAGTTCTCCTGGAAGCCCTGGCGCTTGAACAGCTCGGCCAGCTTCAGCGCGAATGCATTGCCCTGCGTGCGGTCGCTGACGACCTCGCCGTTGAGCGCCTGCGACGTCAGCGCCAGGTACATCGCCGCCGAGTTGCTGCGCCGGATGTCCGTCGTCGACACCAGCACGCTGCGCGACACGGCGTAGTCGCCGCTGTCCTTCAGGTCCCGCCAGCGCTTCTTGGCCAGCATCGCCTCGGTCAGTTTCTCCATGTCCAGGCCGTAGACCTTGGGCGCGATCGGCTTGGCCATCTGGTTGGCGACGAGGATCTTGGCGACCGGCTCCCACGAGGCCACAACCAGCGGCGTGTGGAAGGGCGAGCTCTGCGTGGCCTGCTTGTTGGCCTTGCGCGCTGCGTCCAGGATCATGTTGGCCGCCACCACGCCGCTGGCGAAGAAGAAGTCCGGCGCCTCGTCCAGCTTGCCCGCCATGTCGCGGCTGCCCACGCGCACCGCCTGCACCGGCAGGCGCTGGGCGGCCAGTAGCTTGGCGACGCGCTCGTCCTTGAAGAACGGCTCCACGTCCACCGCGATCAGCCCCTTGAGCGGCGCCGTCTGTGCAATGGCCGCCTGCTCGTGCTCGAGGGTTTGGGTCTGCTGATTGCTTCGCAACGCCCAGAACAGGGCGCTGCCGAACACGGCCAACACGATGAGCGTGCCGGCGATGCGCTTGGGGTTGTTCATCTGGCTTCCAGGCCTCCTGCCACATTGGACAGGCCGGAGTGTGCCCGGTCCACGGGCACGGCTGAAAGTCAGGCGGCGCCGGTCAGTGTCCGTGCCGCCGGCAGCATCTCTGCAAGCACCGCTTGCATGGACTCGGCATCGGCCTTGGTGATAGGCGGCAAGGGTTGGCGATAGGTCACGCGATTGCGGACATCGTGCAGACGCGCCAGCACGCTTTGCCGGCTCGCATCCAGCTTCAGGTCGGCGGCCACACGCTGGATGGCTGTCGCACGATGGCCGCCAGCGTCGCCCGGCCGGACCTCGTGGAACTCCAGCACCGCCATGACCACATTGAACATGCCTTCATAGGCGAGCAGGAATCGCGCCGACTCGGGCATCACGCTCTGCGTGGCCGCCAGCATGTCGTCCGCAGTGCGCAGGAACTGCGCGAGCGACGCCGGGCTGGACGCCGCCGGCTTGAAGCTGCCGATCTTCAGCAGCCCGTCGTACTCAACGGGTCTCGGCATGGATGGCCTCCATCAAATCGATTCTTGGGCCTTGCTTGATGGCGGCCAGCACCGCGTCGTCACTCGCCCATTCGGCGCTGGAGTAGAGGTTGACGTGGACCGGGCGACCCAACTCCGACTGCACCGCATCGAGCTTCGGTGACAGGTCGAACAAGCTCACATTTCCCACCACTGCGAGGTCGATATCGCTGTCGCTGGTGTCGCGCCCCTCAGCGACCGAGCCAAAGACGAAGGCCTCTGCGATGCGGTCGGCAAACGGTGCCAGCGCCCTGGCCAGCGGATCGGCCAAGGCCAGGGTCTTGACCAGCATGCTGCGCAGGTCCGCGTACAGCAGGAACTCAGGATTGGCCGACAACCTGCGCTGGTTGCCCACCTTGCGCTCGCGAAGCAGGCCGCCGTCCACACAACGCTTCAACAAGGCGCTGCCAGCGCCCCGGCTGCTGCCCATCAAGCTCAACAATTCGACCGTGCCGAAGTCCTGACCAGCATTGAGGAGCACCTTGCACAGCAGGCGCTGTGCAGGCTGCGACAACAGGATGTCCAAGGCGCGCATTGAAGTATTCCTAAATCGGGTACGAATGTACCTTAATAAGGAATATTGGCGCCAGCCTTACTTCTCGACGAAAGCCCGCTCGATGACGTAGTCGCCCGGCGTCGTCGTGCTGCCTTCCTTGAAACCGCGCACCTCCAACATCGCCTGCATATCCTTCAGCAGCTCGGGGCTGCCGCACAACATGATGCGGTCGGTCTCGGGGTTCAGCGGCGGCAGGCCCAGGTCGGCTTGCAGCTTGCCGGTCTGGATCAGGTCGGTGATGCGGCCCGTGTTCTTGAACGGCTCGCGCGTGACGGTCGGGTAGTACAGCAGTTGCTCAGCAGCGAACTCGCCCAGGAACTCGTGCTGGTGCAGGTCGACCGAGAGGTGATCGTGGTAGGCCAGCTCGTTCACATGGCGCACGCCGTGGACGATGACGACCTTCTCGAAGCGCTCGTAGGTCACCGGGTCGCGCACGACGCTGATGAACGGCGCCAGGCCCGTGCCGCTGCCCAGCAGGTAGAGGTTCTTGCCCGGCAGCAGGTAGTCGATGAGCAGCGTGCCGGTGGGCTTGCGGCCGACGACGATCTTGTCGCCCGGCTTGATGTGCTGCAGGCGCGACGTCAGCGGGCCGTCCGGCACCTTGATGCTCAGGAACTCGAGGTTCTCTTCGTAATTGGCGCTGACGATGCTGTAGGCACGCAGCAGCGGTTTCCCGTTCTCGCCCCTGAGGCCGATCATCGTGAAGTGGCCATTGGAAAAACGCAGGGCCTGGTCGCGCGTCGTCGTGAAGCTGAACAGGCGGTCGGTCCAGTGGTGGACGGTCAGGACGGTCTCTTCGTGGAAGGCACTCATGGGCGGTGGTCTTGGCGGGGTTAACCCCGGGATTTTCGCCCGGAAGTGATATGAGCCCGTCGCATAAGGGTCAACCAGTCGCGTGGGCGGCCTTCGCGGCACTTCCAGCCCGGCTCACGCTGGCCCCGCGAGGGGCCAGCGTGGGGGGTCAGCGCATGATGAGGAAGTATTGGACGCCGCTGGCCTGGACCTCGTTGCTGCCCGTCTGCACCACGGTTACTCGCTTGTCGTCGCTGGCGTGGAAGACGGCTAGGCCATACGACTGGGCGCCGTTGATCAGTGGAAGGCGGACGTCGCCAGCAGGGAACAGCAGCGAACCGGTGAACCGCTTGAGCACTTCGGCGTACTGGGACGTGTTGGAGCCGTTATTGGTCACGGCGATGGCCTCTGCCGCGGTGGCGCTGTGGCTGACCGACAGGGCGGCCATGCCCAATGTGCCCAGGTATTGCAGGTCCGAGGTTCTGAAGTAGCTGCCGCCGCTGGTGAACAGCAACGACTCGTCACCCGAGAGCCACATGGGATTGGACGCCGAATAGTTCGAGGGCGCTTGACCGTTGGAACCCGTGAAGCTGCCGGTGCCGACGTTGACGCCGGTCCAGGACAGCGACGAGTAGTCGCCGATCAGCAGACGGCCCAGCGACTCCGACATCACGCCGCGCGGACTGCTGGAGCTGTTGTAGAGGCTGCCAGTGCCGAGCGTGACACCCGTGCGCCCGTTGATGGCGACGATGTTGGTGTAGGGCCACGAGTTCGACGAGCCCGCCACGAACACGATGCCCGAGTTCGCCGTGAACACTTCCACCTGCGAGCCTGCCGTGCCCGTCGTGGCCACCAGCGAACCGGCGACGACGTCCACCAGGCTCACGCTGCCCTCATGCAGCACGCCTGCCAGCCGGCCGTCGGCTGACAGCGACAAGGCCTTCGCCGTGGTGGGCAGCGCGATGGCGATATCGGTGCCCGCCGAGGGGTCGACCAGATGCAACTGGTTCGGGTTGGTGGAAACGACGACCAGCTTGTTCTGGGACTTGCTGAAGCGCGTCAGCAGCGGCTTGTAGGCCAATGGCACGGTGCCCGCGGTGGCACTCAGCACGGTGATGCTGACGCCCGACACGGCGCTGACCTGACCATCCGTCACGGTGACCGATGCGTAGTAGCTGCCGGGAACGTCCGGCGTGAAGCTCAGCGCGGGGCCGTTCGGTGCGGCGATGCTGGCGTTGGAGCCCGTCGGGAAGGTGTCCAGCGCCCAGCGGTAGGTCAGCGTGCCGGCGTTGTTCTTGCTGTAGCTGCTGGCTGCCGACGCCGTGATGCTGCCACCCTGCAGCACCATCGCCTGGCTGCGATCGAGCACCACCACCGGCGCGTAATTGCCGACGTCGACGGTGACGGATTGAACCGCGCGCAGGCCTGCCGGGTTGGTGACCGTCAGCGTGGCCGCGTAGCGGCCGTCCTTGTCCGGCGTGAAGCTGGGCGTGGCGGTGGCGGCG
>NZ_JBDSQX010000037.1:0-4890 GCF_039929605.1 Roseateles sp.
ATCATGTCTCTACGCATCAATGACGTCGCACCCGACTTCGAGGCCGACACCACCCAGGGAAAAATCCATTTCCACGAATGGATCGGCGACAAGTGGGTAATCCTGTTCTCGCACCCCAAGGACTTCACGCCGGTATGCACCACCGAACTGGGCTACATGGCACGGATCGAGCCCGAGTTCACCAAGCGCAACACCAAGCTCATCGGCCTGAGCGTCGACCCGGTGGACAACCACCACCGCTGGGCCGCCGACATCGAGGAGACGCAAGGCCACCTGCCCAAGTACCCGCTGATCGGCGACCACGACCTCAACGTCGCCAAGCTTTACAACATGCTGCCGGCGGACCTCGAAGGCACGTCAGAAGGCCGCACTGCTGCGACCAACGCCACGGTGCGCTCGGTCTTCATCGTCGGCCCGGACAAGCGCATCAAGCTGATCCTGACCTACCCGATGACGACCGGCCGCAACTTCGACGAGATCGTGCGCGTGCTGGACTCGCTGCAGCTGACCGCCAAGCACAAGGTCGCCACGCCGGCGAACTGGAAGCAGGGCGAGGACGTCATCATTGCCGGCTCGGTGTCGGACGAAGACGCCAAGACGCTGTTCCCCGCCGGTTGGAAGGCGCCCAAGCCTTACCTGCGCATCACCAAGCAGCCGAGCTGATCCGCTGAAGTGAGCGTCAGACCTCGGCGGTGACCGGATCGATGATGCGACGCACCTGGGCGACGACATCCGCCGGGAAGCCGCCCAGCCGCGCGTGCTCGCGCACCTTGGCCTCATCCGGCGCGTTGTAGACGCAGTAGATCTTGTCGTCGGTCACGTAGCTGTGCACCCACTGGATGCTGGGGCCGAGGTCGCTGAGCACGCCACAGGACGTGGCAGAGATGCCCTGCAACTGCTCGGCCGTGAGCTGGCCGGCGCCGGGGATGTTTCTTTCGATGACGAACTTGGGCATGACGAAGTCCTTTGAAGAGAGCCGGCGGGGATCGACCGGCCTGGCGTCATGCTCCGGCCGTGGGGTGGGCAGCGTCCTTTAGCCGGGTTGAAATCTGGATAAATTCCGCCTCACGATGACCACGCCCCACTACCGCTTCGGCGACTACAAGTTGTTGCCGGCCGAACGCCTGCTGTTCCGCCGCGGCAGCGAGGTGGCGCTGACGGCGCGCGCCTTCGAGCTGCTGGTCGCTTTCGTCGAGCGCGCCGGGCAACTGCTCGCCAAGGACGACCTGATGAAGCGCGTCTGGGCCGGCGTCGTCGTCGAGGAGAACAACCTTGCCGTGCAGGTGGGCACGCTGCGCAAGCTGCTCGGCGCCGAGGCCATCGGCACCATCCCGGGCTTTGGCTACCGCTTCACGCTGCCGGTGCTGGGCGTGGCCAGCGGCGAGGCCGCCGACACGCCGCACAGCACCGGCAACTTGGCCATGCGCCTGCCCGCGCTGATCGGCCGGGAGACCGAACTGGCCGACGCCGAGGCGCTGCTGCGCGGCCACCCGGTCGTCACGCTGTGCGGCGGCCCGGGCGTGGGCAAGACGCGGCTGGCGCAGGAGCTGGCGCTGCGCCTGCGCGGTGACTTCACCGACGGCGCCTGGTGGGTGGACCTCACGCTGCTGCGCGACGACGAGCCCGTGGCCGCCGCCATCGCGCGCACCCTCGGCCTGCCACCCGGCAGCGACCCGCTCACGATGCTGCCCGCGCGGCTCTTGGCGCTGAAGCTGCTGCTGGTGCTGGACAACGCCGAGCACCGCGCCGCCGACGTTGCCGCCGTCGTCGACGTGCTCGCACGCGGCACCGAGCGGGTGAGCCTGCTCGTCACCAGCCAGCTGCCGCTGCACGCGCAGGGCGAGCGTGTCTACCGCGTTGCCGCGCTGCCGCTGGCCGACGCGAAGCGGCTGCTGGTCACGCGCGCCAGCGACGCCGACAGCGGCGCCCACGGCACCGACACGGCCGCCCGCATCTGCGAGGCGCTGGACTGCAACCCGCTGGCCATCGAGCTGGCTTCGTCGCGCCTGGACGCGCTGGGCATGGACGGACTGGCCGCGCGGCTGCACCAGCGCCTGACGCTGCTGGCCCCGGGCGACGCGCTGCGACCGTCGCGGCAGAACGCGCTGGCCTCGGCGCTGAGCTGGTCCCACGAGCTGCTGGCCGAGCGCGAGCGCCGTGTGCTGCGCCGCCTGGCCGTTTTCCCCGGCAGCTTCTCGCTGGAGAGCGCGGCGCTGGTGCTGGCGGACGAGACGCTGTCGACCACTGCAGCGGTAGAGGCCGTGCTGGCCCTGGTGGACCGCTCGCTCCTCAGCGTCGACCGCGGCGCGCAGCGGCGCTTCCGCTTGCTGGAGACGATGCGGCTGTTTGCGCTGGACAAGCTGGCCGCAGCGGATGAGACCGCGCTGGCCCAGGCGCGGCATTGCGCCGGCCTGCGCTGGCTGTTCGACGACGCCTACGAGGAATCCTGGCGGCTGTCGCCCACCGTCTGGACCGCCCGTTATGAGCCCGAGCTGGCGGGGCTGTGGGCCGCGCTGGCCTGGGCCGGCAAGCACGACCTGGCCAGCGCCGCCGCGCTGTTCGGCGCTGCCGCGCCGTTGTGGATGGCGCGTGCCACCCAAGCCCGGCCGCATGCACTGGCGCTCGCCGCGCTCCTGGCCGACGAGGCCGAAGCAGTCGCCATCCCGACGCCCGTTCTGGCACGCTTCTGGTGGGCCTGCGCGCGCAGCCACAGCGCCGTGCATCCCGGCCTGGCGCGCGAAGCCGCCGAGCGCGCCGCACGGTTGTACCGCGCGCTGGGTGACGAGCGCGGCGAATACCTGGCTCTGGTCGAGCACGCCTTCAACTGGCGTGTAGACGGCCCCGAGGCCCGCGCGGCGCTGGCCGCTGCCGGCATGCTGGAAAGCCCCGGCTGGCCCGCAGCCGTGCTGGAGCGCGGGCTCACCACCGAGGCGGTGCTGCACCTCACCTCGGGCCGCCACGAGGAGGCGCGGCGCTGCTACCGCGAGGCGCAGGCGCTGTGCGAGCGCGGCGGCTTCGAGGCCGGCGTCTACCGCGCGCGGCTGAATCTGGCCGACCAGGCCCGCGCAGCCGGCGAGCTGGACCTGGCCGTGCAGCTGGGCGAGGCGTTGCTGGCCGCGCCGGGTGACGTCGGCGACCTGGCCTGCCTGGCTTCCATCATGGGCAACCTGATCGGGGCGTTGGTCGCGCAGGGTCACTTCGGGCGCGCCCGCGAAGTGGCACTGGACTGCCCGCGACGCCTGGGGCGGCTGGCGCTGGACGACCAGCTGTGGGTGTCGCTGGACGCGCTGGCCCTTCTGCATCTGCAAGACGGCCGGATCCAGCTGGCGGCGCAACTTGCCGGCACGGCGGACCGGGAGTTCGAGGCCCACGGCCAGATGCAGCGCCAGCCCAACGAGGCCGCCGACCGTGCAACGCTCGCGGCATGGCTTGCCGGACAGCTGGACCCGGCCGACATCACCCGACTGGCGCTGGAGGGCCGGCGCATGAGCCTGTCGGACGCGATGCAGGCGGCGTTCGACTTCTAGGAGCCTGCGCGCTGACTCCTAGGGATTGGCCATCGGCCGGTGGTCGTAGCTGAACACCTTTGCGATCTGCCACGCGGTGCCGTCGAAGCGCCATAGGATGGTGTAGCGGCCTTGCTGGATGCAAACAGGTCGGCCGGCCTCGGCAAAGCAATGTCGGCCCAGTTCAAGGGCGCCGAGCTTGGCCATGGGGTAGATCTCCATCGTGCCTTCCAACGCCCGACGCTGAACCTTGCCGCAGATGTTCTTCTGCACGGCCTGGAGGAACTGCTCGCGGTTCAGGATGCGGCCGGTGAGGTCGTGAAAGAACTCCACGTCCGCCGCATAAAGCGCCTGCAGCGCAGCGATATCGCAACGATTGAAGGCGTCCCAGTGCTGCCGGTCCAGTTTCGCAATGAGGGCCGGTAGCTCGACGTCCGGGATGCTGGGATGCACGGCCTGAGCCATCGCACCACCACCCAGCGCCAGACCGAGGGACAACAGCAGCAATCGACACATGTTCGGATCCTTGGTAGTCAGGCGAACAGCCTGCGGGCTAGCTCGTCCGCATCGTTGACGGTGCGCAGCTTGGCATAAGCCGCCTCGGCCTCGGGGTAGGCGCGCTTCAGGTAGTGCAGCCACTGCTTGAGGCGCCCGCCCTGGTGCTTGGCCGCGACGTGGCCACGCACCTGATCGAAAAACACCTGCATCAGCGGCAGCAGCTCGGCCCACGGCAACGGCGTGTCGCGTTGGCCGATCACACGCAGCGCCAGGCCCGGGTCGGCCACCATGCCGCGGCCCAGCATCAGGTGCTCGCAGCCGCTCCGCTCACGGGCCAGTTCGGCGTGTTCGACCGTCCAGATCTCGCCGTTGGCAATGATGGTGATGGGCACCGCCTCGCGCACGGCGGCGATGCGCTCCCAGTAGGCCGGCGGCTTGTAGCCATCGGCCTTGGTGCGCGCGTGCACGACGATCTCCTGCGCGCCCGCCGCATGGATGGCTCGGGCGACGTCGAGCGTCTTGCTGTCGTCCATGAAGCCCAGGCGCATCTTGGCGGACACCATCACATCGGCCGGCACCGCGCGGCGCACCGCGGCCACGATCTCGTGGATCAGCTCCGGCTCGTCCAGCAGCACGGCGCCGCCGCGGTGGCGGTTCACGCATTTGGCCGGGCAGCCGAAGTTGAGGTCGATGCCTTCGGGCTTGTGCTCAGCCAGCCGCGCCGCGTTCTCGGCCAGGCAGGTCACGTCGGAGCCCAGCAGCTGCGGGTGCACCGGCACGCCGGCCGCCGTGCGTCCGCCATTCTTCAGCTCCGGCACGATGCGCGTGAACACGCGGCTGGGCAGCAGCTGGTCGGTCACGCGAATGAACTCGGACACGCAGCGGT
>NZ_JBDSQX010000038.1:0-5314 GCF_039929605.1 Roseateles sp.
GCCGAGGCCGAGACGCGCAAGGCCTCGTTGGCCCATGCGCCTTCGGTGGACCTGAACGCCAGCTACACCCACTCCAATGACAACGGCACGGTGACGAGCATCTTCCCGCGCAGCGGCAACACCTCGGTCGTCGGTGTGACGCTGACGATCCCGATCTTCGCCAGCGGCGCCACGCAGTCCAAGGTCGTCGAGGCCCTGGCCCTGCGCGACAAGGCCGCCAGCGAGCTGGATCTGGCGCGCCGCACCCTCGTCATCGGCGTGCGCCAGGCCTTCGTGGCGACGCTGTCGGCGCTGTCGCAGGCCAAGGCACTGGGCACGGCCGAGCGCTCGCAGGCCTTGTCGGTGCGGGCCAACCAGCGCGGCTACGAGGTGGGGATCAAGACCAATGCCGATGTGCTGGAAGCGCAAGGCAAGCTCTTCGAAGCGCGTCGCGACCTCTCTCGCGCGCGGCACGATGCCTGGGCGAGTTACTTCAAGCTCCGGGCGCTGGCCGGTGCGCTGGGCGACGCCGACTGGCAGATGCTGGAGGCCCAACTCGTCGAGCATCGGTCCAGCGAGATGAGCCGCTCACACAACAGGAGCAACTGATGAAAAACCGATCAACTGTGCAGGTCTGGTGCCGAGCTGCTTTGTGGGCTGGACTGGCTGTTGTCTTGGTTTCCGGAGGTACCACCGCCAACGCCGTAGGTCATTGCCATCCAGACGAGCGGGCGATCTTCAGCTGCGCGCTGCGCAATGGCAAGACGGTATCGGTCTGCTCGTCTCAGGCACTCAGTGCCGATGAAGGCTATCTTCAGTGCCGGTATGGCCGCCCCGGCCGGATCGAACTGGAATACCCAACCATCCGCAACGGCAGCCAGGCCCGGTTCGAGTTCGAGAGCCACCGACCCTATCAGGGCGAGTACGAGAACCTCGAATTTGAGAAGGATGGCCATCGCTACTCGATCTATCGCGTGCTGACCAATGAATCCGGCCAGAAAAACAGCGCCGGCATTCGGGTTCACCGACTGAGTGCTGACCAGACGTCCCCCCTGGTCGATACCCTCTGCAAGGCGCCTCTCGTGCCGCCGTCGATGGGGCTGGAGATGATCGTCAACGAGGCGAAATGACTGACGGCCACGAGACTATTCTGCCCCCGCCCTCGGCCACGCCACAGGCCGCCGAGCTGGCGCCGGCGCTGGCGATGTGGCTGCAGCGCCTGCATGCCGCTGGCCTGGGCTGCCAGGGCGTGGCGCTGCACGCGGCCGACGCGGCCTGGCGCGCGCCCTTCGAGCGAGCCGATGTGGCGGACGCCTGGGCCGAGGCACGAGCGCGGGTCACCCGCGACAGCCCCGTCGCGCTGAGCCGGGTTGCCACGGGCGAACTGCTTGTCGCCACCCATCTGGCGCTGCCCAGCGGTCAGCCCGGCGTGGTCGGCGCCCTGCTCAGCCCGCCGCACAACGACCGCAGCCTGCAACTGCTGCTGCTGTCGCTGGGCTGGCTGCAGCTCACGCTGAGCGCGGCCAGCCTGGCGCACAACCAGCGCGCGGCCGAGCTGCTGGAGCTGATGGGCCACGTCGCCTCGCACAAGGACGCGCGCGGTGCGGCGCAGGACTGGGTCAACCGCACGGCCGCCTGGGCGCGCCGCGAGCTACCGCCCGAGGGTGAACTGCGCCTGGCTTTGTTCGAGGTGCGTCACGAGCGCGCGCACTGGTGGGTGGCGGCCGATGTGTCCTATGCCGAGACCGGCAGCCCCGCCGTGCAGGCGGCGACTGAGATCGCCCAGCGCGCCTTCATCGAAGGCCGCGAGCTGTTGGAGCAGGAGGCCTGGGCCTTGCCGCTGCTGGACCAGGGCGAGGTCGTGGCCGTGCTGGTCGCGCAAGGCACCGCGGCACCCGCCGCCCAACAGGTGCTGCGCACGAGTGCGGCGTTAGCGGAACCGCTGCTGCGCCACTGGCGCGCCGCCGAACTCCCGCTGCCACGCCAGGCCTGGCGCGCGCTGCGCCGCGTGGGCAAGCGCCTGCGCGGCCCCGGCCACTGGGCCTGGAAGGCCGGCGCCGCCGCAACCGTGCTCGTGCTGGCCGTGCTGCTGCTGATCCCCGTGGACGACCGCGTCACGGCCCACACCGTCATCGAAGGCCGCACGCGCCAGCTCGTCACCGCTCCCTTCGAGGGCTTCATCGCCGAGGCCCTGGTGCGGCCGGGCGATCGGGTGCAGCAGGGCCAGGTCTTGCTGCGCCTGGATGAGCGCGATCTGAAGCTGGAGCAGGCCAAGCTGCGCGGCGACCGCGACCAGGCCGCCGCCAAGCTGCGCCAGGCCATGGCCGACCGCGAGGCCGCCAGCGTCGCGTTGGCCAGCGCCGAGCTGCAGGGCGCCGAGGGCCAGCTCGCGCTGGTGGAGGCCAAGCTGGCGCGCGCTCAGCTCGTCGCGCCCATCGCCGGCTTGGTCGTCAGCGGCGACTGGGTGCAGCAGGTGGGCGCACCGGCCGAGTTGGGCAAGGAGATGTTCGAGATCGCCTCCGAGGGCTATCGCGTGGTGCTGCATGTGCCCGAGCGCGACATCGCCCGCGTGCGCGTCGGCCAGCCCGGCGTGCTGCGGCTGGCCGGCCAGCCGCAGGACGGCCACGCCTTCGAGCTGAGCCGCGTGACGGCGACGGCCAGCGTGCAGGATGGCGCCAACGGCTTCCGCGCCGAGGCCGCGTGGGTGGGCGAGACGCCGGCGCTCAGCCCGGGCATGCAGGGCGTGGCCAAGGTCGTCGTCGGCACATCCAACCTGCTGACGATTTGGACGCGCGAATCGGTCGCCTGGCTGCGTTTGAAGCTCTGGCAGTACTGGGTTTTATGTGAAGAGGAAATGCAATCACAGAGGCACAGAGGCACAGAGGCAACAGACCTTGAATTTCTCCGGGCCTCTGTGCCTCTGTGGTTGCATTTAGCGGCTCGTCATGCAAGCCCTCCTCTCCGAACATTGGCATGCCCTGCGCCACCTCAGGCCTAGGCTCAGAGACGGCGTCGAGCCGCTGCACCGCCGCCTGCGCGGCCGCTCCTGGGTGCTGCTGTCCGACCCCGTCAGCCAGCGCTTTCATCGCATGACGCCCGAGGTCTGGCGCGTGCTGTCGCTGTGCGACGGCCGCCGCACGCTGGACCAGGTCTGGGACGCCGCCTGCGCTTCGGCAAGCGACGACGGCGCCAGCATCTCGCAGCATGAGCTGGTGCAGCTGGTGTCGTCGCTGCACTCCAACGACCTGTTGCAGACCCAGGTGTCGCCCGATGCCGGCGAGGTCTTCGAGCGCTTCGAGCGCCAGCGCAAGGCCAAGTTCAAGCAGAACTGGCTCAACCTGATGAGCCTGCGCCTGCCGCTCTTCCACCCCGATGCCTGGTTCGACAAGCAGACGGCCCTGGCGCGCGCGCTGTTCAGCCTGCCGGTCGCGCTGCTGTGGCTGGCCCTTGTCGTGCCGGCCGCCGTGCTGGGTGCCCAGCACTGGCAGGCGCTGACCGAGAACCTGTCGGACCGCGTGCTGTCGGCCAGCAACCTCGTGCTGCTGTGGTTCGTCTACCCGGCCGTCAAGGCGGTGCACGAATGGGCGCACGGCCTGGCCGTGAAGGCGCGTGGCGGCACGGTGCGCGAGATCGGCCTGCTCTTCATCATCTTCACGCCCGTGCCCTATGTGGACGCGACCTCGTCCTACCGCTTCCCGTCCAAGTGGGCGCGGGCGCAAGTGGCGGCGGCGGGCATCCTGGCCGAGCTGGCGCTGGGCGCCGTGGCTGTCTACGTGTGGCTGGCTGCCGAGCCGGGGCTGATCACGGCCGTGGCCTACAACATCATCCTGATCGCCGGTGTGTCCACCCTGCTCGTCAACGGCAATCCGCTGATGCGCTACGACGGCTACTTCATCGCCACCGACCTGCTGGAGCTGCCCAACCTCGCGCAGCGCGCGCAGAGCTACTGGGTCTACCTCAGCGACCGATTCCTCTTCGGCGCCAAGGACGCCGAGCCGCCGCTGGCGTCCCAGGGCGAGCGCCGGATCCTGTTTCTCTACGGTGCCATCGCGCCCGTCTACCGCCTGCTCATCACCGTCGGTCTGATCTGGTTCGTCGCCAGCGAGTACCTGCTGATCGGCGCCGTCATGGCCGTCTTGGCGGGCTGGCAGGCGCTGGTGCTGCCGGTCTGGAAGGCGTGGAAGCATCTCGACGAAGGCGGCGCGCTGGCGCGCCGGCGCGGGCCCGCCAAGCGCCGCGCGCTGCTGCTGCTGGCCGGTGTGCTGGGTTTTCTGGGCCTGGTGCCGCTGCCGTTCTACTCGGTGCACCAGGGCGTCATCTGGCTGCCAGACGAGGTCTTGGTGCGGGCCGAGGCGCCAGGTCAGATCAGCGCCGTGCAGGCCGCGCCGGGCAGCGCGGTGGCACACGGTGCGCCCCTCCTGAAGATCGACAACCTGCCGCTGCAGGCCGAGCTGACGCAGGCCGCCGCCGCGCTGGCGCAGACCGAGGCCAACCTGCGCCGCGCCGAAGTGGCCGAGCCGGCCCGCGCCATTCCGCTGCGCAGCGAGCTGGCCGCGCGGCAGTCCCGTTACGACGAGGCGCTCGCCCGTGTTGCCGCGCTGGACGTGGTGGCCGCCACGGCCGGCCGCTGGCTGCCTGACGCCCCCACCGAGCTGACCGGTCGCGCCGTCAAGCGCGGTGAGCTGCTGGGCTATCTCGTCGCCGGCCCGACCGACCGCGTGCGTGTGGCCGTCACGCAGGAGGATGCGGACATGGTCAAGCACCGTGTGCAGTCGGTGCAGGTGCGGCTGATGCAGACGCCGCACGCGATGGTCGACGCGCGCGTGCGCCGCGAGGTGCCGGGTGGTGGCTTCGAGCTGGTGTCGGCGGCGCTCGGGTCGTCGGGTGGCGGCGAGATTGGCGTTGACCCAGCCAAGGAAGGCGGCAAGCACAGCCTGCGCCGCGTGTTCGACATCGAGCTGCAGCTGGACCGGCCGTCGCCCAGCGCGGTGTTTGGCGACAAGGTGTGGGTGCGCTTCGACCTGGGCGCCACGCCGCTGGCGGCGCAGTGGCTGCTGCGCCTGCGGCAGGCCTTCTTGGCGCGGCTGAACGTCTAACGTGAAAACCAAACAAAGCCACAGAGGCACAGAGGCACAGAGGAGGCGGGATGAAGCTCCCTCTGTGTCTCTGTGCCTCTGTGGCTGTGTTCAGAAAACGGTGGTGCGATGACCACCATGACTGCCGACCTGCGCTGGCTCAAGGCCCTCGCCGGCCCCGAGTTCCGCCGCGCCGACACGCTGCGCGACGAGCGTGGCGCCGAGAAAGACGAGAAGCTGGAGCGCTGGCTGCGCGACGC